>JAKAOF010000061.1 GCA_021823345.1 Thermoplasmata archaeon
CATCTCGAAGGCGTTCGTGGTGCCGTCGCACCGGCTGAGGAGGTGGACGTGGGCCACCGCGGCGATCGAGGCGAGCGCCTCCCCGCGGAACCCCAAGGTCGATACCGAAGGGAGCTCGGCAGCGTCCCGGAGCTTGCTCGTGGCATGTCGCTCGAAGACCAGCGGGAAGTCCCCGATCGGGATCCCCTGGCCGTTGTCGGCGACCTCGATCAGTCCAAGCCCTCCGCCGGAGATGCGCACCTGGACTTCGGTCGCTCCCGCGTCCAGCGCATTCTCGATGAGTTCCTTCACGACCGACGCGGGTCGCTCGACCACTTCCCCTGCGGCGATCTGACGGATGGTGCCCTCTTCCAACCGGTGGATGGACCGGGCGGAACCCCGCGCTCGCGGGTCCGCGTCGGATGGCGAAGAACCGGACCTATCCCCCATGTTTATCCGGAGTTTGGCGGACCTTTTCGACCATCTGATGCAACCGGTTGAGCGCCTCGATCGGGGTCATCGAGTGGGTGTCGATCTTCTCCAGTTCACGGAAGATCTCCAGGGCCCGTTCCGCCTGGGCATCCCGCAGAAGCAGGGCCTGGGTGTACCGGGGACCGCTCGAGGAGGTTCCCCGCTCCTTCTCCTTCGCGCTGGGGACGGACACCCGTCCCTCGAGGTCTCGGAGCGTGGAGGAGGCTTCTCGCGTCAGGGCCAGGGGAAGCCCCGCCAACTTCGCGACATGGATCCCGTAGCTCTTGTTCGTGGCCCCCGGGAGGAGCGTCCGCAGGAAGGTGATCTCCCCCTCCCGTTCATGTACGCCGAGGTGGGAGTTCTGCGCCGAGGAAAGGGATGCGACCATGTCGGCCAGTTGGTGGTAGTGCGTGGCCACGATCGTGCGGGCTTGGACCCGGTCATGAAGGTGATGTACGATGGCCCAGGCGATCGCGAGCCCATCGGAGGTGCTCGTACCCCGGCCCACCTCATCGAGCAGGATGAGGCTCGAAGCATCCGCGCGCGAGAGGATCTCCGCCACCTCGCTCATCTCGACCATGAAGCTGGATTTCCCGTGCCCCGTCTCGTCGGTGAATCCCATCCGGGTCGCGAGATAGTTGACAAGGCCGACCTCGGCATACCGAGCCGGAACGAATGAACCACACTGGGCAAGATAGACGATGAGCCCCACCATGCGCATGTAGGTGGACTTGCCCGCCATGTTGGGACCCGTGAGGAGAAGGAGCCGGGCCGCCCCGGCCCCGAGTTCGGCATCGTTGGGAACGAACGCCGGGCCGAGGAGCTCTTCCAGCACCGGGTGCCGACCCTCGCGGATCCGGATCCCCTCCCCCGGAGTGACCTTGGGACGGACCCAACCCTTCTCCTTCGCCACGTAGGCAAAGGAGGACAGCGCATCCAGGACCCCCACGGCATCCCCGACCCGGCGTAGGATGGGGGCTTTCTCGGCCACGCGCGCCACGAGCTGGTTCCAGAGATCGGCCTCCTTGCGCTCGGATTCCTCCCGCGTGGAGAGGAGTCGAGCCTCGAGCGACTGGAGCTCCTCGCTCGTGTAGCGCTCGGCGTTCGCGAGCGTCTGCTTCCGGCGCCAGCGATCCTGGGGGACCTTGGCAAAGTGCACCCGGGTGACCTCGAAATAGTACCCGAAGACCTGGGTATACCCCACCTTGAGGTTCTTGATCCCGGTCAGGGAGGCCTCCTTGCGCTCGAGGTCGGAAAGCTCCGACATCGCTCCCGCCTCTCGGTCGCGCAGTTGCTGGAGCTCCAGGAACGACCGCGGGTTCAAGCTTCCCGAGTTGGTGAGCACCGCCGGGGCGTCTTCCGGAATCGCTTGGAGGAGCTCGTCCGCCAGCGTCGTTTCCTCGGTGAGCGGCGAGAGGAGTTCTCGGAGCATCCCGGGAAGGCGGTCCTCCCCAGGCTGACGCAACAGGTCCCCCAATTCCCGAGCGGCGTTCAGCGAAGTGCCGATCGCCCGCACATCCCGGGGCGTAGCCCGGCGAGCCAGTACCCGGGCGGCGAGTCGCGAGAGGTCCGCGATCTGGTGGATGCGCTTCCGGAGGGACACCAGCCCCTCCTTCTGGCCCAAGAACCAGTCCACCGCCTCGAGTCGCCGCTCGATCCCGGGAACCTCGGCAAGGGGCGCCGTGAGCCAGGCGACGAGCGTCCTTCGACCGGCGGGACTCTCCGTCCGGTCCAATACATCCAGCAGCGTCCGCGACCCCTCCGAGGAGGGATTCATCGGTTCTGTGATCTCGAGATGGCGGAGCGTGGTGATGTCGAGGGTCATCTGCGTCCTCCGGTCGTAATGGCCGGGACGGGAAAGGCTCCCGAGCAGTGCCGGCGCGCACTGGGAGACATAGCTCGCCGCCATTCCGAGCGCTCGCTCGACCAGGGGAGGCAACGCCGTCTCGCTCCGCCAGTTGGCGGGGAACTCCTGGACCGGTACGGGCAGCACCCCGGATACTTGCCGGGAGCGTGGAAGTGAGGACCGCCAGGCTGAGGGGATCGCTGCGACCTCTTGGGCGACCGAAGGGTCGAGCAGAACCTCCGGCGGCTGCAGGAGGGCGATCTCGTGCACGACGGACGTGATGGGCCCCGGGGGGTACGTGCGGACCATGGTCTCCGCCGTGGACACTTCCACCAGGACGACCGCATGCCCCTCGGATTCGGAGCCGACCACGATCGCCAGGTAATTGCTCTGTCCCCGGGGAAGCAAGGATTCTTCCACGACCGTCCCCGGTGTGACGACCCGGGTGACGGCCCGCTCGATGAGCCCCCGGGCGGTCGAAGGGTCCTCGACCTGATCGCAGACCACCACCCGATGTCCCTTGCGAACGAGACGGGACAGGTAAGTCTCCAGGGCATGCTGGGGAACGCCGGCCATCGGGATCCTCTGCCCCGCGGAGTCATTCTGACGGCTGGTCAGCACGATATCGAGTTCCCGGGAGAGCATCTCGGCGTCCTTGCCGAAGCTCTCGAAGAAGTCTCCGACCCGGAAGAGGATGATGTGGCCGGGGTACCGGTCGCGCACCCCATTGTACTGCGCCATCATGGCGCTGGGCTCGCCCATGAGCGCGGGTGCGGAGTCTGGCGGGCATCATAAGCTTCTCGCTCAGGATGCCCCGGGGCGCCTCCTGCCCGCTCTCAAAGGAGTGTTCCGGGACGGGATCGCAGGGGTTCGTGTCCGTAGAAACACTCAAGACGGGGAAGGGATTTGCGGGGTGGTTGCGGGATGGGGCGGGGTACTCGAACTCGGGCCTTCGGATCGTCCCGTCGGGAAGGCCACGATGCCTCTTCCTTCTATGGCCAGAAGCTCTACGCGGATGCGAAACGACGGGAAAGTGAATCTCAGACCGAGAACAAGGTCCCCGAGGCGTTCCTGGACCATGTGCTCGTCATGGACGCTCGGCACATGGAAGGGCTACCCGACCGAAGTGTGCACCTCATGGTCACATCTCCCCCCTACAACGTGGGCAAGGACTATGACCAGAACCTCGGATTGGAGGAGTATCGCAAGCTGCTCCAGGACGTGTTCTCCGAGACCTACCGCGTCCTGGTGGACGGAGGAAGGGCGTGCGTCAACATTGCGAACGTGGGACGCAAGCCCTACATCCCGTATCATCGGTACATCATCGAGGCGATGGACCAGGCGGGCTTTCTCATGCGGGGAGAGGTCATCTGGGACAAGGGAGCCGGGGCCGGGGTCTCCACGGCGTGGGGAAGCTGGTGCTCCCCGTCCAATCCGACCTTCCGGGACGTCCACGAATACATCCTGGTCTTCTCGAAAGGGAAGTTCGGCCGCAAGGTGGAAGGCGGAACGCCCTCGATCACTTCCGAACAGTTCGTGGCCTGGACGAAGAGCATCTGGTCGTTCCCCCCGGAATCTGCGACCCGGGTCGGACATCCGGCCCCGTTTCCCATCGAACTTCCGGACCGGCTCATCCGCCTCTTCACCTACGAGGGGGAAGTGGTCCTCGACCCTTTCTGCGGCGCCGGATCGACCTGCGTTGCGGCCGCTCGGGCGAAACGCCGGTACATCGGGATGGATGTCGAAGAAGGTTACGTGAAGATCGCCGAATCCCGGCTTGCGGGCAAGAACCTCGAACGGGCCCCTCCGACCGCCGTCCGTCGTCGGAAGAAGCCGGCCTCCCCGCGACAGAGTTAGCTACGGTTGCCCGACTTGGACGTTTTCCAGATGGGTACGTCCGTCTTCAGGGTGTCGATCAGGTAGCGACACGCGAGGAACGCCTCGTTCCGGTGAGGGCACGCCACAGCGACGATCACCGAAACCTCTCCCACATCGAGCTTTCCGACCCGGTGGCGGATTACGATCGCGCGAGCATCGTGGCGTTTCGAAGCCACCGTGGCGATCCGACGGAGCTCTCGCAGCGCCAAAGGACGGTAGGCCTCGTATTCGAGCACCGTGCGAGCGGTTCCCCGGGAAGCTCCGCGTCCCCGACCTTCTTGGCGGACCCGGCCCACGAATATCGCAACCCCTCCCGAAAAAGGGTCCGTAAGCCGCCGCAAGACCGGCACCAGGGTGAGGGGGGAGCGGGTAATGCCCACCGAGATGTTGGGAAGGGTCTTCGGCACGGTTCACCCCCCCGAGTAGGGGGGAAGAAGGGCGAGTTCCACGGCGTTCTCCAACCTCACCCGAGCAAGGTCCCCCGACACGAACTCTCCGTTCAGCGCAAAGCGATAGTGCGACATCTTGGCCAACGATGGGTAGTCGTCCCTCAGTCGTCCGAGTAGGTCCGCCAGCGACTCACCCCGCGAGTACGGAACGGTGAGTTCTCCTCGGCCGACGGCTTCACGAGCCGATGCGAAGAGCAGGACCTTCAGGGTGCACTCCACGGAATCAGACCAACGTTCACATGTCACGATGAGCAAAAGGTTTCCTTCCCGGCCGGCCCGGGCCAAATCTCCATGCTTGATGAATGGGTGTGGATGACCAACGGCATCGTCATTGGATCGAGGTCCGGCTTGGGAGCGCGGTAGGACCATGTGTCCTAAAAGTATGTCACCACGAAGATAACGACCGTGATCATCGTCAAGAGAGCGACCGCGTTTGCGACGAGCAGCAAGGGCAACTTCAGTGGCCGTTTCTTCTGATGCCAATCCACGAGATAGACGAGAGCCCCGAGCGCCAGCGTGGCCACGCCAACGGCGAGGAACACCCGGCTTGCAGTTGAATAGGTTGTGACCGAGACGGCCGTGCATCCCACGGAGGGTGACGGACAACCAACGGTTACGTATCCGAATGCGAGGGGCCGCCACGCAATCCACGAAAGAACGATCGATGCCGCCAGCAATGTGTCACCGATGATCATCACGCACCAGGCACTCTCACGAACCGTCGACACCTGCCTGGAGTTCTCCGATTTGGGTGCCCCCGGTGTACCCTTGCTCCGACCTACAATGGCGGCATACCGCGTTCCCAAGAACACACCCCACGCGAAGGCCGCGAGGCTCCCTATGGCAAAGGTCGCTCTGAGATTCCAAGAGCACGCAGGGTAGAATACCTCCATTCCGCCGGGGATCGGTGTGGGTGTCAAGAGAAGGCAGGTGGGAAACCACCAATCCAGGTAGGTCAGGAACAACGCCAAGCTGGTTGCAAAGACCAAGAAGATCCACGGAAGTGAGACTGAGCGCACGCTCCCCCATGCGTCCGCAGATATTTGGTGCCACCTCCCACCCTTTGCCGGCCCATGGGAGTTTGG
>JAKAOF010000021.1 GCA_021823345.1 Thermoplasmata archaeon
CGGCGCGACCCCGACGGCGTCGGGGACCATGACCTTCTCCGAGTGGGCGAACAATGGCTGTGTCGGGAACCACCTCACGATCTCGATGAGCGCGGTGTCCGGCCCCGGAACCTACCTTTCGAGCTCGCAACCGTTCCCGAGCGCAGGATCGTACAGTTGGAACGCGGCCTACGGCGGGGATGCGAACAACAACCCTGCCACAAGCCCTTGTGAACCCCTCATGGTGGGCAAGACCTCACCAAAGCTCACGACCCAACTCACCGTAGTGGCCAACCTCAGCGGCAACTACAAGATCCCAGGTTACACTGAGGACTCCACATACTGTGATATGACGTTTGACAGCGCGAACGGCTACGTCTACGCCACTGAAGCCAGTTTCGTACAGATCATCAACGGTGCCACGAACACCACCGTCACCACCATATCTGGAGGTCCGGGAGCCTGTGGGGCTACGTACGACCCTCACACCCAAGAGGTCTTTGTGGCGGACACCGACTATGGCAACGGCGCCGGCTCGGTCACGGTGATCAAGGGGACGAACGTAGTGGCCACGATCCCGCTCAACTCCATGACCCCGTATGATGTCGCCTTCGATCCGAGTAGCGACGAGGTATATGTCGGCGCGCGAGGGACGACCTCGGTTCCCATCATCTGCGATGGCGGTGCCCCCTGTGGAGGGAGCCCGAAGGCCAACCAGGTGGTATCTTCGGTGGCACTCGGTTCGGGCCATTCTCCCTCGTACGGCGGGATCGTCTATGACCCGAACAACGGGAACATGTACCTGCCCATGAAGATCAGCGGCGGGTTTGCGATCGCGGTCATCTCGGGTGCAACCGTCATCACCACGATCTCCCTCCCGGGCTGGAGTTGGTTCCAGAGCCTTCAGGGGGCTTTCGACCCGAGCAACGGGTACCTTTACTTTCCGAACGCGGGTTATGTCCCTGCCACCGTCGCGGTCGTGAACGGACACACCAACGCGTACGTCACGACGGTGGGAGGCTTTGTCAACAACGGGGGGGGAGCGACCGATATCGTATTCGACAGTAAGACGGGGTACCTTCTCACGGACCTTGCGTGGGATGACGTTGTGGAAGCCATCTCAGGCACCACCGTCGTCAATCGCATCACCGTCACCGGCGGGGAGCTCACCATGGGCGCCCTTGCCTTTGATTCGAACAACGGAGAGGTATTTCTGGATGTCAATCCCGGTGGCCCCAGCGACAACATCCTCGTGCTCTCACCGGACCTAAGTGTCACAGACTCCGCCCAGCTTTCGGGGGAGACCCCCGGTGCGGGTGGGACCGTGACGTACCAGTTCTTCGCCGACCTCTCCTGCTCCGGATCTCCGACCCTTGTCTCGACCGCCGCGGTGATCTCGGGAGTTCCCGGTGATTCCATCCCCTGGTTGTTCCGTTCGAACTCCTATAGCTACGACGCAATCTACAGTGGGGACGCCAACAACAATCCCGCCACCAGCCCGTGCGAGCCGTTCGTTCCCCCCTTCCTGAGAGGGCCCCCCATGCCGATGCCGGCTCATTTCATGGTCTTTGCGCTCTTCTGCCCGGCGAACCTCCTCGTCATGGATCCCAAGGGAAGCGAAGTGGGCATCCAGGGGAATGGGACGGTGCTCAACGCTAGCTCGGGGAGCGCGGTGACGGGCCCGGGGAGACCCGGCGAAGTGGTCTCCCTCCACAACGACTCCTGGGGCACCTACCGTGTCACCGTGACCGGAACATCGGCTGCGAGTTCCTCCGGCTCGAACTTCACCCTCTTCGCCGCAGGCACTATGATCTCGGGGAACTCCTCCACGTCACCTAACGCGACCTACCAGGGTAACATCACGCCGGGCGAGGTGAAGGTGTTCAACGTCACGATGTCCCCCTCCGGAGTCACCATCCAGGAAATCTCTGTGAGCGGCGGAAAGACTTCCCACGGAGCCGCGGGCTTCCTCGGACTTCCTGGCGACGACGGATATGTGCTCCTGGGAGTGATCCTCGCCGCGGTCGTGGCAGGGGTCTTCACCATGATGATGCGGGGACGGAAGCGACCCTCCCGGAGTGCTTCGACCGAAGCGGAGAAGAGGAAGGAGGCGGCGCCGGGCCCGAAGGGCCCCGCCCCCTCGCCCTCCCCCCCCACCTCGCCCTCTCCCAACCCCGGCGATCCCCTGCGAGACCTGGTCCGCTCGGGCGTCTCCGGGCCGTCCGCCCCCTGAACCCCCCCCATTGCCCCGTACCGATGGACGAGGGGCGAACCCACTATCGGGCCGGGAGAAGATCACCGAAAGGTCAGAGCAGCTGGTCGTAGCGATGGTCCCGCAGAACGGACAGTTGGGACAGGGGCTCTCGGACGACCACGACGTCCTCGAGGTGCGACTGGATTACCCCCGAAACGTTCGGCGGCGCAGGGGATGCGGGAGAAGATTCTTTCAGCCCCGTGCCGAAGAACGCGAGCAGTGCCTTTTCACCATCGGAGACCGCCAAGAACGGATACGCGATCTTCCGGTGCGCGAGGTCCTGGACGAAACCGGGGAGCCCGGAACGCTCCCGCAACCTCCCGGCCACGAAGACGAGGTCCACGACCTGCCGCTCGCGGGGTCCCGACGTTTCGGTCATCGAAAGCAACGTACGCCACTCCACCACCCCCGAGCGGACCAACTGTAACTGCGACCGCGGAAGCGTCGTCGGTCCGAGCAAGTGGGAAGGGGGACTTCCTCCTTCGTCCCGGAAGGGTCGCTCGAGCAAGGACCGCATCAGATCGGGCGAGGGAAGCCGACTCTGGAACCAACCTCGACCCTTCGACTCCGCCGGTGGTGGGAACGGTCGCGGCCATCTCCGGGCGTAGTCGAGCCCGGCCAGATTGCTCCAGCCTCCCTCGAAGTCAAAGTAGACCGGGATCGCCGTCGGGTCGGGAGTACACGAGAGCTCGACCGAAGAGGTGCCGAAGTCGCTCACCGGGACCCCGTTGCCAGGTTCGCGCTTCGGGGCATCGCTCTCCATCGAGACCCCGAAGACGGAGTGCGCTCCGGCCCAGACGAGGACCGTCCGGGGTCGAGCCAGCAGTTCCCGAGTCACGCTGTCCCGCTTGTCCGAGAAGACTCGCAAGAGGGTGAAACGGACCTTGGAGATGGCCGCCGCCCCCGAGGTCGGAATGTAGACATCCTGGAGGACCCTCCGGGCGTAGAGCCGTTGCTTCGCCTCCATGTAGGTGGTCCGGGGAAGCCCGGCACGGCGGATCCGTTCCTCCTCCGACTCCTGCGCATCGCTCCCCAGACGGTTCTGGATCACCAGGACCTCATTCCGGGAGAAGAAGGGGCGGGTCGTCAGCATGCCGGGAGTTTACCTCCGGCCGTCAGTGGTCCTCTTCATGGGGGCAGTGCCCCAACCAAGTGCTCCCGGTAGATGTAGGTTACTTTGCGCCGTTTCCAACCCTAAAACCACCGTAATGGTCTCCCCAACCGCCCGACGGTACGGCGATACACTTATTTCGCCCCGTCCGCTATAGAGGGCATGGGACGCGGGGTGCCCTTTCTCGCCCTGGCGATCGTCGCGCTGCTCGCGATCACTTGGCCGGCGTCCGCGCAAGCGGTCCCACCGACCGGGGCGCCTCCTCGGGAGACCACCGTGGTGCTCGAGCGGCGGACCCAAAGCCCGATCCAGCACGTCATCATCGTGATCCAGGAGAACCACGCGTTCGACAATTATGCGTGGGACTACCCGGGTGCCTTCGGACTTCCTCCGGGCGGGATTCCCCAACCCACTTCGCTCGGGGCCCCGTCGTCGTACGCGAGCGAGTACCCCACGAACTGGAACTACGGGAACAACCAGAGTTTCTCCTCGCCGGCGCACGGTGAGGACAACATCCTTGGCGAGCAGGACAATGGCTCCATGGATGGCTTCTACTACACCAACGGGGCACCGGCCGATGCCCTCTATCCCTCCTACATCGTCTCCAACGAGCTCGGACTGGCGCAAGAGTACGGCCTCGCCGACAACTACTACACCGACTTCGCCGGTCCGACGCTCCCCAACCGCTTCTACTACTACGCCATCACCTCGGGTCCGATCACGGGCGACGCGAATCCGCCCGGGGATGTCGTCTCGTTCCCGAGCCTCCCCCAGGAGCTCCAGGCGAACGGCATATCGTGGGCGTCCTTTGACGGCAACTACAACGAGTACCCGAGCGCTCCCTGCTTCTACCTCTCCCTCTTCCCCACCTGCCCCAGTTGGTACTTCAGCTTCCCCACGAGCTCCCTTCAACTGGGCCAACTCGCTCCGATGCTCTACTTCAACTGGATCCAGAACGAATACAACGCGAACGGGTCCATCCCGCAGCTCCAGTTCTACAACAACATCTACGGGGACCTCAGCTCGGGCACCTTGCCCAGCGTCTCGTGGTTCACCTCGGACTGGATCTGCTGCACGGAGCACCCGGACGATTCCTCCTTCCAGTTCATCGGAGGCAATGTGTCCCAGGGCCAGCAATCCTTCCTTCAGCTGGTCCAAGCGGTGGAGAACAGCGCCTACTGGAACTCGACCGCCATCTTCCTCACGTATGATGAGGGCGGCGGGTTCTTCGATGCCAACCCGAGCCCGCGGGCCACCCCCCTCGGCACCGGGCTGCGGGTGCCGCTCGTCGTCGTCTCGCCCTACTCCCGAGAAGGGTACATCTCCCACGCCTTCTACACTCCGAGCTCACTCGTCCACTTCGTCGAGTGGAACTGGAACCTGCCCTCCTTGGGTGCGCTCGACAGCAATGCAAACCTCCCTCTGGACATGTTCAATTTCAGCGCTCCTCCGAGAGCTCCCCTCCCCCAGTTCGTCTACGGGTCGAGCGATCTCACGGGGCAGTTCCCCTGGAACTACACCCAACCCGTCCCCTCCTCCGATCTGGGCCGCTACGTCCCCGCACTCTTGGCGAACCGGGAGGTCAACTGGACCTTCCAAGCACCGAACTCCTTGCTGTCGAGTCCCGTTCTTTCGGGGAACGAGCTCTTCACCTGCGGAATGGATGGGGTCCTGCGGTCCTTCGAACCCGTGACCGGGCAGGAGCTCTGGTCGCATCCCCTCGGTTCTGCGTGCCGCTCCAGCCCCACCCTCCTTCCGGGGGGTGACGTGGCCGTCACCACGCTGCTGGGCTCGGTGACCGCCTTCGATCCGAGTGGAGCCGTGCTGTGGAACACTTCCCTCGGAGCGCCCATCTACGGCAACCTTACCCTGGTGCGGAACACCCTCTACGGGGCGCTTCAGAACGGGACGGTCTTCGCCCTGAACGAGAGCACGGGAGCGGGACTCTGGGAACGGCACGTCTCCTCCGCGGCGATCTACGCGGCTCCGGTCTACGACCCCGTCTCCCAGACCCTGCTCGTGAGCGCGACCACGGATGGAGTGGTCGACGTGAACCTGACCGGATGGCCGATCTGGACCGCCGGGATCCCGGGAGGGGTCACGACGGATGGGGCGGTCTGCGGATCCACCTACTACGTCACGACCCCCGGATACGGATTCTTTGGGGGGCCCCCGGGCGGGCTCTACCCCATCTCTGCCCTCACGGGGAGTGTGGGAACCCCGGCTCCGCTCAACCACTCCCTCGCCACGCCCCGATGCGTAGGAAGCACGCTCTTCGTCGGGGACAATTCGACCTTCCAGGCGTTCTCGCTGCCCAGTCTTTCTCCGCTCTGGAGCGAGCCGGTGAACGGGGAGGTCGCCGGGGCCCCGTCGATCGCCGGTACCGAGCTCCTGGTCGCCACCCAGGGAGGCGACGTGTATTCCTTCCCGATGAGCGGCGGATCTCCCACGGAGACGCTTTCGAGCGGCTCGTCCCTCTTCGGGTCCGTGCTCTCGCTCCCGAGCGGACAGTACTTCACCGCCGAGGACGGGAACCTCTACGCTCGGCTCACCGGGGGAGAGCTCCGGGTGAACGTCACTCCCTCCAACGCGACCCTCCACCTCTCGGGAACCCATGTCCCCCTGGTCGCGGGCCACGCCACCCTCTTGGAACCCAGCGGCACCTACCTGCTCTCGGCGGCCCTCCCCGGGTATGCCACCGACAACGTGAGCGTCCAGGTCCCGGTCGGCAAGATCGTCGAGGTCAACATGACCATGGCGATACAGGTGCCGCCCCTCGTGATCTCCTCCTTCGTTGCCTCGCCGGGGGCGTTCCCCCTCGGGAACGTGACTACGTTCTCGACCACGGTCGCGGGCGGAACTCCGCCCTATTCGTACTCGTACGTGAACCTTCCCCCGGGCTGCACGAGTTCGAACCTGAGCTCCTGGTCCTGCACCCCATCGGCCTACGGGAACTTTACCGCAAGCGTTACCGTGACCGATGCGGCGGGACGTTCGGCCACCGCCACCACGCAGGTCGCGGTGGCCCCTTCTCGACGACCGAGCCTCGCCATCGCGGCCTTCTCCGCCCAGCCCAATCCCGTGACCGTCGGGGGTCAGACCCAGTTCACGGTCCAGATCGCCGGGGGAACGGCCCCGTTCACGTTCGTCTACACCGGGCTCCCGCCGGGGTGCGTTACCATGGACTCGATCTCGTTCAGCTGCACCCCGTCCGCGACGGGAAGTTACGAGGTTTCCGTGACCGTCACCGACGCGAACGGGCGGTCCAATACCGCGAACCTCTCGTTGCTGGTCGAACCCGGCGGAAACCAGAACGCGGGCGGGATCACCAGTTGGGCGCCTTGGCTCGTTCTTCTCCTGGTCATCTTCGTGGCGGCGGTCGTCCTCTTTGTCGTCTTCCGACGCCGACGCCGGGAGAAACATCAGGAGGGGCCCCCTCCCCCGCCGTCAGAGGCGACGTTCGTAGAGCCCGATCGTGGCCCCCCATAGGGCGCCCCGCACGAGTCCCCGAGCCGCCGCTACTTGGAGCGCCCGTTCCTCGACGGGGAGGAAGACGTCGATGATGACCTCCTCCCCGGCGGTGAGGGCGTGGGTCGCGTCCAGTATCTCTTCCAGGGGCCCGTCCAAGGGTGAGAGGGAACGGACCCGAGAATGGGCCCAGGTGGCGGAGAACGGGGGCGAAAGGACGAACCGTGTGTCGCTTCCCTGGACACCCCACAGGTTACCGCTTCGCGCCTCCCGTCGAAGGCGCTCGACGGTGGCACGGACCAACCGGAGCCGCTCCACCACCATCGGAGAGAAGAGCCCGCCGAGGGCCTCCACCCACCGCATCTGCCGAGGATCGCCGGTCGGCTCGGGAGCGAGAGGTTCCACCCGAGGAGCGTGGGCCGGGGAGGTGAGGGTACCGGCGAGATGGGAGACCTTGCCCGTCATCGAGTAGCCCGCGGAACGCGCAAGCGCCTCGGAGGGAGCGTTTTCCTCCTCGATGAGCATGCGCAACTGCGTCAGCCCCCGTCGCTTCGCTTCCCCATGGGTGTAATCCATGAGCGAACGGCCCAGGCCCTGCCGACGGAGCTCGGGCGCCACCCGGATCCCGCCGATCCACCCCTCTCCGTCCCCGAGGTCATCGAGCCGAAGCACGGCGAGGAGCGTTCCCGCCCTCCAGGCGCCGAGGGCAAGTCCCCCCTTGAGCCACGGGCCGGCCATGGAGAGAATATAGTCATCCGGTACGGAGCGCTCCAGCAGCGACCGGAGCGCCGGAAGGTCGGTCGGTCCGAGCGACCGGAACTCCGTTCGGTCACCCACCGGCGTTCCCACCATCTTCCCTCCTCCCGGGTCAGAGCATCGAGCAAGGAAAAGCCCTTTCCCCGGGGAGGGACCCCCATCGAAAGGCCCGGTCCGGGAGTTCTCCCCCGCCGACGTCCCGCGCGGAGGCGTTCGGTCAGCGTACGGTGATGGCCGGGCGGTTCACGAGACCTGGTAGAGCTGGAAATTCTCGGAAAGGTAGACCGTCACCGAACCGGCGTATGTGTCCCAGATCACGAGGTTGAGGGTCTGTCCTCCTTGGGCACTGACGTTGACCGAGGCGGATCCCGAGTGGGCCGGACTGCACGCACCGCCCCCGGCGGTTGCCGAACACCAGAACGGTGAGACGGTGGCGCCGGAACTGAACTGGGAATACTGTAGAGAAGTCATGAGGGCGACCTGGACCTGGTTGCAGTTCGCCGGGGGGGCCCCGATGCAGCCGAGTACTTGGAAGACCGCGGCAACCGACGCGTTCTGCGCCATTCCTCCCGAGTTCACCGAACCGATCGACGGGACCTGGAACGAGTAGTCCTGGGCGTTCGACACTCCCGAAAAGAGGGAGACATTGACCACCTGGCTGATCGGCGCCGACGAGAGGGTTCCCAGGACGGTCACGGTGATGGCCTGGCCCGCCTGGTTGCCGTTGTTATCGTAGACCGTGACGGTGGCGGTATACACGCCCTCTGCAGTGTAGGAGTAACTCCCCGAGGCCGAACTGGACGTGCCCCCATCACCAAAGTCCCAGCTGTACGTGTAGGATCCCTGTCCACCGGAAGCGCTCGCCTGGTAGCTCACCAAGAGGGGATGGGGGCCGGATCCGGGCGAGACGGAGGCCCGGACGGAGAGCGGGGAAGAAAGGACCCCCGTCATGTAGAGCGGGAGGAGGGTCGTGACCAGGATGATCCCGACGATGAAGCACGCGAGCGCGATCTTGCCGCCGCGGGTCATCTTCGGTTGGCCGACGAGCGGGGTGATCACCAGCGTGGGAGAGCTCGAGGTGGGGGGCGGTGGGGGCGGCGGAGGAACGTTCGGGGAGAACTTGGTGCCACAATAGCTGCAGATGACCGATGCGCCCGGACTGGACGGGCTCGGAAGCGCCGCCCCACAATTGGGGCAGTTGTCAGGGTGCAAGGCGGATGGCGGAGTTCCCGCCGGATCTCTAGGACCGCCTTCCACCGGTCTATCGCCCTCGATCATGAATGAGCAGCCTCGGTATAAATCGATATCTAGACCATTCGACCAACGACCCTCGGGGAGCGGGACGGGTATCCCCTCTTCCGGACCTCCTGCGCGAGATGCGACTGTGTCGTCGCGGCCGCACGCGACCTGACGCTCGGCCAGGGGACCGAGGACTGATATCGACCGACGCTCTCCTCCGGTTCGTGTACTTCGAGGAGGTGCAGATCGGCGACACGTTCGTCTCGCGCCCGCGGGAGATCTCCCAGGAGGACGTGGAGCGGTTCGCGGAGCTCACCGGCGACCGGAACCCCATCCATCTCGACCCGGAGTATGCGGCGCATTCCCCCTTCGGACACCGGATCGCCCATGGCCTGCTCTCGCTGTCCCTCGCGCTCGGACTCTGGTCGGCGGCCGGTATCACGCGGGGCTCGCTGGTCGCCCTCGTGGCCATCGAGGACGCCCGCTTCCTCTTCCCGGTGTCCCCGGGGGACTCCGTACATCTTTCCTGCGTGTTGAAGGAGAAACGGGAGCTCTCCTCCAAGCCCGACTCCGGGCTCGCGCTCTACGAGCACGAGCTGTTGAACGGGGAGAACCAGGTGGTCCTGCGTTTTCGGGTCACCGTGCTTCTTAAGAGGAGGCAACCGCCTCCCTCCGCATAGTCCCATGGTGAACGCGTCCGTTCTCCCCTCCCCGGTGGCTTCCTCGCTCCGTTGCGCTCGCGCCGACTGCGAGGAGCGACCCATCATCGACCTTTCCTACGCCGGGGAACACCTCTGCCGCCGGCATTTCATCCAGTTCACGGAGGAGCGGGTCCGAAGGGAACTGCACCGCCAGGCGTCGGGCATCAAGGGGGGCACGCTCGCCGTGGCGGTCTCGGGAGGCAAGGACTCCGCCACCATGCTCTCACTGCTCGCCCGGTTCCTCGGGGCACGACGGAACATTCACTTGGTGGCGATCACGATCGACGAAGGGATCGAGGGCTATCGCTCGGCCACGCTGCGCTCCGCCGAGCAGCTAACGAGCTCGCTCGGCATCGAACACCATGTCCGGCGATTCGAGCAGGACCTGGGCACGACCACCGATGCGACGGCGCGCACCCTCTCCCAGATCGCCCCCTGCACCTTCTGCGGCGTGTGGCGCCGGACCCTCCTCAATCGGGCGGCCCGAGACCTCGGCGCGACGCACCTCGCCGTGGGGTTCAACCTTGATGACCTCGCGCAGACGGTCCTCATGAACCTCGCCCGGGGAGAGCCGACCCGTCTCCTCCAGATGGCACCCCACCGGCGGACCAACGACGGGCTGGTCCCGCGGATCGCTCCGCTCGCCCCGATCCCGGAACGGGAGGTCTACCTCTACGCCCGGCTCCGCGAGATTCCCTTCGACCACTCGGAGTGCCCCCATGCGGGACGCGCGGTGCGGAACGTCTACCGGACCGCGCTCTGGCAGATCGAGGAGGCGGTCCCGGGCACCCGCCATGCCCTGCTGAAGACCCGGGAGAAGCTCTTGGAGGCCCTCGAGGCGGCGTACCCCCCCGAGGCGCTCCCCCCGTGCGTCAACTGCGGAGAGCCCTCCTCCGGGGGACTGTGCCGGTCGTGCGCGCTGAGGAAGCAGGTCGCCGTTCCGTGAAGGACACCGAAGCAATCCGGCAACTCGGGCCGTAACCATCTTAACGTGACGGGGGATATGGGCGGGGAGAACCTGATACCATGATGGCGAGCAGTCCACCCAAACCGGTCGAGAGCCTCTTCGTCATCGGATCGGGGATCATGGGGTCCGGCATCGCGGCGGTCGGGTTGGCCCGGGGTCTTCGGGTCCATCTCTACGACGTGAAGGACACCTACCTCGACAAGGGCCTGGCGAACGTCCGCAAGCACCTCGATAAGATGGCGGCCCGAGGGGCCGTCCCCGCGGCGGAGGTGCCGAAGCTCTTCGAATCCATGCAACCCACGCTCTCGCTCCAGGATGCGGCGGGGGCGGACATCGTGGTCGAGGCGGCCCCGGAGAACCTCGAGATGAAACGCGAGATCTTCCATAAACTGGACTCGATCGTGCGGCCCGGGGCCATTCTCGCCACCAACACCTCCTCCCTCTCCATCACCCTCATCGCCGCCGCCACCCAGGACCCCGGCCGGGTCGTCGGGATCCACTTCTTCAATCCCGTGCCCGCGATGGAACTGGTGGAGCTCATCTCCGGGGCCCGTACCCGCCCCGAGGTGCTCGACCGGGCCCGCGCCTTCGCCCAGTTCCTGGGAAAGACCGTGACGGGAAGCAAGGACTTCCCGGGATTCATCACCACGCGGTCCATCGGGGTGCTCCTCAACGAAGCGGTCTGGATGCTCTACGAGGGTGTGGCCACCCGGGAGGACATCGATACCGCCCACAAGCTGGGGTTCCATCACCCGATGGGACCGTTCGAGCTGGCGGACCTCGTGGGACTGGACACGGCGCTCGCGATCCTGGAGCGGCTCTACACCGGCTTCCGGGACCCGAAGTACCGTGCGTGCCCCCTGCTCGTCCAGATGGTCGAGGCCGGCAAGCTCGGCCGCAAGAGCGGCGAAGGCTTCTACAAGTATCCCCGTAACGAATGAACGAGTTCATCGTCCTCCTGCTGATCATACTGCTCTCGTTCGTCCCGGCGATCAGCTATCTTGCCTGGGTCCGGAAGACCGAGCGCTATAGCCAGGAGGCGTGGAGTCCGCTCCTCAAGGCGTTCATCTTCGGGGCCCTCATCAGCACGTTCGTCTCCGCGATCCTCGAGGAGGTCTTCTATGGACTCTTCTCCGAGGTCGTCCAGCCGGACATCGGGGCGTTGCCGAAGAGCCCCACGTTCGCCTTCTTGGTGCTCGCGATCGTCATCGCCCCGATCATCGAGGAGGGATTCAAGGGCGTGGGGGTCTATTGGACCCGGCAGAGCTTCCGGTACGTGGCCGATGGGCTCGTCTTCGGGGCATCGGTGGGTTTCGGGTTCGGGTTCGTCGAGAATACCCTCTATGGACTCAGCGCGTTCGACCAATACGGGATCGCCTCGGCGATCCTCACGCTCCTCATCCGGGCCGTTTCGAGCGTGCTCCTCCATGGGAGCGCGACCGCGATGACCGGCTACGGCGTGGCCGAGAATTCCTTGCGCTCGGGACGGGGACACATCTTGGCAGGGTACTACTTCCTCGCCGTGCTCATGCATGCCTCCTTCAACACCCTTGCCTCGCTCCCCCTCATCCTCCCGGCCTACTGGGCGAGCCTGGTCGGTATCGACATGCTGAGCTTGTTGTCGCTGGGGGCCGCGATCGCCTTCGCCATCTACGCCTTTGGGCACATCCGCGACAAGATCACGCAACTGCAGTACACGGCGCTCCAGCGCTACCAGCCGCCCGGACGGGTGACCGGTCGAACGTAAGCCAACCTCCCCGCGGCCCGACCGGACAGAAACCCTCCCCCCGGGCAAAAGGTTCATGTTCTGTCATGGCTTAGCAAGTATGATCGTTGGATGGGATCTGGATCTAGACCTGCCCTAGTGCCCCAGGGGACGTCGGAGAAGTCCTCCCCGGCGCCCGAACGGGCTACATCGGTTTCGACCCCTTCGCCGAGCGCCGGCACCGGGACGACCACACCGGCGGTGACGGAGAAGGCCCCGTCCCTCGACATGGAGCTCTCGACCCCCACGTCCGCGCCCTCCATCCCACCTGCTTCTCCGGCGGCGCAGGCCTTGGGCCCGTTCCCCCTCGATTGGCCCCCGCCCTCCTCGCCGATCGACCTCGCCCAACAAGACCTTCCCCATGCCTCCTCCGGGGTCGAGTGGTGGTATTTCCATGCCCACCTTACTTCGACGGAAGGGAATCCGTTCGCGCTCTTCGGGTCCTTCTTCCGGGTCGTGATCGGCCGCTCGGAGAAGGATGGTTCTCCGGTGTATGGTCATTTCCTTACCTGGGCGCTGACGGACCCGACGGCTCGCAAGTCCTACCCGACATCCGAGGTGGAGACCTCCATCCTTCCCCTGCTCCTTTCTCGACTTGAGCGCGGGGAGGGGTCGAAGGACCCGCGGATCCGGCGCGCACTCGCCGAGTCCCTGCGCAAGGGAAAGATGCCGCGGCCGGATGGGACGCTCAGCACCCCGCTCAACGTGGCGACCGACCAATTGAACCTCCAGTACGGCACTTCCCAGTATGTCAAGGACCACGCCGGCGACTACCACGCGGTGCTGCACGGGAAGGAGGCCCACTCCGAGCTCACCCTCCATCCGCTCATGGAACCCCACCGCCACGGACGGGAAGGGGTGGTCCCCGGGAAGGAAGGGGAGGAGATGTTCTACTACTTCATCCCACGAATGGCGGTCACCGGGACCGTCACGGTCGAAGGGAAGACCCACCAGGTCTCCGGGAGCGGCTGGTACGACCACGAATTTGGTTCTCCCCGGGTCCGGAAGTCCGACGACCTCGGCAAAGTCGAGGTGGCTTGGAACTGGGCCGGGATCCAGCTCCACGACGGGACCTCCCTCACCATCTTCGAGCTCCAAGAGATCAAGTCCGGCCGGGACGCGGGATCCACGGCGGTGATCATCCACCCGGATGGGCGAGAAGAGCGCTCGACCCACATCACGCTCGAGGCGCTCCGCTGGTGGCGGGGGGTCCGCTCCTTCGAGTCCCATCCGACCGCCTACGCGCTCAAGGTACCGGACCTCAAGATCGATATCGTGGTCGAGGCCGTGGTCGAGGACCAGGAGATCATCACCGTGCTCTCGAAGCCCGCCTTCTGGGAAGGTCAGTGCACGGTCCGCGGCACGATCGCCGGGCACGCCGTGGGCGGAAAGGCCTATTTCGAGCGCAGTGGTTTTTCCTTCCTCGATTCGCTGGACGATTTCTTCAAGGCCGTGAGCGAGGAGGTACGGAAGTCCGTGGCCTCGCTGCTCCCGCTCCACCCTTCCCGCAAGGAGGCGGCCGCCCTGTTTGCGACCCCCGAGCATGCGCATCTGCTCGACGGCCTGGACGGCGAAGACATCGCCCAAGGGCTCATCGCACCGATCCGGACCATCACCGACCGGGGGGGCAAGGCCTGGAGGTCCTACGCGGCGCTGGCCTGCACCGAGGCCCTGGGGGCGGATTGCCGGCCGTACGTCCGGTGGCTCTCCCTCCCCGAGATCATGCATAGCGGCTCGCTCATGGTGGACGACGTGGAGGACCGCTCCTTGGTACGCCGGGGAGGACCCCCGGCCCACCTCCTCTTCGGGGAAGCCCTCACGATCAATGCGGGAACGGCGGCCTACTTCATCGCCGAGGGGACCGCCATGAAGTCCGATGCCTCGGACGCGAAGCAGATCCGCCTCTACAAGCTCTATTTCGAGGGGCTCCGCGCCGGACACGCCGGCCAGGCCCTCGACATCATGGGATTCGACCGGTACCTCGACGACCTCGCGAAGACCGGGGACGGAGCGGCGCTCGAACAGCGCATCCTCGGGATGTACCGCCTCAAGACGGGGGCCCCCGCCGGGATCCTCGCACGCATGGGCGCCGTGGCCGCGGACGGGACGCCGCAGCAGGTGGAGGGACTGGGCCGGTTCTTCGAGAACCTCGGGGTGGCCTTCCAGGTCATCGACGACGTGCTCAACCTCCGCGGGTTCAAGGGGGACCTCAAGTCGGTCGGAGAGGACCTGGCCTCGGGCAAGGTGACGTTGCCGGTCGTCCGGGCGCTCTGCAAGCTCCCCGCCGAGGAACGCTTCCAGATGGTCGCAGCGCTCCGCAAGCGTCCGCTCGACCCGGTCACCATCTTCGGGCTCATCGGAATGATCCAGGGGACCGGGGCCTTCGAGTACTGCATTTCGGTCTCCGAGCGCTTGGTCGAGGATAGCTGGAACGACATCGAGCCCCTGCTTCCAGAAAGCCTCTGGAAGGTCATGCTGCGCGCGTTCTGCGGTTACGTCCTCGAGCGGCACTACTAGGCGCCGGGACGGGATGCTACACTAGCGGGAAGCCCGGGAGCGGGCCCAGCCTTCTTGGCTCAACTTGCGATAGACGCTCTCGGGTCCCGTGTCCTCCCCTTCGAGGGGGCTCTCGTGGGCCACGATCGCCGAGCTGTTGAGCAGCCAATAGTGGATCCGCCAGTTCTTCCCCTTGTCCACGGTGGTGTTCTCCACCTCGCTCGAGAGAAGGCCCTCCTCCTCGAGCTTGTAGAAGATGTCGCGGTCCTCGCTGGCGAGGACATTATCGAGCACGACCCCTTCCGGGCCAAAGTAGTTGAGGACCTGGATCGCGACGGTCTCCGCGAGATCCGCCGGTAGCTTCCCATGGGCCACGAGGGTCCGGCGGATCGCCTTCGTGAGGTCCTCCACGGTGACCGGCGGCATCGCAGTCTTGAAAGCCAACGTATAGATAACAGTTCGTGGCGCTTCTGGCGAGCGAGGGGCCGAGGAGATGGGATCGAGAGGATTTCGACCATCCTACGGTCGAGGTGGCACGTTCCCTGCTCGGAACGCAAGTCATTCGGAGGACCCCGGACGGGCGAATGCTCCGCGCGGTGATCTCCGAGACGGAGGCCTACGTGGCCGGCGACCTCGCCAATCACGCCTGTTATGGACCCACGCGCAAGAACTGGACGATGTTCTCCGGCCCGGGCCACCTCTATGTCTATCACATCCACCGCTACTTCTGCGCGAACGTGACCACCGTGCCCGGGGAAGCGGTCCTGCTGCGGGCGGCCGTGGCGGACCCCCCCTGGAACGCCCGGCTCGGTGGGCCGGGCCTGCTCTGCCAAGGACTCGAGATCTCGCGGGAACAGGATGGGATCGACCTTACGACATCCCGAGAGGTGCACATCGCTCACCGAAAGATCGCCCCCGACCCAATCGTCGTCCGAAAACGGGTCGGGATCCGGTATGCCCAAGATGCGCCACTTCGGTTCGTGGCGTCCGTTGTGGACGCGTGATCAGCACGCGGGGAGATCGAGCGCGAGCCGGTCCTTGATCGCCTTGTACCGGCCGCGGATCGTGACCTCGGTCACGTGGGCGACCCCGGCGATCTGCTTCTGCGTGCGTCGCTCGCCGGTCAACATGCCGGCGATATAGACCGTGGCGGCGGCCACCCCGGTCGGACCGCAACCGCTCACGAGCTGGTTTCCCATGACATCCCCCAGCAGCAGGAGCGCCTGCTTCTCCGTCCGGCTAGAAAGCTTGAGGTCCACGGCGAGGCGCTTGACGTAATCCTGGGGGTTCGTCGGGAAGGTGCGCATGCACAGTTCCCGGGCCACGAACCGGTACAATCGTCCGAGGTCGGCACGGTCCATACGCGTATGCACGGCCACCTCGGTCAAGGTCCGAGGAAGGTTCGATTGGCGGACCGCGGAGTAGACACAGGCCGCGGCCACTCCCTCGATCGTGCGACCTCGCACGAGGTTGTTCGAGACCGCCCGACGGTACGTGATCGCCGCCGTCGCCCGAACGCTCTTCGGCAGCCCGAGGGCGCTCGACAAGCGGTCGACCTCTCCGAGCGCCTGAGAAAGGTTCCGCTCATTCGAGCTCACCGTGCGCATCCGGCGCTGAAGCCTGCGTAATCGGTAAAATTGAGATCGCGAATGTCCCGGAACGGCGTGGCCATAATGATCCGCATCCCGCCACCCGATCGTGGTGCTCAGGCCCTTGTCAGGAAGCATGACGGACGCGGGGGCCCCGGTCCGGGCCTTCTTCGTTTCCGACTCCTGATCGAAGCTGCGCCAATCCTGGCCATGGTCGATGAGGTGGTCCTCATTCACCACCCCGCAGTCCGAGCAGACCACCTCGCCGTGCTCGAACTGGCGCAGGAGCCGGCCGGATCCGCAACTCTTGCAGCGCGGCCAGGTACCCTGTTCGAGCGCGGAGGTGGCGGAGGGGTTCATCCTCGGCGCCTCACGGTGAGCGGAGTACCGAGCAACACGAGCATCTCTTCCGGGGGGAGTCCCCTGCGGGGGCGCACCGAAAGGTAGGGCCGTTGAACGGGACCAAAGACCTTGACCACCCTCCCGACAAACCGTCCGCGTCCGCCTTCCACGAGCGTGCCTTCCGGGACCTCTCGTCCCCGAAGAACCACCAACCCATCGGCGCCGACCGCCACCACAGGGCCGACCACTGCTCCCTCTTCGGGGTTCTCTCCAGGGCCAGCACTCCGGGTCGTCAATCGTCCGAAATAGGGCATCGTGCCTATTTAATCCTAATTGGGGTATTCTGAGCCATTCGTACCCGCGTGCTCGACCGGAAGTCGCGCCGGGCGCGGTCCCCGACCACCCCATTCTTTCTTAAAGTTCCACCGGAGCCCCCCCGTGAACCCTCGAAGTCCCCTCCGAATGTGTTCCGCGGTGTACCCTCATTTCCAATCCCTATGAGTTCGGACGCCTCTTTATAAGGAGAGTGTGAAAGGATGTTCTGGATGAGTGGAGCAGAGCCCAGTGCACGCCCGGTGCGCGCTCTCGCCAAAGCGCACCGGCGAGTGACGGCGACCATTCGCATACTTTTGCCCGTGGACCAGTCCCCGATGGAAGGACTCTCGCGCGCCTACCCGTACCTCCGCTTCACCGTACTCGGGATCCAGACCACCCGGAACCAGTTGATCCTCGACATACGCATCCCGTTCGGGACGCGGACAGAGGAGGTGATCCGCTTCCTCCTTCGGCACCCGCGCACCGTGCAACTGGATGTCCTCCTAGCGCGGACCTATGGGGGAGTCGTGCGGGTCGTGACCACACTCCCCGTTCCCAGCTTCTATCCCCTCCTCGTCCGTAGCGGGCTCGTACCGCTGATGCCCTTCCAATTCTCCAATGGGATCGTGTACGTCACGAGCGTGGCCCCGCACTCCCGCGTGGTGAAGACCTTCCGGTCGATACGGGACGGCTTTCCCGGCACCACGCTGGGTCCGGTGCGGGAGGGAGTCGTGCTCGGCGTAGAGGGCCAACTGACCCCGCGCCAGTATGAAGTGTTCCGCCTCGGTCTGGCCCACGGCTACTGGGATGTCCCGCGCCGGATCTCGTTGACGACCCTAGCGAACCTCGTGGACACTTCGAAGTCCACCCTCTCCGAGATCCTCGCCGGGGTGGAACAGAAGGTCCTGAACGAGATGGCGGAACGGGCCCTCGGCAGCGAGGGGGGAGACACATGAGCCCCCGCACGCCTCCCCCCGCCAAGAAACCAGCCGGTCGGCAGAATCTCCCCCGGGCCCCGGGAAAGGAGCGCGTCCGGCCCCTGCGGGCCTCCTCGAGACGCTATGGTTTGCCGCTGCCCAAGGAACGACCGCACATCGCCCAGTGCATGATCCAGTTCTCCATGTCCCCGTCCTACGGGTGCCTTCACTGGTTGTCCAACACCTTCCCCCAGGCTGCGTTCCGGGTGGAGAGCTACCTGCTATGGTCGAACGAAGCCCTCTCCGTGATCCGTTTCTCCGGGACGGTACGGACGGAGGAGGTCCTTGCCTTCCTCCGCCACCAACCCGACGTGCACGAGACCGAACTCATCTATTCTCGAGGCGGCGAGAGCGTGCTGTGGGTCCGCTGGGACATCCCGCCGTTCAGTCTTGCGCGCATCGCGAACGAACTGCATCTGCTCCCCCATTTCCCGATACGGATCCACGACGGGGTGCTGCGGGTCTCCGTCAGCGCTTCCCCGGACCAGCTCCGGAGGTTCTACGTCCAGCTCCGGCGGCAGGGAGCCCCGAACGCGCGGGTCGTCTCCATGCGTCCCGAATATCCCGCCGGTCCGGTCGGACTCCTGACCGAGCGCCAGCAGGAGATCTTCCGGCTCGCGCTCCGGGAAGGGTACTGGGACCGGCCCCACCGGGTCACGCTCTCGGAACTGGCGGCCATGGTCCATGTGTCGAAGTCCTCCATCGCGGAGACCCTGGCGCACATCGAGATGAAGCTCATGCGGGAAGCGGCGACCGGCCCCTCCCGCGTGCTCGAATCCGTTGCGGAGATCTGACCTCAGTCGTTCGCGGCCGGCTCCACGCTCGGACCCGGGGCCCGGCGGATGGCGGCGAGCATGCGGGGGATCCCCGCGACCGTGGCGGACCCGAGGGCGCTGACGACCCCAAGGAGCAGCGCACCGAGCACGAAGAGCAGCCCCCCGGACACCCCCTCGACCCCGGCGACCGCCGTGACGATGCGTCCCAGCGGGGCGCTCGGGAGCAGTTCCATCTGAACGATCCACAGGAGCACTCCGAACACGAAGCTCACGAGAACCCCGAGGAAGTAGTTCCGCTTCCAGGAGAGCAGCCCGAAGGCGGAGATCGCCGGAAGTTCGAACCACCAGTACGGGAGCACCACCGCGATGAGCCCCGAGATGATTGCCACGACTACGCCGATCAGCAGGGTGATCTGCCGCGGGCCCCGCAGGAGGGGCGAGACCCGGGGTTTCTTCTTCGTCGTCACGGGTGGAGCTGCCATGTGGATACCACTCCCGAGGGGAAGGGACCCCCCGATCCGGAAATGAGGGAGATGTCAAGGTACTGGTGATCGAACCAGAGCGGGAGCTGGTTGTCGTAGTACACCGACCCGATGTTGCCGCTCGCCCCGCCCGGGATGATCCCCAGGGATGGGCCATCGGTCGGAGTCGTCACCATCCGGAGCGAGGAACCGATCCCCGACTGATTCAGCGGGAACGAAAGCGCCGGGGAGAACCCGGCCACGCTCGGAGTGTATCCGTCGCCCCATTGGGGAGTGGGTCCCTCCGCGAACGAGGAATACCCCAGGATCGAAGGCACCGTTAGGGTGTGCACCCGGCCCCAGGTCCAGCCGGAGAGATCCGGGGATGCGCCCTTCCCGGTGCCGAGGTGAGCGGCGAGCAGGGTCAGTGCCGAGGAGGCCGCGAGCTCGTTCAACGCGGTCCACCCCCCGGGGAACACGGGGTTCGTCGGATCGGCCAGGGCCAGCGAGAGGAGCTCGTTCGGGTCCGGAGGGACCGCGCTCGAGATACCCATCTTGGCCAGGAACGGAGAGTAGACATTGGCGAGGAGTTCGTTCCACCAATACGAGTAGATGGTCGGGGCCACCTCCCAGGTCTCGAAGCTCCCGTTCCAGTTCGAAAGTTCCGAGAGGGCGGCCGTGGCGAGCGGTCGTACGGCGGCCGAGCCGTTGGTGGAGAGTTCGGTGAGCGCCGAGGACAGGACCGGGGTGAACATGATCGACCAGGAGTCCGTGACGTTGGCCTGGAGGGCTTCCATGTTCGCCACGCTCATCTCGGGATGCGTGTTGAGGTAGTTTCCGATGGTGTGGGCCCGTCCACCGGGGTCCCACCACCCGCCGATCATCGGGTAGGGATAGTCCTGTCCCACGGAGGGCTGGTTCGGGGCGTAGATGTACCCGCGGGCGGGGTCGGTCACCTGGGGCGAAACGTTGGGGGAGATCGTCCCGGTCGGCTCATAGCCGCCGGAGCCGTTGAGCGCCGCCCGGGCCCCGATCTCCTGCACGGAGGACCCGTCGGGCATGGTCACGGTGATGAGATGGTAGTGGGCGGGAATAATCCACCCGATGTGGTTCGTGCCCGAGGTCGAGTTGTGCTCGGCCATCATGAAGTTCAGGGTGGGGATGTCCCAGTAGTGCGTCAGGATCGACTCCATCTGGGAGATCGAGACGGCGCGGTCGAACAGGAACTCGGAGACGAATTCGTACGTGGGACCCGAACCATCCCAACGTACGCTCAGGCCGAGGTTCCCGATCCGGGCGACCACGGGCCCGTTGTTCGTCCAGGGCACGCTCAAGGAGACCGATGACGAGCCGGCGATCGAAATGGTCTGGTTCTGATACGTGAGGGGATGCCAGGTCCCGTTCAGGAGATAGGAGTCCCCCTGGAGCGTCTCGATGTAATCATAGGCGGTCGCTCCCCCGGAGAACGTGAGGCCCCAGGCCATGTTCTCGTCGTGGCCGATGAGGATCCCGGGAAGGCCCGCGAGCGCCCAGCCCCCGACATCGTAGTTCGGATCATGGAGCTCCGTCGGGACCCAGAGCGAAGGCATCTGAAGGGGAAGGTGCGGGTCGTTCGCCAGGAGCGGCAGGTTCAGTCCCGTCTTGTTGGCGGCAACTACCCAAGAGTTGCTTCCCACGCCCTCCATGGTCGCCTCCGTCCCGAGCCCGGGCAGGTACGGGTCGCTCAGGTTCGCGATCGCCGCACGGTAAAGGGGCGCCAGCGCGGAAACCTGGGACGATGGGATCCCCGTGGCCCAGGGGGCGGACCAATCCTGGGCGAACACGTAGTCGGCGCTCAGGTGCTGAACGCTCCCGAGCGAGGCGTTACCGATGCTGCCATTCCCGGGCAGCACCGTGTAGTTCTCGTAGTACGGGGGGTAGATCGGATAGAGGGAGTTCAACACCGAATCGCCGACGGTCGAGGCGGCGAGCCCCGCCATGAGCGGCTCGGCAATGCCGGCCGTCTGGGAGAGCACCATCAGGCGCTCATAGCAGATGGAGTCGAACGGGGTCCACGTGAAAGGTTGCACCCCGAGCGCCTTGAAGGGCAAGGGAACGGCATTGTGCGCTTCCGCGTACGAGATGTAGGCGTTCACCCCAGCACTGAACGACTCGAGGGCGGCGTAGCCCTGGGGGCTCACCGAGGGTAGCCCGGCCACGATCTCGGCGGAGGCACGAGGGATCCCCAGGTAGCGGAACGATTCATCCGAGGCGAGCCCGCTGGGTCCCACCCAGCTCGAGATGTTCCCTTGGGAGACCAGGCTCTGGGCCTCCATCTGGAACAACCGGTCGGAGGCTTGGGCGAATCCCTGGGCGTAGAAGAGGTCCGCATCGTCCGAGGCGTAGATGTACATCGTCCCGGCCCCGTTGCGAACGATGGTCACCGGGTGTTCGAGCGCGGAGAGTTGGAAGGACTGGTTGCCCCAGGACGCGTCGGTGGCGTCGACCCAGATCCCGGTTTCCGGGTCGAGCAACGACAAGAAGCCGTTCAGGGCGAAGAGGGCCACGATGAGGAGCACCAGCGGGACCGTGAAGGAGGCGATCCCCAGGAACTTCTTGCGGCGGGGAGATTTCGATCGGGGGATCTTGGGAGCGGCCTGCTTCGTATCCTTCGGCGCCTTCTCCGTCGTCATCCCACCGAAAGGCAGGATAGCGAAGGGATGAACCTTTCGATTTTCTCCGTCGGAACGGCTACTCGCCCTTGGGTGGGGCGCCGTTCGCCGGTTCGGAGGTGACCACGTTCTTGAGCGAACCGATCCCGTCGATCGTCCCTTCCAGGACGTCTCCGGGCTTCACCTGGCGTTCGGCCCGGCCCCATTCGAATCCGGCAGCGGAGCCCACTCCGCCGAGCGTGATGAGGTCCCCGGATTCGAGGGTGATCCCCTGGGAGATATGGTGGATCACTTCGGCCACGGAGAAGAGGTAGTCATCGGTCGTCCCGCTCTGGCGGAGGGTCCCATTGACCTTGAGCTCGATCTTGAGCGACTTGGGGTCCTGGACCTCGTCCCGGGCCACCACGCCCGGGCCGACGGAGAGGCTGTAATCGAGACCGCGACCCATCACCCAGTCGTGTCCGGTCGACCCTTCGGAGAGCTCGAGGCCCCGATAGTTCAGCGTGTGCACCACGGAGAATCCCGCCACATGGTCGAGGGCCTTGTCCCGGGCGATCCGGCGACCACCCTTCATTATGACCACCCCGAGCTCGACCTCGGCCTCGGGCCGTTCTCCCGGCGCCATCAGGAACATCGCCTGCTCGTGGCCGGCGAGAGTGTTGGTAAAGCGGGCGAACACCGGGGGTCGCTTAGGTGGCTCCCGGCCCATCTCTTTGGCCTGGGCGGCGGTGTTGCACGAAAGGCTGAAGATCTTCGCACCGGGAAGCACGGGGGGGAGATAGGCGATCTTCTCACCGGTCTTGAAGAAATACCTCGCCCCGGTCGCCGCCCGCGGGGTCCATCCGCTCTTGCGACGCTGTTCGATGTACTCTTGGATGGAGTTCGCCAGGGTCACCGACTCCGCACCGCCGGAAAGGAAGGTCTTCAGGTCGCGGAAACGGCTCGGGTCCGCCCCCTTGACGGGTTTGGTGGCGTAGAAGTCCCGGCAGGCGATGTCCAGGTCCAGGAATCCCTCGCTCGTCCGCATCCCAAAATGCCGGTCTCCATCGAGAAAGAAGTAGCACAGCTTCATGGTCTTCGAGGAACTTCATCGGGAGGAGGAGATAGCCTTTCGTGAACGAAAGGAGCGACAAAACCCCTATTCGCGCGTGGGGGCGTCGGGTTCGCCCTCGCCCATGACATAGTCCTTGAACCGGTGCAGGGTACGGTCCCAGTAATGGAAGTGCCATGCCCGGGCCTCTTCCCAGGCATCTCCGGGCTTCCACCCCCGGTGCTCGAGCGTGACATCGATGCCCTCCGGGCAGGTGTCCACCCGGAGGTTGACCGTGGTGAGCGAGTCGGGGGCGTTCATCAGTTCCGCGAACCTCGGCGGAGCTTTCCAGGTGAACGTCATCTCGGCCTGGTCCTTGTACGAGAGGATCTTGCACCCCTTGGTCGAGTTTCGCGGGGGTTCTTCCGTGTCCCAGAAGAGCTCGAACGCCCCGCCTTCGTAGGGTTCGATGCGCACCCGGGGGGCCAGCCACTTCTCAATGTGTCCGGGGCGGATGAGTCCATCCCAGACATCGCTGATGGGCAATCTCGGGGTCACCTGGATGAGAATGTCGTCGGGGGGGAATTCCATGGTCTGTACGGTGGCGCTCTACGCGGGGGAGAACTTAGCCTTTTTGAAAACGAACGAGTTACCAATTCGCGCGAGGGCGGAAGCCGGGTCCCCCCGTGGGTCCCCGAGAAGGTGGCCCGCTCGTCCGGCGCGCACTTCGCCAAGGCGGGCGCTGTCTCGGATTCCCTCGTGACGGGCCGAGCGCGGGAGGGAGGTCCTCAGGACCACTCATAAGCTAACTCACTTCGGTTCGCTCCGTGACGAGCCCCCCCGCCCAAGAACCCACGCTCGAAGCCCCGGGTTCCGGGGAGGGGGACGCGGTCGTGCCGGAGGCCCCCCCTGTTCAACGGACCCCGCTCGTTCTCCTCTTGGGAAGTCGGGTCACGCGCGGATTTGCGGCGGGACTCATCAACATCGGCTATCCGTACCTCGTGCTGATGGACCTCCACGCGACCTACCTCGTCCTGGGACTGCTCTACGTCGGGGGGGCGTTGTCCACCGCGATCCTCACGTATATCTTCGGAAGGGCCGGCACCCGCGTCAATCTTCGCATGGCGTACCTGACCTCGATGGCCCTGCTCCCCCTCGCCGTAGTGCTCCTGCTCTTCCCGCCCAACTTCGAGTTGGCGGCGCTCGCGAGCGTGCTGGGGGGTTTCAGCGCCACCGGATCGCTCGCGGGGGGAGGGGTCGGAGGCGTCGCCATGCCGTTGCAGACCGCGATCCTCGCCGACCTCACCCCGATCTCCCAACGGACCCGCTGGTTCAGTTACTTTACCTTCCTCACGGGGGCGGCCGCGGCGGTCGGGTCACTGGCGGCGGGGCTCGGGAGCCTTACCGAGGTCTTTGGGGTCGCGCTCGTGCTCGCCGTTGCGGCGGTGCTCTTCGCGATCCCCATACCGATCCGCACGGTGACGCGCGGAAAGGCACCGTCGCGCCGGAGCCGCAAGGTCATCCGGCAGTTCACCTTCACCGGGATCCTCAATGGGTTCTCCCAGGGGCTCCTCACCCCGTTCCTCATTCCCTACTTCATCCTGACGTTCGGGCTCTCCCGTTCGGAGATGTCGGTGTACAGCTTTGTGGCGGGCTCGGTGGGAACCCTATCCGTTTTGTTCGCCCCCTATTTGGACTCAAGGTGGGGATTTGTCAAGGCCATCGTGGGGACACGGATGGTCGCGGCGTTGCTCGCCCTGTCGATCCCGTTCATACCGCTCGATCCGGCGCTCGCGGCCTACATGGCGCTTCCAGCGTTTCGAGTGGCGGCACTTCCCGCGCAATCGTCGGCGCTCGTCTCGAACCTTCCAGCCCAGGACCGGGCGGAAGCGGCGGGGACCAATCAGGCCGCGCGGGTCGGGGCCTCGAGCGGCGCCACGGCGCTCGCCGGCTACTCCCTGACCGACGTGGCGCTGGCGATCCCATTCGTCGGTTATGCCATTGCGCTCTCCGTGAACAGCTACTTCTATGTCTACTTCTTCGGATGGAAGGGAACGCGGCTCAAGGATGCGAGTGTAGAGAGTTCGACCAGTTGAAGGAACTCTGGAGAAAGGGACCTATCGTCGTAGAATTCGCAGAACGGGTCCCTCGGGGTTCGGTAACATAAGGTGGGCGGTTCGGAACCGCGCGAGTGACCCTAGGAGACCCGGCACCGCGAGAGCACCGGGGGGGAATGCCTGCGACCGAGCCCCCGTAATTTGGCGCACCTATACGCGTTCAGGAGAGCCGCACCCCGCTCACGCCCGACGTGCCTTGGTCGCGACATTCTTCGCCACGGGCCGCATGTGCGTCCGTTGCGCGGCGCTCGCGCGCACGAGCGCGGCGATCGCACGGGTGTCGAGCGGGGTGGTCTCCGGGAAGTCGATGGCGCGCGATTTACCGTTCAGTTGCGCATTGAAGAGCTTCCGGGGGTCGGGGAGGTGGGAGCCATCGGGGAACGAGAGTCGGACGCGTTCCTTGAGCACCACGACGATGCACACGATCCCGTCGCGTTCGAACGTGATCGATCCCAGGGGATTGCTCGGCCGCTTCCACTTCAC
>JAKAOF010000022.1:0-10499 GCA_021823345.1 Thermoplasmata archaeon
AGTTGGAGCTCGCGTCCCAGGGCGAAGACACAGGTCTTGTAGAGGTCCCCGATCGGGGCCAGGTCCACTCCTCCATCGCCGTACTTCGTGAAGTACCCTAGGAGGATCTCGGACTTGTTGCCCGTGCCCGCCACGAGCCGGTTCGAGCGGTGCGCTTCGGCATAGAGCAAGATCATGCGGATCCTCGCCTTGATGTTCCCCTGCGTGACGGTGTCCTCCTCCTTCGTAGCCGCGGCGAGGGCGAACGCGTCCTCGATCGGACCGATCGGGATTTCCCGGAACCGAATGCCGAGTCCCGCGGCGTATTCCTGAACCTCCTGGCGGAGCGCCGGGGAGGATCGCGCATCCGGCAGCGAGAGGCCCATGACCCGCTCCTTGCCGAGCGCGTCGACGGACAACCGTGCCACGAGGGCGCTGTCGATCCCTCCGCTCAGGCCAAGGACGACCCCCTTCGCCCCGGCGGCGGCGACATGCTCCCGCAGGAACGTCGCGATGACCGAGCGGGCATAGGGGGGAAGCTTCGGGGACAGGACCGATCTCATGGCGCCAGCGCCTCGAGCGAGGTCTCCCACTGCCACTGGTCGCGGCAGCGGCACTCCAAGACGCTCTGGAGCATTCCGAAGTCTTGCGTGATGGCGGCCTTCTCAACGGCGCGGAGCACCCGGCCGTCGCACGAGAGGCAATTGTGGGTGCCTCGGGAATTTCCCCCCGAGGTGGGAAAGCTCACGAGGCGGACCTTCTCTCCCGCCGCCTCCTTCCCTCGGAGCATCACTTCGCGCAGGCTCCAGAGCCACGGAGGGCGGTAGAGTCCCCGGCGCCAGAGCCGCTCGACCAGGGTACCGCCCTGGATGTGGACGGGGTTGATCGAGATGGTGTCGAAGAGTTCCCGGCACCGCCGGACCGAAAGGACCGCGTCCTCGATCGCCTCGCGTTCGGTGAGGAATGGGGGCTTGAGTAGAAGGTAGGCCTTGGCGAGCGCCCCGGTATCCCGGAGCCGGCGCGCCGCATCCAGGTACTCTTGTACCGTGGAGACCTTCGTGACGGCCTTCTGGAGCACGTCATCCTGCGTCGTTTCCAGCCCCAGGGCGACCTCGATCTCGCCGGAAAATCCGTCCCGGAGGTTCTGGATGGCCTCGGGGGTGACGAACTCGGGGAGCGACTCGACCAGGAACCGCTGCGCCTTCCCTTGGAAGGCACGGGTCACCTCGGAGCGTACCTCCACGGGCACTTCGCGAGGGTCCAGGAAACTTCCCGAGGTGTAGATCTTCACGTAGGGCTCCCCGCGGTATTCTCGCATCGCCCGGGCCACTTGGTCCCGGATCTCCTCCCCCGTGGCCTCCCGGCCGAGGGTCTCCCGGGCGTAGCCGCACATCGTACATCCCCGGGTATGGGCCCAGTAGCATCCGCTGGTCCGCAGGATGATCACAAAGGCGTCACAGGGATTCCCGCCGAGCGCCTCCTTCTCGTGCCAGACCTTGAGCGGGGTGCGCCCGTCCTGGGCGGGCACCGGCTTACGGTCCACGGCGATGGTCAGGGCTTCCGGGCGAGTGGCCGACTTCATACTAACACTTCGATCTTGACCTCATCGCCGTCCGAGAGGTGCAAGGACTTGCGGAGGTTCTTGGGGGCGATGAACTCGAAGACGTTCTGATAATGCGTGCGGTCCGGGAGGATGAGGTGACACTCCCGGTCGGCGAGCTTCGCGGCGAAGCACGTGGCTCCCCCGAAGGTACGCCCTTCCGCCTCGAAGCCCTGGATCCGGATGCCGGTCAGCCGCCGCACCTCCTCGTGGGCGTTGTTCGTCTTTCCGGTCAGCCGTACGTTGAGGGTCCCCGGGAACGGTTGGTACCCCAGGAGGGCGCCGAACTGGTCGACGTATCCTTTCTTGGAGAGATAGTACCGGCCCTCCCCGACCCCGGAGACCACGTTCCCGGTGAACTCGAGGTTGCGCGGTCGCTCGAAGATCGCCTTGAGGTCGAGGAAGTTCGCGCGCAGGGCCTCGGCACCCTGCGTGGTGACGGTCAAGCGCTGCTTGCGGGAGACCATGGTCCGGGTGAGCAGGCCCTGCTCCGCGAGCGAGACGAGGTAGTTGTCGGCCGATTGCTGGCTGACCCCGAGGGCGACTCCTAGTTCGCGGGAAGAGATGACGACAGGCTGTTGGAGCCCCCCCTCCCGTGCGAGAAGCTTCAGGACCTCCCAGGCCCCCTGGGTCAGCCGGATAGTGTCGGGCACGGCGGAACGAAAGGGGGGCCCGGGATTAAGGCTTCGCACCGCGCTTTCGGACTTCTCCCTTCGTAACCGCGCGGTGAACTCTTCTCCATCCGGGGTCATACACTTGAAATACGAGGTCGGGGTAGGATTCCTTGCCCTGAGACCCGCGTGCGGAGGCAACACGTTCGAACGCGGAGCGGGGTGACACCGAACACGAACCAAGATCATGGCCGAAGATCCCTCTCAACCGGTCGATGTCAAGCGGCGTCTCGGAACGCTGCGGTACAACACGGACAGCGCGGAGCACGCGCACATCACCGTCAAGCCCGAGATCTGCGCGCGGTGCCCGCATTCCTTCTGTACCTTCGCCTGCCCCGCGCAATGCTATCAGCGGATCGACGGGAAGCTGGTGTTCAAGTACGAGGACTGCGTCGAGTGCGGTACCTGCGACATCGCCTGCGACCAGGGCTCGGTGACATGGAACCTGCCCCGGGGGCCCTACGGGGTTCGCTACGCTTACGGTTGACCGGTCGGACTCGCCGACCTGAGCTCCCGCGCCGTCACGGGGAACGCGGGGGTCTCCCCGGAGATTCCCCAGGATGCGCGATGTCGGCCGGACCTTTCACATGTTCCTGGAGGCCCTTCATCCCCTCGCCCACGCGGGCCTCGTAGCGGGCCATGCTGCGGAAGAGTTCCCGGATCCAGCGCTGGGAGATGAACCAGAGCAGCGGGATCACGGCCGTGGTCACCAGCACGATGACGACGACCAGGCCGGGCACCGTGGCGGCGGACGGCATCCCGAGGATCGTCGCCGCCGTGTTGGGGAACAGGATGATCGTGGAGACGACCGCCAGGATCAGCATCACATAGGACAGCCCCAGCATCCGGATGTTCGAGACGTTGGCGAGTTCCGCAATGCGGTTGCTGACCTGGCCCAGCTCGTTCGCCATGGCGGCCAGTCGGTTCGACTGGTCGGCTTGCTTCAGCAACAGGAGATCCGTCAGGGAGGTTTGAGTGCCGGAGGCGAGCTCTCGGAGGCGCAAGAGCTCCTCCGTCGTGGGTCCCAGGCAGCGGGCGAGCCCCGGCAACGATTGGGAGAGGAACTCTCCCTCCAGCTCCGCGATGGCGGCGAGCGCCCGTCCCACCTCCGCGCGGATCATGGCCACCCATCGCTTGAGACGCAGGATGTCGTTGGGGGAGGCCTCCAGGGGCTTCTGCTCGAGTCCGGCGAGCTCGGTGTCCACTTCCTCCAGCCGGGCGAGGTAGTTCCGTCCGAGCTCGGAGAGCAGGTCGAGCACCACGGCGGAAGAGCCCGTGAGGCCGTACCCCTCCGAAGGTCCGTGCTCGGGTTGGTACTTCCCTTGGGCATCGAGGAGGGTCACACCGGCCGGGTTCGCCCAGATGGCGATCCCGCGGAGACGGAACCCCGTCTCGATCCGACCCACGGAGATGAGGGTCCCGCTCTTTCGCCGGAGCACCACCACCCGGGGCCGGGAATCGGTGGCGTGATTGAGGGCCTTGAGCGCCTCTACGATGTCGGCCGGGGAGAGGGCCGACCGGGGATCTTCGGAGTCAGCGGAGGGCGGCACGCATCCCGAGGATAATCTCCGGGTTCAAAAGCCTGCCTCGGGCGCCTCGAGGCGAGGCGAACCGACCCGTACCGACCTCAAACGGTCCCCGGAACGGGCTCATCCGGATGGCAGCGCTCGAGGAACGCGCATCCTTGGCACATCCACCGCGGGCACAAGGGCAGCTCCCGGTGATCGTGGTTCCGAAGGGCGTCCTCCAGGCGTCCCGGGAGGGACCGGACGTAGGCTTCGAGGGCATGGAGCGACTCCGTCTGGAACTTGATGTCGAAGACCTGGAGCTTCATGGCCGGGTCGGTCAGCTTCCAGTTCCAGACGTAGATCCGGGCCTGGGGCGCCCCCACGAGCGCACTCTCCATGGCGAGCCGGACGATGTCATCGGGAACGCCCCACTGCCCGACCACATCGCGCAGCGAAGGACGCACGGGGGCGTTCACCTTGCGGATCTTCACGTGGATGGGCCGCCCGTCCACCATGGCGGTGCGGACGCCGCCCAGGGCCGGGTCGACGGGACACGACTCGGCATAGCGACGCGCGTTCGCGCTCCGGATCGCCGAATAGATCTGCATCTCGAGCCCCCGGGTGTTCACGGTGCCGACGGCCTGTTCCATCGGTTCCTCGGTCGCTACCGGCGGGGGCTGAAGTGCGGGCTCGCCCTCCGGCGGCGTGGCGGGGGGGGCCACGTACTCGAAGAAGGTCTTCCGCGGGGTCAGGAGCCGGTAGGAGGAAAGCCGCGGAGTCGTGTCCCGGGCCTCCGCCCGGGCCACGCGTTCCTCGAACTGCTTCTTCATCTTGTCCAGAAAATCGGGCGCCTCCTTCCACGAGGCCTCGGCCTCGATCGTGGGGACGAAGTCCTCCCGCTCCTTGCAGTTGCACACCCCGGCTTCCCGGTACTTGCACTTGTATCCGACGTAGGCACAGGCGGGGAGGGCGGAGGGATCGCGACGTTCGACCGCCTCGGTCAGGAGGTCCCTCCGGCGGGCCATTTCCCGCCGTATCGCCTGCGTGTCCCGGAACCGGACCTCGAGCGGCACCAGCATGGAGGAGGCCCCCGTCTTGTCGTTGCGCAGCACCCGGAAGAGGAGCCCCCGGTCGGTCGAGAGTATGGCACAGTACATTCCGAGCTGTTCGAGATGCGAACTGCTCGGCTTGTCCCGGGCGAAGGCCACGTTCTTGATCTCCACCGGGAGGACGGCGCCATCCGCCAAGTCCAGCCGGGCATCCAGTTTCCCGGTGATCCGTTCGAGCGTCGGGTCTCCCGGACTGTCCCGTCCGTCCAGGAACTCCTCGGAGGGGAGGTGGAGGATCCGCTCGATGATGTCATGGGCCCCCGTCCCGGCCATCCGTTTCTGGAACGAGTCGAGTTCCTCGGGTAGCGGGTGGACGACGTCATAGTAGGCTTGGCCCGGGTTGAGCAGCCGCGTGACCGTGACCCGCTCGAGCTTCTCCGGCGGGGGTCGGATGCGGTTCAGGTGGTCCTTGATGGCGACCGCCGCCGAGAGGATGCTCTCCACACTGTAGACAAGGTCCGCCGCTTCGGGAGCACGCAGGGGGGAGGCGGCCACGGTCTATGTCTCCCGGGTCCCGGATCCCGAGGGGGACGCAAGCTCGAGGGAGGGGGGGAACTTCGCGACCGGGGGGCCCTTCCGCATGGCGTCCATGAAGGGTAGAGCGGATATATCATCTCGCGATTCTGCGATACCAGAGTACCGTGCCCATCGCTTGTCCTTCGGTCCACAGTGGAGGTCGCTGACGTGCCGTACCCCCCCGACAATTCGACCACGGCGGCCACCAACTATCAGATCGTGCTCTTCCCGAACACGGCCTTCATCATCCTGCTCGCCGTCCTCGGCCTCTTCCTCGCCATGTTCTTCTACCTCCGGATGCAGACCGCGAGCAAGCGGGCGCTCCAGGGGTTCATCGAGGCGACCAGCGTCGACATCATCTTCATTCTCGGGTCCATCCTCCTCGTCCTCTATCTCGCCCTGCGTTATCCTTCGGGGAACTTCTACGCCTACTGGGTCACGCAGGTGATCCTGAATGGCGTCTGGCTCACCTTCGCCATCCCCATCGTGACCGTCGGGAATAGCGTGCATCACACGACCCGCGGGGCGCTCGAGTGGCGCGGATCCTCGATCGGAGTGGCCATCGCGCTCTTCCCGATCATCCTCTACCTCCTGATCCACTATCCGTCCTGGCTTTAGGGCGCGCAACTTTAATCGCCCTCGCCCTGACGTTCGCCGTGCAGATCCGGTTCCTGGGGGGGGCGAGCAAGATCGGCTCGCTCGGTATGGTCCTCATGGACGGAGATCGCAAGATGCTCTTCGACTACGGGCTTACCCCCACCGACCCTCCCGAGTACCCGCTTCCCATTCCCTCCAACGTCTCGGCGGCATTCCTCACCCACGCCCACCTCGATCATCTCGGGATGGCCCCGGTCATCCCCCGCGGCGGGACCGAGGTGTACGCCACGGAGACCACAAAGCGCGTGTCGGAGATCATGCTCGAGGATGCCCTCAAGGTCGCCCGGCTGGAGGGGTATCCTTCTCAATATTCCCCAAAGGACCTGCGCCGGCTGCTGACCCGGATGCACGGGATGGGCGCGCATTCGACGTTCAAGGTGAACGGGGCCGAGATCGAGCTCACCCCGGCGGGCCATATCCCCGGGGCGACGATGTACCTCTACCGGGGTTCCCGCGACGTGCTTTTCACCGGGGACGTCCAGGCCATCCCGTCCCACCTGGTCGGTCCCTCGCGGGTACTTCCCTGTGATGTGCTGGTCATGGAGAGCACCTACGCCGGCAAGGAACATCCCGACCGCGCGGAGACCGAGCGAGACCTCCTCCGCGCGGTCGAGGACGTGCTGGAGGCCGGCGGACGGGTGGTCATCCCCGCCTTCGCGATGGGCCGGTCCCAGGAGATCCTCATGATCCTCGCCGGGCACGGGTTCGACATCTGGGTGGACGGCATGGCCCGGGCCGTGAACGACTCCTACCTCAAGTTCCAGCAGGGCCTGCGCGATCCCCGGGCGTTCCGGGCGGCGCTCGACGAGGTCAACATCGTCGAGGGGATGCGGGACCGCTACCACGCCGCCCACGAGTCCGATGTCGTGGTGACCCCGAGCGGGATGTTGGAAGGGGGACCGGCCCTGTACTACCTCGGGTCCGTGGCCCGGGACCCCAAGTCCGCGGTGTTCCTCACAGGGTACCAGGTGGAAGGCTCGAACGGGCGCTCCCTCGTGGAGACCGGGACCCTGACGGTGGGCGGGGTGAAGCTGCGCCCCTCCTGCCAGGTCCGAAAGTTCGACTTCTCTTCCCACGCCGGGCACAGCGAGCTCGTCGCGATGGCGCGCGAGGCGAAGCCCCGGAAGATCGTGCTCATGCATGGGGACCACCGGAACGTCCTCAAGGAGGCGCTCGAGCGGGAGTTCGAGGTCCTCACTCCCGAGACCTCCGAGACGATCGAGGTGTGAGAGGATGACCGAGCTCCCGGAGATCGGGATCACTTGGGCGGGGCGGACCCGTGAGGGGCCCCTTCCCGTGCTCGAGGTGGTCGGAGCATTGCGGGTGGAGAGCGCGGGCCGGGAGCTTCTCCAAGCGTTCGACGCGCGGGGGGTGGCAGGACCTCGGGCGGTGCGGAGCGCCTACCTTCACATGCGACGGGCCATGACGGGGCGCCGGATCCGCCTGCGGGACCCGGGGGCGGTGATGGCGCTCTATCTCGCCGGAACCGACCAGCTCGAACGGGCTCTCGGCCGGGTGGGCCTCCAGCCGGACACCGCCCGGGCGGTCATCGTGAGCGTCCCCGCGGCGCCCGTCCGCGAACTGATGGCGCGGATGTCGTTCGCTCCCATCGAGGAACCTCCTGCCGGCGTTCCGAGCCTCGAGACGCTTCAACGGATCGGGGTCCCCGAGGACCTCATCCGGTCCACTCCGCCCGAGCGCTGGGAGATGTTGGTCCTTGAGCATATCGCGGCCGTGGACCTGCCGCGCTGACCATTTCGCTGGGCGCGGGACGGCTTTAAAAGCTCTTCAAGCGTAGGCCGGCAAATCATGTCGAGCTTGGATGACGTCACGGCCTCCCTGGGCGGGGAAGTGGGCCAGGACTACCGGGTGGCCTTGGATCTCCTCGAGAAGCTCGGGCTTACCCAATACGAATCCCGTCTCTACGTGGCGCTCATCGTGAAAGGCTACGGCGACTCTGCCGTGCTCGCGGAGGCGGCCGGGATCCCCCGTACCAGCGCCTACAAGGTGTTGGAGGGACTCTGCCAGAAGGGATACGCGTTCTCCACGGGAGGCAAGCCATCCATCTTCAAGCCCCAGCCCGTACAGGAGATGACCACCAAGCTCAAGTCGACGATCGACGAGGTCTTCGACCGGCTCGGGCGTCTCCATGAGGCGTTCTCCAAGCAAGGGGAACCGGAACTCGTCTACCTGCTCTACGGGCGCGACCGGGTCCTCGACAAGATCGCCGAGATGCTGGACCAGTCCACGGAGAGCTTCATCCTCACGACCCCGCAGGTGTCCGCGATCCGAGATGAACTGTCCAAGAAGATCGCGAACGCCGTGAAACGCGGGGTGGACGTCACCTTCATCACCGCCCCCGCCCAGAAGATCCCCGAGGGGGTCCATCACGTGGCGCACCGGAACATCCTCGCGACCGACGTGCTCTCCGACGGGACCATGGCCCTACTGGCCACTCCCGGGCTCGAGGCGTGCGGCTTCACGGGGAACCCGATCCTGGCCCAGCACCTGATGCAGTTCCTCAGCATCGTGATGGAACAGGGCGTCAAGAAGTCGAACTGATCCCGCCGCGGCCGTCAGCGGGGGGCGTCCTTCATTCGACCCACCTTGTGAGCCCAGTCGATCCAGCTGGTGATCGGGGGATCCACGTCGATCTGCCATAGGAGGGCGTTGATCTCTCCCCGGTGCTGGAGCTCCTCTTCCACCAGGTGCCAGAAGACCTCGCGAAAGGGGATCTCGCAGTCATGGCTCGACCCGTGGCCCGCCTTCCGGGAGACGGTCCGGTCCAGGTCGGCCTCGGAGAGTCCCGCGAGGTAGCGCTGGATATGCCCCTGGAGGTGGTTCTCGAAGTCCCTCAGCTCCGCTACGCTCGGAGGCTCCCCGGGCTCTTTCTCGGGAGGTGGGATCGCATCTTTCGAGCACCCGGAGAACCAGAACCAGAGAGCTCCCTGGGAGTGGGCAAGGATGTCCAGGATGGTGGGGAAGGACGCACCGCGGTCCCGGGAGAGTTCCGTCGGCGGGAGCTTCTCCAAGCTGGTGAAGTAGCCGCGTCGCGCTTCGGCGAGATAGGCGAACCAGTCACGAATGTCCTCCAGTTCTGACTTCATCGATGCCTCCGGGGGATTCCGCTAGGCGGAGTCCTTGAGCAGCGCCCCGTAGGACGATTTCCGCCGGATCTTCCCCCCGTCCAATTCGAAGATGTCCACGAAACGGACGTGGAAGACCTTGCCGTCCTTCGAGTTCACTCGGACCGTCCCCTCCGCGACGACCGTGTCCCCCTCCTCGACCCAACGCGTGATGTGCGGATGAAGCTCGTCACTGCCGCTGTTCTCGATGTACTCCTTCGGCCCTCGATGCACGACTCCGCTCGGGGGCACGTCGTTGGCCCATTCCACCCATTCCACATCCTCGGTGAGGAGTGGAGCAAGTCTCGAACGGTCCGTCGTGGCGAAGTACGCCTCGATCAGCTTCCGGTTCGGGCTCATGTCCTCTCGAGGGAGGCCGGTGAGCTATTTGTATTTAACCATCATGTCTTGGCCAAATAGGCCGATCGAGACCCGGTGGGGCCGGGCGTATCCGGGGAACATGGGATCGCACGCCAGTCGGCCGCTTCCGGAGAACCTCTCGCGCTTCGATCCTCGGGCACCCCGGCTACGACGCTCGAAGTGTCGTGGAGGGGTGCACCAACGGGGCGAGGTTCGGGTCAGGCGGACCCCCTCGGAATCCGACCTTGGCGTAGCTGAACCGGAGGGAACGGGGCCCACAACCGGAGGGCCATCGACGGCCCCAGGGTGGCACCGAGAGGTTATCCGAGATCATGGGTTGGCGTGGGAGCGGAGCTTCCCTCATCTGGAGGTATCTGTGTCATCGTCCCCTGTTCGCAAACCGTCGGAGTCCCGGCTCGAGCTCCGATTGAACGGAGAGCTTCGCGAGGTCCCCCGCGCACCCAAGCGGAAGCTGGTCGAGGTGCTCCGCATCGAGCTCGGCCTTACCGGGACCAAGTTCGGTTGTGGAGAGGGTGCGTGCGGCGCGTGCACGGTGCTGATCGATGGACGTCCCGTGGAGGCGTGCCAGACCTTCATCGAAGAGGTGGAGGGCCGGTCGGTGACGACGGTCGAAGGGTTGTCGGTGGGGGGGAAGCTGAACGCGGTCCAGCGGGCCTTCGCGGACCTCGGTTCGTTCCAGTGCGGATTCTGCACTCCCGGCATGGTCGTCCGGGCCACCGCCCTCCTCCAGATCAACCCACATCCGACGCCGGCTCAGATCCGGGAAGCGATGGAAGGGAGCCTCTGCCGGTGCGGGGGATACCGTCGTATCTTGGGAGCCATCGAGCGGGCCGCCGAGAACGGAGGAACGCGCTGATGTTCGCCCGACCGCGCCGACCTTGGGACCGGACCCCTGTCGAGGATCGGGACTACTTCGAGATCCTCGGGGACGGACTGGTCGCGTACGTGGCCGC
>JAKAOF010000022.1:10599-24953 GCA_021823345.1 Thermoplasmata archaeon
CACGTGGAGGAGCCCAGTTCGCCGTTGCCGGAAGGGGCAAGGATCGTGCGCGAGGGTTCCTGGGTGGGGGCCGTGGCACCTACGCCCCGGGCCGCCCGCCAGGCCCTGGCGCTCCTTCGGCCGACGTGGCGCACCACTCGTCAACCAGACGAGTCCGAGATCGAAGACCATCTTCGCACGCATCCCTCTCAGGGAGAGGGTTGGGACACGGACGAGGTCGCGAAGGGCGACGTGGAAGGCGGTCTCGCACGCGCCGCCGTGAAGGTCGAGGCCACGTACCGGTCCGCCTACATCGCCCACGTTCCCCTCGAGACGCGAGCCGCCACGGCCGAATGGGAGGGGTCGCGCCTCACCGTGTGGGTGGGCACCCAGACCCCCTTTCGGACCCGCGAGTTCGTGGCCGAGCAACTCGGGATGTCCGAAGATGACGTGCGCGTCATCGTCCCGTACACCGGAGCGGGATTCGGCGGGAAGCACGGGGGAGAAGTTGCGCTCGACGCCGCTCGGCTAGCGAAGACCGCTGGCCGTCCTGTGCATCTGCCCTTCTCGAGGGAGGAGGAGTTCCGGCAAGGCTACCTCCGACCGATGGCGATCGTCGACGTGCGTGCGGGGGTCTCGAAGGACGGGCACTTGACGGCCTGGACCCTCCATAACGTGAATGCCGGGGCAGCGGCCCTTCGGACGCCGTACTCGGTCCCGAATCTGCGGGAGAGCAACTCTCTGTCGGATTCCCCCCTGTCCCAAGGCCCGTACCGTGGCCTGGCCGCCACCGCGAACAACTTCGCCCGGGAGAGTGTGATGGACGAGCTCGCGTCGGGATTGGGGGTGGATCCCCTCGCCTTCCGCGAGCGAAACCTCGAGGACGAGCGGCTTCTTGCGGTGCTCCACCGTGTCGTCGACCGGCTCGGGTGGAGGACGCGTACGCGTCATCCGGGACACGGCGCAGGGTTCGCGGTGGGTCTCGAGAAGAACGGCCGCGTGGCGACCGGGGCCGAGGTGGAGGTCGACCTCGAGGGGAGGCTGCGGGTGACCCGCTTGGTGACAGCATTCGAGGCCGGGACCGTCGTCCATCCCAACAATCTCCAGAGCCAGGTGGAGGGAGCGGCCATCATGTCGCTAGGCGGCGCGCTCTTCGAGTCGATCCATTTTGATGCGGGGGGGATCGTCAACGCCTCGCTGAAGGACTACCGGGTCCCCCGGTTCTCGGACCTTCCCGAGGTCGAGGCGATCTTGGTCGACCGGAAGGACATTCCGGCCGCGGGGGGAGGGGAGACCCCGATGATCGCGGTGGCGCCCGCCATCGCGAACGCCATTTTCGATGCTACCGGGATCCGGTTACGTTCCCTTCCCTTGGTGCCCGATGGCCAGCTTCCGAAGCGCCTTGACCGCAGTCGGGCGGAGCGAAGCGCCCGCCCCATCCCCTCGTCGTGAGGCCGTCACGAGCGGCACGACGTCCCGACGTGTTCCGGCCGATCAAGTTGTGCGGCCGTTCAGAATCGGTCCCTCTGGGGCGCAGACGGTGAAGGACCACCTCCGAAACACTCCGCAGGTATGAGTTGGCCCCGCCGAAGGGCGTAGCGCCGGATTCCTTCCGCTCTAGGTAAGGTCCCGCAAGCTTTCTCGGATCTGCTGCAGCACCTCACGGCGCTTCGCCTTCGGGGCATCCATGAAAGTTTCCAACATGTCTTCGAGAACCATGACCGTGGTCTTCTCCAAGGCACCATGTACAGCCAGGATCTGTCGGAGGATCTCGACCGGAGGCTTGTCGTCATCCACCATCTTGACCACGCCTTCCAGGTGGCCGCGCGCGCGGATCAACCGCTCACGCACCTCTTGTTTTGCCAATGGTACCACGGTCCACTCCTCGACGGCTTCCACCTAAGAACGGAGACTCTTGAGAGTTGCGCCCCCCCTCCCCCGGAGGGGGAGCCACGCCACGCTCTTCGCAAGATTCTTATACCTAATCCCCTCCGGGGGGAGTGGGGTCCCCCCGGGGGGGATGTCCTGGCGACAGGAGGTGAGCGGGTGGTCGAGGTGAACCAAGGAGGAGGAAGCCCAATGCAGTTGGGGTCCACGCTCTACTACTACTACCGTCGCTTCCGAAAACAGCTCAAGATATTGGCCGCCGTGATCGGACCGGGGGTCATCGTCATGGTGGCCGACAACGACGCCGGGGGCATCACGACCTACATGCTGTCCGGGGCCTACTACCGGTACAGTTTCATCTGGATCGTCCTGTTGCTGGGGCCCGTGGCCTACGTATGCCAGGAGATGACCGTGCGTCTGGGGGTCATGACAAAGCGGGGGCACGCCCAGGCCATCTTCGAAGCGTTCGGGCCATTCTGGGGATGGTTCTCGCTTACCGACCTGACCCTCACCGACACACTGACGATCACCACCGAGTTCATCGGGATGACCATGGCCATGGAGGTCTTCGGCATTCCGCCCCTTTTCACGGAGATCGTGGTGATCACGTTCATCATGGTCCTGCTCGTCAACGGACGTTACTGGACCTGGGAGAAGATCGTCCTCGCGATCTGCGCCGTGAACATGATCTACGTTCCGGTGGTCTTCTTCATCCATCCCAACGTGAGCCAGATCTTCCGTGAAGGGGTGGTCCCGGGCTTCCCGGAGGGCCTCGGAGGTCCAGTGGTATTTCTCATTATGGCCACGATCGGGACCACGATCGCGCCCTGGATGATCTTCTTCCAGCAGAGCTCGGTGGTCGACAAGGGGCTCAAGAAGCGAGATGTGCCGTATGCCCGGTGGGACACCGCCATTGGCTCGGCCTTCACGGTGATCACGGCCGTCGCACTGATCATTATCGCCACGGTATTCTTTGGAGGGGACACGGCCCTGGGTTCGGCGGGACAAGCGGCGGCGTTGTTGATGCCGCTCCATCCTTACGTCGGCACGATCCTGGCCATCGGATTGTTCGACGCCGGGTTGATCGGGGCGCTCTCGGTCTCCCTCGCGAGCTCCTGGGCGGTTGGAGAAGTGTTCGGATGGTCCCACTCGCTCAACGACCGACTGGGGCAGGCGAGATGGTTCAACCTCTTCCGTTTGAGCGTCATGATCATCGCCGGGGCGATCGTGCTCATCCCCGGGGCTCCCCTCGGAGTCGTAACCCTCTTTGTCCAAGTCATTGCCGTGACGCTCTTGCCGGCGGCACTAGTGTTCTTGATCGTCCTGCTGAACCAAGAGGATCTGGTCGGAGTCTACAAGAACACCCGCACCCAGAACATCATGGCAGGAACCATTGTCGGGGTGATCCTTGCCCTTTCCACGCTGTACGCCGTGGGGTCCATCTTCCCCCACCTGTTCGGAGGCTGAAGCCACATGGGAATATTCAATGGTGCCGTGACCAAGATCCGGGAGATCAATCGGACCTATGCGGTCCCCCGGATCCGATTGACCACGGGGACGAAGGTCATTCTCATCGCGCTGCGGATCTATCTCTTGACCCTCGTGGGTTTGCTCCTCTACTCTCTCGTCACCCGACTGGGATACTAGCCATGAGCGAAGCGGACCAACCCACGCAATCACTCGAACCGGGAGTTTTTCGACGGGGGGCCGGGAGATGAACGGGCCGTCGGTCGAGAAGGACGGCCAGGGGAAGTCGGTCAGTCCCAGGGATTCCCTCAAGGAGATCGAGAACGCGCATTACCTGCAGCTCAGCGAGGTCATGGACCAGAAGGTCAAGACCGAGGCCGGGATCACGCTGGGAAGGCTCCAAGATTTCGTGTTTGTGGACGATCCCAAGTATGCCGAGGTCACGGATCTCGTCGTACGCCGACCTTTCGGACGGCCACCGTTGAGAGTGCCTTGGGGCCAAGTTCGGAGCATGTCCGCCCTCGAGACGGTCGCCAGATCGCTGGCGGGAGGAGCCGAGTATCCCAAGATCGAGGATCTGGAGGACGTTCTCCTCCTTCGGGACAAGATTCTGGACAAGCGGATCCTCGACACCCGTGGATATGGAGTGGATGTGGTGTACGATGTCCAGTTGTTGAGGGCTGGAGACAAGCTCTTTGTCGTGGCGGCCGAGGTCGGACGAGAAGCCCGGCGACGAAGGCTCGGGATCTGGGGACGACTCGCAGATTCCGTTTCGGAAGCCTCCACCCACGAGGAACGCATTCCCTGGAAATATGTGCAGGCGATCGGGCCCGAGCTCACCAGCACCAAGGGAGACGTGAAGCTCACGGTCACACGGGACGCCCTGAACGACATTCCTCCTCAGGACGCCGCGGACATCCTCGAGGAGCTGAACCGGGAAGAGCGGATCAGCGTCTTCAATGCCCTGAACCTCGAGGCGGCCGCCCACGCCCTCGAGGCGACGGAGCCCCGCGTTCAGCGAGAGATCATCGCGGACACGGACGTCACCCGTTTGGGGCAGATCTTCGCGCACCTGTCGCCGGTGGAGATTGCCGACATCATCTCTATCCTGCCGGAAGAGGATGCCACTGACCTCTTGGGGATGTTGAAGGGAGACGTCGCCACGAAGGTGCGATCGCTCGTGGGGGAACACGACGTACCCGCCCTTACGCTGGCGGTCCGTGGGGTCCTGGAGTTCCCGGAATATCTGACCGTGGAAGAGGCCTTCACTCGATTCCGCACGCAAGCACCGAAGTGCGCCGTCACGATGTACATCTACGTGGTCGACCGCGACTACCGTCTGCAAGGGGTGGTGGATATCAATGAGCTGCTTCAGGCGGGCCCGCGGCAGCGGCTCGGGGAAATCATGACCCGGAGCTTGATCGTGGTCTCCCCCCGGACCGTGCGGTCCCGCGTGCTCGAGCTGTTCCGGAAGTACCACTTCCGGGCCATCCCCGTGGTGGACGATTCTCGGAAGATCCTCGGGGTAATCCGCGAGAAGGACGCCTTTGTCCTTGAGAACGAGGACCAACGGGCGAAGCGCCTGCTTTAGCCACTCGAAAGGGTTCGATCTGCCCGGGTACCCCTCATCCACGAGGGCCGGCAGGGGGTCTACATCCGTTCGAGCGGTTCCACCCCGATGAGGTGGAGCGTGTTGCCGAGCACCTGCCGCGCCGAGGCTACCAACGCGAGGCGGAGCGGCAAGCTCTGCGCCTCGCCTCCGAGAACCCGGACCGCCTGATAGAAGGAATTCAAGCGGTCCGAGACCTCATGGGCATAGAGCGGGAGCAGGTGGACCGAGCCATCTTCCGACACCCGGCGTACGAGGGCGGGGAAGCGGCTCAGGGACCGGAGCAGGTCCACCTCGCGAGGATCTAGCGGCTCCGGGAGCGGAAGATACTTCGTTATGCCCTTCTCCAAGTCCGCGAGGAGGGGACCCTCCCCGGAATCCTTCGCCTTCCGAAGAAGGCTCGAGGCCCGAGCGTAGGAGTATTGCACGAAGGGGCCGCTCTTTCCCTCGAAGGAAAGGGCATCCTCCCAGCGGAACACGATGGGCTTGTCGGGCTGTACGCTCAAGAGATGAAACCGGACGGCCCCGGCCCCCACGCTTTCGGCCACATGCTCGGCCTCATCCGGAGGAAGGTCGGCCCGACGCTCCGTCACTTCCTTCAGCGCCCGGCTGTGGGCCTCATCCAGGAGGTCGTCCAGGGTCACGATCCGGCCGGCCCGCGTCGACATCTTTCCCTCGGGGAGGCTCACGAAGGCGTAATGCAGCACCTCGGGCTTCCTCGGGAGCCCCATCTCGGACAGAACGGCCAGCAGGGAACGGAAGTGGGCCTTGTGATCCTCCCCGATGACGTCGATCACCCGGTCGAACTCCGCTAGTTTCCGGGTGTGGTACGCGAGGTCCCGGGCAATGTAAAGGTGGGTGCCGTCGCTGCGCGTGATGAGCACCTTGGCGAGATCGGGAGGGAGTCCTTGCGCGGAGGCATCGATCGCCAGCGCTCCGCCCTCCAAACGTACCGCGTGGGGAGCGTGCTCGAGCTCCCCCACGGTCTTCCGGACCGATCCGTCGAGGATGAGGTCCGATTCCCAGACGAACTCGTCAAAGTGGATGTGCACTCGCCCGAGGGTGGCGAGCACGCCATCCAGGATATCCTTGGGCACTTTCCGGTACTCCGCGGGAGGGATTTCCCCCCGCTCAAAGCGGGAGGTAAGATCCGAGACCTCGCGGGCCGCGGTTTCCTCTTGCTTGACGACCTCCGAGGCGGAAGGGTAGGGTTTGCCCCGCCATTCGTCGGGTTTCATCCCCTCGGGCTTCGGCCCGTCGGAAGAGATGCCACTGCGTTCCCGGACGTTCTCGGGCCAGTCGTGCACGGGCTTTGACCATATCCAGACCAAGGTGGCCGCCTGCCGTCCGATGTCGTCCACGTAGAACTGGACCCGGACGTCGTAGCCGGCGGCGGAAAGTACCCGGGCGTAGGTGTCCCCGATGATGCCGTTACGCGAGCGACCCACGTGCAACTGCCCCGTCGGGTTCGCGCTCGTGTGCTCCACGCAGACGCGTCCCCGCGGTTTCAGGGTGTGTCCGTAGCGCTCTTTGCCGGAGAATATCCGGGAGAGCGTCGCCTCAGCGAGCCAGGGTACGGAAACCGTGAAGTTGAGGAACCCTCCGGCCGGGGCGGCATGCGCGAGGGCCCCGCCCATGGGGAACCCCTCTCCCAGCACCGAGGCGAGCTCCTGTGGGGACTTGCCCAGCTTCTTGGCGTACCGGAAGAGCGGAAGGGCCAGATCCCCCATCCCTTCCGGAGGAACGGAGATCTCCCGTTCGAGTTGATCGAGGGGGACGCTCACCCCGAGGCGCTCCAGCCGTTGCGCAGCTTCCGAGGCGATCCGGGAACGAACGGCCGTCCATGGATTCTCGTTGGAGATGCTCTCCTCCTTCCCGCTCATCTTCCGTCCGCGGGAAGTCTCGATGCCTGATAGCGGTATTCCCGTCGGTCGAGCCGCCCCTCATCGGAATCGGGGCGGGAAGACGATAAGACCGGGATGTACTCTTCTCAGTTCGTGACCCAGACCGTCCTGGTGCGCTACGGGGAGCTCGCGCTCAAATCGCCGGCGGTGCGCCGCGAGTTCGAGCAGCGCCTCCGGGGGCTCATCCTACGTGCCATGCACCATGACGGGATCGAGGGGACGGTGACCGAGGACCACGGACACTTCTACGTCCACACCGCGGACCCCACGAAGGCCGTCCCCGTGGTCTGTCGGATCTTCGGGGTCGTTTCGGTGAGCGTGGCCGACGTGCTGCCGACGGACCTGGACGAGCTTTCGAAGCGCGTGGTCGAGGTGGCGCAGGAGATTCCCGATCAGTCCAGCTTTGCGATCCGGGCACGCCGAACCGGCACCCATCCGTTCACCAGTCACGACGTGGATGTACGGCTCGGCGCCGATGTGATGCGAGCCCATGGTGGGCGCGGTCTGCGGGTGGACCTCACCCATCCCGGTCGGGAGATCGCGGTCGAGATCCGGGGGCCCAAGACCTACATCTACATGGAACGGCACGCCGGACCCGGAGGGTTCCCGCTCGGGGTGGCGGGAAGGATCGGAGCGTTCGTCGACGGGACCCGGGGGGCGCTGGGGGCCTGGCTCCTCATGAAACGCGGGTGCAAGGTGTACACGGTCTCCTCCCCCGCGAGCCAATCGCTGACGCGGATCCTGCAGCGATTCGACCCCGAGATCGATGTCGAGCGGACGGCCGAAGGGCTCCCGGCGTGGGAGCTCCTCAAGCACCTCGTCGAACAACGTCAACTCTCGGGAGTGGCCCTCCCGCTCATGGTCGATGATTACGGACCCGCCCGGGCGTATTGGGGGGAGACCGTGCTCTTTTCTCCGACGGTGGGTATGGCAGAGGCGGAGGTGGAACGTCGTTGGCTCGAAATCGAAAGGCTCGCCCGGTAGACGAGAGCAATTCCCGGCAGCTCAGCCTCGATGGTGCGCTCGCCCCGGGAGAGGTCCCGGTATGGATCCGCCGCCGGGAAGTTCGACCGCCCCCCTACGAAGAGCGCCTCCTCAAGTGGTTCACCGCCCGTGAGGAGTGGAACCGGAAGCGGAAGTGATCGAGTACCAGGCCTTTTCCAAGCGATACGGCCGCCGGGAGGCGCCGGCGGTCGAGGGCCTGACGCTCTCCGTGAAGGACGGGGAGATCCTGGGACTGGTGGGGCTCAACGGGGCGGGCAAGACGACCATGCTCCGGGCGGCCGCGGGGTTGATCTACCCGTCCTCGGGGAACATTCGCCTCAATGGCCATGATATCGTCCGGGAGAAGATCCACGCCTCGGCCTCCACGGGCATCGTCCCTGAGTTCCCCAATTTCGAGCCCACGGCCCGCTCGCTCGACCTGTTGGAGTACCTCGGGGGATACAATGGCCTCGGGGGTGACGGGTTCCCGGCGCTCTCCCAGGCCCTTTTGGCCCGGGTCGGGCTCGCCGGTTGCGAACGACGCCGGGTAGGTACCTTCTCGCAAGGGATGAAGAAGCGTTTCGCCCTTGCCGCCGCCCTGCTCGCGAAGCCTCGGAACCTCCTGCTCGACGAGATCTTGAACGGGCTGGACCCCGGAGGAATTCGGTTCGTGCGGCGGCTCCTGCTCGAGCTCAAGGCGGAAGGCTGCGCCATCCTGCTCTCCTCCCACATCCTGAGCGAGGTGGAGAGCGTCGCCGACCGGATCGCGGTCATCCACCATGGCCGTCTCCTCGAGTGCATCCCGCTCAAGGAGATCTATGCTTCCCGCGAAGTACGTCTCCGATTGACGATCCGGAACCCCGGTCCGGACATCGCACGTTATCTTTCTACGGTCGGGGAGGTGCACAACGAGGGGAACACCTTCACGGTCTCCCAACCCCGCCAGGAGGTCTGGCAGGTGAATCACGAGCTGGTCCAGCGGGGGGCCGAGGTCGCCGAGATCCGCACGGAGACGGAAGACCTCGAGGGATACTTCTTCCGTACCATCGGGGAGGAACTGTGAACGTCCTCTTCTACGACGTGCAGCGGGCCCTCCGCAACCCGAGCGTGATCGCCATGGCCATCCTCACGACGCTCCTGGCGGTGGCGCTCTTGGGGCTCATCCTGAGCCACGCCCGCACCGCGGAGAGCAACCCGCCCCCCTCCCCCTCCCAGCTCCAACAGGAGGCCACCTTGCTTGGCATCGACATCATCGGAGGGATCTTCGGCTTCTTCGTCCCGGTGCTCGGCCTGGTCATGGGGACTTCGCTGTACGCCAAAGATCGGTCCACCGGGATCCTGGATTCGGTGCTCTGCCGTCCCGTCACGCGCGGGGAGCTCGTTCTCAGCCGGTTCATGGCCCTCGCAGGGGCCGGGGCCGCGATCCTGGCCCTCTCACTGGGCGTCACCGACCTCGTCGCCTACGGCGTTACCGGCTACTTCATCGACGCGGGACCCCTGATCGCGTTGTACCTCGCGCTCCTGGTGGAGATCCTCAGCTTCGGCGGGCTCGTGATGCTGATTTCCCACGTCTTCTCCTCCTCGAGCGCCATCCAGGGCGTTTCCACGACCTTCTTCGTCATCTTCTCGATCGTGTGGTACTTCGCGCTCATCCTCCTCGTGGTGGTCGAGGGCCAGAGCAACGCCATCCAGACGATCTTCGTGGCGGACTACTTCAGCCCCGCGCAGTACGGGATCCTCGCGACCGCCTTCGTGCAGCACACCTTCCTCTTCGGGATCCTTCCCCTGGGCTCCAACAGCATGGGTATCATGCTCGGGGGGCTGATCGCGGGAGGCCTGCTCTGGACCCTGGGCCCGGTGGGCATCACCTACTACCTTGCGACCCGACGGGACTAGCCGTTCGAGGAATTTCCCCGGGATCTCGATGACCGGGGACCTACGGTTGGGCCGGTCGGAGCCCGGTAAGGGTCTCCGCGGTCGTCCAGAGGTGCTCCTGCAACGGGACATCGTGCGACTGCGCTGAGCTTTCTGCCGGGGCACGCCGGGCGAAGTACTTCCCGCTCACTCCCGAGACCGCCGGGTCCGTGCACAGGTAGATCGCGGTGTCCGCCCCCTTCTCGGGAGATATCATGAAGAAACGACCGATGGCGAAGAAGAGCCGCATGGCCCCCCCTTCCCGGTAGAGTCCGCTCCGGACGACCCCGGGATGGAAGCAGTTGACCGTCACCCCGGACCCTTCGAGCCGACGGGCGAGCGCGTAGGTGAAGAGGATGTCCATCAGCTTCGATCGAGAGTACATGGCGAATCCGCGGTAGTGCCGTTCCATCGAAAGGTCGTTGAAGTCGATGGGGCCGGTCCGATGGGCGGCCGAAGCGGTCACGACGATCCGCGCGGGGGCCGAGGCGCGGAGCCGGTCCTCCAGGAGATGGGTGAGGAGGAAGGGGGCGAGGAAATTGACGGCCAGCGTGGTCTCCTGTCCTTCCTGGGTGAGGACCCGTCGCGGCATGATGACGCCCGCGTTGTGCACGAGGATGTCGAGCCGGTCATGACGGGAGCGGAACTCGCGGGCCACCCGTTCGACCTCCTGACGAAGTCCGAGGTCGGCCGGCAGGAACTCGAGCTTCCCCGCTGGCACGGCCTGGGCGAGCTCCTTCTGGGCCCGCTCCCCATTGGCCCCCGGACGACCGACGATCGTGACCAGGTGCCCCTGTTCGAGGAGCATGCGGGCCAGCGCGAGTCCGACCCCGGAGGTTCCTCCGGTGATGAGTACGGTTTTGCCGCCCACGGTCCCGTTACGGCAGGTCGTTCAAGAACGACGTGACTCCCGGCCCCATCTTCTCGATCTTCCCCATGCGGAACATCTCCCGCTCCACGGCGGCAATACCGGCCAGGACGTCGGAAGAAGTGGCCACGCCCATGTGGCCGATCCGGAAGATCGAACCCTTGGCCTCTCCCTGTCCTCCGGAGACGATGACGTTGTGGCGCTCCCGGAGCGCGGCCCGGAACGGTCCATCCTCGACCCCGGCGGGGTATCGGATCGCCGTCACGGTGTCCGAGGCGAATTCCTCCTGCGGGAACAGGGAGAGTCCCATGGCCTTCACGGCCCGCCGTGTCGACTCGGCGAGGCGATGGGTCCGCTCCTGCCGGCGCGCCGGAGTCTCCTCTTCGAGGATCTTGAGCGCTTCGTGGAGGGCGAGGAAAAGGGGCACCGCGGGGGTCCACGGCGTGTCGTCCTTCTCGATGCTCTTGAAGTGCGCGGCGAGATCGTTCGCGTAGGTCTGGGGCTTGAGGGCCGCGAAGGCGCGGTCCGAGAGATGCACGAGGGCGAGCCCGGGTGGCGCTCCGAGTCCCTTCTGGCTGCCGACCACCATCCCATCGACCTGCCAGGACTCGGGCGGGGTCGGGAGTCCCGGTAGTGCACTGATGGCATCGACGAGGAAGAGCGCCCCCTTCGAGCGGGCCAGGGGCCCGAACCGGGCGATATCGTTCGTGAACCCGACCGAGGTCTCATTGTAGACGCTGATGAGGGCCTTCGTCTCGCCGCCCTCGATGGCCGCCTTCACTTCCTCGGTCGAGAAAGGAGTTCCCCACTTGGCCTTCACGACCACGGGGTTCCCGAAGATGCGGGCGATCTGCTCGAGGCGGTTGCCGAAGTGACCGTTCGCGAGGACGACGACCCGGTCCTGCTTTCCGACCAGTCCCGAGACCATGCCTTCGAGCCCGGCGGTGCCGCTCCCGGTGATCACGGCCTGGTGTCCCGTGGTGCCGAACACGAGGGGCAAGAGCTTGCGGATCGACTTGGTCACCTCGTGGAAGTATTCCCCGCGGTGATTGAGGGAAGGGACCGCCATCGCCCGCTCGATGCGGGGGTGGAGCTTCACGGGCCCGCCCAAGAGGAAGGTCGAGGTCCAAGGGTCGAATTCGCTCGCCGTCATGCGCTCCCCGTTCCGGCGGTCGTTGGCCGGACCTCCGTTCGTTCACACATGGACCGGGAACTCCGGGGACTCCCCCTTCAGCACGCGGATCACATCCTCCACGACCGTCCTGCCCGCCCGCTCCTGCGCCTCGCGGGTCGAGGCGCCGATGTGCGGCACGGCGACGACGTGAGGGTGCTGGAGGAGCTTCGTGTTCTTCGAAGGCTCTTCCTCGAAGACATCCAGCCCGGCCCCTCCCAGGTGACCGGATTCGAGGGCCGCCAAGAGGTCGCCCTCATGGACGAAGCGGCCCCGGGCGAGGTTGAGCAGCACGGCGCCCTTGCGCATCTTGCCGAGCGTCTCGGCCCGGAAAAGATGCTCACTGGAATTGACGAAGGTGGCATGGATGCTGATCACGTCGCTCATGCTCAGGAGCTCGTCGAATGAGACCAGCGTGGTCCCGTCGTCGGTGCGCTGCACGAAGGGGTCATGGGCGATCACCCGCATCCCGAGGGCCCGGAACCGCTTTCCGACCTCCCGGCCGATCCGCCCGTATCCCACGATGCCGGCGGTCCGTCCGTGGAGCTCGAAGCCGTTCATTCCCTTCGTCCATTGCCCTTGCTTGAGCGCAGGGATGTGCGAGCCGAAATCGCGGGCCACGGCGATGAGCAGACCGACGGTGAGCTCCGCCGCGCTGGTGGCGGCGGCCCCGGGGGCGTTCACCACGATCACCCCCTTGCGGTGGGCGGTGAGCACGTCAATGTTATCGACCCCGACCCCGGCGCGACCTACGACCTCGAGCACGGGGGCCTTCTCGAAGAGCGCGGCATCGACCTTGGTGCGGCTGCGCACGAGGAGCGCGCGAGCGGTGGCGACCGCCTCCCCCAGCTTGGCGGGGTCCTTGGATACGTCGACCACCTCGAAATGCGACCGAAGCAGGGCCACGGCGCTCTCGTCCAACGCGTCCGCGACCACCACGCGCCCCGGCTGCCCCTCCGAATTATCCGACATCGGGGGTTCGGGAAGAGGCTCGATGCTTTAGCCTTTTGGAGCGCTTTCTTCCGTGCGAGGGGGCGGGGAGAACTTCCACATCGTTCCTTTCCGGCCCTCGCGCCAGGGGTGGGAGTCGGTCTCGCATCCCGCCGCGCTCATCCGTCGGCGGGCCTCATCGAACGCCTGGCCGCTCAGCGTGAGTTGCTGAGGGCGGAACGCGTCGACCTGGGGGTCCATTCCCTTCACCGGTACCCACGCGTTTACCTCCAGACCCGGCCGAGCCTTGGTCCCGGCGGTCGCCTTCCGAAGATCGCGGGCGGTGTCGATCGGCGCCTCGGCCCACTTCCGCTCGTCGTTCCGTCCGTCCTGGTAGATCATCCGGAACGCTTCCGAGGTCATCTCGATCCGCACCGGATGTTCCCGCCCCCCAAAGCCAATCGATAGGGGGAGGATGCTCAGTGCGAAGCAGAAGAAGGAGATCGCCAGCGGAAGGGATCCCGCGATGCCGTACTGGAGCGCACCCTCCCGCAGATAGCCGATGAGAAAATAGACCCCGAGCGCAACGAGGATCGCCGTCCCGGCCATCCCCTGGCGCCGGCGGCTCCGGTGCATCTCGTACTGCACGGAGGTGTCGTAGGAGGCCATGGGCACCCCGCGGCGGACCGCGTTATGGCAATGGAGTGGGGCTGTCCGAATTTGAATCGGAGTCTCTAGCACCCCAAGCTAGAAGGATGGACCAAGCTACCCCACAGCCCCATTCCATGGTCGAAGGGCATTGCGGCGACCGGATAATACCTTTCCATCGTTCGGTCCCCCTGCGCCTTCGCCCCTGAGTCCGGCACCTCACGAAAGAACGGTTAAATATCTGCCCGGTGTCCGTGGTGTGTTACAACGGGGCATACGCTCCTCTAGCGATAGACATGGTCTTTCGAACGAGGTTCGGCCGAAGGATGTGGGGGCTCGGTCCCCATCTACAGGGAGGGACACGCCCAGGATCCCGCACCCTGGCCACCTGGGTCCTCGCTGCCGTGGTGATCTTCTCGGGTTACGGTTCCTTCGCCCCCGCAGCGCTCCGTTGCGCGCTCCCCGGGGACGTCTCCTGCCCCGGCGGGCTGTTGGGTCCGCCCGCCCTCCCCGCCGCCACCGGATCGCAGTGGTTCAACGTGACCGCGAGCGATTATGCGTTCTACATCATCGACACGGTGACCGGCGCAAACGAGTCCAATGCGTGGAACCTCTACGAAGGCTACACGGTGAACGTGAATGCCACGAGCCTTCCTCCGGACCAGAGCGTCGGGGGAACCAACGAGCACGGTGTCGGTGTCGATATCGGGGGGAGTGGACTCCTCTACCTCGCTGCCCCCGTCGGCTCCTGGGCCAGCGGGTCGTTCACGGCGCCGACGAGCGCTTCCAGCGGGAATGAGATCTATTGCACGATCTACTGCGGTCCGGGGCACTCGAGCCAGCGCTTCGGTATCGTGAACGTCGTAGCTCCCCCTCCGCAGGCCGTGGCCTCGGGCACTCCGACCTCCGGGAGCGTTCCGCTCTCGGTGACCTTCACCGGGTCCGGCTCCGGGGGCAGTTCCCCCTACACGTACTCCTGGAACTTCGGGGACG
>JAKAOF010000023.1 GCA_021823345.1 Thermoplasmata archaeon
TTCACTTCCGTCCCGACGGGCCATAACTATCTCTTCAACGCGTCCTCCGGCTGGGACGCCCTGACGGGATGGGGGAGTCCGAACGCGGTTCTGCTCGCCAGCGACCTCGGGAACCCCACCTATGCGAACTACGTGTACAACTCGAGCGCGGTTCCGGGAAGGGCGACCGGGACCCCACCGACCGGTGGCCACTCGACCCCGGCCCCGCCCACCTCCCAGTCCTCGATCCCGGTGTACTACATCATTCTCATCGCGGTCGTGCTCATGGTCGTCATCATTCTCGTCGCCTCCACCCGTAAGCCCAAGCAGGTGTACATCGCGCCGCCCCCTCCTCAATACGGATACGCCCAGTATCCTCCACCGGGATACGGCGGATCCGCCCCGCCCCCCCCACCTCCCGCGTATGGGCAGCCCCATCTCCTCTGCGCGAACTGTCGACGCACGTATCCTCCCCAGTGGGGGTTCTGTCCGTACTGCGGCGCCGTGCCGCGATAACCGGCGTCGGACGCGACCGGTTCCTCCGTGCGATCGTGGGGCTCCGAGCTCTACCGCAGACCCGGCGTCCCGGGCCCAATCCATCATTATATACTTCATCACCTTCGTAGCGCCCATCATGAGCGGCGATACTTCGGCGAGCGCAAATCCTCCGGCCCAGACCTCGGCTCCGCCTCAGGCTCCACCTCAGGCTCCGCCTCCAGCCCCTCCGCCGTACGGACAGGCCCCTCCTCCGGCCTACGCTCCCGCCCCCGTTTACGCCCCCCATCCACCCATGAGCATGGATTTCCTTGGCAAGATCCTGGGATTCTTCGGCTGGCTGTTGGTGGGACTCGGTTTCATCATCACAGGGATCGGCTTCTTGGTGACCCCGATCAGCGAGGGGGCCATCGGTGGCGGTTTCTTGCTGGCCGGTATCGGGTTCATCTTCGTCGGGATCCCGGTGCTCCTCCGGAAGCAGTAAGGACCTCGCCGTCCACCCCCGGGGCTCGGGGGCCCTCGAACCGGGGTCAGCGACGCCCGTCGGTTTCGTGCTCGTGCCCATTGGGAGATCACTCGGGGGGCGGTCTGGGTCTCCGAGATAGTGGATCCCGCGGACCGGGACCCAATGGTCCTTGCCGGCGACCGACGGTAGGCGCACCATTTTAGCCTCTGCCCGTTCGTGCCCTCCCTATGAGCCCCACCCCCGCGGAAGAACCGTGGTCCCAAGTGAACAAGATCGAACTCCGCAAGGTCTACGACAGCCGGGGCAACCCCACGGTCGAGGTCATCGTGCACGCCGGTGCTTCGTTGAAGGGAATGGCTTCGTGCCCCAGCGGGGCATCGACCGGGAGCCACGAGGTGGTGGCGTTCCCGGGGGGCTCGGTCGACCGGGGGATCGAGTTTGCCGTCTCCAAGGTGCTGGGCGCCCTTTCGGGGCTTCCGTTCGGGAAGCAGGAGGACTTCGACCGCCTGCTCAAGGAGCGGGACGGAACGAAGAACTTCTCTTCCCTGGGGGGGAACGTGGCCACCGCGCTCTCGATCGCCTATGCCCGCGCATCGTCCCTCGTCGCCGGCATCGAACTCCACGAGTACGTCGGCCGGCTCCGGGGCCGTCCCGAAACGCCGTTTCCTGCGATCGTCGGCAATGTGCTGAACGGGGGGGTCCATGCCGTGGGAGGACCCAATATCCAAGAGTTCATCGCCTTCGTAGAGGCCCGCGAGTTCCGCACCGAGGTGGAGGCGGCGGTCGCCGTCCACCGGGAAGTGGGTCGCCGGCTGCGCGAGCGCTTCCCCTCGGCCGCCCTGGGCCGGGGCGATGAGGGGGGATGGGTGGCCCCCACGGGCGACGAGGAGGCGCTCGAGATCCTTTCGGAATCCTGCCACGTCGTGCGCGAGAGCGGAAAGTATCCCGGGGCCTCGATCCGGCCCGGCCTGGACCTCGCGGCCAGCGAGCTCTATCGCGACGGTCGCTACCACTACCGGGACCGCTCGCTCTCTCCCGCCGAGCAGGTGGCCTTCGTGGGGCAGCTCATTGACCGGTTCGACCTCGCCTACGTGGAGGACCCCTTCGAGGAGGAGGATTTCGACAGTTTCGGGTCGCTCACCCGCTCCCTCTCCCCGGGCCGCAAGACCCATCTGGTGGGAGATGACCTCTACACGACCTCTCCGGAACGGCTCCGCCAGGGGCTCCGGATGAAGTCCTCGAACTCCGTGCTCCTCAAGGTGAACCAGGTGGGCACCCTCTCCGAGACCCTGGAATGCGTGAGGTTGGCCGACCAGGGAGGCTGGAGCACCATCACCTCCCACCGGTCGGGGGAGACCACGGACCACTGGCTCGCCCATCTGGCTCGGGGGTTCGGCAGCGCCGGGATCAAGTGCGGGGTCCTGGGGGGAGAACGGATAGCTAAGCTTAATGAACTGTTGCGCATCGCCGGAAGTGCATCATCATGAGCATGCAGGAAGACCCCGTGACCGCCCCGACTTCCCCGCAGGAGGAGGGCGACCTACTCGTCCCGTTCGAGACCTACACGACGAACGGGGTCGAGATCGGTACCCAGCAGAAGTCCGCCAGCATGCGCAAGTTCATCGACCGCATCCGGCACGATGGCCTCTACGTCCTGAACCTTCGGGAGACGGACCAGCGGATCCGGGTGGCGGCCAAGTTCCTCTCTCGGTTCCCGCCGGAGAAGATCCTCGCGGTCTCCCAGCGGCAGTACGGTCAGAAGCCCGTGCGCATGTTCGCCAACGTTTCTGGCGCCACCTCCACCTCCGAACGGATGGTGCCCGGGAGCCTCACCAACCCGAACCTCCCTGGATACGTCGAGCCCAAGGTGCTCGTCGTCGCGGACCCCGCGACCGATCTCCAGGCGCTGACCGAAGCGGTCTCCATCGGGATCCCGGTCGTCGGGCTGTGCGACGTGAACAACGACACCCGCAACGTGGACCTCGTCATCCCCGCGAACAACAAGGGCCGGGCCTCCCTGGCCACCGTCTACTGGCTACTCGCCCGGGAACTCCTGCGGGAACAGAAGCGGCTCGACACCGATCACCCGTTCAACTACTCGATCGAAGACTTCCAAGCCCCGCTATAGGGCCGAAGGTTTCCCCGGGGCGTTCGCTCCCGTACCCTCGTTCCCCGGCGTTCACGCGGGGGTAGCGGCGTAGGCTTCGGAGAGGTAGTCGGAGATGTCCCGGATCTCGGTGTCCTTCGGCGCGGCCCGGGAGAGATTGGCAAAGCATAGCGGGCAGGCCGTGATCACCCGGTGGTCGACCGAGCGCAATTGCTCGATCCGCTGGCGGGCGATGTCGGCGGACTTTCCGGGGAAGAGCGTCTCCAGGGGTCCCCCGCAGCAGAAGGTGAGCTTTCCAGAGAGCTCGGGCTCGACCATGCGCAGTCCCGCCCCGGCGAGGAGCCGGCGCGGCGGCTCCACGACCCCCTCGGCGCGGGCATACAGGCACGAGTCGTGGTACGTGGCCTGGACGTCCAGCTTCTTCTGCGCCTTGGGATGCCGCGCATCCAGCACCTCGAGATAGCTCCGGACCTCGAGGTCGAACCCCTTCACCACCTTCGGGTACACCGTCCGTAGCATGTTGGTCGTGTGCGGGTCGACGGTGATGAGGCGACGGACTCCCCGCGCCTTCAGCACGGAGTAGACATACTGCGCGTGCCGGACGAAGGCCGGGTCGAGCCCCTCGTCGTAGGCGAGGGCTCCGGTGTAGAGGTCGTCCTCGTAGAGGTATCCGAAGGGGACCCCCGCATTCTGGAGCAGTCGCGCGATGTTCCGCAACCGCTCATCATAGAACGCTCGGTCCTTGGCGGAGACCCGGGCGAGGAACGGGGTCAGGTTCACGAGCTTGTTCATCGAGCGGGCAAAGCGGAACAGCGACCCGCTGGAGGAGTTCTCGTACTTCCCGAGCTGGTGGGCCATCGCGTTGATCGAGGGGACCATCTGCCACATCTGTCCCGTGTAGATCACCGTCTCCCCGCCATGCGGAAGCGCAAGCCCCCGGGCCCAGCCCGTGCGCGCCCGACGGGAGAGCGGGAGCGCGCTTCGCCGCTTGCGGAGGTTGTCCGAAAGGATCCCTAGGGTGCTCGCGATCGGTACCGGCATGTTCCACCTCAGACCTCCGCCAGGCCGTGTATTTCCTCGTTGAGGTACACCCGCAGGGCCCGCACGTTCTCCGCAATGTGGACCCCGCCGGGGCAATTCACCTCGCACATCCGGCACAGGAGACAGCTGAAGATCGCGTTTTCCTCGGCGAGCAGGCGTTCCTTGTCGCCGAGCAGGACGTGATGGAAGATCTTCCGCGGCAGGATCTCGAGGCCGAGCGGACAGAGCGCGGTACACGTCCCGCAATTGAGACAGAGCTTCGCGTCGAACTCGGGACCCGAGCTCACCCTGTCCAAGAGTCGAGTATCGACCTTCATGGGCCTCCCTCCACCCACCCGTACCGGTAGTAGTCCTCCTCCCGGCCCTTCGGCAGTTCCCGGATCCGCCCGTACCGGCGCAGCGTCATCACCCATAGCGTGACCTCCGGAACGGGGACGGAGAGCGCGACGGAGAGCTCCGGCAACGTCTTCGGTCCCGCCCGGAGCACCCGGGCGATCCGGTCGGATTCGAACATGCTGTCGCGGAGGACCTCGTTCAGGTCCCGAAGGTGGCTCTTTCCGGTCATGCTTCCTCCCGAGCCAAGGCATCGATCATGGCGGTGATCTGCGAATGGGTGTACCCGAGGACGGACACCGCCTGCTTCGGGCAGGCGGACACGCAACCTCCCTCCCCCTTGCACAGCACGGGACTCACCTGGGCCACCTCCTTGTCGCCGTAAAGGACCCGGTCGATGGCTCCGTAGGGGCACGCCGCCTGGCACTCCCCGCACCAGGTGCACAGCGTGGGATCGACCCGTGCGACCTGGGGATCGAGCTCGACGTGCCCCCGCAGGAGGAGGGCTCCGGTCTTCGACCCGGCGGCGAGCGAGCTCGCCACGCTCTCGGCGACGTTCTTCGGACCCTGGGCGGTGCCCACGATGAACACGCCATCCACCACGGTCTCCACCGGCCGCAGCTTGACGTGGATCTCCCGGTAGAACCCGTCGGTCCCGATTGGGAGCTTGAGCACCCGGTTGAGCTCCTCGTTGGGGCGCGGCGCCATCCCGGTCACGAGGACGACCAGGTCCGGGCGGATCTCCACCGGTTCTCCGGCCATGAGCCGGTCCTTCAGCCGGACCAGGAGCCCTTGGTCATCCCGCGAGACCTCCGGGGGGTCCTCCTCACCATACCGGAGGAAGACCGATCCCGCCCGGCGGGCCCCTTCGTAGAGCGATTCGTACCTCCCGTAGGTCCGGATGTCGCGGAAGAGATGGAACTGGTGCAGTTCCGGGTGCACCGAGTTCAAGGTGGTCGAGACATGGGACGTGGCACTGCAACAGTATCGCGAACAGTAGGTCCGCTGGACGCCTTCCCCTTCTGGAAGACGCGAGCCCACGCAGTAGACGTACACGATGGTCCGTACCTCCTTTCCGTGGTAGGTGAGCGAACGAGGTTCCTTCGCGAGCATCTCCTTGAGCTCCGGAAGGGTGACCACTCCCTCGAGCCCGTAGCCGAACTCTCCTTGCGCGGGTTGGTAGGGTTCGAAACCCGTGGCGACCACGATGGCCCCCACGGTCAGCGGGATCGTGTCCCCGGTCCCGGTGCGGATCCGGACGGAGAAGGCGCCGACACGCCCGGACTTCTCGACGAGCTCGCTCCGCAGGTAGAGCTGGATGTTCTGCCGTCCCCGGACCTCCTCGATGAGTTGCCCGGTGACCTCCTCCCCGGAACGGTCGCTGGGGAAGAGCGTCCCCCATCGGGCGACGTTCCCTCCGGCATGGTCCGACTTCTCCACGAGGTGGACGGAGAGGCCCATGTCCGAGAGCGCCAGGGCGAGACGAAGCCCCGCCACGCCGGCCCCGATGACGAGCACCTGGGGGATCGTCTCCACCCGGATACGCTGGAGCGGCTCGGTGCCTTCCGTATGGGCGACCCCGGCCCTTACCAGGCGGAGCGCCTTGCCGGTCGCCCCCTCCCGGTCGTGGGTGTGCGCCCACGAGCACTGCTCCCGGATGTTGACCTGGGTGTACTCGTACGGGTTGAGTCCCGCCCGGGCCGACATGGCCCGGAAGGTGGCGAGGTGGAGCTTGGGGGAGCAGGAGCAGACGACCAGTCCATCGAGCTTCTTCTCCCGGATCTCTTGCACGGAGGCCTGTTGGGCGGCATCCGAGCAGGCGAACATCTCGACGCGGCTCGAGACCACGTCGGGATCCTTCGCGATCTCGGCGCGGACCTTCTCGGTATCCACGTAATCGGAGATGTTCCCTCCACACTGGCAGACCACGACCCCGATCCGACGGGGGACCTTGGGTGCTTGCTCCGGTTCCGTCATGTCTTCGCACCCCCTTTCTTGAGATACGAGGCGATCTGCGCCGAAGCGGCGTCCGAATGCACGATGGTGTCGGGGATGTCGCGGACGGCGGTCGCCGACCCGATGACGAAGACCCCGGGGAGCGTGGTCACGCCGGGCTCGAGGTCCGCGTCCACTTCTCGGATGTAGGTGTGATCATCCACTTCCGGCGCCCCCTTCGGGAAGAGCGCCGCGGCCCCCTGGGTGGGCAGGAGCCCCGTCGAAAGCACGACAAGGTCGTGCCGCGCGGTCTTCTGCCCGCCGCCGCCTTCGATGTCCTCGTAATGGACGATGAGGTCGTTCCCATCGGTCTCCTCGATCCGGCCGACCTTGCCCCGGACGAAGTGGACGCCCATCTCCTTCGTCTGTTGGAAGAACTCCTCGTATCCCTTGCCGAACGCGCGGATGTCGAGGTAGTAGAACGTGACCTCCGTGGACACGAGGGCCCCGAGCAGGAGCTGGGCCTGTTTGACCGAATACATGCAGCAGACGCGGGAACAGAGCCGGTTGCCGACCTGTTCGTCCCGCGAACCCACGCACAGCACGTAGGCGATGTTCGACGGGGTCTTGCCGTCCGAGGGACGAAGCACCGCGTTGAACGGCCGGGTGGGGGCCAGGATGCGGTCCATCTGGGGACCCGTGATCACGTTCGGGAACCGCCCGTAGCCGAAGGCGGGCTTCTCTCGGGCATCGAAGGGCGTGAAGCCGGTGGCCAAGGCCACGGTCCGGACCGATAGGGATTCGTGACGGGCCCGCATCCCGAGATCGATGGCGTCCGCCGGGCACGCCGCGACGCACTCCCGGCAGTCCGAGCACCCCCCGCAGTCCAGACAGCGGTTCGCGCTCGAGCGCGCCGCGGCCTCGTCGAGCGTTCCCTCGTACTCGTCAAAGGACTGGATGCGCTCGGCCGCCGGGGTTCGCGTGAGGTGCGAGGGCTCCCGGACCGTCCCCAGCGCTCGCGAGCGGGACGCGATGGAGACCTTGTCGGCCTCCGGAATACGGAAATCGAACTCGCCCGGCACCATGGTCTCCCCTCGCAGGAAGTGGTCGATGGAGAAGGCCGCGCGCTTTCCCTGACCGATGGAGGTCACGATCATGGACGGTCCCGAGACGGCATCCCCGCCCGCGAAGACCCGCGGGAGGGAGGTCTGGAGCGTCTCGGGGTTCACCCGGATCGTGCCGTTGCGGTTCATCGCAAGCTCCCCGACGAAGGGCGAGGTGTCGGGGACGAGCCCGATCGCGGTGATCACGATGTCCGTCTCGAGCCGCTGGAGCGTGCTCTCGTCGAACACCGGCCGGAACCGGTGCTCCGCGTCGAAGACCGCGGTACACCGCTTGAGCTCGATACTCTGGAGGTGGCCCCCCTCTCCCGATATCTCCCGGACCCCCCAGGACGGAAGCACCTCGACGCCCTCCTCCTCCGCGTCGGAGATCTCCCAGCGGTGGGCCGGCATCTCGGGGCGGGACTCGAGGCAGACCATCCGCACCCGCTTCGCTCCCAGTCGCAGGGCGCTGCGGGCCGAGTCGATGGCCACGTTCCCCCCTCCGACGACCACCACTTCCTTCCCGTGGAAGGAGAGCGAAGACCGGGCATTGATCTCGTGGAGGAACGCCATCGCATCCCAGACCCCGGGGAGATCCTCTCCGGGGACGGACAGCCGGCGTCCACCCGTGTCGCCCGTGGCGAGGAAGACGGCATCGAACCCCTTCTGGAGCAACTCGTCGACGGACCGGACGCGCTGCCCGGTCTTGATCTCCACGCCGAGCGCCGTCACGTTCCGGATGTCGCGGGCGAGCACATCCTTGGGGAGCCGGTACGAGGGGATCCCCCAACGCATGATCCCTCCCGGCTCGGAATCGCCCTCGAAGACCGTCACGGCGTGGCCGCGGCGGGCCAGGAAGTGCGCCGCCGAAAGGCCCGCGGGACCCGACCCCACGATCCCCACCTTTTTCCCGGACGGGGCGGGCGGGACCAGCGCGGGTTCCGGGTGCGCGGCATAGTAGCGATCGGCCATGAAGCGCTTGATGGCCCGGATGTTGACCGAGCCCTCGAGGAGTCCCCGGGTACAGCCCTCTTCGCAGGGCGCGTAGCAGGCCCGGCTCAAGACCCCTGGGAACGGGGCATCCTCCAGGTGCTGGAGGAACGCCTCCTCGTACTTCCCCGCCCGCACGAGGGAGATGTAGCCATGGGGCTTCACTCCGGCGGGGCAGGTGAAGGTGCACGGGGAGCTCCCGGTCCGGGTAATCACGGCCTTCTTTGGAACGGCCTGGGGGAAGGCGATGTGCGCGGCATGGCGACCGGAAAGTCCGTAGTTGAACTCATCCGGGATCGCCACGGTACAGGCCGTCTCGCACTGGGAGCATCCCGTGCACTTCGCGGGATCGATGTAGGTCGGCTTCCGGGTCAGGTGGACCAGGAATCCTCCTCCGTCCTGGGGCTCGATGTCATCGACCTCGCTGTAGACCAGGGTCCTCACGTTCGGATGGTTGCTCACCGCGGCCATCTTCGGGGTCGAGATGCAGCTCGCGCAGTCCAGGGTCGGGAACACCTTGCTGAGGAGGATCATCCGCCCTCCCACGCTGGGCTCCTTCTCGACCAAGAGGACCCGGAACCCCATGTCGCCGAGCGTGAGCGCGGACTCCATGCCGCCCACTCCGCCGCCGAGCACGAGGACGTCGTAATCTTTGGGAACTTCGGTCACGGGTCACCCCTCCACCGGGACAGTGAGCTGCGCGAGCGCGCGCCCGAACTGCCCCATCTGGTTCACGAACACTTCCGCGCAGACCGAGCAGATGCCCCCCGATTTCACCCGGGCGGGGTTGAGCCCCAACTTTCGGAGCCGGTTCTGCGCCTCGGCGACCACGCGCCCGGTGCGGGTCAGGCAGTCGGAGAGGTAGGCACAGTCGTTACCGTCGACCGAGACGAACACTCCGTCGAATCCCGTCTGGAGGGCATGGACGATCCATCCCGGGTCGACCCCGCTCGAGCAGGGCACCGCGATCACCTGGACCGACGGGGAGTACTCGAGGTGCGAGCTCCCCGCGAGGTCGATCCCCATGTCGGAAATGGGGTTCGAGGAAAACACGAGGATACGGGGCTCGCCCCGCTTCGATGCGCTCATGGGACCCTCGTCCGGGACGTCGCAAAGCTTCCCTACTTCAGCCGACGAACGTAGATGTGATCGTACCCGCTATCGGTGACGGTGCCGAGGTACTCCTGCCCGGTCTTCCGGGCCCACACGGGGATATCTGCCTTGGTCCCTTCGTCCGAAGAGAGCGTCTCGAGGATGTCTCCCACCGGCACGCCGGTGAGGGCCTTCTTCGTCTCGAGCAGCGGGCCGGGGCAGGCTCCTCCGCGAGCGTCCACAACATGCGTCTTGAGATGGCGCAACTGGACTTCGTCCATGGATCCTCTGTATGCCTTCAGATGAAGAGGGTGAAATCGGCGTCCTTCGCCATGTCCACGAAGGAACCGACCCCCACGACATCATCGACGATATCGACAAAATCCTCCTTCTTCCATCCCACGATCTCCATCGTCATCGAGCACAGGTGGACCTTCACGTTCCCCGTACCCTTCGCCGTCTTGAGCGTCTCGAGCCAGCTCGGGATCTTCTTCGCGGCCATGGCCTTCATGAACATGGGCGCCATGTCCTCGAAGTCCTTGCTCATCCGTTGGTTCGTGGCCGCCATGTCCTTGCGGAGCGCGGCCTCGCCCCAGAACGTGGCGAAGATGTCCACATCCATTCCCATCGCTACAGCGCCGCTCGTCATGATCCCCGCCGCCATCAGCTTGTCCACGGTCCCGGAGAACAGGACCAGCGCCATCTTCTCGTTCGTCATGTTCTCTTTCCCTCGAATTGGAAAATTCCCCCGCGAGTATTTAGGGCGAAGTGAGTTTCCACAGATTGGGAAACAACCCCGACCTTCTCAAGCGAACGTGGTGCCCTGAGTTGCCGTTTTCTGTCGCTCGTTTTTCTACAATCTCGGAATCAAGGCACCGGGTTTATACCTCGGCACAATGAATCCGTACGAGAACTAGTGAGTCGGAACATGGCGATATCGCATTCCTTGCATGGGTCAGCGCGAGACTATGATCAAGAGGCGGACCTAGCGAAGGCCACCTCGCACCCCGTGCGCCTCCACATCCTCGACCTGCTCGGCCGCGGCGAGATGCGGGTCACTCGGATCGCCCAGCGGGTGAACCAACCGATGAGCACGGTCTCCAAGCATCTCAATTTCATGAAGGCCCGCGGAGTGGTGGCGTCCCGCCGCTCGGGCCATGAGATCTACTACCGGGTCGCGGACCCGCGGCTGCTGCGGGTCATGTCCCTCATGTCCCACGTGCTGGAGGACCGCTCGCTATCGCCGCCGCGCCGACTCCCCCCCATGTCACGCGCGGGCTGAAACGGCGCCCGGGAACCCGCGGGTCAGTAATTCGGTTCGCGCCCCCGGAGGGCGCGTCCTCAGGCGGCCGGTCCCTTGGAAGGGCTCCGAGGCGGAAGCGCCCGGACCTTCGCGTTCACACGGAACATCACGGCGGACCGTACGAGGAGCATAGCGATGAGGAAGATCGGGACCAGCTGGATGTCGGGGGGAATTCCGTACGGGAGGGGGGGCCACGCGAACCGGCCGGCGTCGACGAGGGACTCCACCGCCCAGAAGAAGGCGAAGGTGAACAAGAGGCTCGTCCCGATCCACTTGAGCGGCGGGACCTTGATCGTGCGGATCTTCTCATGGAGCGTGATCCCGAGGGCGAGCAGGAGGGCCGCACCGGCGGCGAAGCCGATCAGGGCCTCGAGCCCGTAGCCTCCCGCCGCGACCGCGATGAGGACGATGACCGCCTCCGTGGTCTCGACCATTCCCACCGAGAAGGCGGCGGCGAAGAGCGCCCGGTCGCTCAAGTGCTCGCCGTCTTCGTGGCCCCCGGAGTCGGTGATCCCGAGCGCCTTCTTGGCCTCCTTGAAGTAGGTCTTCACGGTCGACCGGAGGAGAAAGAACCCGAACCCCCAGAGGAGCGCGGACCCCGCGATGAGGGTGATGTCGGAGGGGATGACCGTGAGGCCCACCCCGACGAGGATCCCGATCCCGCCGACCACGGCGACCCCGGCGGCCGAGCCCATGGCTCCGGGCCGCAACGAGGGCCGCCCGGCGCCGAGGGCATAGACGATCGCGACGACCTCGGTGAGCTCCAGGACGGTGATGAGGAAGGAGATGAGCAGGGCCCCTCCGAGCGCCCCCGTGAGCGAGATCATGGATCGTCTGCCCCACCCCGGACGGGTTAATTACTTCGCCCGACGTGGGCACGCCGGAACGGAGCATGCTCGCGTACCTCTTCTGGCATCAGCGGCGTCCGGGCACCTCCCCACGGGAGTACGAGTCCGCGCTCCGGAAGTTCCACGGGATCCTTGCGCAGGCCCATCCGGTCGGATACCTGGGATCCTCCACGCTTCGGTTCGATGCTCTTCCCTTCATGGGATCGATCGAGACCTACGAGGACGCGTACTACGTCTCGGGGTTCGGGGCGCTCGGCACCCTCAACCAGCGCGCCGTGGAAGGAGTATCGAAGGCGCCTCACGATAAGATCGCGGACCGTTCGTTGCACGGGAAGGGAGGACTCTACCGGCTTCTGGGAGGGCACCCGACCTCCCCCCTTCGGAGCCGGGTCATCTGGGGTTCCAAGCGGACGGGACGCACCTATGCCGAGCTCCGGGAGGCCGTGGACGCCCACGGGGTCCCCCAGGGCTCCAGTCTCTGGGTGCGGGAGCTCGGCCTCGGGCCCGCGGAGGACCTCGCCTTCCGAGGTAGCGCCCAAGCGCGCATGCCCGCGTGGCTCGAGGAACTCATGGTCCCCGAGCTCGAGGCCGTGGGATCCCGGGTCGTCGCCCGGGAAGTACGCCCGGGATCGCGTCAGTAAGTGGGAAGCTCCGGGTCCACTCGTTGGGCGTACGCGTCGATGCCCCCTCGGAGATTCCGCACCTTTTGGAAACCCATGTCGAGGAGGAATTGCGTGGCGGTCGCGCTGCGGCTCCCCCCGTGACAGTAGACGACGATATTGTCCGCGGTGGAGAGCTCGTTCACCCGTTCGGGGAGCTTCATGAGCGGGATGAGCTTCGCCCCGGGAAGCTTCACGATCTCGAACTCCATCGGCTCGCGGACGTCCAAGAGAACGGGGGGGGAGGCGCTCTCGAGCTCCTGGTGGAGCTCCTCGGGATCGACCTCGTTGACGGTGACGGTGGGAGCGGTCCCGACACCGCAGAACGCCTGATAGTCGATGAGTCCGCGCTGGGTCGGCTGATCACCGCAGACGGGGCAGTCCTTGTTGCGCTTCACCTTGAGCTCGCGGAACTTGAGCCCCATAGCATCGAAGAGCAGCAACCGGCCGGAGAGCGTCTCCCCTCGGCCCAGCAGGACCTTGATCGTCTCGAGCGCCTGCAGGGAGCCCACGATGCCGGGCAGCACTCCCAGCACTCCGCCCTCCGCACAGGAGGGGACAAGGCCCGGGGGCGGCGGTTCGGGATACACGCAACGATAGCACGGGCCGCCCCGGTAACCGAAGACGCTCGCCTGGCCCTCGAAACGAAAGATCGATCCGTAGACGGACGGGATCTTGCTGAGGATCGCCGCATCGTTCACGAGGTAGCGGGTCGGGAAGTTGTCCGTCCCGTCCACGACCACGTCGTAGCTCCCGATGATGGAAAGGGCATTCGAGCTGTCCAGGCGGACATTGTGCTTCACGATCTCGATGTCCGGATTGAGCGATTTGAGCCGTGCCTCGGCCCGGTCGATCTTCGCCTTGCCGATGTCCTCGGTCCCGTAGATCACCTGCCGCTGGAGGTTGCTGGCATCGACGACGTCAAAGTCCACGAGCCCGATCTTCCCGACGCCGGCGGCGGCGAGGTAGAGCGCGAGCGGAGCCCCGAGGCCCCCGGCCCCGACGAGCAAGACGCTCGAATCGAGCAGCTTGCGCTGTCCCGAAAGTCCCACCTCGGGAAGGATGAGGTGACGGCTGTAGCGCGTCATCTGGGCGTGCGTGAGCTCCCGCTCGGTGCGCTTGAGCTTCGATAGGGAGGGAAAGGCGACCGCTCCCGGGCTTCCGCCCGCGATCGCGGGGATGATGAGCACGACGTCGCCATCCTTGACCGGGGTGGCTTCCTTCTGGAGCTGCCGGATATCGTCCTCGTTGAGGAAGATCCCCACGAAGCTGCGGACCCGCCCCTCCTTGTCGAAAAGGTGGGTTGCGAGGCTCGAGTACTTCTTCGTGAGGTCCTTGAGCACCTCCCCTACGGTCCCTCCCTCGGTCGCGACGGACGCTCGGCCTTCCGTAAATCCCCTGAGTGCGGTGGGCACCATCACTTCGACGCTCATCGTTCTGTTGACCTCTGTTCCATGCTTGGAGTAGGAATAACGATGTCCCGGGGCTGCCAGCCGCCTCCATCCGGATCGAGCTCGAAGGCATTGACCGCCGAGGCCCGGCCCCGGTCGACCCCGACGAGGACGTACGCGTACCAGGGCCAGGCGTGGTCCAGGTCGAAGCGGCTCGGCTCGGCCGGGTGGTCCGGATGGGAATGGTAGATGCCCACGATGCTCCTTCCGCTCGACTCGCAGTCGTGCTCGAGCTTGCGGAACTGCTCGGGATTGACCAGGAACCGATGGGTCCGCTCGTCCTGCTTCTCATTGACGGCGCGCACGATCTCGGCCACCACTCGGCGGCCGGAGGTGGGGGTCGGACCGACGAGGAAGCCACACGCCTCCTCGGGGTAGGCCTCCTCCCCGTGGCGGCGCAGGAGCACCTCATCCTCCGCCCGCAGTTCGAGCGTATCGATGAATCGGGTCATGGATGGCCCTCCTCCCAGGTGCGACCTTGGAGATAGCGTTCACCCCCGTCGGGCAGGATGGTCACGATCCGGGCGTGCTGGAGCTCGGTGGCCAATTGGAATGCGGCGTGAACGGCGGCACCGGAAGACACTCCGACGAACAACCCTTCGGTGCGGGCGAGCAGCCGCACGGTGGCCACCGCATCCTCGGTGGACACCTCGGCCCACCGGTCGATGACCGAGTCATCCAGCACTCCGGGGCGAAGACTGCTCGGCAGGTGCTTCAGTCCCTCGATCCCGTGGAGGGGTCGGTCCGGCACGACGCCGACGACCGTGAGCTTCGTACGCTCCTTGAGGAAGCGGCCTGTTCCGGTGATCGTCCCGCCGGTGCCGACTCCGGCGACGAAGTGGGTGAGGTTTCCGCCCATCTGCTCCAGGATCTCCGGTCCGGTCGTCCGGTAGTGGGCGTCCGGGTTCGACCGGTTGTTGTACTGGTCAGGATAGTAGTAACGGTGGGGTTCGGCCCGCACCTTCTCTTTCGCCAGGCGTTGTGCTCCGTCGGTCGATTCGAGCGGGCTCGAGAAGGTGACCTGGGCCCCGTGGGCCTTGAGCCGGGCGATCCGCTCAGGGCTCGCATTCCGGGGGATCACGATCTCCACGGGGAAATGGAGGGCGGCGCCGAGCATGGCATAGGCGATCCCGGTGTTGCCCGATGACGCATCGAGGAGCACCCGGTCCCCCGCGAGGTCTCCGCGGGCGATGGCGTCCCGCACGATGGAGAGGGCGGTGCGGTCCTTGATGGAGCCTCCGGGATTGAGGAACTCCGCCTTGGCCCAGAGCTCGACCCCGCTCGGGAGGATCTGGGAACCCTCATCGATGCGGAGGAGGGGGGTCGCCCCGATCGCCTCGTAAAGCCGCGGGCCCTCGCGGGACAAAGCGAGGTCCCTTCGCCTTGGTCCGGGGGAAGATGGTGCGGCCACCGTAGCAGACTCCATGAGTGAAGCGCCTGCCGAGTTTAATCAGGGTTTGGTATTTATATCTTCGCCCGGACTTCGCGCGAATCTCACCGACGAACGCCGGCCTCCCCTGAAACGAGATATGGACCATCGCCCTCCGTATGGCCATGGAGGGAAAGGTCGACTTCCGCGACCTCGCCTGGGGGGACTTCGAGGACCTGGTCGGCAACTACTACTCGTACTACGAGGAACTCTCCGAGACCCCGTCCCTCGGCCTCATCCTCTTCTCCGAAAAGCCCTCCCGCGCCGCCGAGATGGAATGGTTCGCGAACGTCTTCTCCGGGATCCTGCGCGGGGAACAGGTGGCCTCGGTCGCCGTCGCCGATGGTCGGACCGTGGGCCTCGCCCAGGTTCACCGCAAGGGTCCCCAGGAGGACATCGCGCATGTGGGACACCTCGGCATCTCCGTCCATCGGGACTACCGGGGACGGGGGATCGGAAGCGCCCTGCTCGCGGACGTGCTCGCGAAGGCCCGGAAGCACTTCGAGGTGGTCGAGCTCACCGTGTTCCGCGAGAACGACCGGGCCCGACACCTCTACGAGAAGCATGGGTTCCAGTCCGTGGGCACGGTCCCCCGGGCCGTGAAGCGCCGCGGGAAATACTACGACGAAGAGCTGATGGTGCTCGTCCTCTGAACGGCTCCGGAGCGCTTCAGCGCGTCGAGAGGTTCCAGTGGAACCGACACCCTTTTAACCCGCGTCCGACAATTGTATGACACTATGGCGATCGCACTCGGTTTCCGTCACCGGCGGGCGGCCGCTGCCCATCCCGGCGAGGGGGGCCGGTCGGGCCTGCACCTGTCCCGGTTCGGAGGGTTCACCTCGCTCACGAGCGCGATCATCTGCGTGCTGCTGGGATTCATCCTCTTCGAGTACTACCATCTGACCTTTCAGGGGCTCCTGAACGGTTTCCTGCACTTCCTCTGGTAGAAGGTACGGGCTCCTCCCCACGAGGACCGACATTTCGTCGGGCCATCGAAACGCTGTCCCGTCCGGGGGATGGCTTCGCCCGATCCTCAGTGAACGGAGTTGAGGATCTGCATCTTGTTCCCGTCCACGAGGAGGATGCTCTGCTGCCCCTTCTTCTCGAACGTGAAATACCAGATGGGGGCGTGCATGAGCTCCCCGTCCTGGACGGTGACCTCGGTTTGGAGGCTCTGGACCATGCGGTGCGCGTGGTGCGCCTTGTCTCCCTGGACCGCGACGATGAAGTTGCGGCCCATGTACTTCGCGGAGTCCTCGCTGATGTCCCCATTCAGGATGGGGTACCCCGAGGGGATCCGACGCTTCTCGAAGGGGATGCGCGAGAGCAGGTCGAACTGGTAATCCTTCGGTTGGTAGGTCTGCAGTCCCTGCACGGCAACGACGGGGTACTCGTATTGTCCCGAGATCTCGGCGGCCCGGCGGCTGCTGCCGCCTCCTCCGATGAACATGGGGGCCACCACGAAGCCGCCTCCTCGGCCGCCCCCGGAGAGCATCCCGCCGACCAGCGCCGCGGCCGCGATCGTTCCGCCGATCTTCGCGGTCTCGACGGCAACGTCCTCGTAGGTATAGTGGGTCACGGCCGAAGCCGGGACGATCCAGTACGGGACCATGGAGAGCTTGCCATCCACGAGTCGGCTCTCCTCGAAGTCGTGATGATGGAGGAGTCCCTGGTCCATCCAATGCCGACAGACGTCGAGGGCTTCCTTCTGGTCGAAGACCTTCGGCATGAGCATCGTATGGGTCTGGATGGCCTTCCAGCCATCGCCCGAAAGGGCGACGGAGCTTCCGCAATACTCGCAGGTGACGATGGTCTCTCCCGACATGGGCTGGAGCGGGGCGCCGCACGAGCGGCAGACCAGGTTCTTCGGAGGGGCGGCTCCCGAGCCGGACGGGGGTGGGGGAGTCGCCGAGGAAGATGGAGCGCCTTCCACCGCCTTTCCGCACTTGAAGCAGAATCGTGCTCCGTCCGGGTTCTGAGCTCCGCAAGAATTGCAATAGACCGTCATACGCAAGTGGACCTCACCGTGCCCAGAAAATAACGATTCCCCCCTGTCCTTCTCGTCTGACTAGGGTCCAGGATCCGGGACGCGGGCGGGCGGTGAGCGCGCATCATCGGAGGGGGGGCGGGGGGCCGGGACGCCGGCGGAGCCACGAGTAGTAGGTGGTCCAGCCGTATTCGGACTCCCCCCGCTCGAGCGGGGTCTGGCTGACCCACACGCGGAGAAAGAGGAACTTCGGTTCGAACGTCTCGGTCGCCTCGTGGAGGGAAGGTCGGTGCGGAGGGCCCTCCTCCGTGACGGTCTCCCGGCCGATCCAACCGAGCAGCAGCAGACCTTGAGGTCGCAGAACGCGCGCCAGCTCGTTCGCGTACGCTTCGCGATGGGCGAAGTCGAGGGTGTGGAAGCAGCCGTTGTCCACCACCACGTCGAGCGAGGACGCCTCGAAGGGCAGATCGAGGGCATCTCCCTCCCGCACGTCGACCTTGAGTCCCTCCTCTCGGGCCCGCTGGCGGGCCGCGGCGACGGCCCCCGGGGCGAGGTCGATGCCATGGGAGTTGCAACCGGAACGCGCGAGGAAGAGGACGTTGGACCCTGCGCCACACCCGATGTCGAGCGTCTCGGAGCCGGGTGGGACGAGCCCTTCACGGACGGCACGTTCCACGTGGGGGCTCGGCCCGGGTTGGAACCAGGGCAGATGGGCGAAGGGGGTGCTCTCGTAGGTCTCCTTCCAACGGCGCCGCACTGAGGCGGGAGTGCTCTTGGGGGGGGATCGACGGGACGCCATCACTCTATGAAAGGCAAGGAGGATAGTCAATCTTCTCCCGGGTGTTCCCGGAGGTAATCAGCACCCGCCATGGGTGGGTGGCAGGGCCCGGTCGTAGCGGTGGGAAAGGGCCACCTCGAGCGAAGCGAGCGGCTCCCGGGTCACCTCGACCTCGTCCAAGTGTCGCGTGATGATGGTGTACGCTCCCGTACTTGGGCGGACGGGACTTGCGGAGCGGCCGGCGGATCGAGAGCTCCCCTGCCGGGCCAGCACGCCGATGAGGGCCCGGTTCGCTCCCGCCACCAGCAGGAAGGGATAGATGCCACTCTGGCCCGTCAGGTCCCGGAATACCCCGAAGAGGCTTTCGGGGGTACGGAGCGTGCCGCTGACGAAGATGACATCGGAGATGATCTCTCCGTGTCGTATGGGCAGGTTCTTGACGTCGAGGAACGTACGCCATTCGATCACCCCGGAGAGCAAGAGCTTGCGTTGGGGTCGAGCGAGGGTGGCCGGCCCCACGAGGTGCAACCGCTTCCGGGCGGGGCCGAAGTCGACCGGTTGGGACATGAGCGCTCGGACCTCTTCCAGGGTCTTCCCCGTCGGGCCGGAGTTCCCTCCGCGGCTCCGGGGCGAGAATGGGAGCCCCCGAGGGTAGCGCACTGTGGTCTGGAGGCCGCAGAAGTGGTTCCAGGCCCCTTCGTAGTCGAAGTACACCGGGATCGTGGGCTCTTCCGGGACCACCTCGAGGCAAATGTCCTGCGGGCCAAGCCGCACCACCCCGGCGAGCGAAGCGTCGAACGCCCGCGCCTCTTTCGGCGTACGATGGAAGACGACGGCGAAGGCGGAATGGACCCCGCTCCAGACGACTACGGAACCCTGGACGGATGTGAGGAACTGCACGGTCGAGTCCCGGGACCGAGCATGGGGGTGCAACAGGACGAACGAGACGCGAGGGATCCCAAGGAACCCCGGCGCCGGCACGTAGCGGTCCTCGACCACGTTGTGGGCGTAAAGACGCTGTTTGACGTCGAGGTAGGTCGAACGCGGGAGCCCGGAAGAACGGATCTGGTCCTCCTCGGTCTCAAACCGGCGACCGAGGAGATGTCGCAACACCTCCACCTCGTTCCGGGTGAGTTCGCGGGAGGAGAGAGCACTCGAGATTACCATGACACACTATAGCATGCTGTCCAGTCCAAACACCGCAGAATCGGCCCACTACTTATCATTGCCTCACGACTTAGATTCCATGATGTCCGCGTCCGAGGGTGGAGAAGTCCCCAAACCATGGCGGCCGGGCAAGGAAATCCCCCGCGCTACCCTGTTGCTCTACTCCGGTCCCTATGCAAGATACCAGGCGATCCTCTACCTGTCCGAGAATCACCAAGCAGAAGCCGGTCGAAAGCGTCGGGGTTTCCCCGCCTCCTGTTCCAACGACGTCCTGCATGGGGCGCTCTGAGTATCCCTGGCCTTCTCTTGTCAACTGTAGACCACCTATAAGCTCAGGCAGGGTGGAATCCCAGGCTCGCTAGGACGCGATCAAGGCCGGGAACGGTGTCAAAACTGGTGAGTTCCGCCAGCGAGACCCACCGATACTCGGTGTGCTCCCAGTCGAGGGTAATGGGGAGGGGGGGCACTCGGTATCGGAAGGGGTGGACCACGAACATGCGCGGTCCGTCCCGTGCGTAGACCCGGGCACCTTCCTTCCGGAGTTCGAGCGAACCCCGCGGGAGTCCGACCTCCTCTCCGATCTCGGTGAAGGACTGTTCGGACGGTGTCACCCCCTTCTCCAAGTACCCGCTGACCCCGGCCCATCTTCCTTGGAACGAACCTACCTTGTCCGAACGCTTCAGGAGCAGCACCTTGCCCTCGGAATCCTCCAGGATGGCGGTCACCACATGGGTCTCCTCGACCCCCGGAAGTTCGACGAAGCCCGCGTCGGCGTCGATGATGGCTTCGTCCCCGTGCAGAAGGTTGGCGAGGTCGACCCCGGCAACGCAAGGGATGTCGGCAAGCACCGCGGCGCTCGCCACGATGGCGTCGGCTCGGTGGACGATCATCCCGGCAGGTCCTACCCCATGCTTCCGGGCCCCGTAGAGGACGTAGGGTCCGACCGTGCTCCCACGAGCCTCTGGGAAGGCGAAGAGCCGACGGGAGATCGACGTGCCATGGAGCTCGCTCTGAGAATTGTCGACCCGGCCCGTCTCGGGGTCGAGCTCGCCGAGAAAGGAGATCGGGACGGAGCTCTTCGCGATGGTTCCGGTCACCCTTCCTGGGGTGACCCGCCGGGCGGGTAGTCGCACGACCATGGAGGATGTAGGTCAGTATTTAGCCGGGAGGACCATGGCCCCGCGAAGATGGCCGGGATGCGATTGGAGCTCAAGGGGTCGCTGACCCCGATGGAAGTGGTCCGTCGGGATGAGTCCGCCCTGCAAACCGGTGATCCCCGGATCATGGTCGCCCGTTGTTCCGAGCTCGCCCTGACCCTGGGGGTATCTCAGGACCTCACGGCGGAACCTGCCCGTCGGGCCCAGTCTCTCGGGGTCCCGGTGTATCACCGGGCATCCGGCGGGGCGGCGGTGCTGCATGAACCGGGGGACCTCTTCTGGTCGATCGTGCTTCCCCGGTCCTCCCCTCTCGTCGGAAGAGACTACGTTCACGCGTATGGACGCCTTGGGGAGGGAGTCGTGCGGGCACTCCCCTCCCGGCTGGCTCCCCGGTGGCACCCTTCACCGGAGGTCTTCCCGTCGCATTGCTTTCTATCCGGGAGGGGCGAGGTGCTCTTCTGCGGGGATCGGATCCTGGGAGGGGCCAGCCAGCATGTGACCCCCGCCGCGATCCTCCATCACGGGGTGATCCTCGCTTCGGTCGACCCGCGGAAGATGGAGGGCATCTTCGGCATGCCGGAGCGAGTCCGCTCCCAGTACCTGACCTCCCTGGAGGAATTGGGGATAACGGGGGAGATGGGCATCGAACGTCTCGGGAGCGCCCTCATCCGGTGGTTATCCGAAGCGACCCTCGCCAAGCGGTAGGAGTATATACACGCCGGGTCATACTTCGGGGAAGGGGAGACATTCTTGTCGGCGTTGACTGAGAACCAGATCATCGGGATCACGCTCGCGATCATTTGTTTGGCCCTCTTTGCGATTTGGATCCTGCGTGCGATGAGTCTTCGTCGCAAGCGCTTCCTAAAGGAGATGCGTGGCGCGACCGCCGAATCCCCCGGGGATGCCGCGCACAACCAGATCCTCACCACGCGAGCGATCTTGGACCGGCTGGAGTCCCAGGGCAACAACGTCGCCGCGCCCCGCGCGCTCTTGGAGGAAGCCCAGGAGAAGTTCGACGCCGGCCGGTACGGCCCCGCGCTCCAGTTGGCTCGGCAGGCCCGGAGCATGCTCAATACTCAGGCCACGACGGGGGGGAGCCCGTCCTCATCCCGCGTCCGAGTGCCCGTGGGCATTCCTCGCAAGGCACAAAAGGAAGAGATGCTCTACCGGGACATCGCACAGGGGAACCGCAGCTCTCCTCGAGGAGGAACGGAGTCTCCGGCGAGCCGGTCCATGGACGATTCTGAGATCCCCGAGCCCGACCCGAGCGCTTCGGGGCCAACCATTCCGGAATTGCGCAAGACGGTCCCGAAGAACCAGCTGGAGTCGAGGTTCGAGATCAACCTCCTTGTAGAATCCCTCGAGGGGCGCCCGGAGAGCGCGTTCCCGGAGGCGCGCAAGCTCCTTACGGCGGCCCGCCGCTCGTTCGAGCGGGCGGATTATTCCGAAGCCTTGCGTCTCGCCTTGCGGGGCCGCAAGGCCCTGGGCACCGGGACGGAGGAGACCATCACCCTGTCTCCCGGGACATTGGTCGAGAACCCTCCCGAGACCCCGCTGCCTTCCGCGGCGCGGTCTTCGGCCCCCTCGGCGGCGGGGGATGTGGTGCCCGAGCCCGATACGGGGGGCACCCGGTCCACGACGGTCCGTTGCTCCCGGTGCGACCGGGAGAACCCGGCCTCCAACAAGTTCTGCCGGGGATGCGGGAAGCCGTTGGCCGAACCCGTCTGTCCTCGCTGCCAGAAGCCGATCCTGTCGGAGGACGCGTTCTGCGGGGTATGCGGCGCTCCGATCACCGGTGGTGCCTAAGGAGAATCCATGGTCAGTGAGAAACCCGTCCTTCAGGTGGCGCTCGACTTCGAGAACCTCTCCCGCGCCTTGCAGGCCGCCCGGGAGGCGGTAGCCGGTGGAGCCCAGTGGGTAGAGGCCGGAACCCCCCTCATCAAGAGCGAGGGGCTCGAAGCGGTCCGGGAGCTCAAGCGGAACTTCAAGGACCGGCGGATCATCGCCGACATGAAGGTCATGGACACCGGTGCATTCGAGGTCGAGATCGCCGCCAAGGCCGGGGCCGACGTGGTCACCGTCCTGGGAGCGAGCGACGACGGTACGATTGCGGACGCGGTCCGAGGGGGCGAGAAGTATGGGGTCGAGGTGATGGTGGACCTTCTCGGGGTGACCGACAAGGTGGCACGCACCGAGGCCGTGGCTCGGCTCGGAGTCGCGATGGTCTGTCTCCACGTGGGGATCGACCAGCAGATGCAGGGCCGAGACCCCTTCGACGAGTTGCGGGGCCTCACCGCCAAGTCGCCCATTCCCGTGGCGGTGGCCGGGGGCATCAATTCGGACTCCGCCGGAAAGGCCGCGAGCGCCGGCGCCCGCGTCATCATTGTGGGAGGCGCGATCACAAAGTCCGCTCAGATCACCGAAGCGACCCGGGACATCCTCCGGGCGATCGAGACGGGGGTGGGACAAGCTTCGGAGCTTTACCGCCGGTACGGGGAGAGCGAGATCCGAGAAGCCTTCCTCAAGGTCTCTTCCCCGAACGTGACCGATGCGATGCAGCGCAAGGGGGCCATGCACGGCATCCTTCCGCATCTCAAGGACCCGCACCTCAAGGCCGTGGGACCTGCGATCACCGTCAGCACGATGGATGGGGACTGGGCAAAGCCCGTCGAATCCATCGATCGGGCCGAGAAGGGCAGCGTGATCGTCATCGACGCCAAAGGGGGAACGACCGGGCTCTGGGGCGAGCTGGCCAGCTGGTCGGCGCACGTGAAAGGCGTGGCCGGAGTCGTGATCGACGGGGCGGCCCGGGACATCGACTCGATCATGGACCTTGAGTTCCCGCTCTTCAGCCGCCACATCGCCCCCGACGCCGGAGAGCCCAAGGGGCACGGCGAGATCGGCGTGGAGATCCTCTGTGGCGGGCAGCGGGTGCGTCCGGGGGACTGGATCATCGCGGACATGAGCGGGGTCGTGGTCGTTCCGCGGGAACGTGCCCAGGAGGTCGCGAACCGGTCGCTCGATGTTCTCGAGCACGAGAACCGGGTACGGGAGGAGATCAAGCGGGGCAGCACGCTCTCCAAGGTCCAGCAGCTCGAACGATGGGAAAGGGTGGGCTGAAGGGGGGTTCCCCCTCCTCGAAGGCCTTTTCTCCTTCCGGTCATGGACCGTTGCGCGCTCCTGTAGTCTAGTCCGGCCAAGGATAGCGGGCCTTCGACCCGCCAACGGGGGTTCAAATCCCCCCAGGAGCACTCTGGATTTGAACCCGTTTGGGTATGCTTCCTTTCCGGTGGGCAACATCCCTGGAGATTCGGAGCCTCATCGAAGACCCGGGCCTATATTCAAGTAACCTATAGGTGCTGACCTCGTGAGGATGCCGTGGGGTCGTCAGATCCAACGGTGAAGTTATTCCCTCCCAGGTCAAGCGGCTCATGTGATCTGGTTCGAATCGCCACGGTCGGACTGGAAACTTGCCACAAAGTCTGCCGCCTCTTACCTGGGACGCAAGATCGACTATCCTTGGCAGGGCTCGACCCTATGGAAAGCTATATCACCCGAGGACACATTACGTCCGCTGGTGATATGGTAGAACGGGGCGCAAGCACAGCCATCTGGGAAGTTCTGATTCGAGAGGGACGAGAGGTGCTCACGTCGGATGAACTCGTCAAAATGGCCCGTCGCTTGGGTGCCAGACCCGAGAGTGCCCTCCGCCACCTTCGTCGTGAGGGATACCTCCTCCCGCTCTTCCGGGGGTATTACTACATCCGGACAGCCGAGGAGCTGCGTCTCCATACGGAACGGTATGACCCGCTTGAACTATTCGCGCTCGCAGCTCGCGCAAAGGGGATCGGGGATTGGTACTTTGGACTATCCACTGCCCTCCGCTTGAATGGGCTCACTCATGAGGATCGAAGGGAAGAGTCAGTCGTGAGCCGAGCATTCTATCGTATACATGGAGTACCCATCGGGAGTCGGCGCTTTGTGATCCACAAGTGGGGGGCCCCTCTCTTTGGCTTCGGCTTGCTCCGTCGAGGGAGCTACCGTCTAAGCGACCCGGAGAAGACCGTCTTGGATCTTGCCTACCTCGACTACTGGGCAGAGATGAAGAAGCGCGGGACCAACAGAGTCTGGCTGGAGCACCTGGGGTCGGTAGAAACTCGGAAACTCCGGGACTACCTCAAACACTACCCTCCCCGCGTGAAGGAGATGGTGGAGGAACGCCTGTGATCTCATTCATACCGATGCTCGCTGAGCATCTCGGAGTCAAGGATCAAGAGCTGCTTGAGAAGGACGTTCGTTTGCACTCCCTGCTGGGGGCCATCACTCGGGACC
>JAKAOF010000024.1:0-22222 GCA_021823345.1 Thermoplasmata archaeon
GGTATGTCGGGAGGGGGATTTGAACCCCCGGCCCCGGGATATCTCCGGAACGACGCCCCGATGGGACGGACGTCGGTCCCTATGAGTCCCGTGCTCTAACCAGTCTGAGCCACCCCGACGTCAAGCACTGGGTTGCGAAGGAAGCGGCGTCTCGGCAGGAGCTTCGCTCGCTTCGGTCTCGGCAGGGGGAGCTTCGGGCGGAGAGACGGATTCGGGAATCTCCCCCACCACGTCGCTCGCCCGGATATCGATCTTCTTCAGGGGATAGAGCGGAGCAATGCTCTTCGCGACGAGACGGGAGAGTTCCCCGTTCAACATGTCGCGCACGAAGTCCGCGCCCGAGCGCTTCTGGGCTTCCGCAAGAAGCGTCTCTTCGATGCGGTGACGGAGCATGGCCTTCAGTCGGGTCTGGAGGCGGTGTTCGCTGACGGCCACCGTCTTGACCGTGAATACCACACCATCCTTTGATGTGACCTCGAAGGACAGGTCGATCTTGGACCGCTTGCGGCGGGCGAGCCGGCGGATATAGTCACTGGTGAACTCGTGCCCGACAAAGCGGGTGTTCGCCACGTGGCTCTCGCCAATCCCCGTGATCTTGAGCTTGACCTTGATGTGCGAGGTGTTGGGGTCTCCACTTCCGGAAACCTCGTTGAGGGTCACTTCCGCGATGCGTCCGATCAACTTCTCGGCCTCCTCGGCGGGGGTCTCCCCGATCTCGGCGTTATTGAACATGGAGGGTGCGCGAATCTTGTACCACTCCTTGAGCTTCCACTTGTCCTTGACCGTGCGGCCCTTCTGGGCCTTCTTCTCCGCGCCTTCCTTCTCCTTGGCCATTTCAGTCCGGCGTGCGATTTCCTTTGCAGTAATAAGGATTCTGGTACAGCCGGGCCCCCACCGAGCGCTGGGGAGTCACTCGGAGTAAGGTGGGGCAAGGCGTTATTTCCCTACCCTTCTCAGGAAAAGGCGTGTCCGATGTCAAGACCTCTGCCGCCAAGATGCCCAAGGAGGCCCGCGACTATACTCCCCCCGGGATCCTGTTCCAGAACCACCTGAACGACCTGTTGGCTGGGCTCCGGGGAAAGGGCCTTGGACGGGAGGAGAGCATCGCCTCTCTTTTCCCGGGAACCATTCTCCCCGGCGAGACCTATGAGGATGTCCTCACGACCATCTTCTCGCGGTCCCACCTGATCCTCTTCGGACCCTCCGGTAGCGGAAAGACCAATCTGGCCAAAGACCTCTGGGACCTCTTCCCGAAGGAACTGTGGGTAGTGGATGGGTGCCCGTTGCAGGACCACCCGGCCAGCCTCCTGGACCCGGCGACGTTCGAGAGCAACCCGCCTTGTCCTATCTGCATTCGCAAGTATTCACCGGACGGCACCGTGGATGCCTTCGAGCCGAAGGTGATCGCGCCCGAGAAGGTTCCCGTGCGCCTGGCACACCTGCGCGAAGGGTTCGGGTTCTCGCGGATACAAGGCTCTTCGGAGGTTTTCCCGGATCACCTGACCGGCAACATCAACCTGGTGAAGCTCGAAGAGTTGGGGGACCCGATGAACCCGCTCGTCCTTGAGCCCGGGAAGTTGCTCCAGGCGAACCGTGGTTTCCTCCTCGTGGATGAGATCGGGAAGCTCCCCCTTGGTACGCAGAACGTGCTGCTTCAGGCGCTCCAAGAGGGGACGGTCACGCCGGCGAAGTCACGGGAGAGCTTCCCTTCCCGGTTCATCGCGGTGTGCACGTCGAACCTATCCGACCTCGACAACATCAACGACCCCCTGTCGGACCGGTTGACCAGCGTGCATGTAGAGTTCAACCGGATGCATCGCCGGAACCGCCGGATCGTGGAGTTGGCTCGGGCCCGTGGCGCCCAGTACTTCCTCCCCGTCCCTTTGCTGGACACCGGGGTACGGATGATCGAGCTTTGGCGGTTGAAGATGGCGGACGACAATCCGGACGTCGGAGAGGTCGGCAGCAACCGGACCATGATCGACATTGCCTACCGGACCGAGGCCTATGCCGAGCTCCGCGGGCATCCCATCCCCACCTACGACGATCTGCGCTCGGGACTCCTCCACGGCATGCGGGGCCGGATCCGGGCCCGCAGCGGAGACTCGTTCGAACAGAACAGCCGGATGGTCGAGGACTTCATCCAGAAGCACCTCGAAGAGCTGGCGAAGCAGTCCGCTACGTCGTTCTGGTGCGGATTCTTCCGGGGAGCGCTCGGCGGCAACCAGAAGGAGGGCGAGGCCGTGGTCACGGAGGGCCGTCGGCTCATCAAGGACAGCGACCTCCAGGCCAGGGTGGCCAAGGGGGAGAACGTCTTTGGCAACTTCCAGAAGCTTTCGGCGTACGTGAGCGATCGAGGAGGGCTCGTGCCCGGGACCGCCCCGATGGCTGCGGCGGTCGCCACCTTCGAACTCCTCGAACGCTTCTCGCTCTTCACCTGCGAGGGCGTGAACCCCGACGAGTGAGGTTCCCCCCTCACTTCCCAGTGGATACCGACCGGTCTGAGAGTCCCCGGGCCACCCTCGTTATCTACATTGGCCCCTAGAGAGTTGACGACCATGGCACGGAACCAACGTCGGACGGTACTTCGAAGGGGGTCTCGGGCCCAACCTTCGCTGAAACTGCCCGAGCCGCCCCGCGCCTCGATGTTCACCCTGCCAAACGGCCTCGAGGTGATCTTGGCCCCGCTCCCGGACTCCCCGCTCGTTTCGACCTGGATGTGGTACCGCACCGGGTCCGTCCACGAGCGCCCGGGCATCACCGGGGCGGCCCACTGGCTGGAACACATGCTGTTCAAGGGGTCCCGGAACTTCGGGGTCGGCGAGGTCGATCGCCAGATAGTGGGGGTCGGCGGAAACTTGAACGCGTTCACCGACCTTGATTTTACGGCCTACATCACGGTGGTCCCGCAGGAGTCGGTCGGTCTTCCCCTCACCATCGAAGCGGACCGCATGACGGGAGCCACCATCCCGTCCGAGGAGATCGACAAGGAACGGAACGTGGTGCTCTCCGAGCGGGAGATGAACGAGAACACCCCGGAGTTCCGGATCGAGGAGGAGCTCTTCGGTCTCGCGTACCGGGTACATCCCTACCATTGGAACACGCTCGGCTACGCCGACGACATCCGGCGGATGGACCGGGACCGTCTGGTCGAGTTCTACCAAGAGCATTATCGACCGTCTCAGGCGACACTGGTCGTCGCGGGCGGATTCGACACGGCGACCATCCGTCCTCAGATCGAGCGACTCTATTCTCCCATCGAGGGTTCCGCCGCACCACTACCCGACCTGCCGGAGGAACCGCCCCAAAGGGGCGACCGGGAGTCGACCCTTCGAGGACCGGGGTCCTCGAGTCTCGTTCGGATGGCATGGCACGCTCCCCCGGTCGGGAGCGAGAAAGCCCCGCTGGCGCTTCTCCTGTCGGCCGTTCTCGGCGGAGAGACCGAGCTCTTCTCCCCCGGATATAGCTGGGGTCAATCCCAGGAACACCCCTCCTCGCTCCTCTACCAGGAACTTGTGGACACCAACCTTGCCATCAGTGCGGGATGCGAGTGGCAGGCCTCGATATCGCCGGGGCTCTTCTCCCTCCGGGCGCGGGGCGAGGACTCGGTCGATCCCCAGCGCCTCGAGGAGGCGATCCGGCATCTGGTCGACCGCATCCGGGATAAGGGAGTCCCCGCCCGTGCCCTGGAAGAGGCACGGAGCAAGTTCCGGGTCAACGCGGGTACCGTCTGGTCCGGGACCACCCTCGTGGCCTTCCGCTACGGCTACTTCCGCTCGTTGGGCAGCGTAGCGCTTGAGCGCGAGCTGTTGAACGGGGTCCTCCGTGCGAAGTTGAGGGCGGTCAACGAGTTCGCTCAGGAGTTGTTTGCGGGTGCCCGGAGCACGGTCCGGTTCCTACCGGAGGGCCCATGAGCGGTGAAGCGCTGAAGTTCCGCGATGAGGCCGTGCGGATGGCCGAGCGGCTGAGGGCCCCATCGCTGGGACCATATCCTGTCCCCCGGTATGACGGCGCTTCGCTGCCGAACGTCGGGGTGACCGCTTACCTCCAGGCGGGGGGGAAAGGCAAGGACAACCTCCTACCGGCACTTACGGGAGATTACCTCAGGGACGACACCGCCGAGACGGCGATCGTGTTCCTCATCGACTCCTTTGGGTGGACGCTCCTGGAACGGGCGATGTCCCTCGCCGAGCGTTCCTCCGACCGGGCGCTGATGGGTCATCTCGCCGAGTGTGCGCGGCCCATCACGACCGTCTTCCCCTCGACCACCTCGTCGGCGCTCATCTCCCTGTCGAACGGGGTCGCTCCGGCGACCCATGGGGTCATCGGACATACCGAGTATCTGCCGGCGTGGGGGGCGGTGCTCAACATGCTCAAGGTCACCCCCTCATGGGGAGGCCCCCGGGACCTTGCCGCCGGCAGAGGATTCCGACCCCAGGACCTCGTGACGCAGCCCACGTTGTTCCGACGGGGGCTTCCCTCCGTGGCGTTGACGAAGCTCGACTTCGAAGGTACCGCTTTCACACGACTTCTCTATGATGGAGCCGAGTTTCAGGGGTACCTGTCCTTGTCCGACCTTTCGCTCCATCTCCGCCGCGTGCTCCAGCGCCCAGCCGATAAGCGGCCGCGGCTTTTGTGGGTCTACTGGGACCTTCTCGACGCGGTGCACCATTTGAACGGCCCGCTCGATGAGCTTGCCTTGAGCGAGCTCACCCATCTCTTCGGAGCGGTGTCGGAGGCGGCCTCCCGGATGGACCCGCGCGAGCGGGAGGGGATCTCGTTATTCGTCACCGGGGACCATGGACAGGTGCCGATCGATGCGTCCCGGGCCCGTGCGGCGCACCTCGACCCCGTGCTCATGTCGCTGCTCCACCGCCCCCCTTCGGGAGAGAAACGGGCGGCGTTCCTGGAGGCCGGTCGGGGCAAGGTGAACGAGCTCTCCGCCTACCTCCAGTCCTGGACCCAGAGCGGTTGGGGCGTGCACACCATCGCGGATCTCGTGTCGAAGGGGGTCTTCGGACCGCCCCCGCATCATCCTGAGCTCCGGGACCGACTCGGAGATTTCGCACTGTTACCTCCAATCGGAGAGACACTGTACTACCGGCCCCCGGGTTCCCGGGCGACCGAGGAGCGCCTTTTGAGCGGAAACCATGGCGGGCTCGCTCCAGAGGAACTGATTGTCCCGCTCGTGTCGACCGATCTGACAGAAGTGGCGGGGTGGTTCCGATGAGGAACCCCTTCGACCTCGAACGAAGGGACGTGCTCGGATCGGTCCCGCTCAACCTGCAGCGCCTGCCCGCCTCCAGCGGGATCTCGGTCATCTCTTGGATCGGTGAGGCTTCGACCGCGTACGACGTTCGGGGGAAGGAGGGCACGGCGGCGCTGACCTGCCGGCTGCTCAAGTCCGGTACACAGCATCGTTCCAAGAAGGACCTGGCAAAGCTGCTCGATCGTTGGGCGGCCACCCTGAGCGTCGAGGCGGATGGGGACGCCTCGACGGTCGAGATCCGGGGCCCGACCGTGATTGAGGACCGCTTGGTCGATCTGTTGTGCGAAGTGGTGTTCGAGCCCGCGTTCCCGGCGGAGGAAGTTTCGCGGGCCCGACGCATCTCGATCGAGCGATTACGCCGGGAGCTCACCCAACCGGCGCCCTTGTCGGAACGGAGATTCCTGGAAGCGCTCTTCCCCCCGGGGCACCCCTACCACTACAGCCCGCTCGGGACCGTTCGGTCGGTCGGGCAACTGACGGCGAAGCAGCTACGTGAGTTTCACCGCAAGCACTACACGATCGAGGGATCCCGCTTTGCCGTGACCACGTCGAGGGACCCGACGGAGGTGGTCCGCGCCCTGGAACGCTCCCTCCGTGCGCACCCCCCGAGCGAAGGAGCACTGGAACGACCCGCGTTCAGTGCCCGCAAGAAATTCCCCGGCCCGGCGGTCCTCCAATATCGCATTGCCGGGTCGCAGCAAGTGAGCTTGGTCGTGGGGGGGATCGCTCCACCGATCGTCGACCCCTCGCGGGCCCCTCTCGAGCTCGCGCACGAGGTGCTGGGATCCCGCCCCATCTTATCCCGCCTGTTTCAGGTGGTTCGCGAACAGAACGGACTCGCCTATTACGCGGACAGCAGCCTGCACATGCTTCGGGAAGCAGGATATTGGTTAGCGACGGCCGGAACGGCCACGGAGACCTCCTCCCAGGTCCAGAACCTTCTGCTCCGAGAGGTGCGCCGACTCGGGGAGGAGAAGGTCGCTTCCTCGGAACTCGACTCGATACGCAACAGTCTGCTCGGGAGCCTCCCCTTGCTCCTCGACACCCCTCCGTCGGCGCACACCCTTGCCCAAGAGGTGACGATCTATGGTCTCCCTCCGGATCATTTCCTACGCTGGCCCGACGCCTTGCGGCGCGTGACCCCTCAAGAGATACGGTCGGCGGTGCAGGAACACCTGGGAGGGTGGAACGAGCCGCTGCAGGTCATCGCCGGGCCGCAACCCTCCGCCCCGAAGTCATGAACTCACTCTTCGAGGACCCAGACGACCTGACCGGCCGCGGAAGCGACCTCGAGGGACGGACGGCGCTCCTCAAGGTGTTCTCCCAGGCGATCGCGGGGGCCGACGCCTATGCCGCCGTTCGATCCGCCGTCACGCGCGACGACGATAGCCTGCGGATCGGGAACCTGTTCACTTCGACCGCCCGGGTGCGGGAGATCGCCTTCGTTGCCGTGGGGAACGCGGCCGATCCCATGGCCTCGGCGTTCGTCAAGGTGCTTGGCGACCTGGTCACCCAGGGGCTGGTCATCGGTCCAGGGGACGGTCCCGACAACGTGCCGTTCCGACACCGAAAGGTCGAAGACACGTACCTCCCGAGCGCGGAGGGCGCACACGCTGCGACGGACGCGCTCGAGTTGGCCTCCGCGCTGAAAGAGGGCGATGTGCTTGTCCCCCTGATATCTCCGGGCGCTCTGGCCATGCTGGCACAACCGCTCCCCGATTCCTCGGCCACTGAAATGTCCGAGGTATGGAAGCGGCTCGCGCGCGCTTCCTCCCCGGAAAGCCTGGCCGAATGGGTGGCGACGTGTTCCCCCGCCCAGGGAGGGGGCCTTTCGCTCGCGACCCAAGGGGCCGTTGTGGAGGCCCTGGTCGTGACCCGCGGCGAAGATCCGGCGATCACCGGAGGCGGACCGGCCACCCTTCCCATCCTGCACCGAGGGGAAAGGGTCCGGTCGATCCTCAAGGAGGCGGGGGTCGACCCGGCACGGATCCCGTCTTCGAAGGACCTGGAAGGGTCGAGGTCCTCTTCCCGATCCGAGCGGGCAAAGGTCCACGTGGTGAGCATCACCACTCCGACCGACGGCCTCGAATCCGCCGGTTCCGAGGCCGGCGAACACAAGCATACCCCCAAGCTCGTCCCCGTCGAACGGGAGCTTCCGCCGGAAGAGGCCGCCCGAGAGTTCGTGCGGGAAGCCGAGGTCGCGTTTCGGCGTCCCATCCCGCCCAAGTTCTACGGTCAAGCGGCGTTTGCCGGGGTGACCCTCGGAGCCCCGGAAGGGATGGAGCACAACGAGCTTCTCGAACGCTTCCTCTCAGAGGGACGCAAGACGCTCCGTCGGAGGGATGTGACCCTTGGCCTCCTCTACACGGGGGGTTCCCGGTCCCCGCGGATGTCCCGGTCGGTGGGAATGACCGACGTCGCCACCGAACCAGCACTCGTAGGGATGTCTCCCGGATTCACCGACGTGGGCACTTTGGCCGTCGCCTGGCGCACTCCCCAGCGCGCTCGGAAATAACTGCGCACTCGTCAGGAACGGTATTTCGCTGTGCGGCTTCCGGTCGGTGGTCAAGTTTTATACTCTCTGCCGTGATTATAAGGTAGACCCACCATGGCCGACGCTTCCACGCACGGTGATGCAGTGCCCCGTGTCTCTGGTAGTTATAGCCGGGAGGTCGCCATTTCTCGAATCGTGCAGAAACTGGGGGTTTCCCCCCAACAAGGGGAGAAGCTCTACGACCATGGGCTGCAAAGCCCCGAGGATGTACGGAAAGCTCCGGACGAGACGCTGAAAGAGGCGGGGCTCACCGACCAGGACATCGCCAACGCCCGCCAGGGAACCCCGATGGAAGGGGGAGGCGTGAGCGATGACATGTTGGAAAAGTGGCTCGAGAACCGGGCCCGTACCAGCCGTAAGCGCGGGACGAAGGCTGCCACTCCTGCGGTATCCGAGGGACCCGGATCGGACGACACCTTCCGGCGGTGGGTTGCCGGAGACGACAGTGCGTTCGCTTCATGGCTCAACCCGAAGGACCCTGAGCCGGCACCTTCTCCCGCGACCCCGGGGGCCCCCTCCACTCCGTCTCCCTCCGGACCCCCGGCTCCTACCCCGGGGTCGCCGACCCCGGCAGGAGAGAAGGTGGTCCCCGGTTCTGACACACCCTCCAGCCCAACGTCGAACCCGCCTGCTGTGACAGGGGGGCCTGCCCCGACGGATTCACCGGGGGGACTCAAGGATGAGGAGTTCGATGGCTGGAGCCACAGTGTGGCGGCCGGCCTGGACAGCAACAAGCTGCGTTCCGAGGAGTTCCTGACCCAAGCCTCGAAGTACGCGACCGAGATCCGCCAGCTCCGCGAGAGCGTTGCTCGGCTCTCGGACACGCTGACCGAGGTCCGGAAGGGCGCCGTAGCCCAGATCAAGTTCGTTCGGAGCCGCGAGATCCGCGTTAAGGAGGAGGCCCTCGCTGCGAAGGATGCCGAGATCACCTCGCTCCGGGAACAGGTGGCCAGCGGAAAGGGCGGTGCGGCCCCGGAAGCCTCCAAGGACGGAAAGTCGCGCCCCGCGCCCAGTTCCATCGCGGCGATGATGGAAGGGGTCCGGGCCCGGGAGAAGGTGCTGGGGGCTCGGGAGGAGGAGCTCCAAGCCCGCGAAGAGGAGCTCAAGCTCCGACTTGCGGAAGCACAGAAACTGAAGAATCCGCTCCTGCTGCGCGAGCAGGAGATCGCGAAGTGGGAACAGGAGCTCAACATCCGGGACGAGCAGCTCAAGTCCCAGATGCGCAAGCTCGAGGCGGACCGTAAGGCGACCCAGGATCCCCTGACGCTCGAGAAGCTGCGGAAGATCGAGGACCTCGAATCCGAGATCTCCCGGAAGGAGGCGGAGGTCAAGGCGAAGGAGAACTACCTGGCCCAACGCCTCGACGAGTTGCAGGGCAAACAGCGGGAGATCGTCGACCTCGAGGTCGAGCAGCAGACGAAGGAGTTCGACCAGGAGGTGAAGACCGAACGGGCCAAGACGGGGGTCCGGCGTCTCGATGACCTCCTCATCGGTGGGCTTCCGGTCGGTTGCAACGTGCTGGTGAACGGAACGAAGCACACCGGCAAGGAAGTTCTTTCCATGCACCTCGTGGCCGAGGGGCTGCGGCGAATGACCCCGGCATTGTGGGTCCTCACCGACACGGACCCGGAGTCGATCCGGATGTCGATGACCGCCATCCTGCCGACGTACCCGGAGTACGAGCGGCGGGGGCTCGTGCGGTACATTGACCTGTATTCCAGCACGCTCGGCACCACGGAGCACGATGAGTTCACGGACCTCATCTCCCTGCGGGAAGAGAAGGCGCTCGACAAGGTCGCCGACGTGACCGAAGAGGTGGCGAAGAAGTTCTTGGAGAAGCACAAGTACTATCGGGTGGTCTTCATGACGATCAGCACCGTCACGGCCCACCTTGAGATCCCCACGATGATGCGCTTTTTGCAACCCTTTGCCGGGAAGCGCCGTCGGGAAAAGGCCGTCTGCTATTACCTGGTCGAGACCGGCATGCACGACGAAGGGGACATCGACTTCTTGGGCCATCTCATGGATGGCTCGGTCGAACTCAAAGTGGACCAGATGAAGACCTTCCTCTCCGTCAAGGGGATCCTCGATTCGGTCCAGTCCCGCGCCTGGATCAACTACTCATTCTCCAAGACCACCTTCGAGATGGGTTCCTTCTCGCTCGACCACATTCGGTAAGGGATCCCCGTGGAGAAGAGCAACCTTCGCAAGCAGTTGAGAAAGCTTCGAATCTCGCGCGAGGAGACGAGTTCCCGAGCGGAGAACCCCTCCCCCTCGGAGCGCGCCATCCAGCTCATCATGCAAGACCTCGAGCAACGCCGAAAGCTCTACGAGAAGCTCGGCACGGCCCTGTCCCCCGGGACGGATTCCACCGTTTCCTCGAAACCGGCTTCGTCCGCGCCGCGGTGGAGCCAAATGGACCAACGCGAACGCGAGATCGCGAAGACCGAGAAGGCCCTCCTGGAACGGGAGGAAAAGCTCCGGGCCCACCTCGAGGACTTCGAGAAGCAACGGGCGCTGATCACCGACCAAAAGATCCTAGAAAAGCTCCAGCAGCTCGACCAACAGATCTCTGCCCTGGCCGCCCCGGCGGCGAAGGCCCCGGCCAAGAACAACCACGATGCCGGGCTCCTCCAGAAACCGGCGGTCCCCGAGCCCCGGGATCCCCTACGGGAGGATCTCGCTGAACCGTCCCGGCCGCCTTCCGGAAAGCACGGCACCGGGATCTCCCGGCTTGACGATCTTCTCGGGGGGGGCCTCCCGGCGGGGACGAATCTCCTCCTGAACGGGTCCCGTCACTCGGGTCCGGACGTGCTCTCCCGATTCTTGGTCGCCGAGGGACTGCGCCAAGGTATCCCCGTCATCTGGGTCCTCACCGACCAGGACATGGAGTCCGTCCAGGAAGGCATGTCCGCGGTCCTCGAGGGCTACCTCGACTTCGAGCGGCGGGGGCTCGTGCGGTACGTGGACCTTTACTCCACCCGCATCGGCTCGGCCGCGCTCCACGAGAACGTCTGGCATATCTCGGTGACCGAGTCGGACGCCCTCGAGAAGCTGGAGCACGTGGTCAGCGACATCGCAGCGGGCTTTGCCCGCAAGGAGATGCACTATTACCTCGTCTTCCAGTCCGTCAGCACGCTCATCGCATCGATGGATTCGCAGGCGATACTGAAGTTCCTGCTCCCCTTCACCGGACGACGTCACCGGGAGGGAGCCATCGCCTACTATCTCGTGGACCCGGGCGTCTCCCAGGCCGGGGAGATCGAGCTGCTCGAACACATGATGGCCGGGTCCATCAACCTCAAGAAGGAGGGCGAGAAGTATTTTCTCTCCATCCAGGGCGTGGGGGACGAGGTGCGCTCCCGCACCTGGATCGCCTACACCTTCGCCCGGAGCCGATTCCAATTGGGATCGTTCGCCCTCACCCACATCCGGTGAGCTCGGGGGAACACCTCCCCGGGGAGTTCGGTCCCGGCCCAATCGGGCTTATATACGAGCAAGGGGATGTGGGAGATTGCCAGGCTTTGCCGGGGGGTTAGGCGTCCCCTTTTACACCAAAATCGTCTTCAGTGGGGGCGAAAGTCCGGGGCGGCGCAGCGCAAAGAAGGTTGCCAGTCGGACAGCTCGATGACCCTCCTGACCCTCCGGGCCAGTTGTATCGCGACGGGCTTCTGGAAGGAAGCCCTAGCGGTTATCCATCGCGGGCACCGGGCGAGGTCCTGACGGGAGCAGCCTTACCGTGACACGCTGGCGCTGAAGGAAAACCGGGAAGGAGAGCGCCGACTGGGGCACAGCCTCCTTCGTGCGGCGTCCACCCGGATGGCCTGGTACCCTTTCTCAGGCGAACATCCCGACGGCTTCGCGCTTCACATCCTCGTCGCCGAGGACCTTGTCAATGGCCCGCTCGAAATCGCTCTGGGTCACGAACTCCCGCTCCTCGCGGATCGCGTTCATGCCCGCCTCGGTGCAGATCGACTTGATGTCGGCCCCGGTCGCGCCCTCGGCGCGCTGGGCAATCAGCTCGAGGTCGATCTCTCCGCGGACGTTCATGGGTCGCACGTGGATCTTGAGGATCTCCACCCGGGCGGGGTAGGCGGGCACGGGCACCTCGACGATCCGGTCGAACCGGCCGGGGCGCAGGAGCGCCTCGTCCAGGATGTCGGGACGGTTCGTGGCGGCGATGATCTTGACGTTCGTCGGCGGCTCGAAGCCGTCCATCTCCGCGAGCAACTGCATGAGCGTGCGCTGGACCTCCCGGTCCCCGCTGGTCGCCACATCCAGGCGCTTTGCCCCGATGGCGTCCACTTCGTCGATGAAGATGATACTAGGCGCCTTTTCCTTGGCCATCTCGAAGAGCTCCCGCACGAGACGGGCTCCCTCTCCGATGTACTTCTGGACGAGCTCGCTTCCGACCAGGCGGATGAACGTCGCATTGGTGTGGTGAGCGACCGCCTTGGCGATGAGCGTCTTTCCGGTGCCCGGAGGACCGATGAGGAGCACGCCCTTCGGTGGGACCACCCCCACCTTGCGGTAAAGTTCACCTCGCAGCAGGGGATACTCGACGGCCTCCCGAACTTCGCGTAGCTGCTCTTCGAGTCCTCCGATGTCCTCGTAGGTAACGCCGGGTCGGGTGATGATCTCGCTGGCAGTGACCAGAGGGTCGACGGAGGGGGGCAGGACCCCCATGACCGCGAGCGTCTGCTTGTTGAGGGCAACACGGGAGCCCAGGGTGAGCTTTCCCGACTCGACGTTCTCGGCGGAATTGACCACGAAGTCCGGTCCGGTGGAACTCTTGACGACGACGCGGCCGTCACTCAGCACGTCCCGGACGGTGCCGACGATGAGCGGGGGGTAACGGAGACGCTCGAGCTCGGATTTCACGCGCTTGTTCTCGCGTTGAAGCCGGAGGATCTCGCTCTCCATGTACTGGCGTTCGCTTTCAACCCGCTTGATCGCTTCTGCCAGTTGCAGGTTTCTCAGCTCGAGAAACTCTCGGCGCGAGTACACGTCGTCCCCGGGCGTTGTTGCTTCGTCCGTCATTCGCTTCGGCCTTGTTGTAGATAAGTACGGCGGTGCATATAAAGCATTAATGGCGAACGGAGACGTACCGCCGGAAGAATCCGTAGCGTTTGCCCCGGGTCACCTCACCGGGCTCTTTGTCCCGGTCAAGGAGGGGGCCGACCGTCGGGCCTGGGGCTCTCTCGGGCTGGGAGTGGTCCTCGGGATGGGGGCGAGGTCCCGGGTGCGACGGGTGAAATCGGCGTCCCGGTCGATCGACGTCAAAGCCTCCGGGAAGGGCATCGGGGTCGGGATCACCTACCGAGCGATCGAATCGCTGGTCAAAGACGTGACGTGGAGCGGACGGCTGGAGGTGAAGATCGACCACGAGCTTCCGGTCGCACGGGGCTTGGGGATGAGTGCCGCTGGAACGCTCTCCGCGACGCTCGCAGTCGCCAAGCTCCTGCACCTTCCGGTGACGGATGCCATCGACACGGCCCACATCGCCGAGGTCGAAGGGGGTGGAGGACTGGGCGGAGTACCCGCCATCTTGGGGGGAGGGTTGGAGGTCCGTCGCAAGGCAGGGGTGCCTCCTTTCGGAGAGGTCGAACGCACCCGGTGCGCGGAACACTTGATCATCGCCGGTTGGCCCGAAGCGATGGACTCTCGCCCCCTCCTCACGGACCCCGCGTTCCTGACTCGGGTGGCCACGGCGGGTGGAAACCTCCTCAAGCAGGCCGTGCCCCCACCTGTTCGCTCGGGGGACCTCATGACCCTCTCCCAGCGATTCACTGAACGGTTGGGGCTGGCTAGTCCACCCCTCGTTCGCGGATTGGAAGTGTGTCGTGAGTTCGGGGTCCCGGCGGCACAAGCCATGCTGGGCAACACGCTCTTCGCATTCTCCCAAGATCACAAGTTGGTGGAACGCCTGGTCCAAATGGGGTTCGAGGTCTTCCAGACCTCGGTCGGAGATCGGGGCGGGACCCTTCCGGACTAGACCCGGGGCCGGCAGGCGTCCGGTACGCCGCGAAGCACCGGTTTATTAGTTCGGCCCACCTACAATAGGGTGATGTACGAGGGTCGAACGCGTAAAAGTGCTCTGACGGCTATCCTGCTGGGTTTCCTGATGGTGATCAGCTTTCCGACCGTGACTTCCCCGCTAACCGGATCCGCGTCGCACGTCCAGTCCGGCCGGACGAGCCTTTCGACTCCCGTGCAGACCCATACCGTGCCAAGTTCCTGGAGGGGGCTCTCCTCTTCGACGCGTGCCGCCCTTATGGAGGCTCACGCACCGCATCGAGGGACGCCTACCGCGGAGGAGTCTCCGCCGCATTCGGGCCCCGCAACCCCATCCACAGCGGGGAACGTTACCATCTCCGCCTCCTGGCCCGGTGTCGACTTTACGAACAACTCGTGCGGATGCATACCCCCCGATGGTGCCGTGGCTAGCGGGGACGGCATTGTCGTCCAGATGGTGAATTCGGAGCTCTATGCTTGGTCGGACAGCGGGAAGCTACTGAAGAACGAGTCGCTCGGGAGCTTCCTCAACATCCCGGCGTCCAATTTCTTCTCCGACCCCTATGTCCAGTTCGACGCTGCGGTCGGACGCTGGTTCGTCTCCGGCATCAACATCAACGGCGCCACCTACGCCGGCTCGATCGTGGTGAACGTCTCCAAGGGTTCGAGCTTCTTCGGTGGGTGGTACGAGTACAATTTCAGTTCCTCCGCGACCAACCTCACGGACCAACCGTTCATCGCGGAGACCAGCACGAACCTCCTCGTGGAGGCGAACATCTTTGACTCCGTGTCGGGGACGCTCTATGGGGCGGAGGTCTGGTTGGCCAACCTTACCGGAGTGCTCTCCGGGGCGCTGAACGCATCCCAGATCTACACCTACGGGCCCAATCCGACGCTCGACTCTCTCCACCCCGTCCAACCCACCGGTGGATTGGGAGTGTCCTACTTTGTGAGCGATGATTTCGGAGCGGCGTATGGCAACGTCACTTGGTCCTACCTCATCTTGCTGGCCATCACGGGCTCGGCCCCGGGCAAGGTCACCGTACAGACCTACAACCTCACCATCCGGCCGGAGAACTCCGCGCCGAACACCTGGTGCGGATATGACGGGGGCGGGGCCTGTCTCGACCTCGATGACGGGCGGATCATCTCCGCCGCATGGGGGCGAGGGGACATCTGGGCCACGGCCAACGAGGGATGTGTCGTGGGAACGGTCATGGATGCCTGCATCCGGGTCTTCGAGATCAACGTCACCGGTGCTGCGCCGGTCCTTGCCCAGCAGATCGACTACACCCAAGGCACCAACTCGATGGATTCCTACGGGGCCCTGAGCGTGGATCCATTGGGAGACCTTCTCATGGTCTACAGCGACTCGAGCAATACCACCTACCCGTCGCTCATGCTCACGGGAGCTTCCGCAGCGGAGATCGCTGTGGCGACCCAAGCAAAGACCGCCCTGCGGCTGGAGACCCCCCGGATCGCGGCCGCCGGCCAGGGCGATCTTGATCCCAGCCTCTCGTCCCCCTACAATCGCTGGGGCGACTATTTCGAAGTGTCCCCGGACCCGGCCTCCTGGGACGAGTTCTGGTTCGAAGGGGAGTACATCGGCCTCAACAACGCCTCGGACTTCTATGCGACCCAAGTGGGCGAAGCCGGGTTCCCGACCGCTCTCTACCCGGTCAACATCTCGGAAACCGGCCTGGCAAGCGGCACCACTTGGTCGGTCCTTCTCAACCAGTTTGGCGATGCGGGAAATGGTACCTCGATCTCCTTCCATGTCCCGAATGGAACGTACACTTTGCAAACTCCCTCGGTGATCCAGGTCTCCTCCGGAGTGCGCTATCTGGCGAGCATCTCGTCCACCCCCGTAGTGGTCTCGGGAAGGTCCGTGTCGATCACGATCCACTTTACGGAGCAGGATTTCGTGACCACGCTGGTCTGGCCGTCCTCTGCGGCAGGTACTGCCAGTCCCGCGACCGGTTGGCTCGACTACGGGAACCTCACTCGGCTTTCTGCGACGGCCGCCACGGGACACCAGTTCCTCGTGTGGGTCGGTTCGGGACCCGGTAGCTATACCGGCTCGAACGTTGCCACCAACCTCACCGTGAACTACCCGATCACGGAGGAAGCCTACTTCGGGACCCAGTCGGACTTCCGAGTCTCGATCTCCGAAACCGGGCTCCCGGCGGGGACGCCTTGGTGGGTCGTATGGGAAGGTTCCAAGGTCGTGACCCAGAACGCGTCGGTTTCGTTCGATGTTCCCAACGGGACGTATGCCTACCAGCTCCCCGCCAATATCTCATCTTCCGCGCCCGGGGAACTCTTCACCACGTCCGTCTCTTCTGGAACCTTGACGGTCAGCGGTAAGGCGACCACGACCGTGGTGCCGTTCACCACCGAGTTTTCGCTGGTCGTCAAGGGGGCGCCGACCGGAGGCGGCTATGCCGGACCCACGGCGGGCTGGTATGCCCAGGGCAGCAAGGTCGAGCTGGAAGCCTACGCGGCCGCGGGATACACCTTCTCGGGATGGTCGGGGTCCGGTACCGGTAGCTATACCGGCGGGAGCGCCGTGGTGAATATCACCATGGGAGGGCCGGTAAACGAGACCGCCAAGTTCTCCACGGCCACCACCACGAACTCCAGCGCGGTCTCCGAGGATTGGTTGGTCATCGGGGTCGTCGTTGCTGCCGTGGTGGCCGGGGCCGTGGGATTCCTGGTCGGCCGACGCCGCAAAGGGTCGAAATCCGCGGACGCCCCGCCCCCGATGGCATACCAGAGCGGCCCGGAGTCGGCCGGGCCCCAGGAATGGGTACAGCCATCCAACATGCCCCCGCCGCCGGGAGATTCCCCACCGCCGCCCCCACCGGGCCAATAGGAGACGGAAAAGGTCGGTAGCCGGTTCAGCCGGACCCGGCGGAGAATTGGGACCGGCCGTCCCATCCGAAGTGAGCGAACTGGAGCGCCACGAATAGACCCATCAGCAGCAACAGGACCACGGCCAACGCGTTCGAAGCGTCGGTCGATCCTTGGAGAGCGAGGTGCACGGCGATGATGGGGACCGCGATCGTGGCGAGGCCCAAGAGAAGGGTCGAGACCTTCCACCCAACCTGCGAACCCGTTCCGTTCACAATTGCTCCACGATGGCCGACTCAGCCCAGGACTTCACGGCCTCCCGGGCCTTCGCGTGCTCTTCCAGGTGCTTTTGTACCTTCGGGATGAGACGGGCCTTGCACTCCCCGCAGAGCAGCCCTCCGCTGCGGCACTGCTGGGTGATCCCCTCGAACTCCTCATCCTTCTCGGCGAACCGGCTCCGCCACAACGCCCAGATGGAACAGATCTCTGGAATGGCGCCCAGCTTCCGCTGCTCGGCAACGGTGGCTCGGCCACCGGTGAAGGCGTTGGACAGCTTGCGTTTCACATCCTGCGGGGAGTCATTGAGATAGATCGCTCCCTCCCGGGCGTCCGAGGAGGAGCTCATCTTGCCCGTTCCGAGAAGGCCCGGGATGAGCATGTTGTGGAGAAGTGCGGGCTTCGGATACCCCAGGGGCTCGGCCACGTCGCGGGTCACCCGGAAATGCGGGTCCTGGTCGATCCCGCACGGGATAAGGCATGGGATCTTGCGCTTTGCCGCCTGGGAAGGTAGAAAGGCGGGGGCCGACTGTAAGGCGGTGTAGAAGATGCTTCCGATGTTGTTCTCGGGAGTGAAGCCGAACACGGCCCGGGCTGTCGAGAAGGTCACCCGTCGAGCGACCTCAAGAGCGATCGGATACAGGAGACGGATCGACCGCGTGTCGAACAGGATATGGACCTTTCGGGGATCGAATCCCGGAGCCAGGAGATCGTAGAGGTTCTCCATCCCCAACCGGTAGGTCTCCTCCAACGACACGTCTCGTTTGAACAAGAACTTCTCATCGTCCGTGATCTGGATCCACAGGTCCACCCCGAGACGTCGCTGGAGGAACGAACAGAGCTCGAAGGGAAGGAGGTGTCCCAAATGGAGGTCACCGGAGGGCCCCCGGCCCGTGTAGAGGAAGAAGCGGTTGCCCTTCTCGTACTCATCGAGTATCCAGGGCAGGTCACGGTGGGAGTAGTAGATCCCTCGGCGAAGGGACGGCGGTAGTTCTCCCCCGAGCAGACGAGTGAGGCGCTCGAGGACCGGACCTTCGAGCCGCGAAGTCCCGAAGAGCTCGATAAGGCGATCATAGTCGACCTTTCCCTCGACCTTCCAAGGGGTGACCTGGAACGATTCCTCTCCCTCGGCCATCATCTCCCGGAGACCGCCCATGCTAAAGAGTTCCCCCATCGCCTCGACCCTACAAATATGAGAATCCTCATATACGTTAATCTTTACCGACCCCCGGTGCAAAACGCATGAACCCGATGAGCAACGCAAGATTCGCCGTGATCGCTTTGATCGCCTTGACCGCGGCCTCTACCCTCCCGTGGGCCGTGGCGGCTTCGACCGCGGGGCCGCGCTCGGGACCGACCCCCGGAGAGGTCGTCCACCCGGGGGATTCGGCCGACTCCGCGACGCCCCTCACCGTTACCCTTTCCCCGACCCAAGGGACCATTCTCTCCGGAGCGAGTGCTGTCTACACCGCCACGGTGACGTCCACCTACTCGAGCCTCTACGATGAGGAGTTCCAATGGTCCCTTTCGTCATCCGGGGCCGGCACCATCTCGGCGAGCGGCGCCTCGGCGACCTTCACAGCGTTCTCGGTGAGCCATCCCACCCCAACCACCCTGTCCGTGAGCGTATCTGCCCTTTCGTGGTACGCAGTCGGCCAGACGCTCTCCGGTTCGGCCCAACTCAGTATCGAGGCCATTCCACCCCTTGTCGTCGGGTCTTTGAGCGTCAACCCGGACCCGGTCGCCCCCGGCACCCAGGTCGGCCTGTCGGTACCGGTCTCCTACGGAGAGGCGCCCTATCAGATTCAGTTCAACTGCGGCGATGGTTCCGTGATCCTATCCGACCTCGCCAACGCCGCCACCTCCACGGTGAACCACCTCTATCTTGCAGGGACGTACTCTCCGTCAGTGACCGTCACGGACGCGGGCGGAGAAACGGTCACGACCACGGCCGACAGCACGCTCGTCGTTGCCGCAGGGATGGCGGTGTCCCTCGCGGGTACCCGGGAAATCGATACCGGTTCCACGATCACGCTGACCGCGTCCGCCACGGGAGGAGATGCACCGTACTCGTATCTCTGGAAATCCTCGGACGGCCAGGGATCGAGCGAAGCAGGGCAATGGCAGTTCACCCCCTCGATCACTGGGGCCGTGGCGGTCTCGCTGACCGTCACTGACAGCCTGGGGGATTCCGCGTCCTCCGGAGCATTCTTGATGCAAGTGAACCCCGCCCCGAGCTTGGCGATCTCCTCGACCACCGGGTCGGCCGACGTCGGCACCGCCCTCCCACTCGTCGCCTCGATTCGAGGGGGTACCGCCCCCTATCAGCTCGCATGGTCGGACCCTTCGCAGGACGCGTCCTTCGCCACCTCGGAAGAGACGGCGGGGAACTATCCACTTCCCTATACCTTTGAGAAGGCCGAGACGGTGGTACTCCAGGCGAGCCTGACCGATGCGGACGGGGTGACCGTCAGCATCGATTCGACGGTGGGTCAGATACAGCCTCTGCCCACGGTCAACCTGCAAGTTTCGCCCTCGGACCCCACCGTGGGCGGAGCGATTAGCGCATATGCTACGCTGGGAGGCGGCACGCCCCCCTACTCCTATGAGTTCGACTTTGCGGGACCCACTTCCTCCGGAGGGCCGGTCGGAGGATCGCTTTCCCGACCCGGGGTCGTCCCGTGGACCGGGACGCTCACCGGTTCCGGGACCCTCACCATCGGGATCTCCGTGACCGATGCCGCGGGTGGTCAGGGGTCAGGGTTGGTCACGGTCGACGGTCTTGACGCCCTCGCCTCCGGGCTCAGCGTACCGATGAGATGGGGGGAGATCGGCCAGTCTCTCGCTGCGGACATCTCTGCATTTGGGGGCGTTCCCCCGTATTCTTACACCGTGACCGGGTCCGACGGAGAGAGCACGTCCGGGATGCTGCCACAGTCGGGGGAATACAGCGTTGCACTCGTCCCGCGTGCGGCGGGAAACGTAAGTTTCTCCCTTTTGTTGTCGGACGCGCGCGGCCAGTCCACCTCGGCAAAGGGGGTCATCTTCGTGGAACCCGAGCTCACCGCCCTGCTCGGTTGGGGCCCCCAAGTAGTGGACGCGGGCGAGACCCTTCGGGCGGTCGTATCGGGAGGAGGGGGCTGTGCACCCTACACCGCCACCCTCACTTCCTCCGCCGGAACGAACACCGTGTTCGATGGTTTCCAAACCCCCCAGAACACCACCTTGGTTTTCGAACAGCCCGGATCCTACTCCCTGAACCTCTCCCTGACCGACTCCTGCGGCGTGACCTCCTCGAGAATGGCCACCGTGGAGGTGACCCCCGACCCGGTGGCGACCCTCACGCTCTCGAGTTCCCACACCGAGGTAGGGGTTCCCATCGCGGTGTACGTTGGGACCCAGGGCGGGGTTGGTCCGTTCCAGACCACCGTTTCATTCGGAGACGGTATGGCGGCAGACAGCTCGACCGTCCAGCACCCGTACTCACAGCCCGGGACCTATCTCGTGAATGCCACGGTGCAGGACGGAACTGGGGCCCACGCCGCCACCGCACCGATCGCCGTCACGGTGGTGCCGGACCCGCAGGCCCTGGCGACCGTAGCGATCACGAGCGCCGACGTCGGCCACGCTGTCGCTTTCAGTAGCAGCGTGCAGTACGGGACCGCACCCTACTCGTACCTCTGGAACTTCGGAGACGGAGTATCCAGTGACCTCGCAGATCCGACCCACACCTTTGCCGCCACCGGCACCTACCATGTTGCGCTGGCGGTCACCGATGCCGTGGGACAGATCTCGCAGAGCCCGGAATTGAACGTAACGGTGTTCGACCCACCGCTCCTGAGCCTGAGCGCCAATCGGACGGTGGTCGAAGTGGGGCAACCAGTCCTTCTTTCGGCGGCCGAGATCAATGGGGCGGGCGCTCCGTCGCTCGTATGGGAATTCGCGGACGGTGCGGCCGCCTCCGGGCCGGTCGTCCAGCACGCCTACGCGACCCCGGGCACCTACTCGGTCACGGCTCGACTCACCGACGGTGCGGGGGTCACGGTTTCGAGTTCCGTCGAGATTACCGTGGGTCCGTCGATGTGGCTCCCACCCGTGGCCACCGGTTCAAGTGAACTGGAGGCGGGGACATCCACGATCCTTCACGCATATCCCTCGGGTGGGGTCGCCCCGTATCGCATCAATTGGAACTGCGGAGGAACGGTAGCGGATGGGACGGACCTCTACAACTTTACCGTGGTACCGACGCACTCCGGCCCCCTTTCCGGCTGGGTGAATGTGTCCGACGCGTCGGGCACCGTTGTCGGTGAACCCTTCACGCTCGCCGTCGCACCATCGCTCTCGCTGAACGTGAGCATGAGCCTGCATCAGGGAGAGGTAGGTGTTCCTTACGTGATCGAAGGCACCCCGATGGGAGGAGTGGGGCCGTACGATTTCTCCTACTATCTCCCTACGGGGGCAGCGACCGGTTGGAATTTGACGTCCTTGACTTGGACCCCTACGAACCGTGGCACGCAGTCGATCACCGTCTCGGTCCGGGACTCCCTCGGGGTCACTGCGTCCGTGGACCTCGAGGCCACGGTGGCTCCCCCACTTGGGGTCGTCACGGCCGGGTCCACCGTTTACGTGGACGCCGGAACGGTTTGCTCGCTTCCGTTTGTGATTTCAGGCGGGGTTGGACCCGTCTCCGTGACCGAAGATACCCCTATGGGCGAATTCGCCAATGGCACCCGCCCCATCTTCAGCGTGCCGGGAACCTACCCTGTGGGTGTCGTGGCGCAGGACTCCGACGGGGCGATGAGCACGACATGGATGAATGTCACGGTCGTTCCCGCCCTTCAGATCGCCATCGGAAGGGCTCCTTCGGAAGTCGCCGTGGGGGATCCCCAATCCTTCGTGGCTTCACTCTCCGGTGGCTACGGGCCGTTTTCGGTCGTCTGGCAAGTCCCAAAGGTCGGAAGCTGGAACGGCACGAGCGCTTCCGTGGACTTCCCCGAGAGCGGAAACTACACGCTGGATCTTACCGCCGCGGACAGCGCGGGAGGGAGGGCAAGTCTCCAGTGGGACGTACGGGCATACAACGACTCGCTCTCGCTTCGTGCCGGGGCCACGTCCGTCATCGGCCTAAGCCCGTTCGCCCCCACGGTCGTCGCCAATCTGACCGGGGAGCATCCCCCAATCGACCTGGAACTGTCCGTCGATGGAGACGCCTACTCCAACACCACCTTTGATACAGGAGTGAACAGTTGGTCCGT
>JAKAOF010000024.1:22322-24023 GCA_021823345.1 Thermoplasmata archaeon
TTTGGAAATCCGCTCACCGGTATCGAGGTGACCGCATCTACGCCAGGTCTACCCCCGGTCATGGCGAATTCTACGGAGGGACTGGTGGTCCTGGATCTTCCAGGCGGGGCGGGCGCTTCGACGGTCACCTTGACCGGGCCGGGAGGGGCTACCACGACCATGACCATGAGCTCAGGAAGTGGCGTTTCCACCGGTTCGTTGGTGACGTTGGCGCTCATCCCGGTCATTTGTGTGGGAATCGTGTTGGGCTATCTCTTGTTCCGCAAGCACCGCAGAGAGAGTTCCGGCGACCCGACAAGTCTCGCCGAGGAGAAGAAGGGGCGCGCAAAGAAGGTCCTCGAGGACCTGATCAAGAAGTGGTCCGGCGAGGACCGCGGATCCCTGCTCGAGATGGCCGAAGACCAGAAGGTCGAGCGCGGGGAGGCCATTGAGGCGCTCTCGTCGCTCGAGCGGGAGGGAAAGGCCGAGCGACACTCGGAGTCGGACGGAGAAGAGCGCTGGACACCGCGCATGCCGTCCACGGAGGCCGCACCATGAACTCTCGGCTGCGTACCCTGCGCACCTGCACCCTCGTGGGAATCCTGCTCATCGGAAGCGTCTTGGGACTCGGGGTGGGCTCCGCCTCGGCGTCTCCGGTGACGCACGAGGGGGCCGTCGTGACGCACGCGAGCGCCACCGGGAATGCCACGACCAACCTCACGACCTCGCTCGATCGCCTGGTGATCCTCGCCGGGCTGGCCGCCGGTGCGGTCGTCTCGCTCGCCTGGGTGCGAGTCGCGCTATCGTGGTTCAGTTCGGACCCTTCCAAGAAGATCACCGCGAAGGACCGCGCTCGGGACGCCTTGCTGGGCACGTTCATCCTGCTCGCCGCCGTTAGCGGACTCGCCTGGGGCCTCGCCAACTGGGTGCTCACGGGCACTTAAGGAGGGAACCATGGACTGGACTGCCGTCGTGCAGGCGGTGCTCTTTGCGCTGTTCGCCACGCTCAACGTCCTGATCAACACGGTGATCGGTCCGTTCTACAACAACGTGTTCGTGCCCGAGATGGACCCCCAGGCCCTCTATCCCTCGTACATGGCCGCCAGCCATTCGTCCAACATCTTCTCGGCGGGGGCGGCGATGAGCGATTATGTGGTCGTCAACCTGGTCGACCCGGTTGCGGTACTCGTCATCGTGGTCGTGGGCGTCCTCTACCTGCTCCGGGCTAGCCTTCCGGGCAAGTCCCAGGTCTGGACGGGCCTCGCACCGAGGCTCGTGCTGGGGGTGCTGCTCTCCAACATCGTGCTCCCCCTGAGCTGGCTCCTTTGGTCCCTCGCCGCGCTGGTCTACGGCCCGCTGTTCTCCTACGGTGGAGGGGCTTGGCAGGAGTACGGAAATCTCGTACCCGTCGGAGGCATCAGTTTCAGCTGGGACAACGGCGTGATCACGTTCATCGTGTCGCTGGTCCTCCTCTCATTGGTCCTCGCCCTGGCATTCCTCATCGCCTTTCGAGATGCATTGATCGCCGTGCTGCTGGTCCTTCTTCCACCGCTGACCCTGATGTGGCCGATCCCTCCGCTCTCCGGTTTCGCCCGGCGGGCGTGGAGACTCTTCGGCGAGATGGCATTCCTTCCCAGCCTGGTCGTGATCCCTTTGGAGCTTGCCGTGGGGTCACCGAGCGTTCTCATGGTGGGAGGACTCCTCGCCGTGGCCGTGGGGATG
>JAKAOF010000025.1 GCA_021823345.1 Thermoplasmata archaeon
AGGTATGGTGGTGGGAGAGACCGCGACCATCACCGTCTACCTCTATCTGGACTGGTACAACACTGTCAGCGGGGATCACGCGATCATCCAAGTGGACCGGGTGACTCTCGTGATCAAACAGGCTTGACGTGGGGTTCGTCTCAAAGAACCCCGTGATGAAAGTGGAATGTCCCTGGAGGATGTTGCCATCGAGGAGATACGGAAGACCGTTTATAAGCCTGCTAGGGGATGACATAGTGTACGGGGGGTCCTAGGATCATGGCGATTGAAGAAGGTCAGGCATTGCAAAGCCGCGGCTTTGTGGCCCTCCTCTTGCTGGTCGGTATCGCCGCCGTGATCTGGGGGCTCTACGAGTTCTTTCTGGCCGACCCGGTATCGGAGACCCTCAGCGTCTTCAACATCGCCCTGGGCGCGGTCGTGGTGCTCGCCACGCTGATCTTCGTGATGCCTGAGCTCAGCGCTACTGAGCCCATCCCCCTGAGAACCTATCTCGGCAATATCCCGGTGGTCGAGGATCCCGCTCCGGTAGAGAAGGTCGAAGAACCCGCCCCCGTGGCCGCTCCTCCTCCGCCCGTGGTCGTCGCTCCCCTTCCCGTGGTGGCGGCCAAGTCGGAAACCCCCGCCCCGGTCCCCGGTCTTGCGTCGCTCCGGGAGTACCTCGACCTGATGAACCAGATCGACGCCAAGTGGGAAAAGCACGTGGGCGCCGTGCTGGCCGCCGCCCCCGGGTCCTTCAAGCGGGAACCCGAACGGGCTCCGGTCAAGCCCGCCCGCCCCGGTTCCCCATTGCTCGAGGCCGAGGTCTTGGCGTTCCACTCGGCGGCATCTACGGGAGTCCCCCGTTCTCCGAACGAGGACGCCATCGCCTACGTAGAACGATCCCAGAAGGGGATCCCTTCCCGCACTCCGCCGAATGATGTTATCGCCACCCGCGCCGCCTCCGCCGATATCCTGGAAGCCCATCGCGCTCTCTCCGCCCAGGAGTTCGAAGCGCTGACGGCCCGGGTCAAGGGAAAGCTGGGAGAAATCGGCGAACGAGTGGGAGTGGTCCGCGGGGCGACGGAAGCGTTGAACGACTATGCCGCCCGCCTCTACGAGACCGCGCGTCGCCTGGAGATCGCCTCCGCTCGCCCCCTCGTTCCTTCTCCGTCCTGGGAGACAAAGTCGGCGTTCTTCAACCGGATCTTGCTCCCGGAACCGCGCCCGCCCTTGGCGCCACCCCCCCCGGAAAGTGACCAGGACGAAGCGTCGGAACCCGCCCCCGTGACCGCTCCTGCCTCGGCGTCACCGGAGAAGCCCACCGTGCGCTACGGACCGGTCCCGGGGATGATCACGACGGCCGCCGTCTCCGAGGACGAACCGCGCCGTTCCCTCGTGTGGTCCCTGGCGCTCTTCCAAGGATTCCTCAAGAGCTACTTCAATTCGGATGAGGTGGCGGCCATCTCTCGCGAAGCGCTGGCCTCGGCGATGGACCCCTCGGAGAGCTCGGACAACGAGCTCGCCCTCCATGCGCGCCTCGTCCGGAACGCGATCCTCGCCGCCCGGCGCAAGTCCCGGACCCCGGAGGAGCTGGCGGGCATCACCGCGGAACTCGACCGATTCGTGGCCACGCTGGTGGAGACGGGATTCAAGTGAGCGGCTATTCCTTCCTGCGGGGCGTCTTCGTCGCCCTCGCCATCTGTACGCTCGCCGTCACGGGCCTCACCGTCATTCATGGAGGCTTCACCCCTGACGTGGTCGTGGCCCTCGGGGCCGCAGTGGGTCTCTACCTCGTCACCGAGTGGTACATGCCCAAGTCCGAGCGATCAGGCCATCCGAAGGATCTCGTAGATGTGGATGATGCCGATCAAGGTCACGACAAAGAGCGGGAGCGTGGCAGCGCCCACCGATCGCAGGCCGAGTAGCGGCAACTGGTAACGCGCGCGCAGTTCCACGCCTAAGATCAACACCAACGCGAAGAGCCCGACCGGGACATAAATGGCCGCCGACGGCTCGAAGGAGGCGACGAGGATGGCTCCCAGCGTGCCGAGGATCGTCACCCGCAGGAGGAGCGAACGCACCTTTCCCTTCTCCTGGACCAGATACACGCCCAGCATCACCGCCGCCGTGGTCGTGGAGACGAGCAGCAGGCTCCCCAGGAACGCCATCTCGTTCTGCGAGAGCACGGCCGGAAGGATGTAGGTCTGGATGATCGAGGGGTAGAAGAGCGCCAGCAGCGCGAACTCGGTGCTGAAGAAGAAGAGGAGCATGGGGAGCGATGGAATGTTGTTCACGGCGCAGTTCTGCTCGCACTTCCCATTCGCGATGAGCTCGTCTTCGAAGACGCACTGGGCGCAGAGCAACCGGTGATGGGTGATGTTCCGGGAGACACGCGAGACGAGCACCGTGAATATCCCGGCAATGCACGCCGAAGTGAGGAAGGGGAGGGCCACGACCCACAGATTCCCCCAGTCGAGGACGAGAGCGCCCGTCACGTCCTATATAATGGCGGTGAAACATTAAATAAGCTTCTGAACGGCCCGATTCACCCCTTCGGAAGAGGTCCCCGCCGGATCGGGTCGGCCCCCGGGGGAGGAGTCACCCGTAGATGGAAGGTTCGTGCCCCTTCACGGTCGGGGTGGCCGGCTCCGCGGGTCGGTGCAGCTTCATGCTCGTTCGCAGCGTCTGCTCGATCATCCGAGCTTGGGCGAAGAGGGGTTGCGGGTCGATCTTGAGGTTCGGGAGCAGAAGGTTGATGCTTTCCAGGAGGCGGGCTGCCGCACCGTGGTCGGGGAGATCCTCGTCGGCCGCCATGGCGAACAACACCACGAGCGGGACATCGCGCGCCGCCGCCTCGTTCAGGAGGGCGGCGGTGACGCCCCCGACGATGCCTTCCTCGAGGAGTTGGATCCCCGCCTTCTGAAGCTGCTGCTTCGCCGCAGGGTTCGAGGGGATCCCCAAAACGCTTTCCCGGTTTTCAGTGGATCCGGCCTGCTCCTTCTTGCCCAGGATCCCTTCAACGGCCACCACCAGGCCGGAGCCTTGCTTTGCGGTCCAGTCCAGGATCTTCGCGGCCATCGGGGCGATCAATTCCAGCGGGGGGGGGAACTCCGAGACGAGCGTGGCCATGGTGCCATCCCCGTGGATGCGGACGGACGGATTCGGGAACGAGTCGATGATGACGGTGGCCGGCGGGAGGTATTCGGAGTACACCGCGGCGATGCGGGCGAGGTTCTTCGAGCGGATCAGGTAGTGCCCGACGACCGTGCTCGCGAGCCCGACGCTCGGGAAGCAGACGAGTACCGGGAGTCCCTCGCCATGCCAGGGGACCTTAACATCCATCTTGAACTGAATTGCCTCGGATTCTTGCATGGTCGTTGCGAGTGCGGGAAGCGTATAAAGGGAACTAAATTCTCCCGTCAGATTCTCGAACCCGGGCAACGCCGGAGCTAACGTACTTATAAGTGCCCCAACATTCTCTTTGAGTCGCGGAGGCGAGCCATGGGAGTCCAGCTCGGTCAGATCATCACGCCGAAGGAGATTCCCCTGGAATCGCTGAAGGGCAAGCGGTTGGCACTCGATGCCTACAACATGCTCTACCAGTTCCTCGCCACCATCCGCCAGCCCGACGGGACCCCGTTCACGGGGGCGACTGGAGAAGTGACCAGCCACCTCGTCGGATTGCTCTACCGCACCACGAGCCTGGTCGTCAACGGGATCCGCCCGGTGTACTCCTTCGATGGCAAGCCCTCACCCCTCAAGGTCGCCACGTTGAAGACCCGCGCCCTCGTCAAGGAACGGGCGGCCCGGGAATGGGAGGAAGCGATCAAGGCGGGGGACCTCGCCTTGGCGAAGAAGAAGGCGGCGCAGACCAGCCGGCTGACCGACGCGATGGTGGCCGATGCCAAGGAACTTCTGGACGCGATGGGGGTTCCATGGGTGCAGGCGCCTTCGGAGGGAGAGGCCCAGGCCGCCCAGATGGCCCTGCGAGGGTCGGTATGGGCCGCCGCGAGCGAGGACTATGACACGTTGCTCTTCGGGACCCCGCGCCTCGTCAAGGGGCTTGCGGCCCTCAAGCCGAACCCCCGGGACCAAGGTAGCGTCCGTCTCCTCACCTCCGAGGAGGTACTCCAGGGCTTTTCCCTCTCCCTTCACGAATTCATCGTCATGTGCCTGTTGATCGGGACCGACTTCAATGAGGGGTTCCGTGGGATCGGTCCGAAGAAGGCCCTCAAGCTGGCCCAGGAGCATCGGAGTTTCGAGGAGACCATCACCAAGGTCGGGGGGGACCCCGCAACCTTACGGGAAGCGCTCGCCCTGTTCGAAAGCCCCCCGTACACTCCGGACTTTTCCCTGGTCTGGAAGAAGCCGCAACCCGAGCGCGTCCTCCAAGTCCTGGTGGACAAGCATGGATTCGATGAGTCCCGGATCGCCCGAACGGTGGAGAAGCTTTCCCATGTCGAGCTCGCGGGCGAACAGAAAGCGCTTCAAATGGCGTTGGATGACTTTGGAGGACCAGCATGAAGACATTCGAGTGTGTGCCTAATTTTTCCGAGGGCCGTGATGCCAAGGTGATCACGTCGATCGTGGACGAAGCCCGAGCCGTGCCGGGTATCCGGGTGCTCGATATCGAGTCCAATGCCGACCATAACCGATCGGTCCTGAGCCTGGTCGGTGACGGGGAGGCCTTGAAGGAGGCCGCCTACCGCGCCATCCGCAAGGCGGCCGAACTCATCGACCTTACCCATCACACCGGAGAGCACCCGCGGATGGGCGCCATGGATGTTGTTCCCTTCATCCCGATGGGTGATGCCACCATGGAGGAGGCGATGGCGCTCGCCGTGTCCCTGGGAGAACGGGTGGCCCGCGACCTTGCCATCCCCGTCTATCTCTACGGAAAAGCCGCCCGCGTTCCCGAGCGGTCGGACCTTGCCTACGTTCGAAAGGGACAGTTCGAAGGGATCCGGGACTCGATCGGCGCGGACGCGTCGCGAGTTCCCGATTTCGGTGAGAAGAAGGTCCATCCCACCGCCGGGGCCATCGCGATCGGCGCCCGTCCCGTGCTCATCGCCTACAACATCTACCTCGGAACTCCCGATGTCGCCGTGGCCAAGGCGATCGCCAAGGTCATTCGAACCCGCGACGGGGGATTTCCCGAAGTGAAAGCCCTCGGCTTCGAGATCACCGAGCGCCACCAGGCGCAGGTCTCGATCAACATGACGGATTATCGACGGACGCCCCTTCACCTCGTGTTCGACAAGGTGAGCTCGGAGGCCGCACAGCGGGGTACCTCGGCCGTCGAGTCCGAGATCGTTGGTCTGATCCCGGAGGATGCCTTATTCGATGCTGCGGAGCACCATCTGCGACTGAGCCACTTCGACCGGAAGACGATCCTCGAGCGCAAGCTCCAGGGCCTGGACTCGAACTTCCTGGAGTCCACCTCCTTGTTCACCTACCTCAACGCCCTCGCGGCACGGACGCCGACACCGGGGGGAGGAAGTGCCTCTGCCCTCGTGGGGTCCCTGGGCGTTGCGCTGGGGGAGATGGTGACCCGATTTGCCGGTCCCGTGGGTTCGCTCCCGCCGGACGCGGTGCAGACCCTCGAGACGCTCGCGGAGTTCCGGAAGCGACTTCAGGCGGGTATTGAGGACGACTCGAAGGCCTATGACGGCGTCCGCCAGGCGAAGAAGCAGCTCAAGAGTTCCCCGGAAGATGCAGGTGCCCGGGTGTCCTACCAGAATGCGCTCACCCACGCAGCCGAGGTGCCCTTGTCGATCGCAACGAACGCCTACGGGGCGTACACCTTGCTCCAAGGTAGGGAAGCGTTCGTCAAGCAGATCATGCGCAGCGACTACGATGCGGCGCTCGGTTTCCTCCGCGCCGCGGTTCTCGGCGCGGTCGCGAACGTCCGGATCAACCTGGTGACGATGCGAGAAGTCGGGATGCCGGTCGAGAAGTTCGAGGTGGACCTTCAGGGAATCAAGGTCGCCTGAACCAACTTCGCATGCCTCTTTCGAAGATCTCTTGGCCCCGCTCGGCGAACCCTCGGGGACGCCCTGCGATCTGGATCAATGCCGCCATGAGCCTCGATGGTCGCCTGGCATTCCCAGGAGGTAAGCGGGCCATCCTTTCGAGCCCCGGAGACTTTCGGAGAGTGGACCTGATACGGGCGACATCGGACGCGGTCCTGGTCGGCGCCGGAACCATCCGGATGGACGACCCTTCCCTCCGGGTCCACTGGGAACGGCTTCGGGGTCAACGTCTTCCTTCCGAAGCACGAGGGCGCAAAGACCGACCCCCGACCCGGGTCGTCATCGGATCCTCCAAGGGACTTCCCCCCACCTCCCGGGTGTTTGACGGGGTGCTCCCCACCATCCTCTTCTCCCCGTCTCGGAAGGACTTGGGACGTACCGGGCCCCGGACCACGGTGGTCCCCACTTCCGGTCTTCGGGTCGACCTTCCATGGGCCCTTCGGTGGCTGCACGTACACGGGGTTCAACGGCTGATGGTGGAAGGCGGTTCCCAGATCCTCAGTTCCTTCTTGAGTGCGGGACTCTATGACCGTTTCACGCTGTACGTCGCCCCGGTTCTCATCGGCGGCAGGTCGGCCCCTTCCCTCTTTGAAAGGGAGATGCTTGGGAAGGACCTTAGTCCGGTCCCGCTCCGGGTCCAACGGACACAGGGACGGGACGGGGGCATCCTCGTGACGATCGAACCGCGTTGATCCTTCCCATCAACCGGGCCATCCTTCGTCCTCGTCATCGTCCGTTCGATTCCCGCCCTCTTCCGGTTCTTCGGGCGCTTCCTCGCCGTCGGCGCTCCAGTCCCGGAAGACCGGATGTCGCTGTAGCGTATGGATACGGACACACTCTGCGTGCGCCGGGTGGTCGTTCCAGGCGCTCTTCTCCTCCTTCGAGTTGATCGGTTTGTGGCAGAGGATGCAAACTTCCGCGGGGGGAACGATCCACGATGTCTTGCCCCGGGTTTCGTTCACGGCGCCCCTCCCCCGATCCGATAGGATGCGGGCGCAGATGCAAGCCGCAGGAACCCGAGGGATTCAAGATGGACCTGGACCCGGGACCACATCCTCGGTTCTGCCAGCCGCGGCAGGTCCTCTTTTGGGACCTCCACCCGGGCCACGGCTCCATCGGTACGAACCCGTACGAAGGGAAATCCGAGCGCGACGAGGAACTCCTCCGCCTCGTCCACCCGGCGGAGATCGTCGACCCGGACAACGACTCCCCGTTGGATCCGGGAGGAGAGGCACGCATTTGCGGGAGCGTCCTGGTTGGGCAACCCCAGCAGTCGGGCAACCTCGCGGACGTCCGACTTCCCGAGCCCTGCCTCCACGAGCGGGTGCCGCACTCCCTGTTCCTGAAGGGCCCGGAGCCCCGGTCGAAGCTCTCCTAGGTCATCCCGGTGGACCCCATCAACGATGACGTCGAACCCTCGTTCGGTCGCGATCTCGCGCAAGCGGGTCGTCTCCAACCGGCGACAGAAGTAGCAGCGTTCGGCGTCGTTCTTCCGATAGTCGGCATCCGCCAGTTGATCGATCGGGACCAAGAGATGCTGGATCCCCGCACGGCGAGCCACCTCTTCTGCCATCCTCCGGTCGCGGGACGGGTGCGAGGGACCGGTGAGGGTCACTGCGAGAGCATCCGAACCCTTGGCCCGGGCAGCGGCCGCCGCCACAACCGAGGAGTCGACCCCTCCGGAAAACGCCACCAACACCCGCGGGTACTCCGCGAGCACGGACTCGAGCTTCTCAAGGCTCCGTCCGGACGCATCCATGCGCGGTTGGATGCAGGAAACCTACATATCTCTGTGGGTGCCGCTCAGGGGTGATGACCGAGGACGCGTTCGGCACTTGGGTCCGAGAACACCTCGGCGTCCCCACCGAGATCCAGGCCCTGGCCTGGCCCAAGTTACGGGCCGGTGGCAATGCGTTGCTCGTGGCACCGACCGGGACCGGAAAGACCGAAGCGGCCATGGTCCCGTTGCTCGAAGAATGTGTGCGGGAGCGCAGCGAGCCGGTGTCGGTCATCTACGTGACCCCGCTTCGGGCGCTGAACCGGGACCTCGAGAACCGACTGATGGCGATGGCCTCGGCCGCCGGCATCACCGCTCGTGCCCGGCATGGGGACACTCCCTCTTCGGAACGTACGCGGCAGTCTCGCCAGCCGCCCCATTTGCTGATCACGACCCCGGAGACGCTCCAGATCCTCCTGATCGGCAAGAACTTGCGCAAGGGACTCGCCCATGTTCGGACGGTGGTCATCGACGAGGTGCACGAACTCGCCTCCTCGGACCGAGGAGCCCAGTTGGCACTTTCCGTGGAACGGCTGGAACGGCTGGTGGGACGGCCCGTACGGCGGATCGGCCTTTCGGCCACCATCTCCAACCCCGAGGAGATGGCCCGTTTCATCTCGTACAAGGTTCCGGCCCAAGTGATCATCTCCCGGGAGGGAAAGCGGTTCGAGATGGACGTGCAGACCTCGAGCGAGGCCCCTGATCCGGGAACTCCCGACCACCCCGGCGGCCCGCCCCTGACCGCGGAAGGGAAACTCCGCGCCGCAGCATCGGTCGCCCTCCAGATCATACAATCCCGCGGCGCCACCCTCGTGTTTTCGAACACGCGGCCCGGCGCCGAGACGCTGACGGCTCTCCTGCGCCAGCTTGCCCCTGACATGAGCGTCTCCGTGCATCACGGGTCATTGTCCCGTTTCGTGCGGGAAGAGGCCGAGGTCGAGTTCCGTTCGGGGGCCACACGCGCCCTGGTCGCCACGAGCTCGCTCGAACTGGGGATCGATGTGGGAGTGATCGACCATGTCGTGCAGGTCGGGTCCCCCCACCGGGTCGCCCGGCTCGTGCAGCGCGTGGGTCGGGCAGGCCATAGCGCGGCGCGAACATCCAGCGGGACGGTCATCACGATCGACGATTCGGACCTGGAAGAGGCGGCCGTCATCGCGCGCCGGGCCCTGCAGGGACAGGTCGAGGAGGTCCGTGTCCGCCGGAAGAACCTTCTCGCCCTCGGTCAGCAGGTCGTAGCCCTGCTTCGGGAAAAGGGGGAATCCACGGTATCGGAGATCCTGGATATCTCGACCCAGACGCTGGCCACCTCGGACCTTTCGAAGCCGGAGGTCGAGGACCTCTTGGGTGCCCTCGAAGGTCACGGCCTTCTTCACCAAGACGCGGGTCGCATCTGGTCCGGACGGGGGCTGCTGAAGCACTTCTATTCGAACCTTTCCCTCATACCGGAGGAACGGTCCTTCACACTGCGGGACATCGCCACTCGCCGGGTGATCGGGACCCTGGACGAGCGGTTCGTGGTGACCCGGGTCCTTTCGACCCCGGACCATATCTTCTTGTTGCGGGGGACCACCTGGAAGATGGTGAGCCTCACCGGGGACGAATTGATGGTCGAAGCCGTCCAAGAAATGGGAACCCCTCCCTACTGGGAAGGAGACGACATTCCGGTTCCTCTCGAAGTGGCCTCTGAGATGGGGTCCCTGCGCCGGCTCCGGTCGCTGGAAACCTACCCCCTCTCCGCTGCGGCGCGAACCAGTCTTCAGGGTAACCTTGAGCGTCACTCGCCGGAGGAGTGGCCGACCGACCGACGGATCACGGTCGAGGTGAACGATCGGTTGCTCATCATCGGTTCGTGCAACGGCACCAATGTCAACAATACTCTCGCCGTGCTCTTGACCGAAGGCGCCACGTCGCTGATCGGCATGAACGTGGTGACGCTGCTCGTCACTCCCACGTGGTTGGTCCTTCGGATGCCGTTGCCCGCTTCGACCGCCGATGCCGAACGGCTCTTTCAGATCGACCCGGATTCCGTGGGCAGCCTTTTGTCCCGGGGGATCTCTCGCACGGAGGATTACCGCTGGACATTCGTCGTGGTAGCGCGCAAGCTGGGACTGCTGCCCGCCGAGTTCGCATCGAAGGAACACAATCGACTCGACCCGCTGCTCGAGACCCACCGAGATTCGGTGATCGGGCAGGAGACGTTCTCCAAGGTGGTCCACGACAAGTTCGACATCGATAACACTCGACTCATCCTCCAGCGCTTGCGGGAGGGATCCCTCGTCCTGAGCGCCTTCCGAGGTACGGGCCATACTCCGGGAGCGGCTGTGCTCGAACGGCTGAAGTGGAGCGAGCTCCCTTCGCGGCCGCCTCCCTCGGTGTTACGGACCATCCGAGAGCGGCTCGAGAAGGAGGAGCTGATGACGATCTGCCTGCGGTGCGGGAACCCGCGGGTCGTCACCCCCCGGAGCTACCCCACCGGGGGGTCTTCTCCTTGCATCGCTTGCCACGCCGTCCTCACCGCCGTCATCTCTCCCCGTCGGAAGAAGGAGATCGAGACGATCCGCAAGTACGTGTCTCGCAAGCGACACCTCCAGGACACGGGGGGGTTCCTCAAGCCGAAGGAACGCGAACGCAAAGTGTTGTCCGCCGCCCATGCTTCGGCGGAACTGCTCGCCACCTATGGCTTTCGTGCGCTCATGGTCCTCGCCGGCCGCGGCATCGGTCCTGGAACGGCCCGGCGCATCCTCTCGCGTGGATACGAGGACCTCGACGACCTCCTTGCCGAGATCCTGCGGGCCGAGAAGAACTACGCTCGCACACGGGAGTTCTGGGATTGACCCTCGGCGGGCTCTATCCGCCCCCGTCAGGCCATGGGGTGCTATGTCATGCCGTGGGTAATGCTATATAGTGGCATGCCCTCCCCCAGTCGTGGCCTCCCCGACTGCTCACGAGGAGATCTGGGGTCTCCGCCGTCCCCCAACGCCGAAGCTTGACGTAGCCATCTTCGCCTCCTTGGTCATTACGGTCGTGTTGGCGGTGTCGGCGATCTCCGGCGGCACCAGCTGGTTGCTCGGAGCATCAAGCAGTTCGTCCGTGGCAGCCGTTTCCCTATCGGGCACGGCGACTCCCTTCGTTCCCATCGCCTCCAGCGTCGGGAACCTTCCTTACAAGGCGGTCCCGACCGCAGAGGTCGCCGCAAGCGCCGCGGTGGGATTCGATCTCGAGGTCGCCATTGCCCCATCTCAGGGCTTGACCGGGTATCTCCAGGGACTGAGCAACCCGAGTTCGGCGAACTACCAACACTACCTTACCCTCGACCAGTTCTACCAGCAGTTCGGACCGTCGACAAGCTCGGTCGACCAGCTTACCGGGTACCTCTCCCAGAACGGGCTCACGGTCACTCCCACTTCGGGCCCGCTCATCTACCGGGTGAGCGGAACCGCCGCACAGGTCGACAGCGCATTCCATATCGACCTCTACTCGTATTCACTCGGGTCCCAATCCGGGATCGCCCCGAGAGGGGTCCCTGAACTCCCCGCCACGATCGCACCCCTCGTGGAGTCGCTCACGGGCCTCAACGGGTTCGATATCCCGCACGTCATGCTGTCGTTCCCGTCCGTCTCGGTCCATCCTCTGGCCGCGACCAGCCCTTCGGTCATGCAGGGTTTCTACAACGAGTCCTCCCTCATCAGTGCCGGCACCACGGGAAGCGCCACGATCGGGTTGGCCGAGGTCTGCGATCCTAACGAGACCACCCAGGGATACCAGAACGACCTGAACCAGTTCGACACGCAATACAATCTGCCTTCCCTTACCCTCCAATTCACGGGCAGCGGTTCCAGCACCTGCAGTGGCGGCCAGGCCGGGTGGGACACTGAGACCGACCTCGATATCCAGTGGGCCCACGTGATCGCGCCGGGCGCCCACATCTTGGTGTGCCTGGACAGTTCGGATCCTTCCGTCTGTGACCAGACGTTCGTCCAAGACGGGATTCCACTAGGCTCGAACAGCTGGAGTGGTGGGGGACCGTACCATTCAGTCTGGCAGAGCGCGGTCGCCGCCGGTATCACGCTGCTTGCCGCCGCCGGAGACAACGGCGCGGCCGTGGCCTATCCTGCCGCAGAGCCGGACGGGTTGGGGGTCGGTGGAACGACGATCACCCCCTCCGGTTCTTCCTACGGATCGGAGAGTGGCTGGAGCGGTAGTGGCGGAGGTTGTGACACGAACGATACCCCCCCCAGCTATCAGGCCAACATGTCGGGCCTTGCTTCAGTGTGCGGCTCTGGAGTGAGGGGCGTCCCGGATGTCGCGATGGATGCGGACCCGAACTCTGGGGTGAACGTGATCACGAATGGCCAGTCCCAACAGGTCGGAGGTACCTCGCTCGCAACCCCCATGTGGGCGGCCGCGCTGGATGTGATCTATCAGGCGGCCGGGTTCTCCGGGTTCGCTGCGCCGGTCCTATATCATCTGGCAGAAGGTTCGCTCTATCACGCGGTCTTCCACGACGTCACCTCCGGGAACAATGGGTATGCGGCCGGTCCCGGCTGGGATGCGGTCACCGGTGTGGGATCCCCCAATATCGCGGCCCTGGCGGCGCACTGGTCCACCGGGACCGGCTCAGGGGGCGGCGGCAGCCCGCTGACGGCCTCCGCGTCGGGCACTCCGACTTCGGGCAGTGCCCCGCTCGTGGTTTCTTTCACCGGATCGGCGAGCGGCGGAACCTCCCCCTATAGCTACTCTTGGGCCTTTGGAGATGGTAGCACGTCGACCCTTCAGAGTCCCTCCCACAACTACACTTCGGCTGGCACCTACAGTGCCGTTCTTACCGTCACCGACTCCGCCGGGGCTACGGCCACCTCCTCGGTGTCGATCAGCGTCCAGGCCGCCACGAGCCCGCTCTCCGCTTCCGCTTCCGGCTCTCCCACTTCGGGCACGGCCCCTCTTCCGGTGAACTTCGCGGGAGCCGCGAATGGCGGAGCTCCTTCCTATTCCTACTCCTGGAACTTTGGGGACGGTTCCACCAGCACCTCTCAGAACCCCTCCCACACGTATTCGACCGCAGGTACCTTCCAAGCCACGTTGACCGTCACGGACTCTACGGGAGCGACCGCCACCAGTTCCGTCGGGATCTCCGTGAGCTCTCCTCCGAGCTCCGGAGGATGCACGACTCCCACGGCCATCTCCCTGAACTCCCAGATCTCCGGTAGCATGGGGGTCGGGGGTTGCATGCTGCTCTCCACGGTGATCAGCCAGACCCAGTGGAACAATTACTACAACCTGAACGCGTACGAGACCGATGGCCAGGTGAGCGGTGCCTCACCCGTCTTCACTGTCTACGCTGGTATCTCGCCTCCCACGGTGACCGCCTCTAACGCCGGTCAGACCCAGGCGGGTCCCAACGCCGCGATGAGCATCTCCCTCTCCACCCAAGCCTCCGGTCAGTTCGGAGGGTGGGGAACCTACGAGTTCTTGATCCAGGCGAGCTCCGGGGATTCTGGCAGCTTCTGCTTCCTCGTCCAACTTTCGAACAATGGCACCGGGAGTTCGCCGGCATGCTCTTCCGGCGGTGGCGGTTCCCCTCCCCTTGCGGCCACCGCAAGTGCCCAGCCCACCTCGGGCACCGCTCCCCTGGCGGTGTCGTTCACCGGAGGTGCCTCGGGAGGCACGTCGCCGTACCAATTCGCGTGGAACTTCGGGGATGGCTCCACCAGCACCGCCCAAAACCCCTCGCACACCTACAGCTCCTCTGGAACGTTCACGGCCACGCTCACCGTGACCGATGCCAGCGGCGCCACGGCGTCGTCCTCGGTCTCCATCTCTGCGAGCCCGTCTTCGGGTAGCGGGGGATGCACTTCGGCCACGGCGATCGCCTTCGGGACCGAGATCACCGGAAGCCTCGGGAACGGCGGGTGCATGCTGCTTTCCGCTTCCCTTAGCCAATCCCAATGGAACAACTACTACTACATCAACGTCAACGAGGGGGATGGGGTGGTTTCCGGGGCACAGCCGGTCTTCACTGTTTACGCAGGGATGTCCCCGCCGACGGTGACCGCCTCGAATGCCGCACAGTCCCAAGCGGGACCGGACGCGGCCATGCAGATCGACCTCTACACCCAGTCGAGTGGGCAGTTCGGTGGTTGGGGGACCTACCAGTTCCTGATCCAGGCGGGGAGCGGTGATTCTGGAGGATTCTGTTTCGAGGTGCAACTTTCGAACAGCGCTCTCGGGACGTCTCCGGCGTGCTCTGCCCCGGCCTCCGTCCACTCGAACGCGTCCCCCTCCTCCGTCTCCAGAATAGCCCCTCTAGGGTCGACGTCAGGCTTCGGGATGCTCACCCTGCTCTTCGGGGGGCTCTTCGTACCCACAGGTCGCAGTCCGGACGAAGTGCACACTTCCCGCAGACACTGAGCAACGGCTTCTTCGGGCAGTCTCCGGAAATACCGGTATGGGCCAAGGCGAAATCGAACCGTACCGGGTCGACCGGGTCCCACCGTCGGAGGGCGGCCGTGATCTCTTCCACGGTCCTCCACGTTCGCGTCTTCCGTCGGGTCAACCCGATGTGGTAGGATATCCAGTAGACGTGGGTGTCGAGCGGTACATGGAGAATGGATGGGGGGACTCTTTTCCACAGGCCAAGGTCCGGAGCCCCGGTTCTTACCATCCAGCGAGCGAAGAGCGAAAGCCGCTTGCACACGGGGGCGGACCCCGGGCCCCGAGGACTCGGGAAGAGGTGGAGATAGCCCGGAGGGGGTTCGTAGAAGGTGTGGCGGAGGTCGGTCGACCCCCACCGGAGCGCTCTGGAGAGCGCATCCAGCCCGCTCGGGAAGTAATCCGGGGTAAGTGCCCCCTCCTGATCGTCCAGGAACACTTCTTCGAGCCCCCCCGGGTAGTTCTCATAGACCTCCCCCAGACGCACTGCGAGGAAGCCCATCTGCTCCGCCCGGATCCATCGGTGCTTCCAGGCTCCGAGCTGCGTCCGCCATCGGCGGCGAGGGAAGCCTTCGACAAAGCCCCGGGGGTCCCCTCCCATGACCCGGAGCAGTTCCTCAAGGTTCCTCCGGATCGAAAGGACGTTCCCGACCGCGATGGTCGAGGCGTAGATCCCCATGATCTCCGCCGCCTTGGGATCCGCAGAGAAGCGGTGGACAAAGGCGACCGGGTCGACTCCGATGGAGGACTCGTAGTGGAAACTCCGGCTCAGCTCTTCGAGATGGCGACCCACGTCGGGGGCCGCCGGAACGAGGGAATTGGTGCGTGACCGCGGTCGATCGGACACTACGAAATCATCCGTTCGAGCGACTTTCGTGCCCGGTCCATGACCTCGCGGGAGAGCTCGATCTCATACTGGTTATCCCGCAACGAGTCCCGGATCTTCTCGAGCGTGTTCTTCTTCATGAAGGGACAGATGGCGTCCGGTGCCAAAGGAACGAACTCCGTGTCGGGGTTCAGCTTCCGTATCCGGTGAAGGATCCCGATCTCGGTCGCCACCATCACCTGGGGGTCCTTGGTCTCCTGCGCAAAGCGGATCATCCCGTCGGTCGACAAGATGCGGTCCACCTCGGGGATGACCTCGGTGGTGCAACCGCACTCCGGGTGTGCGATGAGCTCCGCCCCCGGGTGCAGCGCACGTTGCCGGCGGACCGTCTCCGGGCGCATCCGGGTGTGGACGAAACAGTCCCCCGTCCAAAGGTGCATGTTCTTGCGCCCCGTCGTCCGACGAACGTAGTCTCCGAGGAACATGTCCGGCAGGAAAAGCACCTCTTGAGAGGCGGGGATGCGGCGGACGATGTCCACGGCGTTCGAGGAAGTGCAGCAAAAGTCGGTCTCGGCCTTCACCTCGGCCGAGGTGTTGACATAGCTCACCACCGCTGCCCCGGGGTGTTCGGCCTTCCAAGCCCGGAGTTGTTCGGCCGTGATCGAATCTGAAAGGGAACACCCGGCCGCCAGGTCCGGAAGGAGGACCGTCTTCTCCGGGGAGAGGATCTTGGCGGTCTCGGCCATGAACTTGACCCCGGAGAACACGATCACCTTCGCAGCGGACTCCTTCGCCATGCGCGACAGGTAGAGCGAATCTCCGACAAAATCCGCAATGTCCTGGATCTCCCCGATCTGATAATTGTGGGAGAGGATGACCGCATTGCGTTCCTCCTTCAGCCGGAGGACCTCCTCTTTGAGCGACATTTCGTTCCTGATGAGCGCCACAGGCTATTTATTGTCGGCGTTTCTCCCGACCCCGGATTGCCGAGGTGGCAGAACGGCTAATGCGGCAGACTGCAGATCTGCTTTCCGGGGGTTCAACTCCCTCCCTCGGCTCTTCCCCACTCCCCACGTGTCGATGAGCCTCCTCCGTGGGACGGCCACGGGTCCGCAGCCCCGATCTATGCCCACGTCAACTGTAGCCCGGTAGATGCTGGGAACCTTTCGGTCCCATCGATTGGCTGAGACTGCCGGAACGTTCTTCGATGGTCAACCGCTGGCGGGCGCCAAACCCGCCGGTCACCGGGTGCCACCACTGGATGTCCGACTCCCCTTCCTTCCAACAAAGGTAGATGAGCTCCCCTTGACGAAGGGCATAGAAATCGACCAACCCGGAGACGAGGTCTTTGATCTCGATCCCACGGTTGCGTAGGGCGCTCACGCGCTGGCTGATCCGCTCCTCGAGGCCGATGTGCATGTGCATCTCATTCGACTGTTTGACCAGATAGCGCACTTCGGAGAGGATCCGCTGGACGAACGGTAGCTCGGCTTCCGCTTCCTTGACCTGCCAGACCCGACGCACTTGAGACTCGGCGTCGCTATCTTCGATATCGTGGCCGTAGTTCAACATCGGACCAAGCTCCCTCATTGAATGGGCTGCTGGGATATAAGATGTGTCCCGTACATGTGTGGACAATCAGTGATGCCTTCGCGTGGGGACCGAACGCAGCTCTGCTCACGGTGGTCCAATCCCCCCGGATGACTGCCCTCACCCACTGGTAAAAATGGTCAGAACACCGCGGGTGTGGTAGGGTAAGACTTACAACCTCCACCGCCTCGAACCCTCCCTCTATGGGCCTCAGGGTTCAGCGGGGGCTACTCGCAGTTCAGGAGCGGCACACTCCTTTTCGTTCCACGATATCGGTGAAGGACCGGGTCGACCGGAAGATGGAAACCCTGAGGAAGGCCCCGATCTCGGGTTACGTGTGGAAGGAGACCTGGTCCGAGATGCGCCATCTCTCGAGGAGCAAGCCCGATCTCCGCGGACGGCGGCTCATCGACGATCTCGCTATCTCCAAGGCGGAATACGTGGCCAGGATTTCCTACCGGGCCTGGAAGGGGCGGGCACTCCCCGATGGCAGAAGCTGGGGATACCTCCGAAGTGCCTTGCTCGTGGTCTACGAACGGTTGGAGTGACTTCCACCAAAGTTTGGTTCCATTTGGCCCAAGGGGTTCTTGACCGGTACCAAGTAATGGATCCGTGCATCTTCGGACGAGCAGGGGGCCGAAAGACCCCCTTCGGGGGGATTCTCCGTTAGCCCGTGAAAAGCAGGTACGTCGCCAAAGCGACACCGATCGCAACGAGCACCACCGTGGTGGCGAGCTCCATGGCCATGTGTGGATCGTACTTGCCTACCTTGAGGTCCTCGCGGACCGTGGAAAATCGGTAGTAGGCGATCGCCACCAGCGCACTACCGGCCAGTACCAGGAAGACTCCCACGACTTCGCTGAGGGGGGAAGAGGTGCCCGCACTCCCCGTAGCCAATTCTCGCAGGAAGATGCCGAACTTGGCGACCACAAACCCCAGTCCGATGATCGTCAGCGCCGTCCGCACCCACGCCAGGAAGGTCCTCTCGTTGGCGAGGTGGTCTGTGGGTGTGCCAGGCATGTGGGGCCCACCCTAGGCGCGTTCTTATGGGTTTCCACCGGCCGCTGGTGACCTCCGATGAACGTCCCGTTCCCGCGGACATCCGCTGCTCCATGCCCGCCCCCCTCAGTTTTTCCCTCGTTTCGTGCTTGCCGTTGACCGGGCGGAAATACCTCGGACCCTCAGACTTAAGTGGGTACCCTCTTCGGACGTTTTGGCATGGGCGCGCCCGACGGGATTCTGAGCGGGTTGGACCAGGCGCAAAGCCAACGGTACCACCTTCGCACGATCTTCATCGCGGGCATGGGTTTCTTCTCCGATGCCTACGACCTCTTCGTCATTTCCCTCGTGATCCCCATCCTGGGATTTGTCTACTACAACGGAAGTCTGCCGTTGTGGGAAGTCTCCGCCCTAGGCGCTTCGGCGCTCTTCGGGGCCATTATCGGCCAGTTGCTCTTTGGCATGCTGGCGGATCGTCTGGGTCGGAAGCGGATCTACGCCATCACCCTCACGGTGATGGCCGTCGGGTCGATCGGGAGCGCGTTCTCGGGGCCGGTCACCGCACTTGGGCTCAACACGATCGTTGTCCTGACCCTCTGGCGGCTCGTGGTGGGAATCGGTGTGGGCGGGGACTACCCGCTGTCCGCCACGATCATGAGCGAATACTCGAACGTGCGCCACCGGGGACGGCAGGTGGCGAGCGTCTTTGCGATGCAAGGCTTCGGACTGCTCACGGGAGCGGCGGTCACGTACGGGGTGTTGGTGGCATTCCCTTCACCGTCCTCTCTGGATATCGCCTGGAGGATCATCCTGGGGATCGGGGCCGTGCCGGCCCTCGCCACGATCTATTTCCGAACTCGGATGCCCGAGACGCCGCGGTTCACCCTCAAGGTGATGGGCGACGCCACCGCCGCCGCCCAGACGGTGCACGAGTTGACGGGATCCACCGTGGTGGCTACCCCCGTTCGGTCGACGACTCCCCGGGTCAGCATGCGGCGGTTCCTCTCCCACTACGCACCCGTGCTGTTCGGTACCGCGGCCTCCTGGTTCCTTCTCGATATGGCCTTCTACTCCACGAGCATCTTCAATCCGACCGTTCTGGCCCAGATCGGCTTCGCCACGAAGGGTCTGGCCATCCACGACATGCTGCTTCGGTTGGCCGAGGGGAACATCCTGATCACCCTCTTTGCGAGCGTGCCGGGATACTGGGCCGCCGTGGCCACGATCGACTGGCTCGGTCGCCGGACCCTTCAGGCCCTGGGGTTCGGGATCATGACCGTGGCCTTCCTCACGACGGCCGTGTTCTTCCAAGCCCTGACTAGCGAGTTCCTGTGGGTGTTCCTGACCATCTACGGGCTCACGTTCTTCTTCGGCAACATGGGCCCGAACACGACCACCTTCGTGCTCCCGAGCGAGGTGTATCCCACCAAGTTTCGCGCTAGTGGTCACGGGATATCGGCTGCTTCGGGCAAGCTGGGGGCGGCGATTGCGACCTTCTTCTTCAGCTCGATTGTGGTATCCTACGGGCTACCGTGGATGTTGGGCTTGCTAAGCCTTTTCTGCTTTGTGGGTTTTGTCGTGACGATGATCCTCACTCCGGAGACCGCCGGGCGCACTCTTGAGGACGTGTCGCGAGAGGATGAGCTCGAGATCGTCGTTGAGCGGTTCTCACCCTACCTGCAGGCCCTCACCGCTTCGCTACAAGCGGGCGCTCGCGAACTGAAGGCCCTGCTCGAGAGCCCTGGGACCGAGGCCGGGGCTCGGGTTCCCCGCATCCGGACGATCGAGCACGAAGCGGATGAGAACGTGCACCAGATCTATGTGGAGATCAACAACAAGCGGATGCGAACCGCGGTCCGGTCGGACATCAGCGCCCTCGCATCCTCCCTGGATGACATCATGGACGGGATCGAGGGGGTCTCGGCCCGGGTGTTGACCTACCATCTGGAGAAAGGAAACCCGGAACTCTCCAACTTCGCCTCCATCGTCGTCGCGTGCGTGCAAGGGGTGAGCGATGGCATCCTGGCGCTGGATGAGCTCGAGGACGGTAAGAGCGAACGACTCCAGCGGGTGATCATCGAGGTGAACCGTCTCGAGAACGAGGCAGACGACCTACTTCGGCTGCTCCTCAGCCGCCTGTTCGAGGGTCACCCGGACCCGATCGAAGTGATCAAGCTCAAGGACTTCTACGAGCGTCTGGAGGTCATCACCGACCGTTGCGAAGACGTGACCGACGTCTACAAGGACCTCATCGCCCGGTACGTGGTTCCCCAAGGGTGAAGCGCTCCGGCCGGATCGCCCCGGGGCTCCGTCACGATTAAGTCCCTCGACACGTCACGCTCCCCATGCAAATTCTCCGTGTCCTTCGCAAGATCTGGAAGCCGTTGTCGATCGTGGCGATCATTTACGTGGTGTGCGTGACGGGGTTCATCTACTATACCGGAGTGACCCTGCTCAACGGCATCTATTGGGGGGTCATCACCATGTCGACCGTCGGCTACGGGGACGTGGTCCCGACCAACCCTCCATCGAAGGTTTTCGCAATGGTCCTGGCCGGCTCCACCATTGGGGTTATAGGTTACGTGGTGTCCACGATCAGTACCTTGGCGATCGAGGCGCGAGAAGAGGAGCTGCTGGGGCTCGACGGGACCCGGCTGAACGGGCATGTGGTCATCCTGGGTTGGACGGCCGTCGCTCGCTCGGCCCTCGAGGAATTCATCCTCACGGGGCGGAGCGTCGCGGTCATGTCCCGTTCACAAGAGAAGCTCACCGAGATCCGAACCTTTGTTACGCAGCTCATCCGTTCTGCTGCCGCCAATCCTGACCTCAAGGACCGGGTGACCCGGGAGAAGGGGATCTACCTCGGCCTTGGAGACTACGCTCAGCGGCGTTCCCTCGAGTTGCTCAACCTAGCCCGCGCCCAAGAAGCGATCGTGGCGAGTGACGATGACGCCCGCAATCTCATGACCGCGCTCTTGTTGAAGAGCATCGCCCCGCACCTGCGGGTCGTGGTGGCGGTGGCCCACGAAGAGCTCCGCGAGACCCTCCACGCTGCCGGAGTCACCTACGTGATCAGCCCGATGGACCTGGGCGGGCGCATGGTCTCCGCCGCGGCGGTCCAGCCCGAGGTCGCCGCTGCCATAGCTGACCTGACCAATGCCGGGTACGGTTCCGACCTCAACGAATATCCCGTCGAAGCGAACAGTCCCCTGGCGGGACTGACCTTCGATGCGGCGCATTCCAAGCTCCGAGCGGCCACAGGGGCCATCCTCATTGGCGTGGCGCGACCGAAGAAGGATGCGGGGGACGGGCCAGCGTTCGAGGTGGAACTGGACCCTCCCTCCGACGCGCGATTGGATGTGGGCACGTATGCGCTCATTCTGGTCTCCATGCATCATGAGGACCGCCTTCAGGAGTGGATCAAGGTCTCTCCCGGCCGACCTCCCCGACGGCAAGCATAGTGGGAGTTGGTCTCGGCAGGTTTTGTTGGCATTGGATGCTGGTGCCAAAATTTGAACTGGTACTGGTTTGCCGTCACTGGCATGGGGCTCCCGGAACTCACAAGGTGGACCGAAGTCAGGAGTAGCGAGGGTGTAATGGCGGCCGTCTCCCTGATACGGGGGAAAGACCCGATTACGACGTCATTTGTTATGCGCGTCCGCCGAAGATTCGGGAATTACGTCAAAGTCAGGATCGACCCAGGGGAAGGTCTCCACGGGCACCACCACCAAGAGAGAATGCAATGCGAGAGGCACTTAACAGAACTCTCTGGCGGTCAAATCCCGCGGGAGGAAACGAAACTCTCTCCGTGCGTCTCAACTCAGTGAACGGCGACCACGTTTTGACCTCTTCAGGGCGTAGACCCCAATGAAAGCTACAACGACGACAATACTGACGGCTACAACGTAATACGTCGTACTCGGGGAGGAAGCCTGCCCAGTCCCCGGACAGTTGCCGTCTAGTGAGACGACGTAGAGGTTTGAAGGGGCTCCACCTACATACAACATCCCGTTGGAACGGTCTAGGTATTCCACGAAGGGGCGTGAGATCGCGACCGTGGATTCCGTCGTTCTTGATGCGGGGTCAATCACGGATAATCCGTCGGTGTCCAATGCTAGAATATCCCCGTTGGTCGGATTGATTGACAAAATATTGAACCCACTCGGAACTGACAGTGCGAAGGAACCAATGACTTTGTTGTCTGTATCATTGATGACTGAGACACTGTTTCCGCCATCGTCAACGACGTAGATCTCATTATCCGATGGGTTATACGTAATCGCGCTTGGGTACTGTCCTACGGATATAGATGTAATCAAGCGGTCAGAGAGCCCGTCAATGACGCTCACATTGTCTGAGTCGGAATTTGCGATGTAAAGGCGGTCATGGTTGGTGTCGATGCCCATGCCCGCGGGATACGACCCCACTGTAATCGTTTGTTTCACGGACAGACTGCTCACATTGATGATCGATACCTTGCCATAACCACTTAACCCACCGCTGCCATCCACAAAGAGTTGATGCGATATGTTGTCGTAGATGACGTCAAGCGGTCCGAAGTCAATAGGCAAATTGCCTGCAAGGGAGAAATTCCATCCATTAATGATGCTCACATTTGAATCGAGCAAGTCCGCTGAAAAGATGAGATGCTGCGTCGGGTCAGCCGCAACTCCCGTCGGCGCTCCGTTTACCTGAACGTATTTATCCAAAGTGTTAGTAGTTGTGTTAAAGTCCCATACTCGGTTATACCCGTCACTCAATATCAGTTGGCCCTCTAAGACCCCCGACGACATTCCGATCGGAAAGATCCCGTCGGAGTAATTCCCGAGGATACACGGGGTGGGTACCGCGTTAGTGCGGGAGCTTACTTCTCCTTTGGACAGAGACGATCTGCTTTCTTCACTAGGTCCTCCTAGGTACGGGACGTCCACCCCAGTATAACTTCCATCAAGTGCTGGGAGTGTTGACATCACCATTGACATCATAAGTAACAGCGCGACCAAGCAACTCAAGTGTCCGCCGGACCCAGTAGATGACATTGTCACGTCAACAAAACTGTCAAACAAGTTAAGCTCAAATGCTTTGCTTCCGAGCAGGCCTGCAAATGGTGATAACAGTGCACTTTGGCATCACCTCGATTATGTTCGCGGTCTTGATGACTCCAATTCGAATCTCCGGTGTGATTGGATCTGCTTACTCGGGGCAGTATGCACAGCTTCTTTTGGTCGCTACCCATGGCCCTTACTTGGCCCATCGACCATCTCCAATCGAAGTCCGGGTGGGGTCGCGGTTCGGGTTCGTGGTCTCGTCGAGGAGTCGTGTGGCGGGCGCAGGGTGGCTTGTCCCCTTGTGCGAATAGAGAGCGTACACATGACCTCGCCCATCGGTAGCGTCGTGGGGCGGGCAATATGTCACTCGCTCTAAGTGGAAATCGTAAGCGAGACCGAGGCAGAACTTTCCTGAAGATAAGAGTCCATTACAACAAGAACCACCGAGTAATTGCCCACTTGACTTGGCGTGCACGAAAAAGAAGACAC
>JAKAOF010000062.1 GCA_021823345.1 Thermoplasmata archaeon
TCCTTGAGCGCATCGCCGCCGCAACTCGGGCCGCTCGAGCGGCAGGAGTGCGCGTCATCTATGTCCGTGTCGCCTTTCGCCCGGGATTCCCTGAAGTGAGCCCCAGGAATCGGAGCTTCAGTACCTTGCGGGATCGGGGAGGGGACTTTGCGGAGACAGACGAAGCGACGCAGATTGAGCCGTCGGTCGAACCCCAGGCCGGGGACCTGGTGGTCGTCAAGCGCCGAGTAAGCGCCTTCTCGGGCAGCGACCTCGACGTTCTATTACGGGCCCATGGGATCGCCCATTTGGTACTCACCGGCATCGCAACAAGCGGGGTGGTCCTCTCCACCCTTCGTCAGGCGGCCGATCAGGACTTCCAGATCACGGTTCTCTCGGATGGGTGCACGGATTCCGACCCCGAGGTCCACCGAGTGCTCATGGAGAAGGTCTTTCCCCGGCAAGCCGAGGTGCTGACCACGGAAGAGTGGGTCAAGCGGCTTCACCCGGGAGCTCAGCAAAACCCCACACCGTAACTATCGTTGACCGATGGAACATGACGTGCGGCGCAACGTGCAGAACCGCAGTCACGGATGGACCGGCAGATTGTCCGCCACGAGGACACTGTCGTACCAGTGACCCCGGGGCACATGCATCTACGGAAATGGACCTAGTGAAACTACTGCACTGCGCCGGGCTCCATCGTACGGAATCCCCAGGTCGCGAGAACGAACGTCAACAAGCATAGCCCCGAGAGTATCCCGAGGGCGGCGTAGACCGGGGCGCCGACCTGCCCTTCAAATGCGTCCCGTACCGCGGTCGCCGCATACGTGAGCGGATTGCAGTAGAGCACGTCCACCAACACCTTTGGAGTCTTGTCCGTTATCGGGTAATAGACCGTAGAGAGAAACACGACGAAGAGCTGCACAAAACTTTGGATCGTGAAGTACGTGTTGGCAGAGCGAAGCTGGGTCCCGAGCCCAATGAGGAAGGTGGAAAAGAAGATCCCGCCGAGAGCGATCGTAGCCAGCACGACCCCCAGCTCGGGAAGCGTGAGCGAGGGAAGACCGATGAAGGGGAGTGCGACGACGACCATGATGCCCACACCGACCAGCGAAAAGACGAGTGCGGTAAGTATCAGGGAGGCGAGGTACTCCGCCCGACGGAACGGACCCACAAAGATCTGTTCCACCATGCTCCACCGTCGGTCCAGCCAGAACAGGTTGCCTGCGATGACCCCACCGGCCACCATCTGGAAGGCGATGGCCCCCGGAACCAAGAAGGCCATGTACGAACCCGAGGAGGTGGCGGACGGCGAGACGAGCCCGGAGAACATGGTCCCGAGGATCACCACCAAGAACGCGGGTTGGCCGAATCGGATCATCATCGCCGCGGGATCCACGTTCGACGCAAAGTTTCGGACGATGAGCCGCAGAAGTCCCGGAAGCCGCATCCGCTACTCGCCCTCCGAGATCTCGTCCGCGAACGCGCTGGGGAATCCGATGGCACCCAGGAAGGCCTCCTCGAGGGTCGCCTCACGTACGTCGATGCGGCTAATGTCGACCCCCGCTTGGGTGGCCCAGGCACTGACCCGGGCCACTTCGGCCTCGGGACGCTTCGAAGTGAAAGAGACCCCTTGCTCGTCCCAGGCCGTCTCCTTGGCCTCGACACCATCCTCTCCGAGCAGCCGCTCGAGGGCGGCGCGCTTCGAGTGGAGTGGCTGGTCGAACTCGATCGTGACCATGCGGGCGCCCCCGAACCGGCGCTTGAACTCGCGCGGAGATTCGGTGGCGAAGAGACGACCCTCGTGAAGGATCGCAATCCGGTCGCACAGCAGGTCCGCCTCATGCATGATATGGGTCGTGAAGACGACGGAGAGGCCTTCGCGGGCCCTCTTGCGGATGTACCCCAGGATGCGGCGCCGCGCGATGGCATCGAGGCCGGCGGTCGGCTCGTCCAAGAACAAGACCTGCATGTCGTGCATGAGCTCTCGCGCGACCTGGAGCCTCCGGCGCTCCCCTCCGCTGAGCGACCAGGGTTTCCGGTGTCGGAATTTTTCGAGCTCGAAGAGCTCGATCATCTCCTCCGCCCGGGACTTCGCGGCCTCGCGGGGGACCCCCCACATGAACGCGTAGAGGGTGAGGTTCCGCTCCACGCTGACAAAGTCGAAGGCCTCCGTCTGCAGAACCACTCCCACCTGGCCGCGAAGGGTCGGTCCCGCGGTCCGCACGTCTTGACCGAGGACGGTGGCGGTGCCTTCCGTAGGAGGCAAGAGCGTGGTGAGGACCCGGACCGTGGTGGTCTTCCCCGCACCATTCCGCCCGAGGAGACCCAACACCTCCCCGCGCTGCAGGGCAAGATCGAGGTGCCGGATGGCGAACCGACCAGGAGCGTAAGAGTAACCGAGGTCCTTCGCTTCGATGACCAGCTCAGGGGGCATAGGAGGGTCGCCCGCCTACGCGGAGTGGGAGGGTGAGTTGTTGACCGGGAGCAAACCGTTGTTCTGTTGAGCCTGGCGGAGTTCGCCCATCGTGGAGCGATGGGATGCACGGACGTTGTACTTGTGGATGGATTCCTCGCTTTCGGTCTCGACGAGCACCTTGGTCGAGTCGGGCAAGCTCCGGAAGTTCTGCGCCGCGAACCGCAAGGCGTCCCGCACGACATCCTCGACGAACTTGGGGTTCCGGTGGGCATTGAGCACCACGGCGCCTTCGTCCCCGCGCTTGAGGATGGCGTAGGTCTGGGAGCTCTGGGCCTTGGAGATCACTTCCAGGATGCTCTCGGCCTCGACGTCCACGTCGTCGGACAACTCGAAGGAAAGGCGGGTCCGGTTCCGCTGATTGTGCGTGATGATCGGCATCGTGGCCATGGAGGGGTCCTTGAGCAAGGGGTACTCCCCCTCGAGCTGCGTTCGGCAGGTCTCCATGGCGCACGGGCAAGCGGTCATCCCGACGGATTCGGCCCCCACCGTCTTCCGAACGGAAACTTCCCCGGGAGACCGGGTGGCGATGACCTCGGCCAGCAGCAGGAAGTTCTCGAAGGAGGTCTTCTCGTCGGTGAGCCCGATCGGCATGAAGTACTCGGCCTCGGCCGACACCTGGGCCTCGGTGGCGTAGGTGTGCCGTCGCAGGAGTTCCCGAGCGATCGCCACGCATACCGCTTCGAGGCTGGCAGAGGGCTTGACGATCGTCTGGTCGACGATCTCGGCCAACACTTGCGCGTTCCGGGAAAGGTCCGAGCCCTTCCGGGTCGCGGGAAGGTCGACATAGATCGAAAAGGATGCGGCCAGCGCATGCAGGCCATCGGCGCGGTGGATGCTGACGGGCTTGCGGACGCCAGAGATCCCGACCCTTCCGAGCGCCTGAAGTACGCCGGCGGGGGCCATCGCATGCACATCCTTCATCGGATAGCTCAGTAGTTGGCGAAGCTTTTAAGCTGAAGCACGTGTTTGTCACGACGATGCCGCTGCGTGGCAAGACTTCGGAAGTTTCCACCAAGGAAAGGCCGCTTCGAGTGATCATTGCGAAGCCCGGACTGGACGGTCACGACCGAGGCGCCAAGGTCGTGGCCCGAGCACTCCGAGATGCCGGGATGGAGGTCATCTACCTCGGCCTCCGTCAGACTCCCGAAACCATTGTCGAGGCCGCGATCGAGGAGGATGCGGACGTGATCGGCCTATCCTTACTATCTGGGGCCCACATGTCGCTCATCCCCCGTGTCATGAAACTGCTCAAGGACAAGAAGGTCCGGGGCGTGAGCGTTGTCGCCGGGGGGATCATCCCTGACGAGGATGCCACCCGCCTGAGGAAGATCGGCGTCAAGGGCATCTTTGGACCGGGCTCGACCCTTGAGACGATCATTCAGCAGGTTCAGAACGCGGGCGGGAGGCATGCCTCCTGATCCACTGGTAAAGGGGCTTCTTTCCGGCGATCGGATCGCCCTGGCGAAACTCATCACCGATGTCGAATCCGGATCCCCTCGGGCGTCGGAAGCGCTCCGAACGGTCTACGCCCGGACCGGTCGATCCACGGTCGTGGGATTCGCGGGACCGCTCGGTGTCGGCAAGAGCTCCCTCATCAGCCGTTTAGTGCGTTATCTGAGAACTGAGGGTCTCAAGGTGGGGGTCGTTGCAGTGGACCCCTCGAGCCCCTTCAGTGGCGGAGCGGTCCTCGGAGACCGGGTGCGCCTTGACCTTCCCCGGGGAGACAAAGGGGTGTTCGTTCGCTCGATGGCCACCCGGGGACAGGCGGGAGGGCTGGCCCAGGGCACCCGGGACACGGTGCGCCTGATGGAGGCGTTCGGAATGGACGTCGTCATCGTGGAGACTGTCGGGAGCGGACAATCCGACGTCAACATCCGGGACGTCGCAACCACTCGAGTGGTCGTGCTCGTGCCCCATCTCGGGGACGACATCCAGTCGCTCAAGGCGGGCCTCTTCGAGATCGCGGACATCTTCGCCGTGAACAAGTCCGACCTTCCGGGGTCGGCGGAGGCCGTGAGGCATCTGCGCGAGATGACCACCATCATGAGCCCCCGGAGCGATTGGCGCCCCGATGTCACCGAGTGTTCTGCCTTGAACGCCACCGGGATCGAAGAGCTTTGGAAGAAGATCCAACGGCACGAGGACTTCGTGCGAAAGGAATCCAGTGCGCACCAGGAGTCCCGGGATCGACTGAAAAAGGAGCTTCGGGAGCTCCTGCAACGCAAGCTCGAGGAGCGATTACGTTCGATGCTTCTCGAAGATGGGGAGGTCGAAGAATGGGCCCGCCAGGTCGAGGAAGGCAAGATCGACCCCTATACCGGTTCGGACCGCATCGTGCAGCGGCTCTCGGGCCAGGGCCGTTCCAAGACCGTGTCCCGAAGATCTCCGAGGTTGGACAAGGGCGCTCGCCCACGTGGGTGAGCCGTGCAAGGCACCCGCAATATTGAAATACCTAACCTATGTCGGGCGGGTGCTGACGGCCATAGCGGCAGGGCAACACCCGGTCTCATTCCGAACCCGGCAGTTAAGCCTGCTGGCGTTCCACGTGGTACTGAAGTGCGCGAGCCTACGGGAAGCGTGGAAAGCTGTCAGCACCTCCCTCTCA
>JAKAOF010000063.1 GCA_021823345.1 Thermoplasmata archaeon
CGAAGAACGTACGGGCGCCAATTGAATCCAGGTGCCCGGATCGCAGTTCTGGCAGCATCCCCGATATTGATTGTTCTAAGAAAAGACTTCCCGAACGACTTGGGGTGAATCAGGTCAGTTTCTGGACCAAGAGCCTCGCCCTCTCTGACCCTCTCTTCGAGGTAGTCCTTGAGGTACGAGCACCCTTCTTCCCCAATGAAAGTGAAATAGCGGTGTCGGGCCTTTGACAACTCGGGACGAACAACCAGCATCGTAGGTATGGTCGGAAACTCTACCGACCCCTTCTCGACCTTAACCTCGGGGAAATCCCTGAGGCGAAGACCGTCATCACCGAGGTAGTTGCCCAACACTTCGGGCCTCAATCCCGAGTGGGCCATGAGAACGCAGACGGCCCGGTCTCTGCTGTTGGCCCCAAGAAATATTCGGCGTAGTTCGTCTTGCGTCGGGGTCCGCTCGTCTTTCAAGGTGGGAGTAGTAGTCGTGCCCCGGATCTTCACCGGGAGTGTCAGGCGTAGCCCGTGGTGGAGCGTCCAAGATTTTACCGCCTTGACGCTACTGTCGATGTACGCCCCGGCGCGGCCTTTCTTCTCCTCTTGGGCCACGAAGTCGAGCAGGATATCCCGCAATTGTTTCTCCTTGAGCTTGGAGATTGCCGTTGGGGTGGTTTTCATCTGATCGCAAACACAGCCGAGTCTACGGAGGTACGTATCGGCGGTGATCAGCGACCCTTGAGCGAGGTTATTGTGCCACCTCCTGATGTCAGGGTCCTCGAGCAGAGTCTTGTGCGGACGTCCTGCGACCCTTCGAACCGGCATCACTTAAGGTAATGCACGCAGGTTTAAAACCCAATTGGTAGTGGGACTGTCCGGATTTGAACCGGAGTCACAGCGTCCCGAACGCCATAGGATGGACCAAGCTACCCCACAGTCCCAGTTGGTATCGGGGCCAATCCGCGTCAGGCTTTAAAACCGCGCATGAGCTCTGCGATGGCAGCAGCCGGATTCTGGGCGGCGGCGACGGCGCTCGACACCAGGATGCCTTCGGCCCCCAGCTCGATGGCGCGACGCACATCTTCTCCGGTCTTGACCCCGGCCCCGCACAGGACCCGAGTGCGTGGAGACACCCGGCGGACTCGCTCCACCGCCCCGCGCACGATCTCCGGGCGGGCGACCGAGACCGATACGCTTCCCCCGATGAGCTCCGGCGGTTCGATCGCGAGGAACGGGGGACGGCTCGCCCGTGCAAGCCGCGTCGCGGCCGCGAGGTCCCCCGAGCAAACGATGGACACAAGTCCCGAGGCCCGAAGCATCTTCGAAGTTTCCAGGACCTGGGCGGGGGGGATGGGATGTTCGGAGTGGTTGAGGAGGCTCCCGGCGACCCCGGTGGCGCTCAAGGAGGCGGGGATGAGAAAGCCGGTACGCGCACCCGGCTCCAAGGGATCCACATGCTGGGCCAAGACCGGAATGCGGAGTTCGCGGGAGAGCACCTCAAGACTGGCCGCCGAGGGCGCAATGGCCGTGGACACGCGGTGGCGACGGCCCGCCTCTTGGAGGTTCCGGCCGATGGCGAGGGCCCCGTTCCCCAGCGCTGGGAGGTACGATTTGAGGTTCAACAGGAACAGGGGGGTCCCCAGTTCCCTAGCTCCGCCGGTGGGCCCCATGCTTGCCGTGCTTCGGCCGAGAGCAGATGGAGTACTCGTCTCCGTCGAAGAACACCTCTCGGTCGGGGTGCTTCTTCCGGAGGTTTTCGATCATATTGAGGACCGTTTCCAACGTCACGCTGTCATCCGAGGGATCGAACTGGTGGTGGATGGTTTTTTCGCTCTTGCGACCCGAGCCCACCATCAATGATTGTTTAGGACAGGCGCTATAAATAGCTTAGGTTCGTCACCGAGGGGGAGCAGGGGATTGTCCGCGCGCAAGCTTTCGGATTTCCACATCGCGGAACCGGAGACCCGACCGTCGTCCTCCGATCTCTGGTTCTTCTCCTATCTGCCGTGGTCGCTTTACAACGGCCTCTCGACCCCGCTCATCCCGCTGCTCGCCATCGCGCTCTACAACGCGGATTCTCCCCTCATCATCGCGCTGATCGTCGCCGCCTCGACGTTGACCGAGGTGCCGTTCACGATCTTCTGGGGGAACGTCTCCGACCGGATCCGGCATCGGAAGTACTTTGTCGTTCTCTCGTTCATTGCGACGGGGTTCGTGCTCTTCGTGATGCCCTTCGCGCCCAATCTTACCGATTATCTCTCGCTGAACATCTTGGAGGGGGTCTGCTCCGCCGCGAGCACTCCGATCGGCACGGTCCTCTTGCTCGAGACGAGGCGCAAGCACTGGTGGGCACGGGACGTCGGGCTCTTCGGCCTGGTTTCTGGGATCGGGAGCGTGGCGGGACTCGCGCTCGGCGGGCTGTTCCTAGCGGGGTTCTCGACCTCGAGTCGCCTCTCGTTCGGGCTTGTCGGGGCGATGCAGTTCCTTCTGCTCTTGTCGGGCGTGCTGGCCATTCTCTCCGGCGTGCTCGCCTACTTCTGGATCGAGGAGCCGCAGGACCTCATCGATCGGAACTCCGTTGATCTCGGAGACCAGCTCCACCGGGGGATGGTCGAGCGGATCCGGGGTTTCCGCAAGCGGATCCTCCATGTTGTCGACCTTGCGCGAGGCGAGGCCATCCCGCTCACGATGGTCGAGGTGCTCCTCTTCCTCTCGCTCCTCTTGGTGAGCTTCGGGTCCCAGACGTTCTACGGGACGTTCATCTACTTCCTCACGGCCTCCACGGGGGCGGGCCTCGACGAAGACATGGTCTTCTTCGTCTTCCTGGCCTCCGCCGCCGCGTCCACCGCCCTGTTCTACCACTCCGGGGTGGCCGTCGAGAAGTATTCGCCCAAGTGGGTGTTCGTCGAGACCCTGGTCGCCCGCGCCGCCCTCATCCCGCTGTTCCTGCTGGCCGGAATGTGGCTCACCGGGCACCCCCGTTCGATGGCGATCACCATGATCGGCCTCAACGCGGCCATGGGTCTCCTCTGGGCCTTCTCCAGCACGGCGAGCACGCTCTTCCTGCTCCGGTTGCTCAAGGGCCCCTCCAACAAGGGGAAGGCCCTCGGCATCTACAACGCGGTCGTGGGCTTCGGCGGCCTGGTGGGAACCATCTTCGGGGGCTGGCTCTACAACACCTCGGATTCCTATACTGCCTACCTTGTCGCCACGGCGATCATCATCGTCGGTGGCCTGATCATCATACCGATCCCGCTCCGCATGGTGCCCTATCCCCACAAGCACATGCCCGTGAAGGGCGCCTCGCCCGTGCCGAAGCCCGCCAAGCCACCGCTCAAGCAGTGGCGGTCCTGAGTCGAAAACCCGTAACGCGGCACGAGTCGCGACATCCAGAAAGTTCAACGGGTCGGAAGCCGCGACCGACACCGGGGGAGACCACCCAGGGGAGTAGCAACGGTCCGTGATGGGACTCCTCCGTCATTACCACCGATTCCCCTCCACAGGCCTCTTGCTCCCCTCCCCCCATGACGGGGGGCGACGGCTCACACTCCGAGTTCCCCGAACAGGATGCGGATGAGCAGACCGACGCACAAGTAGGCGATGAACGGCTCGAGCGCCTCCGGATATTTGTCCACGATGATCGAGCGAAAGCGCGCTCGGCCCTCCACGATCAGTTCATTGCCTCGCAGGATCGAGAACCGGCCCGTGATCTTCTCGTGGATCATGTATTCCACCCCTTCGTAGACGATCTTGGTCGGTCCGAACAAGTTCGAGACCGTTCGGTAATGGTGCTCCCCCACCTGCACCAGCACCTCATCCTTGACCGGGTAGTACGAGACGACCGCCAGGGGCTCTTCGTCCTCCTTTCCCGTGATGTACACCGCGTAGTTGGTCGTGAAGAGCGCGGAGATGGCCCCGGCGATCTTTCCCTTCCAAGCGGGTTTCGGGATCGCCGTCCACTCTACGGGGCCGACCTCGACCGAGATGATATTCCGCAGCACCCGCGCGGTGACTGTGATCTTCTTGATGCCGCGTGGAAAAATCCTCCCCCTATATGCTTTCCTGAGTCGTCAGTAGAGGGGGAAGGCTCTCGGCCTGCAACATCAGCGTTAACTCCCCCGGGGTCCTGCGCCGGGCATGAATCATCTGCGACCGATGACCCCGGAAGAGTTCCGCTTGAGGATGATCCGCTTGGTGAGCGAGTACGCGGAGGACCATGTTCGCGCCGGACAGTGGACCCCCGAGGAGGCTCCGCGCGAGGCGCAGAAGGAGACGGACCAACTTCTGCCCCAGGGACTCGACACCCCTCACCACCACTTCTTCTCGATCGTGGTCCCGCCGCAGGGGGAGGTCGCGGGAAACATCTGGTTCTGTTCCAAGATGGCCCAGGAACCCGGACGGGGGTTCGTCTACGACCTCTACGTCGACGCCGCTTACCGGGGCCAAGGGCTCGGCCGCGCCGCGATGGTCGAACTGGAGCCGTTCGCGCGCTCGCTGGGCTTGCGATCGATCGGGCTGCACGTCTTCGGTCACAACAAGGTGGCCATCGCGCTGTACGAGAAGCTCGGGTACGCCCCGACCAATATCCGGATGTCCAAGGACCTCGCTCCCTGAAGGGCCCAAGGGGCCCTTCTGCTCGGCCCCGGGGAATAGAAACGTATATTATGGGGGCCAATCTCCCTGGCGCCGTGTCGGAGAAGACCCGCCGCCTCACCCGCTCCCCCAAGCTCGATGCCGAGCTTGCGGACCGGTACGCGAAGAACCCGGCCGCATTCCGCCGGCGCTCGTTCCTCAACCTGATCGTCGGCGTGTTCTTCCTAGTGTTCACCGTGATCATCGGCGTGCTGGCCATCCACGTCTTCGGTCTTTCCTCCGGGGGCGATGCCGTGGTCCTCATGGCCATCTTCTCGCTCCTCATCGCGCTTGCCATCTTCCACGATGTCCGGTGGAGGTACGCCCTCGACCGGAGTGGGGGAAAGCTCCCGCAACCGTAGGATCAGGTTGCCATGTCGGTCGCTGAAGAGCCCCTGCGC
>JAKAOF010000064.1 GCA_021823345.1 Thermoplasmata archaeon
GAAGTCCGACAATTGATCCAGGTCACCCGCGCTTCTCAGAAAGTGGACATCGCTCCTCGGGAGTTGGACTCCCTGATCCACGCCTCGGAAGCCCTCCGGTGCAAGGATCTGCTCGTCATCACCTGGGACTACGATGGCATGTTGGTCCGCTCCGGAAGGAAGATCGCGTTCCGCTCCCTCTTGCGATGGCTGCTCGATGTCCAGTCGCTCGCAGGGAACCGGGAGCCTCCATCTCCTCTGTCGAGAAAACTCGGAACACCGAACGCGGTCGGGTAGTGCCGCTCGAGCCGGTTATCCCGGCCGAGTGTCGAGGGACGAACTTCCAGCGCTACCTATCCGTCCTGTTCCGTAGTGGAGTGTTCCGCGGAGCCCTCGCTCGTCGCGGGGGATGGGTCCGATCGGTTCGCCGCGGTAGACTTCCCCTGCGCCGGGTCGTACCCTCCAAACTCCGGCCGCGGGCCGGTATTGCGGGGGACCGGGCGGTACCCTCGCCAGTTGGCGGGTGCCGTTCCCGCGGGCTGCGCTGAGGCGGCCGGGGCCTCCCCTCCGGAACTGGAGGGCGCCGGGCCCGAGTCGTTCGGCGAAGGCGGAGCGCCTTCGCCGGTAGGGATTCTGTTCTCCGGGGGAGACGGGGTGGGCGCCACCCCATACCCCTCCGAGGGGGGGGTCCCGACATGGTGGCCCTCTCGGTCCTTCCGCCACATGAGCAGGAGGAGGATGACCATCAGGAGCACGACCACCAGCAGGAGGGTGAGGAACAGCCATCCGTCGGGGATCGACTGGCCACTGCTCGAGGCCGCCGCGGCGGCGTGCGTCACGGTCAACGAATCGCTCGCGAAGGTGCTCGAACCCAGCGCATCCGTCACGGTGACCCACACATCGAAGGTGCCGTTCGTTGCCGGAGTGCAGCTGATCTCCGGGAGGTTGGCCGAGAGACATCCCATCGGGAGCCCCGACCAGCGGTACGAGTAGGGGGCGTCCCCTCCCGTAACGTTGACCGAGAGCAGCACCTTCTCTCCCGCCGCCACGGACGTCGCGCTGAGCACGAGTTGGGGCTGCGAGAGCACCGGGTACACGTGGACCACGACGAGGTTCGAGTGGAGGGGAGCCTGTCCCGGAAGCGAGGCCGTTAGCAGGATCGAGTCCGTGCCGGGCTGGGTCGGGGAGCAAGATAGGTTCGTCCCTCCTGCGGTGCAGCCCGGGGGCAGACCTTGCCAGGTCAGCTGGGCGTTCGCCGCGTTCCCCTGTACGGTCGCGTTCAGGTAGAGCGAACCTCCCACATCGACCGCATCCGAGGACGCGATGAGGACCACCGACTGGAGCGTGGCGTTCACCTCAACATGCACGGAGGCCGTGGTCGACTGCTGGCCCGTCGCGTCGATGGCGGCGACCGAGATGTTGAACTGTCCCGTTTGCGAGGGAACGCACGACATGCCCGAGGCGTCTCCCGCAAGGCACCCGGGGGGAAGTCCGGTCCACTTGAAGGTGTACGGGCTGGTCCCGCCGGAGATCTTGGTCTGAAGCTGGAGCGTCTGTCCCTGCGCGAGGTAGTTGGAGCTCGCCGCGAGGGTGGGAGCGCCCAGCGCCGGGTTGATGATCACCGTGCTGGGGAGCGAGGTCTGGGTCCCGGCCGTGACATTGTAGGCCGACACGGAGATCTCGAACGTTCCGGTCGCGGTGGGAGGGCATAGGATGTTCGCCGAGGTGTTGGAAGCGGGCGTGCATCCCGGCGGGAGCCCGGTCCACTTGTAGGTCAGGGCTCCGGTGAATCCGTTCGCCTGGGCGTTCATCGTGAGGTACTGGGTGAGGTCGATCACCGATGGGGTGGCGACCAAGGTCAGGCTCCAGGGAGCCACGCTCACGGTGAGCGGGAACGGGGACGAGGTGGTGTTGTAACCGGAAGAGTCCACCACGTTCACCACGATCTGCCACGAGCCGAGGTCCGTGGCGGACGTCAGCGCGCAGACCTGGGTGGCGCCCGAACTGACCGAGGGGGCGCAGCCCGGAGGAAGCCCGGTCCACAGGTATTGTCCGAAGGACGCGGTCCCCCCCTGCGCAACGGCCTGCAGGGTGAGGTTGGTCCCCAACGCCGCCTGGGTCGAGTTCGCGCGGATCGTCACCGACGGGTCGGTGTTCACCGTGAAGGACAGGAAGTTGCTCGTGACCCCAGGAAGCCCGTTGCCGGGAACGGCAACGGTGGTCACATAGTACGTCCCGTTCATCGAGGGCGTGCACGTGATCGAGGCGGTCGGGGAGCTCGTCGCACATCCCGGGGGAAGTCCCTCCCAGTTGATGGCGGTCGAAGCACCTCCTCCGCTCGACGTGTCGGAGAACGTGAGCGACTGACCGAGGTCCACCGGGAGGCTGCTCGCCGTCGGGGTGGCGACCGCGAAGGGCAGGCCAATGGCCCATACGTCCCCCAACGCCTGGCCGTATTGCTGGCCGCCGACCAGGACGAGGTATCCCCCCTGTGCGTCGTATCCGAAACCGGAGGAGGACCGGGACGAGGGCCCGTAGAGCGAAAGCGAGGTCCAGGTGTTCCCCGCAAAGGACCAGGTGTCCGAGAAGGCGCTCGAATTGGTCGCCCCGCCAAAGAGGATGTCCACGTTATCCGTGGGGTAGAAGGCCATGGCGGCACCCGCCCGAGGGCTGGGGCACGCAACGGTGAGACACTGGGTCGAGGACTCGAGGTCGGTCCACGCCCCACCGGCGAAGCCCCAGGTGTCGTTGACAAAGGTCGTGGCGGCGGTGGCTCCTCCAAAGAGGACCAGGCCACCCTGGCCCAGCGGAGCCGCAGCGAACGATGCTCCGGCACGGGCCGAAGGGCAAGGCTGGGAGGCGCACTGGGTGCTGCTCAGCACCTCGTGCCAGTTGCTTCCCGAGAAGGTCCAAGTGTCGTTGTAGTAGCTCGTCGCATGACCTCCGAAGAGCACGAGTTCAAGGTCCGTGGCGTCCCATGCGAGGGACGCGTTCGTGCGTGCCGAGGGGCACGTGGTACTCGTGCAGCTCCCGCTGGCGAGCACTTCTGTCCAGGCTCCCGCGGCAAAGGCCCAGGTGTCCCGGAGGACGGTCCCGGTGGAAGACTGTCCTCCGAAGAGGACCATCTGGCCCGTCGTGGCGTCCCATCCCATCGCCGCTCCCGACCGGGGTGAGGGGCACGCGGAGGTCCGGCAGACCACGGAGGAGTCGAGAAGGGTCCAAGTGCCTGCGGCAAAGCCCCAGGTGTCGTTGAAGGCGGAACCGTCCGTGCCTCCAAAGAGGAGGACCATGTTCTCCGCGGGGTCCCACGCCATGCTCGCTCCCCAACGGGCGGTCGGGGCATTGGACGGCGCTTCGGGAGTCCAATTCCCTTGAGCGAAGATCCAGGAGTCGCCCCGGTAGGCATATCCTCCGAACATCAGGAGGCCCCCAAGGGCCGGATCGTCCGCCAGACCGGCGAGGCTCCGGGTCCCCGGGCAGTTGGCGCATCCCGAGGCGGCGGAGAGGTAGTGCCAGGTCGAGTTCACCAGGGTCCAGGTGTCCCCGAAGTCGACCGAACTCCCATCGTATCCTCCGAAGAGGACCATGTAGCCGTCCGTCGAGTCGTAGGCAAGGCTGGATTCTTCACGGGGAGCCGGGCAGGGCTCCGTCCCGGTCACGGCCGTGCAGGCCGTGGGCGCGATCAGCTCGGTCCACTTGCCGGCATGGAAGAGCCACGTGTCGTTGAGGGCTGTCCCATTGCTGCCTCCGAACAGGACATCGCCGCTCAGGACCGGGTCCCAAGCCATGGCGCCATCCGATCGTGCCGAAGGACAGGTGGTGTTTCCGCCTCCCTGCGTGCAGGCGGCAGAGCTGATCAGTTGGATCCACTTTCCATTGGAGAATTCCCAGGTGTCGCCGTACCCCCCGTATCCCCCAAAGAGGATGGCGACCCCCAGTGACGGGTTGTCCGCCAGGGAGCCACTGTCCCGCGGGCTAGGGCAGCTGAGGGCTCCGCCCGAGCCTTGGCAGGAGTTCTGTGGGATGAGGAGCTGCCAGTTGCCTCCCGAGAAGGCCCAGGTGTCGCCGTATTCGTAGGGACCGGAGTTTCCTCCCCATCCCCCGAAGAGGAGAACGTACCCGCCAGTCGAGTAGTAGGTCATGTACGCCCCAAGCCGTGGCGAGGGGGAGACGAGGGGGGAAAGCTCGGTCCACTTTCCGTTCTGGAAGATCCAGGTGTCGCCTTGGACCGCAGAGCTCGAACCGCCCGAGAAGAGTACGACGTAGCCGTCGGCCGCATCGTAGACCATCGAGACACCCGATCGGCCCTGTGGAGAGCCGATTGGCGACCAGGCGAGCGTAGGGGGCACTGGCGTTAGGCTCGAACAGGTGACCTCTCCTGCCCCCGTCACGGCGGAACAGCGGGAAGGTATTCCGTGGGCAGGACCGTCTCCTGCGGAGAGCGACTGGGCGGCATCCTGGAGCAGTCGCTGACCTTGGGTGGGACCTTGGGGCACGTGGGCCCCCATCGAGGCCGAGCTTAGGGGGGACAGCAGTCCTCCGGCGCCGACCACTCCGAGCGCACTGGTAAGCACGATGAACGAGATGCCCCACAGCAGGGAGCGAGAAAGCCAACCGCGTGAGACCGACCGGACGCCCTGCGGGGCCACTCTCTGCGAGGTGAATCCGGCAGTAGATGGGGGCGAATGAGATCCTTTCTCTACCGATTCGTACTTAACGATGGACGACGCCTGGTGCATGTGTTGGTCGGGCATTTCTGCTGTACTCACGAGTCGTCAAGAATCGGGCAATATATGTATTATGGTGAATCTAGATATGTATGTGTCGCGATTCATATGTTGGCATACCATGGATGGGCGTACCATGGCTTCGTCAGCGAGATATTTCCCTTCCGGACTTGGTCTTCGGCGGTGACCGTTACCCGGCG
>JAKAOF010000026.1:0-12227 GCA_021823345.1 Thermoplasmata archaeon
TTCTTCCCTCGAGGACCCTCTACCAACGAACGTAGAAGCATGATCTTCATTCGATGGGTGTCGAAAGCCCCCGATGGCACCCACCGAGCCAACTTCCCTCGCATTGATATCCTACCCAACGCATCCCTCCGCCGTGAGCGAGAATCCGCGTTGCGCCGCTGAGGCACAGGTCATCTCCCGGACGACCGGGGGCCCCATCACCGGGTCTCGATTGGTCACGGACCTACGGGCGCTCGGGGTCACTCCCGGCATGACCCTGCTGGTGCACTCCTCCCTCTCCTCGCTCGGTTGGGTGGTGGATGGCGCGGAGACCGTGGTCCTCGCCTTGGAGGAAGCCCTCGGATCCACCGTGACCCTGATGATGCCGGCGTACTCCTACGATGCTCCCGAACCCTCCGAATGGGAGAACCCCCCCGTACCGGAGAGCTGGTGGGCGACCATCCGTGAGGAGTGGCCCCCGTACGATGGCCGTTGGGCCCGCTCCCAACACCTGGGAGTGATCGCAGAGACCTTCCGGACGCAACCGGGCACCCTCCGTAGCCCTCACCCCAGCCTATCCTTCTCCGCGCGAGGGCCGCAGGCCCCCACTTTGGTCGGGAACCACAGCCTGGAGAATGCGGCCGGAGACGGGTCCCCCCTTGCGCGGCTCTACGATCTCGGCGGGTACGTCCTCCTCCTCGGGGTGGGTCACGATTCCAACTCTTCCTTGCACCTTTCCGAGACGCGGGCCCACTGGCCCGGCCGGGAGGAGATGCGGTCGCGCAAGGGGAAGTGGGTACGCGAGGGACGGGTGGAGGAATTCCTGCTCCTTGATTTCAACTGGCATTCCGAGGAGTTCGGTTCGCTGGGGAAGGACCTTGAGTCGGAGACCCGAAGCGTGTCCATCGGCCCGGTGGGCATCTCGGAGTCGCGGCTCATGCCGCAACGGACCCTCGTGGATTTCGGCGTGCGATGGATCGAGCACCACCGGAACAAGGTTCCGGACCCGCCATCGGCGTGACCCCGTTCCCGTCCGGTCCTTAAGGAGGGTCGACGGGGTGGCGTGCACGGGGCGAGACCAAGGCTGATAACCCGCCCTTCGTTGTGTGGGAGGATGGTCACGCGACGGGTCGCGAGGGACATTGTCCGCCAGTGGGAGAAGATGCAGACCGTCTACATCCCGCTTCGGGAGATCCGATTTTCCCGGATGCTCGACCTCCTCGACGAGTGGCTGCCTCCGAAGTTCCACGCCTTGGACCTCGGGAGTGGCCCGGGATCGCTCAGCGTTCGCCTCCTCGAAAGGTTCCCGGGGGCTCGCTGCACGGCGGTCGACTGCGACCCGCTTCAGTTGGCACTTGGCCGTTCCTGCTACGGGACGATGGGAGGTCGCCTGAACTGGGTGGATGCCGACCTCCGGAGGAAGGACTGGCCGGGAGGGCTCCCCACCCGGAAGTTTGATGCCGTGATCTCCACGACCGCATTCCATTGGCTGACCCCATCTCAGCTCGAGCGGACCTATCGGCGGGCGGGCGAGCTGTTGCGGCGGAGAGGGATCCTCCTGAACGGTGACCGGGCCCCCGTCGGTCCGAGCTCGAGGAGGCTGAAGAAGGTATCATTCGACACCTACATGAACGTGAAGCGAAGCCACGGGTTGCGAGACCCAAGCCAACCCTGGAGCACCTGGTGGAATGAGGTGCTGCGCGTGGAGGAGCTTCGACCGCTGGTCGAAGAGCGAAATCGACGGTTCCCCCGGCATAGCGAGTCCGACCTTCCGGCCTCGGCCCACCTGCGTTACCTTAAGAAGGCCGGTTTTGCCGAGGGAGAGGTCGTGTGGCGGGATCTCAGCGACTGCATCATCGCGGCGATCACGACGTGAGCCCGAAGCGTTCGTCCCCTACGTCGGAATGACGTTGACGGATTCTCCGCCGTGGCGGCTCGAACGGGTCCGCACGTCGCAGAAGAGCGGGGTGTGGAAACCGGCCCCGCTGACGAGGCAGGTACCGACCGGGAGCGCCTGGATGATCTCCGTCATCCCCTCGGTCAGCCCTTCGATGGATTGCGAGATGGCGCGCACGTCCAGGGGGTTCGTGACCTGCAAGATGAGCTGGGTCGCGCACTGCGAGAGCACGTTCTTGTCGACCCGCGCCGGACGCTGGCTCACGATGCACAGGCCGAGGCCGAACTTGCGGCCCTCGCTCGCGACCGTCTTGAGGATGCGGGACGACATCGCCTGCCCCTGTTGGGGGCAGAAGTTGTGCGCCTCCTCGATGACGAGGAAGAGCGGGGGGATCTTGCCCCGTTTGCGTTGTTCGAAGAAGGTGGAGAGCATCCGGGTCACCACGAGCTCTTGGACGTCCGGGGCCACCCCCCGGAGGTTCACGATCGTCATCTTGCCCGGCACCACGAGTTCATGGAGCGAGGTGCCCACCGGGGCGAGGAGCTTGGTCTCCTCGAGGTAATCGAGCTTCTCCGCGAGCGACTCGAACGTCGGGTTGCCCTCCTCCGCCGCCCGAGCGTGGGCGATCCGGATGAGGTCCTTCAGGGTGTACTCGGGATTCGCCTGGCTGGCCGCTTCGATGATCCCCTTGAGGGGCGCGACGTATCCCCGGACGTTGGTCGAGCCCATGAACGTGAGGAGTTCCCTCGCATCGAGGTTCCGGAGGGAGAAGGTGAGCGGCTTCGCGTCGCGGTTCAGCGTGGTGTCCGGGGAGAACTCGAGGATCTTGTCCCGGAAGCCCCGCGCTTCGACCCCGAAGCGCTCCGCGTTCCGCATGTGGTCGGACTTGAACCGCAGGCTCCCGTACTCGCCGTGCGGATCGATGATGATGCAGGTCACGTCGTGCTTCATGAACTCTTCCAGCAGGACCCCGACGAGGTAGCTCTTCCCTCCGCCGGTCTTCGCCAGGACGCTCAGGTGGCGCTGCACGAGCTGGTTGATGTCCAGTTCCACGCGGAGGGAGTGTCCCCGCAAGAGTCCGACATAGGCCCCGGTCTTCCCGTTCTCCCGGAGACCCATGACGTCCGCGATCAGGTTCTCCTCGGCCCGGAGGACCGAGGTGCCCGGTTTGAACGGGAGCTGGGGGACGGCGACGATGCCGTTTTCCCGGAAGCCGACGACGTTCGCCTTGCCGAAGAGCGCGTCCGCGAGCGTGACCGCGGTCCCGGGCGAAAGGTGCTCGAGCGTCTTCTCCGCGCTCGCATCGCTCTTGCGTTCGAGCTGGGAGAGCTGACAAAGCACCCGGTGGCGTCCATCATCGTCCACGGCGAGGTACTCCCCGCGCTCGACCGGAATGGTGAGGGCGACCTTGAACTGTCCCACGCCCACGTCTCCGTAGATCTTCCCGACGTCCTCGCTCGCCATGACCACGCTCGCAATATCCCGGGGGGGTAGATATCTCCTCGCCCTGCACCGGAATCGACCCGAGCGGGCCACCAAAAGCTTCATGAGCTAATTCGGAAAGGGTAGTGATAGCCTATGCCGGCGCATGTGCGCAAAGTTCCCCGGATCGCTCGGGAGGCGGACGGGGGAATCTCTTAGATGGACCCGCCCCCCTCCACGGACGTGGATGACCTCGAGAAGCGACGGACGGAGGCCAATGCCCGGGCCGACGCTCATCGAGCCAAGCGGGATACCTTGAATGCCGAGGTACGAGCCCTCATGGACCAGCGCGGGGCCGTCATCCACGACATGCGGGAGAAGAGCGACGACGCCTGGGCCCGCCGGAACGAGCGCGACCGCCTCAATGACGCGGTGCGCGAGGCGAAGAAGAACCGGGAGGAGTGGAACCAGAAGGTCGGGCGCCTGACCGAGGCGGTCCACGAGAAGCGCAAGGCCGCCGACGTAAAGAAGGGCAACGTATCGCTCTGGCGGCTGCTCAAGGACCTTGAGTTCAAGCACATGACCAGCAGCCTTTCCAAGGAGGCCGAGGAGCGCCTCATCGGAGAGATGCAGCGGATCCAACGGGAGCTCAAGTCCCAGGAGGAGCGGTTCCGCAAGGACCCCGAGATCCTGGCCCTCACCAAGGAGCTCGACGACGCGCGGGCGCTCGCCGAGAAGTACCACAAGGAGGTCGAGGAGTCCGCCCTGGCCGCCCAGAAGAACCACGAGGAGATGGGACACCTCTACGAGGCGGTCGATGCCATGCGCCGTCAGTTGGACGAGATGCAGGGCAAGATCACCACGGTCAAGACCGCGAGCGACGAAGAGCACAAGCTCCACATCGCCTCGATCGAGGAGGTCCGCGACATCGAGAAGCTCCTTTTTGCGGCGAAGCGCAAGGCGGCGGGAGAGAGCGGGCTCGAGGAGCCCCCCAAGGAAGACGACCTCTTCGCGCGCATCAAGAAAGGGGGAAAGATCTCGACCGAGGACCTGCTCGCCCTCCAGAAAGGGTGAGCCCAGCCGGCGGGAGGCCCCCGCACCCGCCCCTATTCGGTATGCAGGTTATAAGGGGGTCCGACTCTCCATTTAAAATTGCGCATGCGCGAGGTCAGGGTCGACCAGAACGCCCTCATCAAGGTCCGGGAACTCTACGAGTCCGTGATGGCGAGCGCTTGCCATGGCCTCTTTGCCCGCGAGGGAGCCATCTTGGGCGCCGAGATCGCCCAGGAGGCCCTCGGGGACCAGGAACACTACTTCCAGCGGGCGACGGAACTCATGATCAAGCTCGGTTGGGTCGAATCCGTGGAGTTTCGGACCGACCGGGTGGTCGTCAAGGGAAGTATCGAAGCGGTCGATGGGCAAGGGGTCACCTGCCACAGACTGCGCGGCATGCTCCGTGAGCTTTATGAACGTAAGAGTTCTACCCGGGTCAACTGTCTTGAGGAAGAATGTGCCGGCAATGGAAAGGAAGCCTGCGTTTTTCGCATTCAGGCAGCATGAAGGAATCGGGGTGAACTAAGGTGGCCGGAGAGGACGTTAACGAAGTGGTGAAGAACCTGAAAACCCGCATCGGAGCCATCGCAGCGGCCCTTATCTCGAGGGACGGGCTCGTGCTCTCCGCCGATGTTCCGACCGGGGTGTACACTGAGACTTTTGCCATCATGTGCGCCACGATCCTGGGCGCCGCCGCCACCGCGAACACGGAACTCAACCGGTCTCCTCCCAGCCACATCATCGTGGAAGGGAACGACTCGAAGACCATCATTGTGGGAAGCGGGAAGAAGGCCCTGCTCGTCGCCGTCGTGAACCACGACACCGAGACCAGCGGCGCGCTCACCGAGCTCTCCAAGGTCGCCGACGCCGTCAAGACCGCCTAAGTCGGCCACCTCGTCCCCTCGGTTCGTCTCGCGGTTCGTGCACTGGGCGTGCCATCACGGCACGAGGGCGCATTCGGGATGGAATCCCACTTTCGTTCGACCTCGTCGGGATTGGAAGCTCTCCATTATTCTTCGCTCGCTCCTCCGTACCGCTCCGACCGGGGTGAAGCCGCTCCGGTTCGTGACCTCGGGAGGGCTCATCCGGACACTTCCGAAAGGCTCATTCGGCACCGCCCCATCTCCGGAGAGTGCCTGCCCGACGGAGCGCCCCGAGGAAACGACCCAGTCGTGCTACAGCATCTCATGGTGATGTCTTTATCCGGAATCGCGCGCGTGTGATTCATCCTAAGGCCATGATCTCCGAACGAGCACGAAACTTGGAGATGTCGGGCATCCGCAAGATGTTCGATGCGGCTCCGCCGGATGCGATCAACCTCGGCCTGGGAGAACCCGATTTCAATCCTCCCGAGCTCGTGAAGGAAGCGCTCTTTCAGGCGGTCCGGGAAGGGTTCAACAAGTATGGTCCGACCCGGGGCATCATCCCCTTGCGCGACACCATCGCCCAGATCTACGAGGAGCGCTACGGCCCGGCGAGCCGGGACAATGTGCTCATCTCGGTCGGTGGATCCGAGGCGCTCGCCGTCGCGGCGCTCACGCTCTACGAGGCCGGGGACGAGGTCTTGGTCCCGAACCCCGGGTTCGTGCTCTACGCCCAGCATGCACGGATGGCCGATGCGCGCCCGGTCTACTACTCCCTGAAGGAATCGAACAACTTCCTCCCGGACATGGACGAGCTCGAGAGCAAGGTGACCCGTCGCACCACGGCGCTCATCGTGAACTCCCCCTCGAACCCCACGGGCACGGTCTTTCCGCGCCGGGTCGTGGACAAGCTGGTCGACTTCGCGCTCCGGCATGACCTCACCGTCGTTTCGGACGAGGTCTACGACCAGATCCAGTACCTCAACGAGCCCTACTCGAGCTTCTGGGGACGTCTGGACAAAGTCATCATCGTGAACTCGTTCAGCAAGATCTTCGCGATGACCGGGTGGCGTCTCGGGTACATGCTCGGGGACAAGGACTTCCTGACCGAAGCGGACAAGATCCACTACCATCTCGTCGCCTGCCCGCCCACTCCGCCGCAGATCGCGGCCCTCAAGGGGCTCCAGGAGGCCGAGGCCGACGTCAAGGCGATGGTCCGGGAGTTCCGGGCACGCCGGGACTTCATCGTCAAGTACCTGCGTTCGATCCAAGGCATCCGCTGCGTCGAGCCGACGGGCGCGTTCTACGCCTTCCCCAGCTTCGACTGGGGGGTGACCGACGTGGAGGCCGCCCACGGCCTGTTGCAGCGCGGACTCCTGTGCACTCCCGGCTCGGCCTTCGGCCCGCTCGGGAAGGGACACCTGCGCTTCTCCTTCGCGAACTCTCGCGAGAACATCGGGAAAGCGATGACGATCCTCTCCGAATACGCGCACGACATCGAATGAAGCCCCTCCTCATGGGCACCTTCTTCCAGGTGCTCTCGAAATTCAACCGGGACCCTTCGAAGCGCACCGCGCTCTCGGACATGGCGCGGGAGATGTCCATGCTCTCCCGGTACCACCGGTTGAAGAGAAATGTCAATTCCGTTAAATAGTCGGGACCCGGTAGCCGGTACGAGGGGAGCGATGAGCGAATTGGCACCACCCCGTACTGGAACGGAGCGCTTGAAGCGCGGATTTGCCCGCATGCAACAGGGCGGGGTCATCATGGACGTCACCACGGCAGAACAGGCCCGCATCGCGGAGGAGGCCGGAGCGGTCGCCGTCATGGCGCTCGAGCGGGTCCCCGCGGACATCCGGGCGCAGGGCGGGGTCGCCCGCATGGCGGACCCGAAGAAGGTCCGCGAGATCATGGATGCCGTGAGCATCCCGGTGATGGCGAAGGCCCGCATCGGGCACACCGCCGAGGCCCGCATCCTCGAGCATCTCGGGGTCGACATGGTGGACGAATCCGAAGTTCTCACCCCGGCCGATCCGTTCTTCCATATCGACAAGAAGCAGTTCACCGTTCCCTTCGTCTGCGGAGCTCGGAACCTCGGGGAGGCATTGCGCCGGATCGAGGAGGGCGCCGCCATGATCCGCACCAAGGGCGAGGCCGGGACCGGCAACGTCGTCGAGGCGGTCCGCCACCTCCGGGCGATCCACGGGGAGATCCGGCAGCTGCAACAGGGAGGCGAGGACGTCCTCCGCCGTTTCGTCGAGGTCGAACGCGTTACCATCGCGACCGTGCGGGAGGTTCGCGAGAAGGGTCGTCTGCCCGTGGTGAACTTCGCCGCCGGGGGCATCGCCACGCCAGCGGATGCGGCCCTCGTGCGCCTCCTGGGCGCGGATGGGGTCTTCGTCGGCAGCGGCATCTTCAAGGCCAAGTTCCCGAAGAAGGTCGCCCATGCGGTCGTCGAGGCGACGTTACACTACACGGACGCGGCGCGCCTGGCCGAGGTGAGCGCGGGTCTCGGAGAGCCGATGCGCGGGATCGAGATCTCGACGATCGCTCCGGGCGAGCTGCTGCAGCAGCGGGAGTCCCGCCGGTCCGCCGGCGCCGAATCCCCCTGAGTGGTCTGCTTGACCTCCTCGGGCCGTCCATCCCACGGAACGCTCGCCCCCTCGCTCCTTGAATGGTACCGGGCCTCGGCGCGTCCTCTCCCCTGGAGGCGTGCCCCTTCCCCATACTCGATCTGGGTGGCCGAGGCGTTGCTCCAGCAGACGCGGGTGGACCAGGCCGTCCCGTACTACGAGCGGTTCCTCCGCGCCTTTCCCACCGTGCGAGCGCTCGCCCGCGCTCCGCTCTCCCGGGTCCTCAAGGTGTGGGAGGGAGCCGGGTACTACGCGCGGGCCCGCCACCTTCACGAGGCCGCCCGGATCGTCATGGAACGTCACCACGGGACCCTGCCCCGCTCCGTCGAGGAGCTGGAGGAACTTCCCGGGATCGGACCGTACATGGCTCGCGCCATCGCCAGCCAGGCCTTCGGGGTCCCGGTCCTGGGGATCGATGCCAACGTCCTCCGGGTCGCTTCGCGTCTATACCGGGTCGAGCAAGATCCCACTCGCTCGGCGGTCCGTCGGGGGATCGAGCGTGAGCTCGCACCGGAGATCCCCGGGGAGAATCCCGGGGGATTCGCCCAGGCGCTCATGGAACTGGGCGAGACGATCTGCCTCCCGCGACACCCGGAATGCTCCCGGTGCCCGCTCGCCTTTCGGTGCCGGGCATTCCGCGAGGTTCCGGATCCTGGCCGCCTGCCGGTCGCTTCCGCGCTTCGACGCGCCCGCCCCGTGCGACCCGTCGCCGCGTTGGCACTGGAGCACCGGGGCCGGTGGCTGCTCTATGAACGCCCGCGGCACGGTCTGCTCGGAGGTCTCTGGGGGTTCCCGGAGACGCCCGTCCCGGCGGGAACGACACCGCTGTCCGCCGCTCGGAAGGAGGCGTCCCGACTGCTTCCGCACGAGGGCCACCGACTGAGATACGTGGGCACGCTCCGTCATGTCTACAGTCATTTCGTGTCGGAGATCTGGATCTATCGCGGCGCGAGCACGGCTCCTCGGGCGGTCGGGGAAGGTCACGAGTGGGTCCCGTCGCCCAAGGTCCAGCGCCTCCCCCTCCCCCGGGTGGCGCAGCACATCTGGAGCCTCGTGGCGCAGGACTCCCTCCCGGGATAGTCCCGTCCCTTTCCTCGAGAGCAGGCGAACTTCCATATACTCACAAGGAAGTTGACGGTCCGTGCGTATCATCGAGGTATGCCCATTTTTCAAGCCGCACGTAGGCGGGGTCGAGAGCCATGTGGCCCTGGTCTCTGCCGAGCTGGCTCGCCGGGGGCATGAGGTCACGGTCCTCACCTCCCGGCATGCGAAGAACCTGCCGGAAACAGAGAAGGACCCGGCGGGATACCGCATCGTGCGCACGCCGATCCTGGGCGAGGTCTTCGCCACCCCGTTGACCCTTCGGATCGGCCGGTACCTGGAGCGGATGGAGGCGGACGTGGTCCACATGCACTACCCACCGCCGCTCACGTCCTTCTTCGCCTCCCGGGCGCTCCGGAATCGCCGGGTCAAGGTCTTCCTCACCTACCACTGTGACCTCTTCCTCGAGGGGGTCGTGGGAGAGCTGCTCTCGGACCTCTACCAGAAGATGTTCCTTCCCCAGACCCTTGCGGCTGCGCAGAAGGTGATCGTCCACACGGAGGGATACGCCCACACCTCCCGCTATCTTTCCGGGATCCGTGCGCACGTGATCCCCTCGTTGGTGGACACCACGCTCTTTCACCCGATGACCGAGGACCTTGCCCTGCGCCGGTCGCTCGGGGCGGAGGGGAAGCGCATCGTGCTCTTTGTGGGTCGGTTGGTGCCGCACAAGGGGGTGGACGACCTTCTGCGGGCGCTCGAGCGACTGCCCTCCGACGTGCTCCTCGTGGTCGTCGGGGGCGGCCCGGACCTTCGTCCGCTCAAGGAAGAAGCGCTCGACCTGGGAATATCCGAACGGGTCGTCTTTGCCCAGGGGATCACCGACCAGGACCTGCCGAGGTACTACGCCCTCGCCACCGTCGTGGCGCTGCCGTCCGTGAACCGCCTCGAAGGGTTCGGGCTGGCCGCCGTCAACGCCATGTCCTGCGGGCGGCCGGTGATCGTGGCCGACATGCCCGGGGTGCGCGAGGTGGTCGAGAACGGGGTCGACGGGCTCCTCACGGAACCGCTCCTGCCGGAGGACTTGGCGAAGAAGCTCTCGGTGATCCTCAGCGACCCGGCCCTCCTCTTCGAGATGGGTCAGAAGGCCCGGGAACATGCCGTGGCGAAGTACAGCGTCCAGGTGGTCGTGGACCAGTTGGAGCAACTGTTCAGCGCGAGCTCTTAGTTCCCCCGCGGGGGCCCAAAGATCGGGCCCGACGGGAGCCGGAGCGGATCACGGTCACGCCCCGTTCGCCGCGTGGGGAACGGGTACGAACCTCACTCGTTCACCGACGCGCCGGCGGGAGTCCAGATCATGACCCCCTCCCCTGCGGTCACGGTGAAGTCGTAGATGGACGGGGAGAATCCCACGATGTACGTGATCCACTGTTGGCTCGAGGCGTTCCAGACGGACACGGCCGTGGCCCCGGTTATGCTCTGGGCAAGGGCGGAGGCGTTGGTCGCCGTGGTTACCGACCAGCCGATGCTCGACCATCCCGAGGCCAGAGGGACCCCGGGGATGGACGCGGTCGAGTTTCCCCAGAGGGTGAGGGTGGTGTTGGCGGAGACCTCGATCCACACAGCGTTCCCCGCCGACACGGCGGTCGAGCCGTTTCCCGAGTTCCCCGGTAGCGAATAGTTCGTGAAGGCCGCGCCGCCCATCGCCTCGAAGAACTGGAAACGGTTCCCCAGGAGTTGCGCGAGCTCATAGAGCGTGTAGTCGTTGTAGCCCTGGGGAAGCGCGACGAGGTTCCACCCCGAGAACAGGGCCAAGTTGACACCGAGCGTCCCCCACACCGTGAGGGAGAAGGTGGCGGTGCTGCGGTAACCCAGTGCATCCGTCACCGTGAGGTTGATGAGGTAGGTACCGGGAGTGTAGTAGGTCTGGAAGGGGGGGGACGCCGCGGTCGAGGAGTTCCCATCCCCGAAGCTCCAACTGTAGGAATACGACCCGAAACCGCCGCTCGAAGCGCTCGTGAACGTCTCGTTCGCGGGCACGACCGAGGTGGGCCGGCTCGGGGTGAACGCGGCCTGGACATGGGGGTAGACCGTGATGTTCACCGAATCGTTGGCCGAGGCCATCGATGAGTTGAGGAATACTCGTACCACGTAAGTGGGCGCCGAGGGGCTCGTGAAGGTGTGGGTCACCGTTGCCGGGGAACTCGTCAGGCCCGTCTGCACGGTCTTCGCCGTGCCGTCGCCCCAGATCCAGGTGGCGGTGTAGGGGGGCGCTCCCCCCGAGAAGTGCGCATTGAACGTGAGCGCGTAGTTGACCTCCCCGACTGCGGACCGGTTGAGCGACACGAGACCGCTCGCCATCACCTGGAAGGGTTGGATCCAGGTGCTCCACAGACCCCCGGTGCTCCCGATGTATTCCCCTGCCCCCCAGAAGGTCCCCCCGTCGACGGGGTCCAAGGCGACGCCGGAGTAGTCCCCGAACCGGGAGGAGCCCGAAAGGCCTCCGCCCCCGGAGGCCGCGGCTTGCCCCCGAGCGACCAAGACGGGCGCCTCCAAGGTACCGGAGGGATCGCTGACCGCCCTCGCGGTGATCATCATGCTCGCGTACGTGGTACTGCTCGAATTGGAGAAGGCGACTCCCAGGTTCCCGGCGCGGTCGACGGCCAGCGCCGGATAGTAGTCGTACATTCCCGGGGAGCTCTCCCAGTCGAAATCCTGCACGAAGGTGTCCGTCGACACGTTCACCCCGAAGATGCGGACGCAGGTGAACCCGCCGTTGCAACCGTCGGTGGCGGTGGCCCACACGGTGTTCTGGTAGTACGTGCCCGATTCGATGCGGCCATCGTCATCATCCACCGAGCCTCCCAGGGCCGGCACGGGTTCGGGGGGAAGGGTCTCCACTGGATTGAGCGTTAGGTTCGTCTCCGTGGTCGTGAGCGCTGCCGGCGGTGTCCCGTTGACGCTGATGAACGCGAGCGAGGAGGCTCCGCCGGCCCCGTCACTGACGAGGTAGAGCGTCGACAGCGGCACCGTGGAGGAGATGGGATGCACCGACTGGAGAGGGTTCGTGAAGGTATCCGTGGCGACCGTCGCGGCCCCCGTGATCATCTGGGACTTGTTGAGGATCCAGTACTGGGAGTACTCGAGCGTGTTGCCCTTGAAGTCGTTGGCGGAGATGGCAAAGACATTGCTCTCGATCCCCACCTGGGGCTGGTCCGGGAAGATCCGGCCCGCGGCGGTGAGCGTGATCGTGGAGTACCACGTCCCGGTGGCATCCGAGCTCGATGACACCTTGATGAGGATGGTGTACGCCTTCATGTCGAGGATGGTGATGAACCA
>JAKAOF010000026.1:12327-15126 GCA_021823345.1 Thermoplasmata archaeon
CCCGCGATGCCTCGAGGATCGAGCGAGAGGCGTTGATGAGGAGCGCACCCCCCGATTCGCCGAGTCCGGTGCGGAGCACATCCTCCAGCCTTCCTCCCTGTCGCCCGACGCCGGGTACGAGGAGCGGGACGCAGGGGCCGAGCCCCGTGCGGGCCTCGGCGAGCGCCTCCGGGTAGGTCGCACCTACCACCGCCCCCACGTTGCCCGAGTCGGCAAGGGATCGGATGCGCGGCAGAAGGGAGCGCCAGAGCTTCGCTCCACTGGCGAGGGTGAGCTCTTGGAAATCCTGGGACCCGGGGTTCGAGGTGTGCAGGAGCACGAACACACCGTTCGGGGAATTCCCGAGGGCCGCCTCCACCGTCTCCCACCCGAGGTACGGGTTGACCGTCATGGCATCAAAGCCCAGGCGCTCGAAGACGCCGGTCCGATAGAGCTCCATGGTGGAAGGGATGTCCGCGGCCTTGAGATCGAGCACCGTGAGGACGTCCGTTCCGATCTCTCGGCGGATCTCCGAGAGTAGTCGAAGCCCGTCGATCCCGAAGGCGAAGTAGCTGGCGAGCTGCATCTTGAAGGCCACGCACGACTCTCGAGTGGCCCCGACGATCCCGAGGAGGTATTCCCGTAGGGCTTCCGCCTCCGGGGCGCCTTGCAGCGGCTCGGGGAGGCCCCCGGGGCGCGGGTCCAAGCCCACGGTGAGGAACGTCTGCCGGTCCCTCAGGGCTTGGTCAAGCCGGTCGGAGAAGTTCTTGGCCATGGGTCGTCACGGAAAGCGAGGGGGCAGAACATTTAGGTCTTTGTCCCGCCTCCCCCCGTCAGGGACCCTACCGGTCCCACGTTCGCAGCGAGGGGACGCCGCGAAGGGGTCCCCCTATGGACCGGGGTCAGTACGCGGGCGGGTCGCGCCGGGGCCGGGTCAGGAGGACCGCGACGACCCCGGCCCCAACGATGCCCGCGATCCAGACAAGGTCAAGGAGGCTCCCTCCAAGGAGCGGCGTGGATTGTGTCGAATTGGAGGAGCTGCTCGAGACCTGGGTGAACGTGATGAATATGTCCTGGGGGCTGCCCCGCACCTGAGCTCCCCCGGAGCTGGGGGAGGCCGAGTATCCCGAGGGAGGGCTCACCGTGAAGGACCAACTCCCGTTCGGTTCGTAGAAGGGGTCCGAGCTCTGGGAGGACGTCCGCGTGCTTCCCCCCATCGTGACCGACCAACTCGCTCCCCCGGGGAGATTGCTCGCCATGAAATCGACGAGATAGGAACCCACCGGGGCATAGGTGAACTGGATCACTTGGCTCGTCGGCCCACTGCTCACGAGGACCGACCCTCCGGGAGGCAGGGCGGCATAGTTCGTGGGGCCGCCGGCCGAGAAGCGGTAGTCTCCGTTGGGGAGCTGGAAGGAGATCCCCGAGGGGGCCGTGGCGGTCTGGTTCACCTGGCCGACCAGTTGCACCCACCAGAAGTTGCCGGCATTGAGCCCGGTCTCGGTGAAGCTCACCGTGTAGGTGCTCTGCTGGGCAAAGACGATGTTCTGGGTGACTCCCTGGCCACTCACCGTCAAGGAGCCGAGGTCCGGGGTCGGTAGGTATCCACTGACCGTGTTCACGGTGAAGCTGTAGGTCCCGTCGGGCTCGGTGAAGCTGACGGATGCCGGCGCGACCGCGGATTGGGACGTGCCGGAGAGGACGACCGTCCAGGAGGTCCCCGTGGGAAGCCCGGACTCGGAGAAGCTCACCAGATACTTCGTCGCCTGCGCGGTGAAGGTGATCGTCTGGGAGATGTTCTGCCCCGACACGAGGAGCGACCCCGAGGAGGGGGTCGCCAGGTAACCGAACCCTCCCGCCGTGAACCCATAGTTCCCATTGGGCTCGGTGTAGGTCAGCGTGGGATTGACGGTGGTGATGTTGTTCCCGGCGAGGTCCACCCACCAGGCGGTCGACCCTGGAAGCCCCGACTCCGCGAAGGTGACCGTCCAGGAAGTGGCCACCTGGGAGAACGTGACGGAGATGCTCATGTTGGTGTTCGAGACCGAGACCGTGCCGCTGCTAGGCGCCGCGGTGTAGGTACCCACGCTCGCGATCGTATACGAGTAGGAGCCCACCGGTTCCACGAAGCTGATCGTGGTCCCCGCGAACGATTTCAAGACCCCGTTGAGGCTCACGGACCAGGTGGTGCCCCCCGGGAGCCCTGTCTCCAGGAACGAGACGTTGTAGGTGGTGACACCGACCGGAGTGTACTGTACGGAGGTCGCGATCGGCTTGCCGGATACCGTGAGGCTCCCGGAGGATGGGCTCACGGTGTATCCCGTGACCGCGCCCACCGCGTAGCTGTACGTGCCGTTCCCCGCGGAGAAATCGATGGAGGCGTTCAGCGAATATCGGGTCAAGCTCCCGAGCGTCACGGACCAGTTCGTTCCCGTCGGGAGGCCGGACTCGGTGAAATTGACGGGATAGGTGGGTCCCTTGTAGACCGAGAAGACGATCGACTGGTTGAGCGCCTTTCCGGCGACGGTCACGGTCCCCGCGCCGGGGACGACCCCATAGCCCGTGACCGCGGCCACGGTGAATCCGTAGCTTCCGTTCGGGGCCTGGAAGGACAAGCTCGCGGTCTTGGCCGAGAGCGTGGCCCAGTTGAAGGTGACCGACCAATTCGTGCCCGCCGGGAGTCCCGACTCGGTGAAGTTGACGGCGAAATTCACTTCCGACTTCGGGGTGAACGCGATCGAGACCATCAGCGAAACGGCCGCGACGGTGACCGAGCCGCTGGACGGTGAGACCGAGTACCCGGCGACGGGACTGACACTG
>JAKAOF010000026.1:15226-22280 GCA_021823345.1 Thermoplasmata archaeon
TGGGGACCGACGTCGCCGAGGTGAACAGGACCCCGATCCAGTCGTTCGCCGGATCGAAGGCAACGGCCTGCCCGATGGTGGGCATCGTGATGTTGGCGAGATAGCTCCAGGTCGCGTAGTCGAAGAGGGAGAGGACCGGCCCGTTCTGGAACTGGAGGATCTCATGGATCGGGTCGATCGAAATCCCGGAGCCTCCGGTCACGACGAGGGTCTTGAGCACCGCGCGCGTGGAGGTGTTGAACATGGTGATGTCCCCCGAAGCTCCACCATTCACGAAGCCCAGGTCATGGATCGGGTCTACGGCCAAGTGGGCGTACTTCCCCGAGGTTACGGTCAGGCTCCCCATCAGCTTCCACGTCGACTCGTTGAACTCCTCTACCAAGTTGGCAGCGTTCACGACAAAGAAGCTCCCGTTAGCGGCGTCGAACGCCACCCCGTAACCGGACCCGGTCACCGAAGTCCCGAGCGTGTAGTTCACTTCGACGTAGGGGTTCGCCATGGGCGTCTGTGGGCCTAACGAGGTGGCCCTCACAGGTGCGGAGGTAACTACGAAGGTAGAGAGTAGGAAGAGTACCAACACCCCCATCGCCTTCCAGCCCAACATCCTCTGTCTCGAAGAACCGGGGGAAGGCATGGCGTACACGAGCGTTTTTTAGTAAGCGGGGAGGGTATATGAACGCACTTTTGCAGGGCGTCGCGCGCTCCGGCTAGGGTTATGTGTGCGGGGGCATTCCATCTTGATGGTGAACGGACCGTACTCCCCCCCGCCACCCGAGGGTCCAGCTCCCCCCTCATGGCCGATGCCCGATCCGATGTATGCACCGGGCCCCCAGGACCCCTCCTATCCTCCCGTTCCGTCCAGTTGGGCGCAACCACCAGGGGTCTCCCCTCCCCCCTCCGGCCCCTCCTCGCTCGAGCGAAGGAATTCCCTGGCGCCGGCGATCGTGGCGATCGTGGGAGCCGCCATCCTGGTGATCTCCCTCATCTTCCCGTGGTACGCCTTCGTGCTGACCGGCCACGACACGAACGGGACCACGATGTCCGAGGAACTCGATCTCGACGCGCTCGAACTCTGCGTCACGGGAACGGGCACGAATTCAGGCACGACGGTCAGCGTCGGGCAGTGTGCACTGTACATGACCGTCTCCTCGGCGACCGGCGTGTTATTTTTCATCCCGACCCTCTTCACGGTCCTCGGAATGATCTTCGGGATCCTTTCCGGCGTCTTCGGTTACCGCTGCTCGAAGGATACCGGACCGGTGATCCGCAAGAAGGTGAAGCGCCCGTATTCCTTCGCCCGGCTGGCGCTCATCTTCGTCCTCATCGCCATCATCCTCTTCCTGATCTTCGACGGCATCGTCGGGGGCCACGTCGCGACGCAGATCTGTTCGCCCGGCTCGGCCATCTCGTCCTTCGGAGGCTCCTGCTCGTACTCGATGTCCCAACCGAACTCGGGCACCGTGACCGGCACCATGACCTGGGGCCCGAGCACGGCGTTCTTCGTCGCGCTCGTGAGCTTCGTCCTGCTTCTGGTCAGTACGATCCGGCAGCGGGCCTACTTCCGGAACTTGGAACGATGGGACCAGCCGATGATGCTCACCCCGACCGCTCCCCCGAACTATCCCAGCTACTGAAACCTCCTTTTCCGACCCCTTTTCGAATCGGGTCGTGCGACCCATTTTCTTAAATGTCGGGAGGCATGTTCCCGGCAGAGGGGGTCTTGCTCGACCGTTCCCGTTCCTATCGGTTGTTACGAGAGCACTTTCCGTCGTTCGTGTCCTCCTTGAGGAGCCATGGCTACACCGTCGTGGGCCCCACGGTGAGGGACGGGGCCATCGTCTATGCGGAGATCGAGGGCATCGATGACCTTCCTATCGGGCGCACGGACCGCCAGGGGCCGGGAGCCTACCGGTTGGAGCATCGTGAGGATGCCGCCCTCTTCGGGTACAACGCCGGACCCCGGAGCTGGAAGAATTACCTCTACCCGGCCCACGAGCGGCTGTGGACCGCGCGGCGCACCCCGGACGGGTTCTCGGTCGAGTCCGATTCGACCGCGGTCCCGACCTATGCCTTCCTGGGGGTCCGCTCCTGTGAGCTTGCCGCGATCCGGATTCAGGACCGAGTGTTCGACGGGAAGTATCGGGACCCCGGGTACCATGCCCGGCGGGAGAACGGGCTCGTGATCGCGGTGGAATGCGGCCAAGCGAGCGCCGTCTGCTTCTGCGTTTCCATGGGGACCGGGCCCGGGGTGAGGAAGGATTTCGACCTCGCCCTCACGGAGCTACTCAGCCCGCCTCCCCATCGCTTCCTCGTGCGGATCGGCTCGGACCGGGGGGCGGCCGTGCTCGAGGGGGTTCCCCTGGAGCCCGCCACTTCCGAAGACGAGGTGGCCGGGCGACAGGTGGTCGACCGGACGGCCGAATCCATGGGTCGCACGCTCCGCACCGATGACCTGCACGACATGTTGCTCGGGCGCCCCAACCACCCTCGGTGGGAAGCGATCGCCCGACGGTGCCTGTCGTGCACGAACTGCACGATGGTCTGTCCCACGTGCTTTTGCAGCGTGACCGAGGAGGTGCCCGACCTCGACGGTGCGAAGGTGGAGCGATGGCGACGGTGGGATTCCTGTTTTACCTTGGGCTTCTCGCAGATGGGGCGGACGTCCGTGCGCACCTCCGGCGCTTCCCGGTATCGTCAGTGGCTGACGCACAAGCTCGCCTCTTGGCAGGACCAGTTCGAGACCTCCGGTTGCGTGGGGTGCGGACGTTGCATCACCTGGTGCCCGGTCGGTATCGACCTCACCGAAGAAGTTCCGGCGCTACGGGAGGGGTCCCCGACCGAGCCGGGGGGTTGAGAAGAGAACATGCCACCATCCGAGCGAAAGCTGAACGTCCTGAACGAAGGCGACCATCCGTTCCTCCTCGGCATGCCGAAGGAGTTCCTCGAGGTGGCGACGGAGCACGGCACCGAGATCGAGCTCGAAGCGGAGGAGATGCTGTTCCGGGAAGGGGAAGCGGCGGAACGGTTCTACCTCATCCTGAGCGGGAAGGTCGCGCTCGAGATCTCGGCGGCGGATCACCCCCGGATCACCGTGGAAACGGTGGGCACCGGTGAGGTGCTCGGCTGGTCGTGGCTCATCTCGCCGCGGCGATGGACGCTCGATGCCCGGACGGTGAAGCCCACCCGCCTCATCGCCCTGAATGCTCCGGACCTCCAGCGGTATTTTTCCCAGCACCCGGAACTGGGGTATCGGTTCCTGCTACGTCTGCTTCCGGTGATCGCCGAGCGGCTGGATGCCACGCGTATCCAGCTCGTGGACATCCACGGAGCGTGAAGGACCATGGTCGCTAGGAGTCCCCATGCCGCATCGGATCCGGGGGCTTCTCCCTATGCTCCGGCACCGTACCGGGTCCTGGACAACCACCCGGAGACGGGGAACACGGTCACGCTCACCCTCGCACCCGCCTCGGGCGAACCCCTCCCCTCCTTCCTTCCGGGTCAGTTCAACATGTTCTACGCGTTCGGCATCGGGGAAGCGGCGATCTCGATCAGCGGGGATCCCTCCTCGAAAGGTCCGCTGGTCCACACGGTGCGGGCCGTGGGCCGGGTCAGTCAGGCGTTGGCCCGGCTTCGCCCCGGGGAGTTTGCGGGGGTGAGAGGGCCGTACGGGAGGGCGTGGCCGCTCGAGGAGGCCCCAGGGAAGGACGTGGTGATCGTCGCCGGGGGCCTCGGCCTCGCTCCGCTGCGCCCGGTCCTCTACCGACTCCTGGCCGAGCGTTCCCGGTACGGCCGCATCGAGGTCATCTACGGGGCTCGGACGCCGGCCGATCTCATCTACTATTCGGAGCTGCAGAGCTGGCGGCATCGGACGGACGTTCGGGTGCAGGTAACGGTCGATTCCGCGGACCGCAGCTGGAACGGGGATGTCGGAGTGGTCACGCAGCGCATTCCCGACTCCCGATTCGATCCGGAGCGCACGCTCGCCCTGGTCTGCGGCCCGGAGATCATGATGCGGTACGTCGCCCAGTCCCTGATCGCTCGTGGGATCGCGCCCCACGCCATCTGGCTCTCCATGGAACGCAACATGAAATGCGCCATCGCCCAGTGTGGGCACTGCCAGTTCGGGCCGCTCTTCCTCTGCCGTGACGGGCCGGTCTTCCCCTATTCTCAGATCCGCGGGCTCATGTCCCAGCGGGAGGCGTGACATGCCGGGCAAGGGCCTTCCCCGCCTCGGGGTCTTCAAGTTCGCCTCCTGCGACGGCTGTCAGCTCACCCTCCTCGATTGCGAGGAGGAACTGCTTCCGCTGGCGGAAGCCGTCGAGATCGCCGACTTCCGGGAGGCGTCCAGCACCGTCCTCGAGGGCCCGTTCGACATCTCCCTCGTGGAGGGATCCATCACCACGCTCAAGGATGCTCGCCGGATCCTCGAGATCCGAGCCCAGTCGAAGATCCTCGTCACCATCGGGGCCTGTGCGACCTCCGGAGGCATCCAGGCGTTGCGGAACTTCTCGAACATCGAAGAGTTCCGCCGAGCCGTCTACGCGCATCCCGAGTACATCTCGACGCTGTCGAGCTCCACGCCGATCCAGGACCACGTGAGCGTCGACCTCGAGCTACGCGGCTGCCCGATCGACAAGCGTCAGTTGCTGGAAGTGCTCTCCGCGTTGTTGAGGGGCCGAGCCCCCAACCTGCCCACGGAGAGCGTCTGCGCCGAATGCAAGCGACAAGGCAACGTCTGCGTCATGGTGGGGAAGGGGATCCCCTGTCTCGGTCCCGTGACCCAGTCCGGATGCGGCGCCCTATGTCCGCATTTTGACCGGGGCTGCTACGGTTGCTTCGGACCCATGGAGACCCCGAATGCTCCCTCGCTCCTTCATCGGCTCGGCGAGCTCGGGATGGACCGGGGGGACCGTATGCGGGTGTTCCGAACGTTCAACGCCGCCAGCCCGGCGTTCCGGGCCGCGAGCGAGTCCGCGATGGAGGACGGCAAGCCATGAGCGAACGCACCATCCAGGTGGACTACGTCGCCCGGGTCGAGGGTGAAGGGGCACTTCAGGTGCGCCTGCGCGACGAGGAGATCGAGGAGATCCAACTCCGCTTGTTCGAGCCTCCGCGATTCTTCGAGGCCCTTCTCAGCGGCCGGCGGTACCAGGAAGCGCCGGACATCACCGCTCGGATATGCGGGATCTGTCCGGTGGCCTATCAGATGAGCGCCTGCCACGCCATGGAGAAGGCCCTCGGGATCCGCGTGGAGGGGCCCATCCGGGACCTGCGACGGCTCCTCTATTGCGGGGAATGGATCGAGAGCCATGCACTGCACATCCACCTCCTGCACCTTCCCGATTTCCTGGGAGTGCCGGATGCCATCGCCCTCGCCAAAGAGCACCCGGCCGAGGTCAAGCGGGGACTCGAGCTGAAGCGGTTGGGAAACGACCTCATGCGGGCCCTCGGGGGACGTGAGATCCATCCCATCAACGTACGGGTCGGGGGATTCTATCGGGTCCCGTCCCGGGAGGAGCTCGCGCCGCTCCTCCCCCGGCTCGAGCAGGCCCGGGAGCAGGCGGAAGCCATGGTGCGATTCCTTTCCGGGCTCCGTTTCCCCGACATCCAAGAGGAATACGAGTTCGTAGCGCTCCGACACTCGGAGGAGTATCCGATGAACGAAGGGGAGGTGGTGTCGAGCACCGGCATCCGGATACCCCAGGAACGCTTCGAGGAGGTCTTCGAGGAGGTGCAGGTCCCCTATTCGAACGCCTACCACGTGGTGCACAAGGGTCGGGGTTCCTACCTGACGGGTCCCATGGCCCGGTACGCCCTCAACCACGACCGGCTCACCCCGCGCGCCCGCGCCCTTGCGAGCGAGATCGGGTTAGGCCCGCAGGAACGGAACCCGTACCGCTCGATCCTCATCCGGGCCATCGAGGTGCTCTTCGCCTGCGAGGAATCGCTTGCGATCCTCCGGCGCTATCGTCCCCCCGCGGCGGCATGGGTGGAACCGCCCCATGCCATCGCCCCGGAGGTCACCTGCGCGATCACCGAGGCTCCCCGGGGAATGCTCTACCATCGCTACCGCATCGCCCCCGACGGGACGATCGTGAACGCGCGGATCGTGGCCCCCACTACCCAGAACCAGAAGCGCATCGAGGACGACCTCACCCAGGTCGTCCGCGCGGGGCTCCATCTTCCGGACGCCGAGCTGGCCGCCTCGTGCGAGCGGGCCATCCGCAACCACGATCCCTGCATCTCCTGCGCAACGCATTTCCTGGACTTCCGGGTGGAGCGGCTCCCGCGATGACGCGAACGGCCTCGGTCCTCGTGGTGGGGGTAGGCAACGAGCATCGCGGGGACGATGCCCTCGGTCTTGAGGTGGCGCGGGCCCTCGTCCGCCGGGTGCCTTCCAGCGTGAAGGTGGTCGAGGCCGGCGACGACCTCACGGAGCTCCTCGATCTCTGGCAGGACGTGGACCTGGCGATCGTGGTGGATACCTTCCGGTCGGAAGGGACTGCCGGCGAGATCGTCCGGTGGGCCGGACCCGCCTTGGACAACATCGCCTCCCAAGGCCCGCTCTCGACCCACGGGCTCTCCCTCCCCCAGGCCCTCGCGCTCGGACGTACCCTGGAGAAGGTGCCTCGGCAGCTCGTCGTGTATGGCATCCGGGGGAGTGACTTCCGAATCGGTCGCCCGATCGCCGCAGAGGTGGCGCGGGCCCTTCCCGAGGTGGAGCAACGGATCCTCACGGAGATATCCAATCTCGGGAGGGATGTTCACCTCCTGGAGGGAGGCCGGTAGGGATGCACGAGGAGGCGATGCTTCGTGACCTGCGACGCAAGCTGGTCGAGCTGGCACAGGCCAACGGAGCGACACAGCTGACCCGGGTGACGCTCTGGATCGGGGCACTTTCCCATTCCAGCGAGGCGACGGTGCGAGAACGTTGGACGGAACTGGTCCGCGGGACTCCTGCCGAGGGGGCGGCCCTACAGGTGGTCCAATCGGAGGATACTTCCGACCGCCGGGCCCAATCGATCGTGCTCATGGAGATCGCAATATGAGAGAG
>JAKAOF010000065.1 GCA_021823345.1 Thermoplasmata archaeon
GAACCAGGAAGGAGTTCCTACGACCGTAGGGACTACCATCCCGAGTCGATAGCGGTCCGCGCCATCCCGAGGAGCTCCAGGAATCGCCGCGCGTTCCGCGGGGCGTTCCCATGCGGGTGGTTGTTGAAGACGACGAGGACCTCCTTTCCATCCGCCACGAGACCCTGGACGCGGTCCGCCCAGCCCACGAGCTCTTCCTCCCGGTAGTTGTAATCGTACCACAGCGCCGGGTTTCGGCCGTGCAGGCGCAGGTAGACCGGAGAGGCGCTCACGTGGACCTCCGGTGGCAGGAGCGGCTCGTCCACCACGGTGTACGAGGACCCGCACCGGCGCAGGAGGTCGATCGATCCCTCTCGTTGTTCCGCTTCCAGCCAGCTCACATGCCGGAACTCGGTCGCCGTGGCGAGCCCCGCGTCGCGCAGCGTTCCGAGCAGCCGTTCGAGGTCGGTCGCACCCTCCGCGGTGAAGGAAGGGGGCAACTGGACGAGCACCAGCCGAAGGGACCCCCGGCTCCGCATCGGTTCGAGGGCATGCAGGAAGTCCTCGAGGGCGCGTCGGGAAGATTCCGTGTCCCGGCAGGCCGCCTCGTGGGTGATCGCTCCCGGCAGCTTGACCGTGAAGAGGAACCGCTCGGGCACCGTGCGGGCGATCCCCGCCATCGTCTTCGGGTCCGGGATGCGGTAGAAGGTGCTGTCCATCTCCACGAGGTCGAAGACCCGGGAGTACTGCGTGAGCATCCGGTCCGGCCGTCGGTAGAAGGGCCCGACCCACTCCCGGTACGACCACCCGCAGCAGCCGACCCGGACCGGGGGTGCGGAGGGTTTCCCTTCGACATTTTCGCTCATGCCAGGACCTCGATCTTCGGGGACGTGCGGTTCCCGGGGTGAGCGGGGGTCACCTGCTCCATCGCCTTCTCCAGGAGGCGCACGTAGTGTTCCCGGGCGACCCCGGAGAACCCGAGGTCGGCCATGTAGGGGCGGTCGCCCTCGATGATCTGCACGTACGGGACGTCGGCGTACCCGCCGTGCCCTCCCCCGCGGTCGGACCCGCCGGCCCGCCGACCCCGGGCCACGGTGAGGACCCAATCCTTCGGGTCCACCTCTCCCCGACGCACCCGCCGCATCGTCTCCTCGAAGAGCGCGGTCACGTGAGAACGCTTGCCCTCGTACTCCTCCGGGGTCAACGCGGAGCCGAGCTCGGAGAGCGCCGCGGCCTGGGCCTTGCGCACCACGCCGGGCGTGTCCCTTCGGACCACATCGAGCCCCTTCACCTTGAGCTCGCCCCCGGAGAGCCGGCCGAAGTACCGCGCGGGAGAGCCGATCTCCGTGCCCCGGTTGTTGCAGAGCACGAGCCAGTCGTAGAGGGCGTCCGTCTTGATCGCAAGCCCCGTCTCCGTCCGGATGGCCCCGAGGAGCGCCTCGAAATCCTCGGGCGTTGCCCCGTCCTTCTGGGCGAAGAGGCTGTCGACCATCACGTGGAGCACCCGGAACCCCCGGTCCGTGGCGACCCGGATCGCCTGCCGCATGTAGTGGCGGCTGAGCGCGGTCACGCATTCGTGCGCCTCGATCTTGCCGAAGCGGGCGTTCCGGAACCCGAGATAGCCGAAGCTCGCGACGAGCAGCCACTTGATGGCCCCCTGCCGGAGGTCCGCCAGGGGATCGGTCGCCGAGCGCCGGCGGGTCTCCTCCCGCCGGGCGATGAGCCACTCGAGCGCCTCCGGGACGATCCCCCGCCGCTCGGAGGAGGGTTCCACCATGTGGCGGACCCCGGGGACCGGTACCGGCGAGGCCCCGGGAGCGTTCACCGTCTCCGGGGAGATGTTCCATCGGGCTATGAGCGCCGGGTACATGGAGGCGAAGTCCAGCTGGGCCACGTTGCCGTAGATCCCCGGGACGGGGCGGAAGAGGATCCCGCCCCGGTCGTGCGTCGTGAGGTCCTCCAGGGACTTCCGGCGCTCGATGTGCACCGCCCGGTCCGGGATGAGGTAGCGCCTCCGCACGGCCCGCCACACCTCGTTCGCCGTGAGGGGCTTCCCGATCGAGGCGCCGGCGAGCTCGCCCATGGGAAGGAAGGAGATCCGGCACCACTCCACGATCTTCACGAGCTCTTCCGGAAGGGGCGCGGAGTTGGGCGTATGGCGGTGGAGCGTGATCGGCACCGCCGGGAGGACGACCCCGGCGCGGCCGAGGATCCCCTGGAACGCCCGTGGGACCATCAGGACGTCCGCCGCGGAGATCTCCCGGGCATGGCGCCCGAGGTCCGAGAGCGGCCCTTCCTCCTCCCAGGCCTCCCCGTTCGAGGTCACCGAGAGGTGATATCGCTGGGGAAGGCGGCGGGAGGGCGAGGCGGTGGTCTCCCCGAACCAATCGAAGAAGCGCACTTCGGCGGTCCGGAACCGGGGGGCGGTGTAGCCGAGGGCGAGCGGGTCCTCCAGGAAGGTGATCGCCTCCCGGCCGAGGTAGGAGGACTCCGCCGGGGTCTCCCCGTCGGGGAGGACCCCGGGACCCGCGATCCGCACCCAACTCGTGGCGGGAAAACCCAGGGGGTAGAGGGCCCGCGTCACCGGTCCGGGAAAGGTGTTGTAGACCTCCCCCAGGGAAAGGGACCGGACCGTCGCCTCCACCTCGCGCACCCCTTCGACGGAATGGAAGGAAAGACGCTGGATGGGAAGGGTCGTCCGGTACCACGGAGGGGCGTACCAGGACTCCTCCTGGGCGCGGAGCGCCTCGGGATGCTCGAGCAGCCGGTCGAGGACCCGCGGGTCCGGCAGCCATAGGTAAAGGTCGTGCGCGGCCCGGACCCAGGCCCGCACCCGCCGGCCCCCGTCGCTGAGGAGGAGGGAGATCCCCCCCGCCTCAGGCCGTGCGTCGAGTATCCATCCCTCGAAGTCCATCGGAAGGCTCCCCGGGGGCACTGCTGCCGCCCCGGGAGAAGAGGTAGAGGAGGAGCGAGAGGAGGATCTCCTCCCCGGGGTCCCCCGCTTCCATCGCGTACTCGTTCTCGAGGTCGCGGGCGTGGGCAAGGAGCTCCTTCAACCATCGGCGTCGCACCGGGTCCGCCGAACCCTCGGCGAGGCGCTCCAACCGCTCGATCTCCCGGTCCAGCCCCTGCCGGAAGGAGGGAATGGTCCTACCCATGGTTCTCCTCCCCCAAGAGGCGCCGGATCCGCTCGGCGTCCTCGTACATCTGCACGCTGTGGGTCACCACCCGGATGCGCTCCTTCCCGGAGACCGCGGCCGCTTGGGCCCGTTCGGCGGCCCGCCGGACCATCCCCGCGCTCAGGTGGTCCGGGATCCCCTGCGGGACACCGAAGACCCGGAGGTAGGCGTCCCCCTCTGAGGAAAGGGGACCCTCCTCCTCGGAGGACATCACCACCCACGGGGGGAAAGGAGGGAGGCGGTCCCGGGGCGGACGGACGGAAAGGACCGGAACGTAGCCATGGTCGTGGAGGAGGGCGAGCGCCGCGTCCCTCCAGGGAAGCGTGGCGTGGACCACCCCATAGCGCGCCCGCAGGGTCTCGAACACGGCGAGCAGTGGACCCTCGTCGGCGGGCCGGTCCCGGGGAAGCATGATCGAGAACTCGAACCCCTCGGGGACCGAGCGGCGCCACCGATGGGCCACGGACAGGGAGGGCAGACGGTAGTAGCTCGTGTTGACCTCCACGAAATCGAACCGATGGGCGTAGGCGGGAAGTCCCCCGCCGAAGTCCGACCATCCGCCGCATCCCACGCGCCAGTCCATCCTCTATCCTCCCGCCCAGGCGGTGAGACGCGTCTGCTGCCCCGGGCCGCGCACCGGCGTTCCGTAGACCTCCGCGTAGGAGAAGAGGACCCGGCGCGGAGGGCTCGAGGGGTGTTTGACGATCCGGGCGCCCAGCACCGAGGGGCTGGCGGAGAGCTCCACGATCACCGGGATGCTGTGGTGGTGGTACGTCCCTCCCTCGGGGGTGCGACGGCCGAACCGGGAGACCCGGTTGAAGACGGCGACGGCCTTCCTCCCGCCGAGCTCCCGCAACGCGGAGGTGACGGGCGTGAGCGCGCCGTAGCCCGAAGGGTCCGATGGGGCGTAGAGGTACGGGTCCACCACGGCGGCCACGGGAGGCTCCGTGGCGAGGGCCCCCCGGATGAGCTCCACCGTGGACTGGAGACTGAAGGAACGGGAGAGGGAGGCCTCCGGTCGCACCCCGAGGTTCCGAGAGAGCCGACGCAGTGCCGTGGTGTCGAGGGCCCCGAACTCCTGGGTGAGGAGCACCTCGATCTCCCCGGAGTGCTCGACGATGAAGCGGTGAAAGAGGAGCTTGACCACCTCCCAATCCCCGAAGAACTCGACGAAGGGGAGGTCCCCGATCATCTCGTCGAGGGCCCGCACCCCCGTGGAGGGCACGGTATCCGTCATTCGCGTTTCACCGGGAGGAAAAGGGGAGGAAAGTATAATAGCGCTCCGTACCTGTACGGAACAGCTATGCCGCGAGCCGGGTTCAAGTCGGTGACCATCAAGGAGGACACCTATCGGGAGCTCGAGGACACCTACCGTAGGGAGAAGGAGATGCTGGCCCAGGAGGGAGTGGGCAGCATGACCGCCTTCGTGACGCGCATCGTGGCGAACCATCTCCGGGAGCGGGAGAAGGCCCGCCTCCGGCATTTCAACATCTACGAGAGCGTGATCCGCATCCAGGACTCGAAGATCAAGCGCCTGGTCGACGTGGACTTCCGGAACGAAGAGATGTTCTGCAACTACTGCCACTCCACCGAGTGCCTTCACACCGGGTTTGCCTGGGGGATCTACCGCAAGCAACGCGTGGCGCACCGGACGGG
>JAKAOF010000027.1 GCA_021823345.1 Thermoplasmata archaeon
GGGTGGTACTTGCCCAGCACCTCTCCGACCGTACGCGCGGACTTGCGGTAGGGTCGGTCGTGGGTGGCCCCGGACTCCCACATCGACCAGAGGATCCGGCGCTGGACCGGTTTGAGGCCATCCCGGACGTCCGGGAGGGCCCGGCCCACGATCACGCTCATGGCGTAATCGATGTAGGAATGGTGCATCTCCTCCTCGAGCGGACGGGGCAGGATGCGGCCCACGGGCTCGGGGGGAGTGGCGGATTCGGGTGGGGGGGTTCCCTCCATGTTACTTCAAAATGCGGACGAGCTGTTGGGATAGAAGTTCGTCCGCCTTATCAAGGAATCTCTCCTCAGATCCGGGCGGGATGGTGGCGCCGCTCGCCACACGGTGGCCCCCGCCCTCTCCTTGGACCGCTCGGGCCGCCTCGCGGCAGGCGATATCCAGGTCCATCCCCTGCTCCACCAACCAGGAGGTTCCCCGGCCGGAGACCTTGATCACGTTGCCTCTTCGGCCGAGCGCGAACACCGGACGGGTGGAGTCCAGGAAGTAGGTGATCCCGAAGCTCGCGACCGCGCCTCCCAGCGCCGCCTCCGAGATGTGGAACCACTGGAGGGCCTTCTTCTTGGTGAGGTTGGTCGAGAGCTTGCGCAGGTTCTCGAGCACCGAGGACCGCCACTTCCGCTCGAGCTCCCACGCCCGCGGGAGCGCCACGGGGTCTCCCAGCGAGAGCGCCACCCCGACCGAGGGTTCGCTCTCCCGGGCGGTCGCGTTCTGCAGCACGGAAAGCGCGTGGGCGTCGAGGGGCTCCCCCGGTGCCCGATAGACCTCGCCGGTGAACGCATCGCAGAACTCGGGCCGGGTGCCCTGGCCGATGAGGTGCGTGAGGATGGCGCTCGACAGCCGCACCTTCTGGTCGGGTTCGAGCTTGGGGAAGGTACTGTCGGGGTCGATCTGCAGCTGCCGGAGGAACTCAAGCGACTTTTCCCGGTTTCCCGAGAGGCCCTGGAGGTAGGGGTCCACGCTCGTGGAGAGGGCATCGACGACCGTATCGCCCATGAGCAGGAGGCCCCGGTCCCGGGTGAGCAGTTCCCGGCGCTCGGCATCCTGGGCGAGGGCCCGGTTCACCCCCCGGAACCCGTTGACGTGCTGGCGGTCCGCGATCGCACCCGAAAGTCCCCACAGGATGAGGTCCGCGTTCCGGTCGTCCACCACCCGGGCGAACAGGTAGGAGAGCATCGACCCGCAGAGGTCCGTCATGCCGTCGATCCCCCAGCGATGGGGGTTGAGGAAGAGGTGCCGGTCGGAAGAGAAGCCCGCCCCCTCGGGCGGCTTGTGGTGATCGAGGACGATCACCGGGTACGGGTGCGATGCGAGGGCGGGAAGCAAGGAAGAGCCGGTGTCGGTGACGAGGATGGGCCCGCGGGTCTCCTCCACGATCGAACGCATCGCGGAAAGCTCCACCTCGGTGAACGGGGTGCACTGGAAGCGTTTCCCCGCCCGGAGCATCGCCCGGACGAGTACGGATGCGGCCGCGACCCCATCCCCGTCGTTGTGGTACACGAGCCGCCAACGGCCCGCATCGGCGAGGAAGGCATCCCGCCCCCGCTCGAGGTCTCGTAACCCCGAGGCCGGGAGGAAGCTCTCCATCGGTCGGCGAGGGGACTACTCGACTTGCAGGGCGGCCGTCTCGGCGCTGTAGTGCCAGTCCAGAGCGAGCACCTTCTGCTGCTTGTAGTACTTGACGAGGCGGCGGATCCGGGATTCGATGAGGGTCAGTCCCCGCTTGTTCGCGAGGTCGTACGGGTGCTTCGCCAGGTGCTGCTGCAGGTGCACGACCCGCCGGAGCAGGGCCGAGAGGTCCTCCGGTAGCTGGGGAGCGAGGTTGTGCTCCTTGAGGAGGCTCATCATGCTCTGGTTCGTGATGGTCCGGACCCGCGGAACGCCATGGGTGTCCCGGAGGACCGCACCGATCTGGGACGAGGAGGCTCCGCTCTGCGCGAGCTTGGTGACTTCCTCGATGAGTTCGTCCTTGTCCAGATGGCCCCCCGGAGTGCCCCTCTCGTGGGCCGATCCTCCCGTTTCATGCGGTGACATTCGAGAGCGTCACTTTTGGATGCTACTTAACAGTTTGCCGAAGCCGGTCGTCGCCGAGGAACGGGCCCGAGCCGGTCCCGGGGGACCCCTCGGGACCGAGAAAAGGGCCTAGGTCTCCGGCTTCCACTTTACCGAGCAGCCGAGCACGGGGGTCGTCGGAAGGGGGGGAGATTGGTCGGAAAGGGCCGCCTCGATCGCTTCCCTCAGGTACCGTCGGGTCACCTGGTGCGGGGCCTTCCAGTTGTCGTCCACCGTACCTTGGTAGATGAGTCGGCGTTCCCGGTCGAACAGGTACACGTGCGGGGTGACGAGGGCACCGTAGGCGTGGGCGACCTCTTGGGAATCGTCCCGGAGATAGTGGTACGGGAAGTGCTTCTCCCGGGCCCGGTCCTTCATCCGCTCGAAACTGTCGTCCGGGTAGCGGACGGCATCGTTCGGGTTGATGACCACCATCGCAACCCCCCGGGAGGCGTAGTCCCGTCCGATCTCGATGAGGCGATTCTCCCAGGCGACGGCGTAGGGGCAGTGATTGCAGGAGAAGACCACGAGGAGGAGCGGGGACTTCTCGAAATCCTTCAGCGCGTAGTCCTTCCCGTCCGTTCCGGGCAGCCCGAAGTCCGGCGCGCGGCTCCCGAGCCCCAGGGTGAAGGTGCTAAACTCGGCCATGCGGGCCCCAGATGCCGTGGGGATTTCAATGCTCGCAAGTTCGGAGAGGAAATTCCCGGTAGAAAACCAATTAGGACGGCCGGGCTATCTCTCCCGCTCCTTATGACCCGAAGCCATCACCCCCAGATCCAGGCGGTCCTCCTCGACCACGGAGGGACGCTGGTCACGGACTGGAATGGGGACCCGGACGAGATCTTCCACTCCCTCTTGGGGGCCGAAGGGGTCCAGTTCGAACGCTCGAAGTTGAAGGGCTGCTCCGAATACTTCCAGCTGGTCTGGGCGGAGAAGTACTCCCACTATCCCCGGGGAGAGCGTTGGACCCTCGAGGTCCGTACCGCGTGCAACCGGGAGGTCCTCGAACACTTCGGGGTCCCCGGGAACCGGGATGCGCTGGCCCGGGCGCTCGCGGAAAAGTTTGAATGGAAGGTGCACCAAGGGCTCTTTCCCGAAGTGAAGCCGACCCTCGAGGCCCTGCGGACCCTCGGGTTCACCCTCGGGGTCGTGAGCCAGCACCTCTTCACCTCCGCCGACCTCAAGAAAGAGCTCGACCAGCGGGGGATCGGGAACTATTTCCGCCTCGTGCTCACGAGCGAGTCGGCGGGCTTCGACAAGCCGGATCCCGAGATCTACCGGAAGGCGACCCAACTGCTCGGGGTCAAGCCGTCCCAGGTCTGCCATGTCGGCAATAGCCTCGTCAACGACACCCTGGCCGCCCAACAAGCCGGACTGTATGGGATCCTCGTGGACCGGGACGGGACCCAACCCACCGTCCCGGGACTCACCGTGATCCGTTCCCTCGCCGAACTGCCCACGCTGCTCGCGTAGAGTCCCTACGAAGATTCCAGGGCCAATGCGTCCTTGACGGTCTTGGCTTCGAACCCGTGCGGTGCCCCGCCGTCCAGTACGAGGGCCAGGATCTCGGACAGGGCCTCGGCCCGGGGTAGCCCACTCTCGCTCCGTTCCTTGAGCTGAGCGCACCAGCGCGTCATGAGGGTGAGTTCCCGCAGTTCGCCCCAATACCGCAGCCGAGACTTGGCCGCCTGGAATGCGTCGGGGGGATCGTTGTGGAGCAGATGGAGTCGGTGTTCGATCGCCTTCCGGACGTGTTCGGACTGGGCGTGATGGTGCGCCCATTCCCCGTCCCGGCGCCAGGTCTCCTCGGGATGGGAGCGGGCCGAGGCTTCGAGGGCGTCGAGCGCTTGCACGTTCGCCCCGCCCTCCCATACCGGGGTCACGAGGGCATCCCGTACCAGCTTCGCCATGGGGAATTCCTCCATGTACCCCGTTCCCCCGAGGATCTCCATGGCCATCGGACACTCCCGGACGGCCTGCTCGGCCGTGAGGAGCTTCGCCGCATGGGTCGAAAATCGCAGGAGGAAGTAATCCGGGGAGTAGGGAGGTTGCTCCTTCCAGACACCGTCGTAGCCGAAGGCCGCATCGAAGGCAAGGAAGGTGGAGGCTTCCGCGATGGCCGAAAGGCGCGCCAGGTCTTGCGCCATGAGGGGGTGGTCCTGGAGCCGCTTCCCGAAGGCCTCGCGCGTGGCCGCGTGGGCGAGGGCGAGCTCGTACGCCTTCGCGATCGCCGCGGCGCTGCCCAAGGAGTTGCAGATCCGGGAGAGGTTGAGCATCTCCATGGTCGGATGGATCCCGGCGGAAGCCTCCCCGAGCGGGTACGCCTCGCTCTCGAGGAGCGAGACCTCCCCGGTCGGTACCGCGGTGGTCCCCAGCTTCTCCTTGAGCCGGCGGATACGGAAGTTCGCCGCGCCATTGGAGCGTCGGGTGGGCACGAGGAAGAGTCGGATGCCCCGGGCGCCCTTGGGCGAGCCGTCCGTCCGGGCGGTCGCGACCGCGAACTCGGCGCCCGCGTTGCTGCAGAAGTACTTTTCACCGGTGAGATGGAATCGGCCCCCTTCGGCCGGAACGGCCCGGGTGGTGTTGGACCCGAGGTCGGAACCCCCCTGGGCTTCGGTCGCCCACGTCGCCCCCTGGCGGATCGCCCCGCCTTCGAGGAGCAGTGGCATGAACTTCTTCTTGGTCTCTTCGGAGCCGTACTTGGCCACCGAGAAGACCGTGGCCATCGTCACCGTGGCGGAACAGAAGAATCCGACGTCGGTCGTGAGGTATCCGAGGGCGAAGCTGTGCCACCAGGGGTGCTTCCCCTCCACGGCACCGGTCGCGATCCCCGAGGCGTACATCTTGCGGAGCACTTCGCGGTGGTCCGCTCCCAGTACGACCTTGTCGATGTCTCCCCCCAAGGTGTCGTGGACCTGGAGGTAGGGCCGGTTCCGGCGATCGACCTCGTAGGCCACGGGGTCCAGCTCGTTCCGGACGAACTCTTCATAGCTCTCGAGATGCGCAAGGGTCTCGGGGCGAACATGGGCACCCCCGAACAGATGCAGCGCGTCGCGCAGCGGGGCGGGAAGCGGCATGTTTCAGGAGTACCTTCCCCTCAGCTTGAAGTTTTTGGTCGGGGTCGCGTATTGGGACCCGATCGCCCACGGCGGGAACCACACGAAGCGTCGGTCTCGGAAGCGGGGGAGAATCCCCCGTGTCCTCATCTTGGGGGCTACCTTCGATGGTCCGAACTGGGCGGCGCAGGGGCTCCTCCATCTCGTCGGGGAAAAGTCCGGGGTCTCTATCGGAATTCGAATCGCGTCTGACTTACTGCCCTCGGTGGGGAAGAACGCCCCGGTGTTCCCCCGAGAAGTAGCTGGAGCCACACTCGAGGCACCACATCGGCATTTGACGCTCCTTCCTGCCGCACTCCTCGCATACCCAGTTCTCCGCAAGCGGTTGGGCGAGGTCCTTCAGCAAGGAAACACTCGTTGGTTGCTGGCTAATCCTCGAAGGACGGGGGGCCAGCGAGACCGAGGCGCCCCGGGCTTCTCTCCCCGCGCGATCGTACTCGAGGGCCCTCAAATGTACATCCCTCCGTTCAGGTTGAGGACGGCCCCGGTGATGTAGTCCGCATCGGGAGAGACCAGGTAGACGACCCCCATGGCCATCTCCCGCGACGTGCCGAACCGGCGCATCGGGATCTGAGAGAGGATCTTCCTCCGCGCATCCTCGGGCATGCGTTGGACGGAAACGGATTCGACAAAGCCCGGAGCGACCGCATTCACGGTCGTGCCGTGCGGGACGAGCTCTCGGGCCAGCGCCTTGGTGAAGCCGATGATCCCGCTCTTGCTCGCGGCATAATTGACTTGGCCGACCCCACCGATCTGTCCGGCCATGCTGGAGATGTTGATGATCCGCCCATGCCCGCTGCTGACGATCTCGTCCACCAGCGCCCGGGTGATCCGGAACACCCCCGTGAGGTTCACCTGGATGACGTCCTTCCACTGATCGTCCCCCATCAGGGTGAACAGGTTGTCGCTGCTCGTCTCGGCACAGTTCACGAGGGTGTCGATGGTCCCGAACTTCTCATGGAGCTCGGCCGTCAGGGAGGTCACGCTCTTCGGGTCGTCGAGCTCCGCGTGGATCGCCACCGACCTGCGTCCCATGTCCACGATCTCTTGGACCAGCTTCAGGGCATGGGGCGCTTCGTTGTCGTATTGGATCGCCACGTCCGCTCCCTCCTCCGCCAGGCCTCGTGCGATCCCGTCGCCCACGCCATCGCCCGCCCCGGTGACAAGGGCCTTGCGACCTTGCAGACGGTTCATGCCTTGACCTTGGACTCTTCCTCGAGCCCGGGGGAAGGGTCGGGAGTGGAGGGCTTTCGTCGCTTCCTCATCGTGACCTGCACCAGTTTCCACTTCGAGAAGCGGGCCCCCCCTCGTACGGCCGGGGAGGCGGGGGCGGTGCTGAGTGGCCCCGACCCGACCTCGTCCGGAGGAGTTCCCTCCGGGGCCCTCGACCTTCGGAGTTGCACCAGCAACCATCCGGGGCTCTCATTCGGGAACTCGAGTTGTCGCAGGGACTCTGTGACCGTCCACCCCGGGGCGACCCGTCGCCCCGAGGAGACCGTATCGGCGTATAGACGCTCGGACTTCGCTCGACCCATTTCGTCCTGTTCCATGTTTTCCACGACCCCCAACCGAAATGAGACTCGTCGAGTATATATCTATTTGCAAACATATCTATATAGATGCGTCACTGAGTATGTATCTCAGTCGCGTGACATGGGCGCCCTCTTCCATCCCCCTCCCCGGGCCCCGTTCTGAGGGCGGCACGGGGGGCCGTGGGACGCGCACGCGATCCTGTTTTTCCGGCCCATCGCGAGCAACGAACGCGTTCACGACCGCGGAACCTTCGGGTCCCAGGCGGGCTCAGCGTTCTTTCAATCCAGCCGACGGGACATCCAGGGTCCGTCCGGCTCGAACCCGAAGCGGGCGTAGTAGGCCCGGGTGCCCACGGCGCTGATGACCGCCATCCGTCGGTGCCCCGCGGTTCCTGCCTCGGTCGCCGCCTCGGCCAGCAGACGCTGTCCGAAGCCCCGGTGCTGGGCGGAGGCTTCTCCCTGGGCTTCGGAGCCCACGGGCACCTCCGTCCCCAGCACCTTGAGCTCGCGGATGATGGGGTATTGCGGCCCGGTCCCTTCTCCTGAGGGAAAACGCAACCGCAGGAAGCCGAGCAACGTGTCGGTCGGAGGGTCCTCCAAGGAAAGGATCACCTCTTTCCCGCCTCCGGCGGCATACTCCTCCCGACGGAGTTCCACGGCATCCATGCTAAAGGGAACGGCCCGTCGTCCCACTTCCCGGCACCGGAGGCAGGGGCAGCGCTTTCCGCGCTCGGCCAGGCGTTCCAGGGCGATCTCCCGGAGGTTGCTCTTCCGCACTCCGGCGGCGATGAGGCGGGCGGGGATGTCCCGTTGGACCCGCTGGATGCGGACGTACCGGGGGAGATCCTCCTTCACGTCCGCCAAGAGGGTGGCCGCCACGTCCGTGTCGTACGGCTGGTAGTCGCCCCGCTTCCACTCGTCATAGAGCGGGGTCCCGCGCATCACGAGGCAGGGGTAGATCTTCAGCATGTCCGGGCGGAACTCCGGGTCGGAGAAGAGCCTCCGGAAGTCCTCGCGGTCCTTCCCCGGGTCCATCCCGGGAAGTCCGGGCATCATGTGGTAGGCCACCTTGATCCCGAGGTCGCGTGCCCGGCGCGTCGCGCCGATGACCGCCTCGACATCGTGCGCCCGGTGTACCCGCTCGAGCACCTCGTTCCGGAGGGACTCGACCCCGAACTCGATCCGGGTGACCCCCCAGCTCACGAGCCGTCGGAGCGTCTCCTCGCTCACCTGGTCCGGCCGGGTCTCGACCGTGAGGCCGACACAGCGGGACGCGGCGGTCTCGTTCCGGGCATGGGCGGCAGCGAGGGTGTCGGAGGGCGCGCCGTTCAGCGCATCGAAACAGCGTTGGATGGTCTCTTCTTGCCAGTCCGGCGGGCGGGAGGTGAACGTACCTCCCATCAGGATGACCTCGACCTTGCTCGTGGAATGACCGATCTCGGAAAGGGTCTGCAGCCGGTGCTGGGTGATGAGGTACGGATCGTACCCCAGTTGGGCGCCCCGCAGGGCCGAGGGCTCCTCGCCCGTGTAGCTCTGGGGCGAGCCGAACTCGGGACCCCCGGGACAGTACGTGCACCGCCCGTGCGGGCACCGGTAGGGGGACGTCATCACGGCGACCACGGAGACCCCGGAGAGGCTCCGGGTGGGCTTCCGGGGTCGTACCGTCCCTTCACTGGAATTGACGGGCCCGCGGGACTTCGTGGGAGCGACCGGTGTCTCGTTGACCGCGGTCTCAGGTCCAGGTGCCATACACCTTCTCTCCCTGGAGGGCCTGCTTCAGCCGGTCCCGGGAGAGACCGCTGAGGATGACGCAGGGGGTTCCGCCCGCCGCGATCTTGAGCATCTTCTCCGCCTTTCCCCGGATCCCGCCCGTCACGTCCGGCACCCCCGGGGTCGGTTGGAGGGATTCGACCACGCCCGGGGTGAGGTGAGGGACGACCGACGAGGCCTTCCCTTGGTCCAGGACCCCCGGCACATCGCTCACGAAGATGACGCGCTCGGCCCGGAGCTTCTCCGCGAGGTAGACCGCGATGTCGTCGCCCGACAGGATGGAGAATCCCCAGGACCGGTCACGCACCACGTCACCAAAGGAGACGGGGACCGCGCCCGCTTCGAGGGCGGTCCGAAAGGCGGAATCCTCGAACGTCGTCAACTTTCCTTGGTCGTTCGTGGCGAGGGTCTGCGGAGGGATGGAGAGCGCCGGCAAGCCCGCATCGATCAGGCTCTTCAGGACATGGTCATGGAGCTGTCGCACGTGGACGCTCGTGATGGCCGCCCCCCGGAGCCGGTCCCGATCCTCGGGCTTCGGGGCGTGGGAGAGGTTCCATTCCTTGGCATAGGGGTGGCCGAAGGACCCCGCCCCGTGGAGGACGATCAGGGAGTTCGCCCCCTTTCCCGACCCCTCGCGGAGCTCTCTCGCCAGGTGGGTCAGCACCTTCCGGCGAAGCGTGGAGGTCTCTCGCTTGCGGGTGATGATGCTGCCTCCCAGCTTGACGATGACGAGTCCCATACGCCCCCCGCATCACAAGGGAAGTAGAAAAGGAGTCTTGCCGCGCCGATCCGGGGCGTTTTCCCCCCTCTCGGCCCGAGGGTCCACGGCGAGGTCGCAGGCGAAAAGTAGAAAAGGGACCCATGTGTTGAGAATCCGACAATGGTGGATTGGGACCGGGTCGAGCGGCTGCGCTCCAAGGGGATGGACTGGGAGGAGATCGCCAGCGACCCGAAGGTCAACTACACCGCCCCGGAAGGGGTCGAAGATTCCGGCCGCGCGCTCAAGACCCTTTACTACACCCGCAAGTCGGGACGTTCCCAGTCCGGCAAGAAGCGCGTCGACGCACCCAAGGCAACCTTCTCGGGCCAGTTCAAGAACTTCCTCATCCCCGGGGGCGAGGGGATCCTCGTGCTGGGGCTCGTGTGGTTTCCCGTCGCCTACTTCGTTTCCTACGTGGGGGTACTGACCCCCGCGGTACCGTACGTGATCCTCGTGCTCGTGGTCGGGGCGGTGTTCCTGGCCCTCGGCGCGGTGTTCGGCACCGGGCGCCTCGCGGACAATTGGAAGAAACCGCTCGCCCTCGGACTTGTGGTCGGGCTCGTCATCTCCGGCGGCGTGGCGCTGGCCGGCGTGAGCCTGGGGGTCCCGAACCTCGCCCGGGTGACCGTGGCCGAACCGGGAGGATGGCAAGGAGAGACCCCCCGGAACACTCCCTGGGAGACCAACAGCCTCCCCGTGGTCTTTTTCATGGGTTCCATCGCCTGCCCCTATTGTTCCGCGAGCAGTTGGGCCTTCCAGGCCGCTCTCCAGAACGTGGGCACCCTCACCGGTACCCAGTATGGTACTTCCAATCCCCAAGACGTGTATCCGAACACTCCCGAGGTGGAGTTCGTCTCGGCGACCTTCGTGAGCAACTACATCTCGCTGGACGTGAAGGAGGGGGCGGACGACTCGAGCACGGCCTCCATGCCCGCGCTCTCGCTCGATGAGCAGGCCTACGTTTCGACCTATGACGGCCAGGGGAGCATCCCCTACTTCGTGGTGGGCGGCATCTACGTGCACGTCGGGACCCTCGTGGACCCGTCGATCCTCCAGGGGATGAGCCCGAGCACGGTCGCGGGGATCATGACGAACCCCTCCTCCAACCCGAGCGTGTACAACGCCATCCACCAACAGCAGCTCTACTTCGAGGCCTACATCGTGAAGGCCGACATGATCGCCGGGATCACGCCTCCCACCTTCGGGAGCGACAACGGTACCGTGCAGAGCATCGTCTCCGCGATCTCGTAGGGGTGCGCCGTGGTCCAGGCCGCCGTCCTCCACCGACTGCTCCTGCTCCTCATCCTCATCGGGATCGTGGCGAGCGTCTATGCCACCTTTGAGGTGCTCGATCCGGGGCTCCAGGGGACCTGCTCGGTCAATTCGTACGTCTCCTGCCAGGCCGTGGACCAGAGCGGGCACGACACCGTCGGGCCCATCCCCGACTGGTCCATCGGCCTCGGCGGCTTCATCGTGCTCCTCGCGCTCGACATCCCCCTCTTCCGTACCTACGACCCTCGGTTCCTTTACGCGATATTCTTCCTCAGCCTCGCGGGGATCGGGTTCGCCCTCTATTTCGCCTACATGGAGATCGTCGTCATCAATGCGATCTGCCCGGTGTGCACGACCGCGCACCTCGCCAACGTGGGCGTCTTCCTGACCACCTGGAAGCTGATCTCGCTCCGGAAGTCGACCGAGGAGGAGGAGGGCGGAACGACCTCCCCCCCGGCACGGTCTTCCAAGAAGACGCCCGCCGGCAAGGCGCGGGCCAAGAAGTCCGCCGAATAAGGACGGGCTCACTTAAGGCGCGTAGCGACCAGCCGGGCGAGGAGCGCCTCGATCTGGATCCGGGGGGTCGCGCCCTCGGAGATACGGAACTCGAGCTCCGCGAGATGGTCGATGAGGCGCATCTTCTCGAGGTCCGGGATCGGGAGCGTCTGGACCTGCGAGTGGATCGCCCGGAGGATGTCCTCGCCGCTCGCCCCCTTCTCGGTCAAGAGGTTCTGCAGGCGCTCCCGGGCCTCCCGGAAGTGTCCCTCAAGAGCGGAAGTGATGAGCCCCTCGACCTCCTTCGGCATCGGCAGCGCGGAGCTCTCGTAGATCGCGTCCGCATCGACGGTGTCGGAGATCGCGGAGGCCTGTTGAAGGATGTTGACCGACTGGCGAAGGTCCCCCATCGCGACCTGGATGATGGCCTCGAGCGCGGAAGCCTCCACGGTCTTCCCTTCGGATTTGGCAATCCGAGAGAGGTAGCCCTTCACATCCTCCACCTTGAGGGGGCGGAACCGGAAGACGGCGCAGCGCGATTGGATGGGCGGGATGATCCGCGAGGAGTAGTTGCACGAGATGACGAAGCGGCAGATGGTCGCGTAACGCTCCATCATCCGGCGCAGCGAGCTCTGCGCCTCGTTGGTGAGCTGGTCGCCCTCGTCCAGAAACAGGATCTTGAACGGGACGCTGCTCAGGGTGACGGTCCGGGCGTAGTTCTTGATCGTCCCCCGGACGGTGTCGATCCCTCGTTCGTCGCTGTTGTGGAGGAGGAGAGGTACCGTCCCTCCCCAGAACATCTCGCTTCCCGGGACGGACACGTCGTAGACGTAGTCCGTCCATTCCTCCTCTTCAATCCCCAGGATCTCCAGGGCATAGAGGTCCGATCGGGCGAGGGTCTTCCATCGTTCGAGCGCCTCTCTGTCCGAGGTGGTGAGCTTCGCGGGATCGATGCTGTCGACCATCCGTTCGATCCCGTTCTTGAGCGTCCCGTGCGCCCCCTGCCCATCGAGCGCGGGCTCCAAGTCGTGTTTCCAGTTCCCGGCAGCAGCGGTCGGAAGGTGGGAGATGAAATCAACGAACGGTCGGGAGGGCAAAAGGCCAGACCCGGCAGAGGGGGCCTCCCGGGGGTTTCCGTGGTCAAGGTCGGCCATCCCGCTCATCCACACGGGGGGAGCGCTGCCCTCGGTGGTGTAGTTCCCGAAGGTACACAGCAGGTCCTCGTCGAGGTCCACCGGGCCCCGCATCGCGGGACCGGACGGGCTCGCGAGAAGCGGGCGACCCGGGCTCACTCGTACCTCGGTCGGGGGAGCATGGCGCGCAAGGTCGAGAACATGTTCCCTCCCCCCCGTTAGGGGCGTGAACGAAAGGAGGGCGTCTCCGGGCCGTAGCGAGGAGACCGGCACATCGGAGAATCGTCCCATGCGGTCGATGACGATCACGGAATGGTTGAACGAGGTGCGCACAGATCCCCCATCGACGGTGATGCGGGCGACACGCGGAACCCGGTGTCGAATTATCCGGCTAACCGGCATGAACCGCACGTGGGCACTCCGGTCCACGGAGAGGATCTCCACTCCCTCCGTGACGGCACGGTCCGGTCCCCCGTCGTGCAGATAGCGACGGGCCAAATCCCCCATGGTGGTGCGTTCGGTCCGTCCTGCGAACCGCACGAGGACCGGGGTATCCCCGGTCACGCTGGCATTCAACTCGAGGAACGACTCCCGCCAGTCCTCCCCGAAGAGGTCCCGCGCGAGGGCGATCGCCGCCGTGGTCTTCCCGGTGCCCGGGGGACCCGCGAATAGAAGGTGGGGGAGCGCCCGTCGGCTCACGTAGGCCTTGAGGAGGCTCACGATCGCGTCCTGCCCGACCATCTCGGAGAGCGACTTCGGACGGTACTTTTCGATCCAGATATCGCCGGAAGTCTTCTCCATAACGCCTGAGTTTCGGGTGCAGCCTTGGCACGGTGGAAGAGTATAAAGCCTTGGACCAAACGCGCCCGGGATCGGCCCCCCACCGCCGGGACCCGGGCGGGGACCGGGGCCCGTGGTCGACGGGCATCAGGCGAAGGGTTAATGGCCTTCCGCGCCAATGCTTGACAATAACACAGGCTGGGGGAGGACCGCTGCATGGACATAGGAGGTTGGAGACGCATTGGGCCACGGATCGCCATCGTGGGCCTGCTCCTCGCCCTCCTCCTATCTTCCTGGGGAGGCATCTCCGCGGGAAGAGCCGGGTTCTCCCCCGAGTACGGCGGATCGCTCTCGGCCTCCTACGGCATCCAGGACATCACGACGGGGTCCTCCCTGTCGTGCGGGGCGACCGTCTCGCAGTACGATGACCTCCAGTTCACCGCGACGGTGACCGGAGGGACCCCGTCCTACACCTACTCCTGGTCCTGGGGAGACGGGTCCAGCGGCTCGGGCAACCCGGCCACGTATGCCTACTCCTCGACCGGGACCGTCAACCCCACGCTGACCGTGACCGACTCGGCCGGAAACACCGCGAGCTCCGGGCAGGGCTGCGACCTCACCATCTCGGGCTCGAGCGGCGGCGGGGGATCCTCCGGGAACTGCCCGGACTCCTATGACTACGGTTCCTCCTCCGTGCTCGACCTCGCCTCCGTGGTCGCGTGCGCGGTGAACGCCGGGTTCTCGGGCGGCCAGGCCATCACCTTCGTGTCCATGGCCTATCAGGAGAGCAGCTTCCGACCCGGGGTCACCGGGGGTCTGGCCGAAGGCATCCTCCAGGAGGGATTCGGATGCGACAGCCCGCCCTCCGGCTGCAACAGCGGAGGGCCCGGGTCGAGCTACTACAACCCCAGCTCATGTTCCACCTATGACACGCAAGGCACCTCCTTCGGGGGCGTCTACTACAACCCCGCCTGCGCCTTCGGCTGGGCGATGGGCGAGTTCAACTACCGCCAGGCGAACCCTCCCTCCCCTTGTCCCTACGGAGGGTACTGCTTCTGGGGCTCCTATGGGGGCAACCAGTGGGCGGGGTACAGCGAGGCCCCCGGTCTCTACTGCAAATGGGCCCCGAGCGGCTTCGGAGGCTACGGCCCCGTCCTGTGCGACTCCAGCACGGGATATCCGAGCGGCGGCGAGAACCAGGCGAACCTCCCCTGGTCGAGCGTCTGCCCGAGCAACACCTGCGCGATGGCGTCGTTCTCGATGTACGACACCACCTCGCACCAGGACCTGAGCTCGGGAGGAACGATCGCCGCGGGGGACACGGTCGAGTTCCACTCCCAGGTCCTCGGCCTCACGGGCAACTACACTCCCTTCTGGACCTTCGGCGACGGGTCGTCGGCGACCGGTTCCGTGGTCAACCACACCTTCCACGACACCGGCAGCCTCCACGTGGTGCTCAATGTCATGGGGGGCAGCAGCGGGGTGCGTGTGACCACGGCCCCGCCCACCTCCCTCGCGGTCGGCACCCCGTCCAGCCCTTCGGGAGGATTCCCCTGGGCCTACGTGGCCGTGGGCATCGCAGCGGCCGTCGTGGTCGTGCTCGTCGTGCTGGTCCTCCACCAGAAGCACGCCAAACGGGCCGCCATGCGGGAGTCCACCTCGGCGCCTTCGAGCCCGCCCGACCTCTCCCCGCCGCCTCCGCCGTACCTCTGAAGGCTCGCTCCCCGCCCCTCGGGTGAGGTCTCCCGCATAGGCTTATTACGTGTCAAAGGCTCGCACGCTCGATCGTCTATGCGAGGTCGGTTTCCGATGGCCTGCCTGGTCCTCGTACTCTTGATCGGGTCGGCCGGTTCTGCCGTGGGGGGGCATGTTTCCCCCCCGGCGCCAACCCTCATGGAGGATCTCTCCCGCGCCGCGTCCCAGTCCCCTGGGTCCCTTCCGAACCCCGTGAGCTACTCGGCCCTCGGGGACTCGATCACGCCCGCCTTCGACGCAAACGGGAGCGCGTTGGACGCCGGCATCCAGCCCTACTATTCGTACGCCGTGGGATGGAACACCTCGGTCTTCTCGATCTACGAGCGGCTCGAGCGCCTCTACGGGCCCGGCAGCGTGACGACCCACCTCCTGGCCGTTCCCGGCGACAAGTCCCAGGACATGATCTGGCAGGCGCAACGCGCCGTCCAGAACCACAGCGGGTTCGTGACGGTCATGATCGGGGGCAACGACCTCTGTGACCACAGCGGCAGCTACCCGAGCGAGACGCTTACCCCGACCTCGGTCGCCAACTTCTCTTCGAACCTCAATCAGACCTTCACGATCCTGCGCCAGGGCCTTCCCGCCTCGACGGTGATCGCCCTCGCCAACGTGGTGAACGTCAGCCGCCTCGCCGTCCTGTTCGCCGGGAACTCGCAGGCCCAGACGGTCTATTCGCAGGTCTGCCCGGCGCTCCTGAGCGGCGCCGGCATCGCGCTCCTGCGGACGACCCAGCAGGAGTACAACGCCGCCGAGGTGACCATCGCCCAGCATTTCAACCTCACCCTGTGGGACATGGGCGCCCTCAACTTCAACGCCTCCGATGTGAACTCGCTGGACTACTTCCATCCGAGCATCGCGGGCCACCAGATGATCGCCCAGCTGTTCTGGTCCGTCCTTCCCTACGCCAAGATGCTTCCCGAGCTCTCCGCGCCGACCTTCCCCTCTTCCTTGCTCCAGTCCGCGTCGGTCCCGCTCCAGGTGTCGGCCCGCGACGTCGTCCCGGCCCAGGTCGAGGCGGTCGTGGAGTCCCCCGGAAGCTCCCATTGGACGGCGACACCGCTCACGGAGATCTCCGGGGTCGCCTACCAGGGCATCTTCGCCGGAACGATCCCTTCCGCGTCCACGGCCACTCCGGGCCTCCTCCGACTCTACTTCGAGGGGAACGACACCACGGGGACCACGACCACCCTGCCCCTCGGTGCCCCCGCGACGTCCTTCGAGATCAACGTGACCGCGGTCCCCACGATGGCCATTTCCCAGTTCGGAGCGAATCCCGCGGTCGACCGCGTCGGCGCCCCCACCAACCTCTCGGTCACCGCCACGGGCGGGGTATCACCGTACCACTACGCGTACGCCGGCCTTCCCTTCGGATGCATGACGGGCAACGTCTCCGTGCTGGAGTGCCGACCCGCGGCCACCGGGAACTACACGGTCCGCGTCTACGTGAACGACTCGAGCGGACGGTCCGCCTCCGCCACGACCCCGCTCACCGTGCTCCCGGTGGGCGTGACGCTCTCGGGGCTCTTGATCGATCCCTCTGTCGGCACCGTACTTCCGAACTCCAAGCTCGTGCTCGCCGCCGTGCCCGCCTGTTCCGGGGGATCCTGCCCGCCGTCCGGCGTCAATTACACGTGGACGCTGAGCCCGGGTCATCTCGGGAACCTGAGCGGCACCACGGGAGAGTACACCATCTTCAGCTCCGGACCGAACCAGGGGGTGGTCAGCATCTCCGTCGAGGGGACCTACGACGGGGCGGTGCGCAACGCCACGAGCCTGATCACCGTCTCGGGGTCGTCCTCCGCTTCCACGGGACCCTCGGTCCTCCTCTTCGCCGCGTCCCCGTTGAACATCGCCCTGGGAAACACGAGCCTCTTCGCCACCTCGGTGACCGGCGGCGAGACCCCCTACGGTTTCCTCTACCGGGGACTTCCCCCGGGGTGCGTTTCCCAGGACGCCCCCGCGCTATCGTGCACTCCCTCGGTCCCGGGCATCTTCTCGGTCGAGGTGACCGTCACGGACGCCCAGGGTAGGATGGCCAACGCCACGGCGGCGCTCATCGTCACCTCCCCAGCGGGGGACCCCGTGATCGCCGCGTTCACGGCCTCGCCCGACCCCGTGATGGTGGGCGCCACGGCGGCCTTCACCGTCGCCGCGTTCGGGGGCATCGGCACCCTCACGTTCAACTTCTCCGGGCTCCCGCCCGGGTGCGCCCCGGGGAACCTAGACTCGTTCTCCTGCGTGCCGCAAAAGGCCGGGGTCTATTCGGTCGAGGTCAACGTCACCGATTCGGCCGGTCACGCCGCGGCCGCGAGCCTCGTCCTCACGGTCCGCTCCGGGGGTTCTTCCGCTGCGAGCTCCGGAGGGATGAACGCGATGGTGCTCGAGGGGGTCATCGCGGGCGCCGCCGTCGCCGGAGTGGCGGCCGTGGTCCTCACCTCCCAGCACCGCAAGCGCCATCCACCGTGGCAGGAGACCCCTCCCGACCCCGCCCGCAAATAGGTTCGTCGGTCGTCGGCTACCGGGACGAATCCGAAGCGGCGGGCGCCGGGGACAGGGACGCGGCCTTCGGGGGCGGCTCCGAGCCTCCTCCCGTTCCGGGCTTCCCGCCATAGCGCACCATCCCTCGGAAGGCGCCGTAGAGCGTCGCCCACCGGCGGATGATCTCCACCGGGCGGAACCGCCAGCCGGGGTACTTCTCGTCCCCGCGGATCCCGTCCACGAGGAGCGCGAGGAAGAGCACGGCCAAGGAGAGCACCGCGAGGTTCCAGACGACCACGGCTTCGAACGGGAGCAGGAGGAGGACCAGGAACACCCCGAGCACGACGAGGAACGGGGTGACGAGATAGGGGAGCTCCCGGAGGGTGGATGCTTCCGACGTCCGGTGGTGCTCCCGCCAGATGAGGTACCCCGCCGTCGCGTAGGCGCTCTGCTTCGAGGCCATCCGGCGCAGGGTCATGTCGGAGTAGTCGTGGGAGACCTTCGCCGCGGGGACGTACTTCCCCTTGCCTCCCGCTTCCACGACCCGGATCGCGAACTCGAGGTCCTCGCCGCCCTCCCGGGGGTTGAACTTCGTGTTGAGGGGTCCGACCTTGTGGAAGAGCTCGGCCTTCCAGGCCGAGTTCCCCATGGGCAGCGAATGGGGGTGATGGGCCGCCACTTCCTCGTAGAAGCGGTTGAGGTAGGCGTTGTAGTAGACGGCCGTGATGGTGTGGAGGGACTCTTCGAGGGCGGGCGTCGGCCCGCCCGTGAAGTCCGCCTCGTTCCGGAGGATCGGCCCGATCAGGGTCTCGAGCCAGTCGGGGGGCGCGACCTCGTCCGCGTCGATGAACGCGATGATCGATCCCCGGGCCTCGGCGATCGCCCCGTTCCGGCTCGCGGCCACGGTCCCGGGAAACCGTCGGGGAAGGACCCAGGGCTCCTTCTGGGCATAGGCTTCCGCCGCTTCGAAGGTGCCGTCCTGGGAGCCCCCATCCGCGACGATCACCTCGAGGGGTTTGAGGGTCTGTTCCTTGAGGCTGTCGAGCGTGCGCCGGAGCCGCGGGTCGTTGAGGACCGTGAGGATGACGGTGACCTGGGGGGGGCTCATCCTTCCAGGAAGGCGCGGACCTGCATCTCGACGGCCTGCCGGGAGGTGTACTGGTTGCGGAATCCGGTGGCCTGGAGCTTCCCGATGGCGAGCAACTGCTGGGGAATGTCCCCCGCCCAACCCTTCGAACCGCCGGTGTACTCGATCCGGGCCCGCCCGCCGAAGGCATCGACCACGACCTGGGCGATCTCGGCGACCGAGATGCGGTCCCCGGGGGCGAGGTTGAAGACGTTCACGGTGTCCTGGGACCTTTCCGTGCAGTGGACCATGGCCGCGACGCAGTCCGTGACCCAGAGGTACCCCTTCGACTGGCGCCCGTCGCCCAGCACCTCGAGACGGGTCGGGTCCTTCCTCAGCTTCTGGACGAAGTCGTACATCACGCCGTGGGTCGCCCCGGGGCCCACGATGTTCGCGAAGCGGAAGATCCACGCCCGCATCCCGAAGGTGTGGGCAAAGCTCGAGAGGAGCCCCTCGCAGGCAAGCTTGCTCGCCCCGTAGAGGCTCTCGGGAAGGAGCGGACCGTAATCCTCCGGGGTCGGGAAGACCTTGGGGAAGCCGTAGACCACGGAGCTCGAGGAGAAGGCGAGGGAATGGACCCCCTTCGTTCGCATCCCCTGAAGGAGCGTCCGGGTCGCCACCGGTCCCTCGTTGAGGTCAAGGTCGGTCTCGACCGTTCCCTTGCGGATGTCGGGGTTCGCGGAGAGGTGCCAGACGAAGTCGACCCCCTCCAGGGCCCGGTTCACGGTCGCGGCGTCCTTGACGTCCCCTTCCACGATCTCGACCCCCTCGAGTTGCTGGAGCAGGGCCAGGTTGCCCCGGGTCCCCGAGGAAAAATTGTCGAGCACCCGGACCGGGATGCCCCGTCGTGCGAGGTCCCGGACAAGGTGGATACCGATCCCGCCAGCTCCTCCCGTGACGAGCGTGAATGACCGCGTCATTGTCCCACCGGGGCCGGAGGCACGTCCGTACCAAAGGTTTCCGGTGGGGGGGGCACGAAGTCCGGGAAGGGGGGATACGGGGAGGGCGGCGGGAGCGGGACGTTCGCGCGCTGGCGCCGTTCCCGGCGGATGAGGATGCGGCTCACGACCCACAGGACGAATCCCAGGGTCCCCAGGACGGCCGCCACGTAGTACATCGGCGCCACCCAGCCGACCCCGCCTCCGTCCGGGCTCGACGCGAGGCTGCTCCCGAGGGAGAATCCCCCGAGCACGCCGAGGAGGGTCCCGGCCACCAGGGTGAGGAGGCCCACGATGCGCAGCCCGCGCAGCCGCCGCGACGGCGCCGCCAGCTCGTGCCGGCGACGCCAGCCGAGGAGGAAGAGGAGGAGCTCGACGAGCGCGACCACCAGGGTGATCACGAGGAGGGCGATGAACCAGTAGAGCTCGAAGCCGAGGATGATGACGAAGTACGTCCCGAAGAGCGTGACCACGATGGGACCGTTCACGAGGGGCATCCCCGGGGAGCTCACGCTCCCGTAGACGATGCTCTGCCCGACGAAGGTCACCACGCTCCCCGTCCCGCTGAAGGTGCCCGAGAGCGAAACGTTCCCCTGGAGCGTGACCCCGGAGGGGAAGGTGACCGTGTCATCGGGGAGGATGGTGGTGCCCGAGAGGGTGAGCGACCCCGTGTTGAGCGTGCCCACGATCTTCATGTAGGTCCCGAAGGTCGCCCCCGGGTCGACCATCGCGGAACCCGCGAGGGTCGAGTTCCCCTGCTCCACGAAAGAGCCCACGGAGCTGGTGATGCCGTTGATCGCGTTGAAGCCCCTGACGAAGTAACCGGTCGAGTTGACGGTCACGTTCCCGACGGCATCCGTCGATCCCTGGAGCGTGGTGGTCCCCTCGATATTGAACGTCCCGGCGCTCATCGCGAAGTCGCCGACCGTGGTGATCCCCGGGAGCCGGGTGGTCCCGTTCGTGTCCAGGCTGCCCGAGAAGAGCGCTTCTCCCGTGAGGGTGATGTTGCCCTCCGAGTAGACCTTGCCCACCTCGGTGAGGTACCCCGAGATGACGACGGAACCCCCGGTGAGCGTCGCGCTGCCCGAGATGACCACCTGGCCCGAGGTGTTCACGTAGCCCCGGATCATGGCGGCCGAGCCGAGCTGGATGTCCCCATGCATGGAGAGTTGCGTGCCCTGGGTCGTGGTGAGGGTCGAAGAACCCGTGACGACGACGGTCCCTGTCATGTTGAGCGAACCGGTGATCGAGGAATCGCCCACCTCGTGGAAGGTCCCGGCCGTCCCGGCGGTGGCGGGGACGACGGTGAGGACCCCGAGGAGCGAGATGTCCCCGTTCACGGAACTCGTCCCCTGGGCCAGCACGCTGCCGCCCGATGAGGAGAGGTGGAACTGCCCGGTCAGCGTCATGCCGGGGAAGTTCGCCGTCCCGCTGGTCGTGACGGCTCCCGAAAAGAGCGTGGTGCCGATGACGCTCACCGCTCCCTTGGCGAGCGAGTACCCGTTGAGCGAGATCCCCCCGGACATGTCCACCTGGGTCGCGGTGAAGGTGGAGAGGCCCGTCGTCGACACCGACCCCTGGACGGAGACGCTGCCGATCACGGTGGCGACCCCGCCCATGATCACGACCGAGGTGAGATTGAGGTACTCCCCCCACATGGTGACGAGGGAGGCGGTCCCGTTGAGCGTGTCGGACTTGTTGCCCACGATGGTCCCGAGGAGCGTGGTGGTGCCGTTCGCCAGGAAGGTCCCGTTCGCGATCTCCGTCTTCCCGGTGATGGCGAGCGAGCCGGAGAGCGCGGTGGCGCCGATCCCCTGAAGGTTCCCTTGGGCGGAAAGGCTGCCGCCCAGGAAGGTGTTGGGCAGCGTGATGTTCCCCGTGGCCGTCGTCGACCCGTTGAACTCGGTCGTGCCGACCGTGACGACGCTCCCGTTCGAGTTCATCGAGCCGTTGAGCCAGGTGGTCCCGGTGAGGAGGGCCTGGGTCGAGTTCTGGGAGAGATTGCCCCGGATCGCCACGGTGCCCGCGGCCTCGAGCGCGCCGGTCAGCGTGACGGTGTTGGTTCCCCCGGCCTCGGGGTCCGCGACCAGCTCGCCGTAGACCGTCAGGTTCTTTCCGGGAGAGGTGACGATCGTGAAATCGGGGCCGAGGTAGAGGGACCCCGGGAACTGCTGGTCCCCCCAGGATTCGAGGGAACCGATGATCGTGAGCCCGCCCAGGTTGTGGAAGTAGCCATGGGTGGTGGTGTGCAGGTTCGACACAAAGTTCCCCGAGACCGTGACGAGCCCCGAGACCGCGTTCCCGTTCGTGACCTCGAGGTCACCGTAGGTGTTGACGGAGGGGATGAGGCCCGGAGAACCCATGACCCACACCGACGGGGCCCCCTGCGCGGGGACCATCGAGAAGTTCGCGCCTCCCCCGGGGACGGATACGAGAAGATGGCTGAGCGGCATGTCGGCGTAGAGCCCCGGGGAGGAGGTGGTGACGGAACCGGTGATCGAGAAGGCGATGGGACCCGACCAGGTGATGGAGCTCGAGGAGGCGGAGAGGCATCCCACGATCGCGTAGCACGGAGTGTAGGTGGTGCCCGCACTCACCGTGACGGGACAGGGGCCGAGACCGAGGATGTTCACGTTGCAGTTGAGCGTGAGGGAGGAGGGGCCGTAGTTCACGAGCTGGATGTTGGACCCGCTGTTGATCGAGAACGCG
>JAKAOF010000005.1:0-4105 GCA_021823345.1 Thermoplasmata archaeon
TTCAAATCCACGGGAAAATTATTTGAGGATTTTTATAGCGGGGCATGGATTTGAACCATGGGTCTACGGGTTATGAGCCCGTCGGGATGACCTGACTACCCCACCCCGCTACGCGGCGCAGGACTGCCCAGAGATATTTAAGTTGAAAGACCCATTTCGAGCGTTTTCCTAGGAAAGAACCCTTCCCCTTGTTCGGTCCCCGCTTCGGATCCCGCGAAACGACCCGAAGGGAATGCGGACCGAAACGGGTTTCTACGGTCACGTACTGGACCCGGTCGAAACGCACCCATGAACAGCCCCGGATTGCCCCCCATGGTCGGTCGTACGTCCGAGGTGGCCCGACTGAACGAAGCCCTGCGCCGAGCCGCCACCGGCGAGGGTGCCTTCTGGGTCGTTTCCGGCCCGGTGGGGATCGGCAAGAGCCGCCTGATCTGGGAGGTCGCCGCCGAAGCAAAGAAGCAAGGCTTCGAGGTGCTTTCCGGTGAGTGCTCGCGTTCTCCGCGCACCTCGTGCGAGGTGCTGGAGCGCGCATTCCGGTCGCGAGAAGTGTCTGAGGGCGAGCGCCCCGTCCGAGGACAGGGGCATTCCCCCATGCTCCTCGTCGAAGAACCTCGAGGCAACCAAGTATGGGAGATCTTTCGCGACCTCGCGAGCGCCCGGAAATCGCTCGTAATCAGCCGGGAGACCCCGTCCGCGTTGAAAGAACGATGGAAGAGCGCGGGGAAGAACGTTTCCGTCCTCCATCTGAGCCGGAAAGAAGGCCGGGACGCGGTTTCGCCCACGTCCTTGGACGCGTTGGGTGAACGGGTCGACGGATTCCTGCACTCGAATACGAATGCGGCCGTCTTGATCTCGGACGTCGACTACCTCATCGTTCAGAACACGTTTCTTTCCGTCCTTCGGCTGCTGCAATTCCTGCGAGAGTCCGCCGATAGCGCGGGAGGGCAGATCCTGCTCTCGTTCAATCCCAAAGGGCTCGACCCACGAGAGAGCGCCCTTATCGAGGGCGAAGGGGAGGTCCTGGACCGGAAGATGTCCGATGGGTCCCCCTCGTCGCTGGCGACGACCCCCCACTCCTCCCAGACCCGCAACTTGGCGTACCTTGAGAGGTTGGAGCAACTTTGCCGTGCCAAACCCATCCTCTTGCTCCTCGAGGACCTCGGGTGGGCGGACCCCGAAACCCCGGCGGCGATCTCCTTTATCGTCCGCAACTCCCGGCACCTTCCGATCCTGATCTTGGGGGCGATCCGGACCTCGGAATGGGGAGGTGAGGTTTCCGGCAATGCGGGACTGAACGACGTGCTTGACGACCTTGCGCGGCAGGGGCTCTTGAGCCGCTTGACGCTGCGACCTCATTCCCCGGAAGAGATCCGCACCATCGCCGAGAACCACCTCACGGCACTCGAAACGGCCCCCGGACCGGCTTCGTCGATACTCTCCGAGGTGCCCTTGGAGCCGTCCTCGGGGAATCCACTCGTCGCGTTGGAGATCCTGCGCATGCTGCTCCGTAAGCGCCTCCTCCGAGTGGAGGAGGGACAATGGCGGGTGGTGGCCAAGAAGTCGGCCCGCGCATCGGGGTCCTCGGGGGAACGGATCTTACTGCATCAAGGTCTACGACACTTGGTGTTAGGGATCTTGGAAGACCTGGATTCGAACGGGCGGGAATTGTTGGAGACGGCGGCGGTCTTGGGTTCCATCTTTCCCTTGGAGCCGTTGGCGGCGATCCTCGACTCTCCCCTGGACGAGGTGAGGACCCAGGTCCAGAACATCGGGGTGACCCACCAGTTCTTCCAAGAGTTCTCCCCGGGGAGCGATCTTTGGTCGTTCGCCCACCCCTATTTCCATGAGGTGATCTTCGACAACATCCCTCCCGAGCGGGCGGCATCGATCGCCGGGGACCTTGCGGAGTGGTTTCGGTGGAATCGTCCCCAGGAGCTTTCCGAGATCGGCCACCTTTTCCTCCAAGCGCGGGACGGAGGTCGTGGGATCCCCTGGATGCTCCGAGCCGCCGAGAGGGCGGTCAGTCAAGCGGATGCGTTCTCCGCGCTCCTCCTGGCCCGGGGGATCGTCGACCTGATGGGTAGCCGCTACCCCTCCCGCGAGAAGGTCTTCGACTCGCTGCTCGTTCTGGCGGAAGCGATGACCGCCATGCGGGAGCACCGCTACGCTGAGTCGCTTCTTACACATCTTCTCCAATCCCGTCCTCCGGCCACCATTGCGTGGAGGACCCGGCGGGCGCTCATCGATGCGCTCCTTTCTCAGCGGCGGCTGAGCGAGGCCAAGGACGTGCTCAGCCACCTCGCCAACGAACTGGTCCGCGAGAACGACCCGGAAGCGAAGAAGGTGCTACTCACCTGCGAAGTATTGCGAGCAGAGCTCGAGATGCTGATCGGAGACGCCGAAACTTCCGCCATGACCACGGCCGCGGCTCTGAAGCAGCTGGAAGAGGCCGATACGGACCTCGAGCTTTGGCTGGCACGGGCACTCGAGCACCAGGGCTGGAATCTCCTGGGCAAGGGTAACCTGGCCAAGGCGGACCTGGCCTTCGCCCGGGGGCGGGAGCTTGCTCACAAACACCATTCCAGCATCTACTCCCTCTATCACAGCAGTGGGCTCGGACGAGTGGAGACCCTCAAGGGGAACGGCAGCGAAGCCTTGCGGGCGTACGCCGAGGCCGAAGAGTCCGCCCGCAGCATGGGCGACCTCCTGGGAGCCGCCGAACATCAGCGGCTGGGGGCCGAGGTCCTCTACCTCTCGGGTCGGTTGGGAGAAGCCGAGGAGGACGCCATGCAGGCCCTCCAAGTGTTCGAGAAGTTCGACTCCTTGGATGCGGCGGGGAAGTGTCTCTACGTCCTGGGCCGGATCAACATCGACCGACGGAGGTGGGAGGATGCGCGGGTCAACCTCTCGCTCGCCATCAACCGCTTTTCCCTTTCCGGCGAGACCGGCGGGCTGGACGAGGCCCGGCTCTACCTCGCGCTGGTGCTGGGAGAGATGGGCAACCCCAAGGGGGCGCTGGACGACATCGGCCCGCTCCCCACGAGCGGGGCGCACCGTCACCTGGTGCTCTCTCGGCTCCGTGAGCTCCTGGGCGAATCCGACGAGGCGATGGCGGAGGCAAAGTCCCTACAGGAATCCGCGGAAACGCTCGGGCTCCTGGAGCGACAGAAGGTCCAGGACTTTCTGCGCGGACTGAGCGAGCGGGCGCACTCGAACAGCTGAATCGGGTCTCCGTCACCCTGGGCTCGCGCCGAAGAGTTTAAGCATTAGCAGAATATCCCTCGACCGAAGCCCATGAAGGGAAAGGATGCTCCAGGCGGTCCGCGGGTCAAGACTTACGTTGAAGGGTTGGACGAGAAGATGGAAGGAGGGATTCCCGAGGGAAACCTCGTTCTGATGGCCGGAGAAGCCGGAACGATGAAGAGTTCCGTCACCTACCACATGGCCTACCACAACGCGCTCAAGGAGGGGAAGCGCACCCTCTACATCACAATGGAACAGTCCCGCCAGAGCCTGACCCGGAACATGGAAGGGCTCGGCATGAAGGCGGACGCCGTCGGCGACAAGGTGTCCATCGTGGACATCGGGCTCCTCAGGAAGAACCTCGGCAAGGAGCTCCAGACGAACTCCTGGCTCGAGATCGTCAAGATGTACGCTCAGAACATGAAGGAGTCCAACCCCTACGAGATCCTGATTCTGGACTCGCTCCCGGTCCTTGAGACCCTGTCCGACTTCAAGAATCCCCGGGTCGACCTCTTCCAGTTCTACGAGTGGCTCCGGGAGCTCGGGGTCACCGCCCTGCTCGTCACCGAGGTCAAGGGCGATGCTGGATACGGTTCTCGCGGCGAGGACTACCTTGCCGATGGGATCGTCCACCTCATGATGGCCAAGGTCAACGAGGAGACCGTCCAACGCCGGCTGCGCATCGTCAAGATGCGTTCTACGAACCACTCGACGAACCTGTTCTCCCTGATCGTCGACAAGGGGAACTTCCGGGTCGCCCGGGTCATCAGCACATAGGTTCGACACGAGAACCCGCAGCGGGAGCAAACACTCCCGCTGCTCCCGTCGTGGATGGTCCCCGGCGAGCGGAGGCGTCATCGAC
>JAKAOF010000005.1:4205-36304 GCA_021823345.1 Thermoplasmata archaeon
GGAATGACAGACGAAGGTCTACCCGCCCCGGAGGATCGCCTCGGTCGGAAGTCGCGGTATGCCCTGATCGGGGTCGGCGTCACATTGATCGTTTTCGGGTCCCTGGGCACGATCATCGCCATCCTTCCGCAGATCGAGACGCTCTTGCTGGCCCTGGCCGGGCGGGGCTACGGCTACCTTGCATTCGGTATCGTAGGGGGCATTCTCCTCTACATCGGCCGTCGCAAATCCCCGGGGGAGGGGCCGGCTTCGACCGGAGCCAAGTGATTCAGCCGACCCAGTAGACCCGCGGGTGAGGACCAAGGGACCCCCTGGTGGTAATCCAGGTTACTGGTTCCACCGCTCCGCCAGCGATCGGAAATCGGCTATCGGGGGCCCGGTGTCGAACCGGACCCCGTGGGACCCGATTCAGAAGCCGTGGCGCTGACGGACCAGGATGACGGTCGTCCGTCCGGGGAAAGCGGACTTCCGGATCTGAAGGACCTGGTTGAGCGAGCTCGGCATCCCGTAGGCCTTGCGAGCCCGGGCATCTTCTCGGGGAAGGGAGTACTCGGATAGGCGCAGGAGGGCGTCCTCTTCCGTCGGGACGATCTTTTGGGCCCCTACGACCCAGATCATCTTGTCGGCGCCAAAGGCATAGATCCCCAGTTGGCTCCCGGTAGCCGACGCCACGAAGATCTCCCCCGATTGACTGATGGCGTGCACCGAACCTACGGCGAAACTCGGGGAAGCGAGCAGGCGCTTGATCTCCCGACCATCCCGTTCCCGGTCCATGGCCGCGACCTTGTCGCGGAGCAAGACGTAGTGCCCACCCTGGGCCAGGGCCTCCATGACCCCGGTCTCTCGGAGGGTTTCCGAAGTGGTGGTGAAGACCTCACTGCCCTGGGGGATCCGCTTGAGAACCTCCTGGACCGCCTCCTCCTTCGTCCCGACGACGACGACCTCATGGTTGCGCTCCCGGAGGGCCTGGGCGGTCTTCTCGACCTCGGAGGCACTCGGCAACTGGGCGAATCGTTCGTTGGGCTTGAGCGGGCTTTCTACTGCGACCGACATGATGCCACTATAGAATCAGTAGTTATAAGACTTGCGCCAGCGAAGCCACTACACTTACCGTAACCATTGCCCGTCCCACGGCGGACCACGCGCAGCGACGTTCCCGGGATGCCGGACCGGGGATTCAGGCCACGCTGACGGAGACGATGTCACTATGGCGGGCAAGAAGGGCGCGGGCGATCTTGAGGTGTTTTCCCTCCTTGCCGATGGCCCGGGCCTTCCAGCCGTCCTCGACCTGCACCGTCGCATGCCGCCCGCCGCCGGGATGGGCGGTCAACGTCACTCCGACGGGCGAGAACGGGTAGAAGATGTTCATCACGAGCTTCTCGGCCTCCGCGGCGTTCGCCACGACCTGGATCTCCCGATGCATCCGTTCCTTGAGCATGACGGCCTTCTCTCCCCGGGGCCCCAGGGCCCGCCGGACGTCCTTCGGCTCGATGAGGAGGACGATCTTTCCTTCCGCCACGATGCAATCGATCGGACGGACCCCGGTGGCGTCCTCGAAGACGCGCATGTACCCCAGTGTGTCGGTGTCGAATGAGAGCGTCGTCACGCTCGCTACTGGTTCTCTATGCCCAAGATGGCCGAGGAACCAGCGTCGATGATCGCGAGCGTGGAGATCGGAAAGGGTTTCCCGCAGGCTGCGCCGAGCTCGGAGGCGGACCCTTCGTAGTGGTAGACCGGGACGGTCCCCCACTTGGAGTCCTTGCGCAGCTTTTCCTCGGGGCAAGTCGCGGAGACGACCAGGAGCTTCGCTTCCCCGGCCCCGGCGCTCGCCAGGGATTCCGTCAATCCGATCTTGACCCGTCCAGTCGACAGTGCGAGTTTCAATGCGTGAGCTACGTCCATCGATGTTCAACCTCCCTTTGCCTTTTCCCGGGGCTGATAGATCGTCTTCACGGCCCCGGTGCCGATGGTGATGGGCTGACCCACGATAATGTTTTCGGCCACTCCCTTGAGCTCGTCGACCTCCCCCGTGATGGCGGCGCGCAGCAGGTGCGCGGCGGTGATCTCGAATGCGGCCCGGGCGAGCACGCTCGACTTGCGTCCCGAGATCCCGTGACGGCCGATGGCCTGGATGACCCCGTCGTTCGTCATCACGTCGGCGACCAGCATGATGTGCCGGATATCGACGTTCAGACCTTGCTCGGAAAGGGTCCGGTTCGCCTCGTCGATGATGGCGGTCCGGGCGGCCTCGATGCCGAGCACGCTGAAGATCTCGAAGATCGAGTTGGTGGTCGACCGGCGCCGGTCGACGCCGGGGATGTGGAGGACCTCGGCCAGGTTCGAGCCTTCGGTGTAGATGACATACTCCCCGGCGTCTTCCTTCCGGATGAGGGCGCGGGTGATCCCGGGGATCCCCCCGATCTTCACGCTGCGGAGCTCGTCGGCCGCTTCCATGAGCCGGCGGTAGGGAGTTTCTTCCTCGGCGTCCTCGCGGAGGGAGACCTCGATCGGGCGCTCTTCGCCCGAGCCACTGCCGTTCGCCACGGTGAAACCTTTGCGGCCCCCGAGGTGCTCGGTGATGGCGTCCATGAGCTGCTGGCGGTTGACGCCCCGGGACTCCATGAGGTGGGCATCGGGGTGCACGATGACCTTCATGCGTTCCACGACGCTGCCGATCGAGGCGACGTTGGGCAGGGTGGTCAGTTCGATCTTGAGGGCGATGTCCTGGACCTTCTTGCGGTCCTCCCGGAATCCCTTATCGGCGTATACCGTCATGGTGGGGGTCGAGGGAGACCGGCGGGCGTCCACGATCTCGATGAGACGGGGTAGACCCAGCGTCACGTTCATCTCAGCGACCCCGGCGTAGTGGAAGGTTCGCAGCGTCATCTGCGTACCGGGTTCCCCGATGCTTTGGGCCGCGATGATGCCGACGGACTCGTGCGGGTCGACCGTGACCTTCTGGAATCGGGTCATGACCTCGGCCACGATACCCTTGATGTCCTCATCCGTGAGCTTCATGCTCTTGGTGAGGTCCACGATCTTCTTCGTTACCGAGTCCGGGATCTGTATGCCGGCCTCGGCCGCTTGCTTCTGTAGGCGCGTGGCCAGGGGGCTTTGGACCTTGGGGGGTGATGCTTCTGTCATGGGGGTACCTCCTATTCCTCGATATCCGGGGACTCGTCGGAGTCGTTCCCCTCTTCCTCTTGCAGCTCCTCATCGAGCTCGTCCTCGACCTGCGCCTCGGCCAGGAGATCCATCTCTCCCTCGTCGAGCACGCCGGTGCCGGGCTGGGCGCCCGTGTTCACGGCCTCGCGCACCATCCGGTAGCGCTTGCCGAGCACATGCTCCAGCACATCATCGACATCGAGCGGTTGACCCTGGATGGACCGCGACGGGTCGACCCCGTCGTCCCCGTACCGGAACTGCAGGATCGAGCCGGCGGTGTTCCGCACGGTCCCGTCCTCGTCCACGTGGACGTCCTCCATGGCGTTGATCAATCGCCGTTGCATGTATCCCGACCGGCTCGTACGCACGGCCGTATCGACCAGCGCCTCACGACCTCCCATGCTGTGGAAGAAGTATTCCGTGGGGCTCAGGCCCGCCTTGTAGCTCGAGCTGACGAAACCCCGGGCACCCGCGCCGAGCTCGCCCCGGTGGAAGTGCGGCAGGGTGCGGCTGTAGTAGCCGCGCAGGAGACGTTCGCCACGCACGGACTGCTGGCCGACGGCACCGGCCATCTGCGTGAGGTTGAGCATGGATCCACGAGCTCCGGACTTCGCCAAGATCACGGCGGGGTTGTCGAGACCCAGCTGCTCTCCGGCAATGTCTCCGGCCTCGTCTCGACCCTGGCCCAGCACCTTACGTACCATCACCTCGAGGGTCTCTTCCAGGCTCCGGCCGGGCATCTGCTCGAGCTCTCCCTTGCGGTACTTCTCGACCAGCGCATCGACATCGACGCGGGCCTTCTCGAGAGATTTGCTGATCTCCCGCTTGGCGACCTCGGAGATGTCCTCGTCGTCGATCCCCGTGGACAGCCCGAAGAGGGCCATCGTGGTGATGGACAACCGGCTCATCGTGTCCAGGAAGACCCGGGCGGCCGCCGGACCGTAGTCCCGCGTGATCAGGTCGAGCACCATCCCCTTGCCCTGGCCGATGGCCCGGGCATCGATGGTCCCGCGCAGGAGCACGCCGTTCTCGATCTGCACGTAGCAGTCGTCCTGCTCGTGGACCTTGGGGTCCTTGCTCTTGTGCGAGCAGATGTTGCTGCGGAGCTCGATGTTGAGGTCCTTGGGCAGGATGAGGCTGAAGAGCTGCTTTCCCGTCCAGAACGGTTCCTTGTTGCGACCGAGGCCCGCCGGCTCCGGCAGCTCGAGGTTCGTCTTGGAGAGCAGGAAGGTCGCTTCCCGCAGGTTGAACTTCGGGTTCTTATAGGTGAGCAGGAACGACGCCGTGATGTGGTCGTGGATCATCCCGATGATCGGTCCGCCGTACCGGGGCGACAGGATGTGCTGCTCGACCCGCATGAGGACCTTCGCCTCGGCCCGGGCCTCCTGGCCCTGGACGACGTGGAGGTTCATCTCGTCCCCGTCAAAGTCGGCGTTGTAGGGAGTGCAGTCGCACAGGTTGAACCGGAACGTCTTGTAGGGCAGCACCCGCACGAAGTGGGCCATCATGCTCATCCGGTGAAGCGAGGGTTGCCGGTTGAACAGCACGATGTCGCCGTTCATGAGCTGGCGCTCGATGGTGCAGCCCGGAACGACCATCTCCGCGAGGGAGTCGGCGTTCTTTTCCATGACCTTGATGCGCAGTCCGTCCTCCCGGATGACGTAGTTGACGCCGGGGATGTAGGAGGCGTCCGGGGACACGGGGCTCTTCCCGCGCTTCACGAACTCCTTCGCGATCTCGACGTTGTAGGGGGTGACGGTCAGGGGCACGGTGAGCGCTCGGGCGACCTCCCAGGGGATCCCGACCTCGTTGACGGAGAGGTTGGGGTCCGGGGAGATGACCGTACGGGCGGAGAAGTTGACCCGCTTTCCGGAGAGGTTCGAACGGAACCGTCCGTCCTTCCCCTTGAGCCGCTGGACCAGGGTCTTGAGCGGGCGGCCCGAGCGGTGCCGCGCCGGAGGGATGCCCGAGGTCTGGTTGTCCAGGTAGGTCGTGACGTGGTACTGCAAGAGTTCCCAGAGGTCCTCCACGACCAGTTGCGGAGCGCCGAGGTCCCGGTTCTCACGCAGACGCTGATTGATGCGCAGGACGTCCACGAGCTTGTGCGTCAGGTCATCCTCGCTCCGTTCCCCGCTGTCCAGGGTGATGGACGGACGGACGGAGATCGGAGGCACGGGCAGTACGGTGAGGACCATCCACTCGGGGCGGCCCGAGACGGGGTCGAGACCGAGCATGGGCAGGTCGCTGTCGGGGATCCGCTCGAGCCGGCCGCGGACCTCCTTCGGGGTGATCTTGTGACCGCCCTCCCGGAACGTCGTCGGCTTGTCGAGGGTGATGCGTTGCTGGACCTCGTTGCAGTGAGGGCAGTGCTTCTCCTCCGTCGACTTCGAGATCGAGGAGGGAGTACCGAAGCCGTCCACCATGGCGGGGGCCGATGCCTGGCCCGAAGTGTCGAGCAACCGGCCGCAGGCCCGGCACGTCGACTGGAGGAGACGACGGATCTCCTTGGCGTAGCCCACGTGGATGACGGGCATGGCGAGCTCGATGACCCCGAAGTGTCCGGGGCAGTCGTTCACCCGTCCCCCGCAGGTCTTGCAGCGGAGGTTGGGCTCGATGACCCCGAGATGCATGTCCATGAGGCCCATCTCGATCGGGTATCCATCGTCGTCGTAGGTGTCGGCCGTGATGACCTTGACCGCGGACATGCGACGGATCTCTTCCGGCGACAGCAGCGCGAATTGCAGCAGTTTGATCCGCTTGGAAAGTTCGAGCACCATGGTTACCTCACCGGATGTCCTCCATGTTGATGCGCATGACCACGCCCATGCTGATGAGCTCGTTCAAGAGGAGCTTGAACGAATAGCTGATCTCGACGGGGTAGATGGCGGAAGTGTTCCCGCAGACCGGGCAGCGCAGGGCGCGGGCCCGAGAGTCCATGATGGCGATGTGCCCGCACGAGGGGTTCCCGCAGACGTACTGGACGGTGCGGTCCGACTCGTCGAGCAGACGGTCCTTGATCACCATCGCGGCCCCGTGGCCGATGAGGGTGTCCCGCTCCATCTCTCCGAACCGGAGACCCCCTTGGCGGCTCCGCCCCTCCGTGGGTTGCCGGGTCAGGATCTGGACCGGTCCCCGGGAACGCATGTGGAGCTTGTTGGCGACCATGTGGTGGAGCTTCTGGTAGAAGATCACGCCGATGAAGACCTCCCCTTTCAGCTGCTGGCCCGTGACGCCGTCGAACATGACCTGGCGGCCGTTGGAGTGCAGTCCCTGCTCCTTGAGCATGTCCCGGATCGCCTCTTCCCGGTCCCCCGAGAAGGCCGTTCCGTCGATGAACCGGCCGTCCAAGGCACCCATCTTCCCCCCGATCATCTCGAGGATGTGGGCGACCGTCATCCGCGAGGGGATGGCGTGCGGGTTCATGATCACGTCCGGCTGGATGCCGTCCCGTGTAAAGGGCATGTTCTCCTGGGGCACGATGAGTCCGACGACCCCCTTCTGTCCGTGCCGGGAGGCGAACTTGTCCCCGAGCTCGGGCACCCGCTCGTTCCGCACCTTCACCTTGACCAGCTTGGAGAAGTTCTCCCCATCCGTCAGGGTGACGGAGTCGACGAAACCGCCCTCTCCGGCCCGTACGGTGACGGAGCTCTCCCGGCGCTTCTGGGGGGTGAGCAGGTCGGTCTTCTCCTCGAGGAAGCGCGGAGGAGAGGTCTTGCCGATGAGGACGTCCCCTTCGGAGACCGCGAGTTCCGGGTAGATGAGACCGTCCTCACCGAGGTGACGGTAGGCCGTGTCGACCCGGGCACCGGCGACATCCGGACGCGGGATCTCGAACCGGTCGTCGTGGTTGCCGGGGTACTTGCGCTCCTCGGCCCGGTAGGTACGGAAGAAGGAGGAGCGTCCGAGCCCCCGCTCGATGGCCCCCTTGCTGATGACCACGGCATCCTGCATGTTGTAGCCTTCGAAGGAGAGCAGGGCCACGACGAAGTTCTGTCCGGCCGGTCGCTCCATGAAGTGCGTGTAGCGTTGGGTCTCGGTCGCCACGAGCGGGGCCTGCGGGTAGTGCAGCACGTGCCCGCGGGTGTCCGGGCGGTACCGGTAGTTGACGGACTCGAGCCCGAGGGACTGCTTGGCCATCGCGGCGCCCATGGTGTTCCTCGGCGCGGAGTTGTGCTCCGCGTAGGGGATGAGCCCGGCGGCGACGCCCATGATGAGGTAGGGGTCGATCTCGAGGTGCGTGGTCTCCTTGGACAGGCCGAGGGGGACCTTGAACGGCTTCGAGCAGTACTGGCACACGAGGACCGAGTCGGTCTCCTTGGCGCCCACGTTCTGCCAGGTCACGTCCTTCTTGGAGAGGGTGTGGGAGCACTCGGGGCAGCGCTCGGGGGTCTCGTAGGCGTCGACCGCGACGAGGGAGTCCTCCTCCTCTTCGGCGTCGAGCCACTCGATCTTGCCGGTACGGATGAGGTCCGAGAAGCTCATGGTGCCGCCCAAGAGCGCCTCGATGTCCGGGCGCGTCACCCGGGGGGTGCCGTTCTGGACGACGATGAGGGCGCGTCGGAGCCGGCCCCGGTCGCAGTTCACGATGACCTCGTTCATCTGCCCGTCGTAACGGACGTTGACCTCGCTGCCCCGGCTCATGAGCGCGGGGGAGAGGTTGCCGGTCCGGCGTCGGGCCCGGATCTCGTTCACGAGCGTCTCGGGATTGGAATGGAGCCCCACGAGGTTCCCGTTCACGAAGACCCTAGCGGCGCGCTTAGCGCCCCGCGGAGCGTTCTTCTCGACCGCGAGGTGGCTGGAGATCTCGCGGGTGTCGAGATCGCGCAGCACCAGCGTCACTTCCTCGTCGTCCGCGCCCTCGCTCACGTCGACCATGAGGGCGTAGTTCTTGACGAGACCGCAGTTCTGCCCTTCCGGGGTCTCGTTGGGACAGAGCCGTCCCCACTGGGTGGGGTGCAGGTCTCGAGCCTCGAAGTGGGGCTGGCTGTGGGTAAGCTGGCTGGTCACCCGTCGCAGGTGGGAGAAGGTGGAGACGTAGCTCGTGCGGTCGAGCATCTGGGAGACGCCGGCGCGGCCGCCCACCCAGTTCCCGGTCCCCAGGGCATGGACCATGCGCTGGGTCAGGAGGTCCGGACGGATGGCGGAGGACACGCGGAGGTCGCGCTTCCGAGCGAAGGAGCGCTCCAGCTGGTACTTGAGGTCCTTGAGGAGCATGGTGAACGCCACGCGGAAGAGGTCCTCCATGAGGTCCCCGGCGAGCTTGAGCCGCTTGTTCGCGTAGTGGTCCTTGTCATCCTCCTTTCGCATGTCGAGGTTGAGTTCGAGGACGGTCCGGGCGATGCGGCCGAGGTAGAGGGCCTTCTTGAGCCGGTCCCCGGGCATGTCGCCCAGGTGCGGGAGCACGAGGTGGTCCAAGATCCCGGCGACCTTCTTCGTCCGGTACTCCTTGGCCTGTCCGGTCGCGAACTTCTTCTCAAGGTAGAGGAGCGCATCTTCCGGGGTCGAGATCCCCTCGGGGGGGTAGGACTGCGGGTTGGCGGCATCCTCCAAGTTCACGTTGAGGATGTGCTTCATGGTCTGGACGAACGCTTCGTCCAGGTTCATGAGCTCGGCGAGCACGGCCTGCTCGATCTCCTCATCGTTGGACATCCCGAGGGCCTTCATCAGGACCACGAGGGGGATCTGCCCGGCGGTGGAGGGGATCGACACTTGCAGGATACCGTCCTTCTTCTTCTCGACGGTGAGCGGGCTCCGATAGCCTCCCCGCTGGGAGAAGATCCGGGCGCTCTCGACCGGCACGGTCCCGTAGCGGTCGCTGAGCTCGGCGAAGATCCGGTTGCTGGCGCGGTCCTCGAGCGAGATGATGACGCGCTCGGTACCGGAGATGATGAAGTACCCGCCGGGGTCGTAGGGGTCCTCGTTGTATTCCATGAGCCGGGCACGGTACTCCTCTTCCGAGAGGGGCATCCCGCAGCCGCGCTCCATGCCCGCCTTGCTCAGGCTGCACAGGCGGCTCCGGACCATGATGGGCATGTCGCCGATGTGGACGAGCTCGGATTCGCGCTCGACCCCGTTTTCGACCACGGTGACCTTGAGGTAGACCGGGGCCTGGTAGGTAAGGTTCCGAAGACGGGCCTCCATCGGGGTCGGGGGAGAAATGGCGGGCTTGGTGTCGACGGGCTGCTTCCCCTGGAGCGGGCCCACGAAGATGGTGGGTTCCGAACTGGGGTCGATCGCCCCCGTGCGGTGGTCCCGCCGGCGGCCGACCCGTACGTAGATGGAGCTCTTGGTCTTCTCGACATCGAGCTTGATGATCCCGCGGTCGCTCGAGTCCTCGCTGAGACGGGCCTCGTCGACCACCATCTGCATGCGCGAGAAGGGGTTCTCGGGGGACGGAATGAAGTCATTGAAGCTGGCGAGGTGATGATTCACGGCGGAGCGTTCCTTGAAGAATGCGCTGATGATCTCTCGCATGTTCCTTTACCTCCTTAATCCAACCGACCTTCAGTGATGACCCGATAATGCACGGTCTGGCCTGCCGTGGGGGAGTTCCGGCGGATCTCCACGATCCGACCGACCAGGTTCTCGTTCGCGGCGATCGCGGCCCGGTAGGCCGGGTCGCTGGCGAGCCCGGGGTCGTAGAGGGTGATCTTGGGGAGACGGTCCGGGGTGGTCGCGAACTGGGAGAGGATCTTCATCCCGGCCTCATGGGAGAGCAGGAAATGCTCGGGCACCATGTTGTGCCGGACAAAGTCGGTCCCCTGGAGCGCTTCCTTCGCCTGAGACTCCTTCTTCTTCCTAGAACTTCGTGCGGGCATGATTTTTACACCTCAGTGGAGACGGAAAAGGGGCGGGCCCGCGGGGAGTCCCGGGCGGAAACGGAGTACCGTAGACCGCCTTTCGAACCCCGGACCAACCGGTTAAAAGCCGGATGCTCTATCCCGGGCCGGGGGTACCACCCTCCGACCTGCCGGGCTGAGCTACGGACCCACCCCAACTTCACGGCAAACTCTCCAGGCGGCTTATCACAGACCAGAGAGACGTACGACCATGCACCGGAAGGTTCGAATCGTTGGCGAGATCATCCAGGATCCCGACCGCGCTCGCCACCCGCACATCTTCTGCCACGGATTGCTTGTTGAGCTGGTCCATGGCCCCCTGGATCCCCCGGCGCAGGTTGCGGGGGAGCGAGGTGTCCTGGCTCAGCTCGTGCAGGAGGTCGAGAACCCCCTTCATAGCGACGGATGGCTCCGGAGAAGGAGTCGGAACGGCGGGCCCCGCGAAACCATTCGCGGAGACGCCCTTGGAGGAGTTCGTGCTGACGTTCATCCGGTCGCCTTCCGCTCGCCGCTCTCCTTGTAGGAGGTCACCACGAGCAAGGTCTTCGATTCCCGGATGCCGCGCACGTCGGGGAGACGGTGGAGCACGAATTCCTTGAGATCCCCGTAGTGGGGGAAACGCACCTTGAGGAAGATATCGATGTCCCCGGTGACGAGGTAGACGTCCTCGACCTCGCTGAAGCGCGAGACCTCGAGCGCCACATGGTCGGCCTCGGTGGTCTCCACCTTCAGCCCGATGATCGCGACGACCGTGTCCTCTCCCCAAACCTTTGTAAAGGCGCCTTCGACCGCTGTGCCGACCGGAGACTTGTCCCTATCCTGTGCCATTGTGCTCGACCCGGATCTTCACCGAGGGGGCAGGGATTCCACTTCTTCTCGCAGATCGTCGATTACCATGTCAATGAGCGCCGAGGGGGATACCGCGCGGTATTCCCGCCGACCATTGGCCTCCGAAGCCACCCGGGCCACCAGCCCTGCGGTGGTCCGGATGAATTCCACATTGACTATGAGCTCGTCTACCAAAGAGTACCCCACGCACCCGCCCTCTGGGGCAAACATCCTCCCTATTAAGCCTTTTGGTTCTTTTGCTCCGCGCCCCGGGTACGGCGGGCGTTCCGGAGCACCAAGAACCGCCGGGAAAGCGACTCCACGAACCATCCCTCGAGGGTGGCTCCCCAGGTTTGGAATCGCCGCGGGCCATTTGAAAGCCTCCTCCCCATATTTCACTGAGGAAGACATGTCGCAGTACTGTGACGCGATGGATGGCCCCGTGGCGACCGCGGCCCGGAGGGCGATCGAGACCAAGGATGTCCGGGAAGTTCTGGCCTGGGTCCCTCAGTCCAGCGAGGAAGAGTTGACGACCGCCTTTGACCGGACCTTGACCGAACGGGACAAGAGCCGGGAGGCGAAGGACATCGCCGACCTGTGGTTCATCGAGACGGTCGTCCGTCTCCACATGCCCGAGGAGGGACTCCCCTTCACCGGGCTCAAGCCCGAGGGGCTCGAGGAAGGACCGGTCTACGCTCGAGCCAAGCGGGCCATCGCCGATGAACGGCCCGAACTGCTCGTCCGGTACCTCCAGAACGTCCTCGACGATGAGGTCCGGATCCGCTTCCGCGAGGTCCTCGCCCACAAGGGCTCCCATCCCAGCGACACCGAGGAAGGACGGGCCTACATCCGGGCGTTCCTGGAGTTCACCGGGTTCTGCCAGGGGGTCTACGACCACGTGACGACCTCCCTCGGGCACGCGCACGGCATGTCCATCCCGATGCCCCGTCCGGAAGAGCAGCGACCCACCCCCCCCGGTCCGACCCCGCCCCCCAAGGGCCCCACGCTCGACTTGAGGAATCTCGAAGAGCCTAACCCGGCGTAGGGGCGTGACCGAAACGGGTCCCGGTATCGGGACTCACACGGGGTGCTGCAGGGCCGCGTAGACCTCGCGGTTCGTGCGGGCCCAGTGCTTCGGGGTCGAGAACGGACGATGGACGTGGGCGCGGATCGGAGCGACCCGGCAGTTGATCCCGGCCTTGCGCATCGTGGCGCCGAACCAGAGGTCCTCGAGGAGGGCCCGGGGATTGAAGGTGTGTGCCTGGGCCACCTTCCGACGGACGACGATGCAGGGCCCGATGCTCGCTGGCCACAAATGCAGGTGATTGATGCCGTTGATGAAGACCACCCCGAGCGCGGAGTAGAAGTCGTCCGTGTGGCACACGTAGCGCGGCACCCAGAACGACTCGGAAAAGGGCCGGTCCCGGAACCAGGTGAGGTCGCCCTCGATGAGCGTGTCATTGTCCACGAACAGGATGACGTCCTCGGGGTCTCCGGGCGGCAAGGAACGGAATCCCTCGTTCTTGGCGTTGGAAAGACCTCGAATGGTGGAGATCGCCACATCCTGGGCGCCGGCGGCCCTCAAAGAATCCGCGGTGTCCTGGGCCCAGGGCAGCTCCGCCTCCCGGCTCGGGATCACCCCGAATATCTTGACCGGGCGCGGAGCGCGCGGGGTTCGAGCCCCGCCTTCCGTGCCGATCTCGAAGACATTCCAAGAGTTCATCTCAGTTCCAAGCCTCCAAAGGTGAGAGAGTGGCCAGAGGGTCGCGGGCGGATGGCGCCGTCGGCGCTCGCCACTGTTCCATCGGCTCAATGAGGCGGATTATCCACCCGTATATATCTCTGCGGTAGAGTTCCGCGCTATGAAAGTAGTCGGGGACCGCAGGATCCGTAGGTTCCTCTACTCGTGCTCTTTGTAGGACACGAGATACAGGCCGCCCGCGGTGAGTGCGGTGATCGCTCCCACGAACGGGAGCGGATTCAGACTGAAAAAGATCGCATCGGCGGCAAGCACACCGAGGGGAATACCGACCCCGATCGCTGCGGCCGCGATCTTGCCCTTGGCACTCATGCACAGACCGGCACATCTTTCCCCTTAAAATACTTGAGGTGGGGTCGGGGAGGGGTTTTGGTACTCCGGGTGCGGAGGGGGTGGTTTCCCGGAGTACCTTCATTCGGATGCATTCACTCAGCGATGGATCGTCTCACAGGGGCTCCTCAGGAGGGCGAGGGGAAACGGGTCCGGTCGGCGGGATCTTGGGACGGGCCTCGAGCGATTCGGAGGACTCGGCCTCGAAGAGCAGTTCGACCTCGTGGGGGGGCGGGGTCCCGGGCGGTGTCGCGGATGCCGGGGAAAGCCGGGCCGTCGCCATGTCCGACAACGATGGTTGCTCGAGGGGGAGGAAGTTCGACTGGGCCGCCGGGATCCGGGGGATGCCGACGGACGAGCCGATCACCTGGCCCTCGCGCAGCCAGCTCACCATCGTCTCGACGTTGCTGATCGAGATGTACTTCCGCACGTGCTCGGCGATCTCTCCCGCATAGAGGTTGGAGAGGCCCGAGATGCTGAGCTGGGGGTTGCTCCGGAAGGTCGTCTCGTTGTCGAGCACCACGATGTGGGCTCGTCCCTCCTCGTTGAGCTCGGTGAGACCATCCAGGAACCACAGGTTCCCCATGGTCTGGTCCGAGATCCTCCGCCGCTTCTCCTCCGCGGCGAAGGGAGCAATGAGGTAGAGCGTGAGGTGGGCCAGGTCGGGGCTCTGCGTGGCGAGGTCGATGAGCACCGGGAGGATCCCGGAGCCACTGCCTCCGCCGAGGCTGGCGACGATGGTCGTGCATGTGGCTCCCTGGAACAGGGAACTGAGTTCCTGTTGTGCGGCGAGCGCCCGCATGCTGCCATCGCGGACCGTGGTGTCACCGTCCGCTTCTTCGTCGCCGGGAAGTCCCTTGACGAAGAACTTCCGGTCGAACAACTTCTCTTCGTAGACACGACGGTCGCAATTGACCGCCGCCGTCTCAAGGTACTGGATCTTGCGCCGCGCGATCTCGCGACCGACCCGGATACCGCCTCCTCCTACAGCGACCAGCAGGAAACGAACGTCCCTGCCGAGCGCCAACCGGCGACCCTCACTCTCTCCCTTCGTCCCCATCGTAGATTCCTCCCCTCTTGGACGGACGTCGAACGCGATCCGGGGATCCATCCTCAGACAGCTCATTGTCGGGCTCCCCCAGCGTCACGGACCGCGTGACGACAGGGGCGTCCATGAGCCGCTTTTCTCCGACCTTCGCCATCTCGTCGACCCGGAGCGCAAGCATGCCGTAGCGGACGCACTGGGCGATCGCGTCCTCGATCCTTCCACCATGCACGCGTTGAGCGAACCTGCCAAGGAGTTCCGCTTCTTCTGGCGAAAGGTTGGCGACCGGGCCGGTCGCAGGCGCGGGTCGGCCGGACATCTCCCGAAGCTTGTCTTCAAGGAACTGCTGGATCGCGGTACGAACGAGCGCCGAGCGGTTCCGGAAGTCTCCCGCGAGCACATAGGAGTCCATTGCCTTGAGCTCCTGCGGGGAACACCGCACCGCTAGTTTCTCTTCGCCCACTTTCTCATGCATTTTTCCTTTTGTCGGACAATACCATGTGGATTTTGTCGGACACCCGAGAGGCATAACCGTGTTCGGATTATTTAAACCATTCGCTCGACTGGAAGCGAAGGTGCCTTTCACCCGACCCGGGTGAGCCGTTCCGCGCCATCTTCGGTCAAGAGGAAGGTGGCCTCCGCTTGGGAGACGATCCCTCCTCCCACCTCGATAAAGACGGGATACGACTGGATAAATGGCTTCTTCCGGAAGGGCAGCCGGTGCAGCTCTCGGTCCTTCACCCATCGGAGACAGAACGGCAATGTTCGGAACTGGGAATAGAGGGCGTGCAGATCGCTCTCGCGCTCCCGGTCCGGCTCCTGGCGGAACCGCATGATGTTGCCGAACGGACCGTTGTGGATCTCTCCGGCGCCATTCGTGGCGAAGGGCTCCACCGCCACGACCTCCCCGGTCTCGAGGTACGCCGGTTCGACGACGGAGGAATTCGGGACGGATTTGCCGGCGTGCAGGCTGTACGGCTCCACCGTGTGGCCCATGAGGTTCGTGACCGGCTTGAAACCCCGGCGCTGGATGGCGCCTTCGATGACCGAAGTAACCTCGGTGGTGTCGAGACCCCCGTGAAGGACCCGTTCGGCGGAGTCCAAGGCGTCGCGGGAGGCCGCCAGCAGTGTGGACCGCCGCGCACTTCCCACCTCTATGGTGGTCGCATTGTCGGAGATGCACCCCTCGAGGTGCGCCCCCACGTCCAGCTTCACGACCTCGCCCTCCTGGAACCGGCGGTCGTAGTCCGGTGGCGGGGTGAAGTGGGCAGCTTCAACGTCCACGGAGATGTTCGCCGGGAACGAGGGAAGGCAACCTCCCCGACGTATCTCCGCTTCGACCTCTTCGGCCACGTCGAGCATCGAGGCCCCCGGTCGAACGAGGGAGGCTCCGAGCTGGAGCGCCTTCGCTCCCACCGCGCCCGCCGTTCTCCACTTCTCGAGATGTTCCATGAGGTTCAACCGTCCAGAGAGCGGCTTCCCTCTTATCCTTGGCTTGACCCAGATGGGACGAGCGGATCCGTCCGAGGAAGGGCCCCCCGAGCTCACCGTGAGATCACTCGAGGCCGGGCTCCCGACAGGTCGATGATCGTCGACGGGGTCCCCGACGGAGAGGGGGGCAGGTCCAGGTACACGGCCACTCGGTCACCAAACACCTTGCGAATGGCGGGCATCGAGGTTCCGGCGGGAGCTCCGTGCCGGTTCGCCGAGGTGGAGGTGATGGGCCCGGCGCGACGGGCAAGCTCCCGTGCACCCTCGTGCTGGGGGATCCGAACCCCGAGAAGACCTCGAGGAGAGATGAGCTCAAGTGCCAACGTTTCCCGGGCGTGCTGGCTCGCGGGCAGCAAGAGCGTGTAGGGCCCGGGAAGACGCTCCCGGACCGCCTGCCGGTCCTGGTCGCGTAGGACGACGAAGGGCTCGAGTTCCTCGGTCGACGAAAAGAGGACGGAGACGGGGCTACCTTCGGGCCGGTCCTTCGCCTGGAACAGGGCCTTGACCGCGGAGGAAGAGTCGGCCCGCACGCCGAGCCCGAAGAGGGTGTCGGTCGGATAGGCGACGACCGCGTCGCCCCGGAGCGCGGCTACGGCGGCGGAGAAGAGTCGCTCAGTAGTACTCTTCATCGGTCCGGGAATACTCGAGATAGTCCGCGTCCCGGAAATAGAGGGCAAGTTCGCGCTGGGCCGTGGGGACCGAATCCGAGGCGTGGACGACGTTCGGGGTGAGGGCGATGGCGAAATCCCCTCGGATGGTTCCCGGAGCGGCTTCCCAGGGCTTGGTCGCTCCGTTGAGGGAGCGGACGACCTGGACCGCGTTGCGGCCTTCGAGCGCGAGCACGAGCACCGGGGAGGAGGTGATGAATCGTACGAGCTCCGGGAAGAACGGCTTGGCCTTGTGCTCCTCGTAGTGCTTCTCCGCGAGATCCCGGGAGATCAGCATGAGGCGGGCGGCGACGACCTTGAGCCCCTTCTCCTCGTAGCGGGCCAATACCTTGCCGGCAAGCCCCCGTCGCATGCCATCTGGCTTGACCATGACGAAGGTGCGTTCGGCCCGTGCGGGATCCTTGGGGGCAGCGGGTGAGGGATGTTCCGGCATGGTGGGGGAGAGTGGCGGGGGGATTTAAGGGGAAAGAAGCCGCGTCGATCACGGACCATACTGTGGGCAGTTCTTCCTCGATGAGCCGACCAGAACAGTAGCGACCGACAAGAAGCAGCGAACCGTCGAGACGTTCCACGCGAGGTCTCCAAACGAGTTCTGCCCGATCCCCTACGGCAGATCGTGACCGACGGGCGAATAGGGTGCGGGGCCATGAACATCATTCGTTCAGGGGTGGACCGTTCGATGCTTCGACAGGTGCGCTGACGTGTTGCCCCGTCCGCACGCGAGGGTCGAGATAGGCGTGTCCCACATCGATGACGAGGTGGACGAAGACCGCCATGAAGGAGAGGATCAATAGCGAGCCTAGGAGCGTGCCAGGGTCCGAGTATCCGAGCAAGGCATACGAGAAGAGCTGGCCGATCCCATACTGCTCGAAGGTGGTCTCCACAATCATGATGCCCCCGAAGAAGAATGAGAAGGTCCATCCCAATGCGGCGATCGTGGCCGTCAAGGACACGCGGCCCACATGCCGATTGGCCACCATCCTCTCCGTCAATCCCTTGGCTCGTGCGGTTCGAACGAAATCCACTCCCATCACGTCCAACGTCCCATTACGGACCAAACGCAGAACGATCTCGACCAGGCCGAAGGCGAGAATCAGCGCCGACAGGAGAACGCGCATGAATCCCTCGGCGAGGATGTACCAGAAGTAACCGGAGTCCCCGGCGGGCCCCGGATGGCTTGCGGCATACAGCAAGGCATCCAAAAGAGGAAGGTGAGTGGGGGAAGTCACGCCCGACGCATTAGCGAAGGGCAAGGCACGGGCAGAGGGGGCAAGGCAGACGGCCCCAGGCAGCTGGGTCTCGCCCGGGGGCCAGCTTCCGACAACCGAGTCGATATTGGCCGTCCCGGCACAACTCAGGACCGTGCTGCTTTGGAATGCCACGAAGAGCAGGAAAAACGCGAATATCGCGAACCAGTACCCCGGAATGGCGTAGCCGGAGAAAAAGAACATCCGAAGACCTCGGTCCCTCGAGCGCGGGCGCTGACCCAAGGTGCGGGACACGAGGGGCACGGCCAACAAAACGATGATCAGAATGGAAAGAACGACCAGCTGGAGGGTATATGGAAACCAAGCCGAGACCAGATACCACACCGGGCAGCTGCCATTGTTTGCGATATCGCACTTTTCCAGGAGCGGAGCAAAGTTGGATAGGTCATCGCCGCAGATGATCCCGCTGATACAACTGCCAATAGTCACGTAGCCCCAGTTGAAGGTGAAGATGTTGGCGACGTAGCTCGCATACTGAACGTAGATGGGCTGGTCCAACCCGCACGCTTGCACTTCGGCTTGGTAGTGGCTCTGGTCGCAAGGGTTCTTGAAGGTGCAGGGGTAGCAATAGTCGATCCTCTCCTGCACAGGGAGTGTCTGAAGGACTATGAAGGTCACAGTAACTATTCCCAAAAGAACTGGAATCAGGAGGATCAGCCTACGGACGAAGTACGTCCAAAGCCTCACACCTAGCATAAATGGGGCCGCGAGTATTTAACCTAAAATCAAGTGCAGAGTCCGTGTCACTTGGACCATCATTTCGTAGCATCGAGACTAAACCAATGGTGGATCCCGTCGACTCGGAGCTGCTCAGTGCGGGTGGCGCCCCCACTCGAGCTCTTGGACGCATGTCGGGAGGGTCTGGAAACCCCACGTCGCTCCAACGTCCTTCGCTGGCACCGAGGGTTCGCTCTTCCTGGGAAGATCCTCGTCGGCCACCCCCCCGTTCGTCGCTTTAGAGTCCCGCTCCTCCTTATATTGCCCTCCCACTTTGAGGGGCCAGGTGCGTCCCATGATATCGAAAAAACTCCCGGAGTACACTCTCGAGCTCTACGACCCGAAGACCGAATCGAGCAAGAAGATCAACCTGCCCAAGGACATTGCGGGCCACTTCACCCTGCTGTTCTTCTACCCGGCGGACTTTACCTTCGTCTGCCCCACGGAACTCGCGGACCTCCACAAGCGGAGCGCGGAGTTCGAGAAGCTGGACCTCAAGGTGATCGTCGCGAGCACGGACACCGTGTTCACCCACAAGGCGTGGATCGAGACGGAAGAGCTCCTGCACGGGTTCGACTACCCGATGATCGCGGACCACAACGGGAGCTTCTCCCGGGCACTCGGCATCTACAACGAAGAGACCGGGGTCGCCCGCCGGGGCTCCTTCATCATCGACCCGGACGGGATCGTCCGGGCGACCTACCACGTCGAGTCCAACATTGGCCGCAGCGCCGGGGAGATCCTACGCCTCGCGAAGGCCCTCAAGTTCGTCCGGGAGAACCCGGGCGCCGCCTGCCCCGCTAGCTGGGACGAAGGTCGGGCCACCCTTGCCCCCGGTCTCAAGATCGTGGGCCACGTGGGAGCCGAACTCCAAAAGGCCGAGAAGGCCAAGAGCTGAACCGGCCGCTAACGGCGGGCCCCGGGGGGAGGGGCTTTCGATATGCGCGCAGCGAGCTCGAGCGCCGCCTGGATGTTGTGGCGGGAGACCTCCTCCACATTCACCCCGAGAGGGACCCGGAGGTGCTTGCGGCGCACGAAGAGAATAACGTCCCGATAGAGCCGCATCGCGAGCTGAATGGAGGACTCGACGGAGTCCTTGCGCCCCGTGAGGACCGAGGACTCGACCGGCTCGGGGATCTCGATCCCGAGCCATCGGACGAACTCGAGATCCCCGTCGTCGTGGATGGGGGCGAAGGAGAGGAGCACGGTCGCGGGCTCGACCCCATGGGTCCGGCAGAGGTCATCATAGCGCAGCAAGAGGTTCTTGACCGCCCGGGTGTCGTAGATGATCTGGGTGGTCGCGAAGAACGCTCCCGCCAGGGTCTTCGAAAAGAGACGTTCGGCCTCCCCTTCGCGGGAGGGAATGGTCACGCACCCGGAGAGCCCGGACTCGACCCCCTCGGCGTGGAAGAGATGCGAGAGGATCCCTTCGGCTTCGAGCACGTTCGGTCCAGGATACTTCCGAAGATGGCTCGAGCCCCCGACCAGGACGATGTTGTGCGCATCGTAGCGGTTGATGGTCTCCTTGGCCCATCGCAAGAAATCCCCGTGGGAGTGGAGATGCACCACGACCTTGTTCACCACCACTTCAATGTCCAGCTTCTTGCGGATCATCTGGGAGTATTCCCGCGGGTCGTAGGTCCGATAGAACGGGAGACCCAGGTGGTTCTCATCGACGATCTCCGGGAGGTTCACCGCAGCGACCCGTGGCAGTCGGGACAACCCTTCCTGCAACTTCTCGATCGTGCTGTAAACGTACGCCGGAGTCGCCCGCCGGGGAGGTGGTAGCGCGGCGAAGAATATGGGTCCCTTCCGCAGTACCTCTTTCAGAACCTTGCTCACAATAGTCCCGGCTTCTACAGGAGCACGACGCTCTTAACGTGTTAGTCGTGGTTTATCGAATATCTTAAGAACGGAGCCTACCTCAGGCGGCCCGCAATGGCGACTACGGCGGCGGTCACGACGTTCCTTCCCCGGTCAGAGGAAGTGATCTCGGCGACCCGAGAATGGGAACGCGGGCGACGGAGCAAAGAAGACGTTGACACCCTCTACCAGAAGTGGACCCACGAGGTGCTCCGTTTTGAAGAGGAGCAGGGATTCGGCTGGAAGACGGGGGGCCACCTCGCCTGGCACGACCTGTTCCGTCCGCTGATCGGAGCGTCCCAGGGCATCGCCGTGGGTGCGCTCACCCGCTGGTTCGAGACCAACACATTCTACCGACGGCCCGTGATCGAGGAGCTGCCCCAGTTCGTCCCCGGAAAGCTCGCCTCGTATCTCCCCCAGTCGTCGGACCTCGTCGTGATCCTACCCGGCCCCTGGACCCTGGCGGGCCTGGCGGAGAACCGGACCGGTCGGCGCGAGTCCGAGGTCGCCGAATCCCTCGCTCACCTGCTCCACTCGGTGATCGCGGAGCTTTCCGCTGAAGGCGAGCGCCGGTTCCTCTTCCACGAGCCGCTCCTTGCCTACGCCGGGGAAGCCCCCGAGGACGAGCTGCAGAAGCTCTACGGCATCGTGACCGCGGGCGGCATCCCCGCTCAGTTCCTCATGTGGACCTACTTTGGGGACGGTTCCTGGATCGTCCCGGAGGCCCCTCGCCTCGGAGTCTCGATGGTCGGGGTCGACCTCAGCGAGACCCCGCTGGGAGAGCTCACGCGCAGCCGCGTCCCTTCGGGGGTCGCCCTGGGGCTCGGCTGCATCGATCCCCGCACGTCCCTCCCGGAGAGCCAAGAGGACATCGCTCAGCTCGTCCATGAGGTCGATTCGAAGTTGCACCCGGGAAGCATGGTCCTCGGCCCGGCGGCGCCCATGGACCTCCTGCCCTGGGAGACGGCGCGGGAGAAGCTTTCCGTGCTCCGGCACTTTGCCGGGAGGTCGGGGTGAACATGGGAGCCGAACCGCTCCTGCCGACCCAAGAGGTCGGCTCGCTCCGCAAGCCGTTCTGGCTGGTCGAGGGTGCCCGCGGAGGCACGATGTCTCCGGGAGCCCTCCGAGAGCTCGCGGATAACCTGGACCGGGCCCCGTTCTCGGAGACCCTCAGCACGCCTACGCTCGAGCAGTTGAAGAAAGGCTCCGCGGCCGGGATCCCCACGGATACGGTACGGGAAGTCGGGTCGCTCTTCGGCCTCCGGTTCTTGGAGAAGGCCGGTCTCGACCTCGTCTACGACGGAGAAATGCGCCGGGTCGAGATGTACGAGTATCCCGTCCAACACTCCACCGGGTTCCGGTTCCTGGGCCATGTGCGGTCCTTCGACAACAAGTACTACCGCAAGGCCGCCTGTGTCGATGGGGTGGGCCTGAAGAACCCCTACCACCTCGAGGAGTTCTCCTTCGTGAAGGAGCATGCTCAACGCTTGCCGAAGGTGCCGGTCACGGGGGCGTACACGCTCGCCGACTGGTCCTGGAACGAACACTACCTGCGGCAGCAGCCCGGCTGGAAGGGGCCCGAACAACGGCGTTCCGCCCAACGGGAGTTCGTGGTCGACATCGCGCGCAAGATCATCCGGCCGACTTTGAAGGCGCTCGTGGAAAAGGGCGCCCGGGTCATCCAGATCGATGAGCCCGCCGCCGGGACGCACCCGCTCGAGACGGCCCTCGTCGTGGAATCCTTCAACGAGTCGACCCAGGGGATCGATGCGAAGTTCGTCATGCACATCTGCTTCTCGGACTACAACTCGCTCTTCCCGGGGATGTTCGAGGCGAAGAACTGCCGGCAGTTCCTGCTGGAGTTCGCCAACCGGGACGTGGAGGGTCGGGATGGCTACGAGGACCTCGCGCTCTTCGAGGACATGAACGATGGCCGCGAGGTGGGCGTGGGGGTCGTGGACATCCACCGGGACAACATCGAGACGGCCGAACTCGTCCATCAACGGATCATGAAGGCGGTCAAGTACCTCAAGGACCCCACCCGGGTCTACGTGAACCCCGACTGCGGTCTGCGCACACGATCGCTCGACGTTTCTTGGCAGAAGCTCGTGCGGATGGTCGAAGGGACCGAGCTCGCCCGCAAGGAGCTCACCTAGGCGGGCTCGTGCACCCCCGTCGGACCCCGACGCCGACGTTCCCCGGGAACCGTCGTGGTCTCCGGGGGGGCCCTTTCCTCGTGCGCGACCGTGAGAGGGAACCCTGACGGACTTTCTCCTCGCCGCCGTGGAACTTTGCCTGTTCTTCGTTGCGCTGGTGCCGTGCGGGGACCTGGCGGCATCCCTCCTCTTCCTCGGGCTGAAGAAGCCGTACCGCCTCGCGGTTGTCGAACGGGCGCTCCTTGGGTTCTACGTGGCGCTGGGGACGCTCTACGTCGTGTCGTACATCCCCGGAGGGTGGTTCTATCCCGTGACCGTGGTCGGGTTACTCGTTCTGGGCGGGATAGGATGGCTTTACCGCTTCGGGAAGGGAGCGGTCCGGACCGCGACCGCCTGGAGCAAATCCATTCAAGCCGGCCTGCGCGAGGATTACCACCTCAGCGTAGTTCTTGCATTGTCCTTCGGGCTGCTACTGTGGGCGTCCTGGATCTTCGACTCGGCGGTGGCCCCGAACACCTTCGATGGGGGAATGCAGATATTCTTCCAGGCGGTCCTCCTCCACAGCCATAGCGCGGCGCAGACCCTCGAGCCGTATGCCCCCATGGGGGTCACGTACCCCCAGGGGTCACCGGTCGTCTTCGCTACCGCGTCCATCCTCCTGGGATGGTCGATCCTCGAGACACCGATCGCGGTCCCCCCGCTCTTCATCGCACTGTTCCTACCGGCGGCGTATCTTTGGGTCGAACGGATATGGGGAAGGCAAGGACGCCACGCCGCCCTCGTTCTCGTGGTCTTCCTGGCGCTCGTGGAGACTTGGCCCCGGTTCTTGGTAGGAGGATCGTACGATTTTCTATTGTCCCTGCCGCTGCTCTTCTTACTGTTGGGCCTGGCGAACGGGATCCTCCCCCTTCGGAGCTGGGAGGACGCCCTGCTGCTCGGTCTTGGCGCCGGAGCCCTGGGTGCGCTCTCCGTCGTGTCCCTGGAGCTGCTCTGCACCATTGTCGTTCTCCTCTCGCTCTACCGATTCCGGAAGGTGGGGGCGAACCTCTGGAAAGTGGCCTCATCCTTCGTCCTCTTCGTGGGAGTGAGCGTTGCCTTTCTCGTCCCGAGCATTCTCGGCGTAGTTCGTTGGTGGGGGTATCCGGACCATGTCTGGGCGCCCACGGGGGGTACCTTCGTCCCCAATCTGGCAGCCAACCCTCCGCTACTCCAACAGATACCCACGTTCCTTGACCCGTTCCTCTTCCGCCCCCAAGACGTGTGGCTTTCCCCGTTCTTCCCAATGAAGGTCCTCTTGGCGGTCATGCTCATCGCCGGGATACTAGTCCTCGCCATGATCACCCTCGAAGTCCTCCCCCGTCCCAAGGGATGGGGCAAGGGGAGCTTCTTCGAGCAGCTGATGGCGACCGCGGGGGCGAGCGCGCTGATCATCGTAGGCGGGATCCTGATGGCCACATATCTCACCGCAGGAGTCGTTTTCACCAACCTCACCGAGGTCTCGCTCGTTCTCTTCTTTTGCTACGGTGTCGTGGCGCTGGTACCGATCCTTTGGGCCCTCAACCAGTTCCAGGTTCGATCGCAGCGAGAGCAGTCTGGGCGGGCGACCTGGGCGGTGGTCACCGTCATCCTGCTGGCGCTCCCGGTAGGAGCCGGCGTGATGGCGACCGCAGGACCTGCCCCCATCTACCTTACCACCCTTACGGGATCGTTGGCTAACGTGACCCCCGCCGACTTTAGTACCCTCCAATGGAGCGGCAGCCACCTTCCATCATGCTCCACCGTGTTTGTCGCCCCGGGGTCCGCCGCCCAGTTCCTGCCAGCCTATGTGAACGTGCACGTGGACTTCCCCATGGTCCCCGGCCCACGGAACGCTTCCTACACTTCGGCGGTGGGCGATCTCGACAATGGCACGCTGAACAATGGGACGTTACAAGACCTCCGAACGTTGGGGGTCACGGAGGTCTTCGTGACCGGGCAGAGCAACCTACTATGGCGCCCCTTGCTCCCCGGTCCCTTGTCCGCAGACCCCACGGAGTTCCCGCTCCTGGACCATGTCTCTGGAAGTGATGCTTATCTCTTTGAGTTCGAGCCAATAGCTTCCGCGGAGAACTGCCTACCCACGTAAGTGCGGCTCAGCGGCCCCCCGTTCAGGGGCCATCCACGGTCGAGTGCCTACTGTCCCGACGAATCTTCGTCGTCGTCTTCGTGGAAGTCGCTGTCCTTGGAGTCGGAGGACTCTTCCTCAGACTTCTCGGAGCTTTCCTCGGATTTCGAATCGGAGTCTCCTCCCGAAGCCTCGTCATCCGAGGGTGCGGCGCCGCCCTTGCGTCCGAAGAGCATGAAGTAGAGCAATCCTGCAACGATGATCGCGATGACAACTCCGATGATCGCATAGTCAGCCACCGGGAGGCCGGAGTTGTTTGTGGTCGGAGTATTGTACTGCGTCTGGGCCGGAACCGTGCTCGCACTTGCCGACGTTCCCACAAGGGACGCCCAAAGGACGAAAACGATCATCGCGCCACCCAAGGCGATACCAATGCTCTTCCGCAGGTTCGAAGGAAGCATGTCATAATAGCAGCAAACGGGGTATTTAACCGTTCGTCATGCTCGCGGCTCAGGTGAAGGAAAGTTGCGCTTTCCGACAATTCAAGGGGGGTACCCCAGCATTTAGAGACGAACAAGCGTGATTCGGTCAGCCAAAAGCGACACAAATTCGCATCCTCTTCGGGTGGTCGAGACCGTCCGATACCGACTCACGAATCCCGCGCTTACCCAAGGTTAAATAGGCGTATCGCCTTCTGCGAGAAGACATTCTTCGTTCCCGAACCACCATGAAGATCAGACCAGTTCGCAACATTCCGCACACCGTGCAACATTTCGGGGTAAACGGTCCTCGGCCCGGCGACCGGACCCCGGGAGATCACACTAGGGAGGGAAAATGTCCGAAACCGTGAACGAGCCCAGCGGCGGCCAGCAAGAGGCGATCGTCTATATCGGAACGAAGCCGGTCATGACCTACGTGTTCGAGGTCATCAGCCAGTTCAGCAGCGGGCTCAAGGAGGTCCGCATCAAGGCGCGCGGAAATTCCATCGCCCATGCCGTGGACGTGGCCGAAGTGGCCCGCCGGCACAAGATGGTCGAAGGAAAGCTTCAGCTCAAGAACGTGGGCATCGGGACCGAACGCCTGGTGAACCGAGCGGGCCGAGAGACCAACGTCTCCACGATCGAGATCACCCTGGCGCGGACGGGAGAGATGCGGCTGGACTCGGCGTCCACGGCAGCGCAATAGGCCGCTCGTTCGATACCACGGTCCCCGCCATCAGGTCCCCGATCCGTCGTCGGGCCAGGTTCGTGGCGATCGTCAGAAGGGCCACCCCTCCGACGATGATCGCCACCCCGATCCCCCCCAGGAAGATCACCAGGCCCTCGAAGCTCGTGTAGAAACCCGAAAGCACCAGCGGGATGGCGATCCCCAGGGAAAGGCCCAACGCGGTGGTGGTCAGCAGCTTCGGAATGTTCCGGATGAAGACCTCAAGGAGGGTGGGCTGGCCGAGCCCCCGACCATGCACCCGCACACGGAGGAGCCACTTCCCCGGGGTCTTACCGGTCCTCCATTCGCTCGCGACGAAGAGGACGAAGGGGTAGCTCGCAGCGGCCAACATCGCGGCCTCGTAATCCAAACTGGCTAAGGCGGAGAATACGCCGTCCAAGTGCCAGAAGAAGTAGAGACCCCACAGGGCCAGTCCGGCCGGGCCGATCGTGATGAGGAGGTCGACCACGAAGGCGCCGGAACGCAGCCACATGGTTGCGAGCTTGCGCTGCACCAATTGGTCCAACGAACGCATGAGGTAGAAGCCCGTGCTCAGTGCCTTGTGCGCGGTCTCCCGATTGATGGGCCCCGTAGTCCCGCCCCGCGTGAGGTTCGCATAATCCCCCGCCATCAGCGGGTGGGCCGGGTTCCCCCCCACCCCGACGGTGGTTCCCAGCCCGGACACTCCAAGGAAGGCGCTCACATGGGAGGCCCGTGCATTGACCGCGTCCTGAACCTGGCGGGGCACCAGATCATACTGAAGGGACTCGAAGCTGGCCATGGCGGCGAGCATCCCCGAGGCAGCGGGCGGGACCGGAGCCTTGGTGCCCGAAGTCATGCGGGCGATCAGGACGACCAGCACGTAGGTGACGCACAGCGCGATCAGCCCGGATAGGTAAACCAAGTCCTGCACCCCCGCTCCACCGATCGCGCCGAAGATCGTCGGAACCCCGGGGGCGTAGAGCTGGGGCTGGTGAACCACATCGGCGCCTACCAGGTCGCCCAAGGTGGCCGTGACGTAGGCCAGGGGAAGTGCCGAGGTCAGCCGCCCCCCTTCCATCCGGAAGAAGAGCAGCGAAAGCAGCGAAGCCAGGACCGGGGGCAGGAGGAAGTCCGGGAATGCCGACACGATCCCTTCCGAGGGGATGACCTGGGTGGTCAGGAAGGTGCCCGACATGACGACCATGAGTATGCCGTAGACCACCGACGCGGCACGAAGCTCGCCGGAGTTCCATTTCCTTGCGATCACGGGAAGGGCGGGGGCCACGACCAAGGAGCCTAGGACGACGAACCAGGGAGCCTCCCCGAGCGCCACGAGGGCGGTGGCGACAGTGACACTGCCCGCCCAGACCGCGAGCGCTCCCGTGATGAACCGCTTCCCTCGGTCCCGGCCCAACGAATAGACCAGGGTGGCGGAGATGAGGAGAGGAGCGACGGCCCCTCCCACGTTGATCGCCATGATCGAGCCCCGGAAATAGAAGAACGGGATGTTCGCGAGAGAGCCGATGAGGCCCCCGACCACGAGCACCCAGAACTGGGTCGGGGTGATCGGGGATTCCCGAAAGACCGCGCTCTCCTTCCAAGCCAGCAGGTAGAACAGGGCCAGCGCGACGGGAAGGATCGCAACGAAGATCACGACCGAGGTCACGTCGAAAAGGATCTGGATCCAGCCGACCATCCGTCTCCCGGACGGTCGGTGGGGTCATGTCCTTTTCGGCCCGCCCCCGGTTCCCGTTTAAGAGAGCGGTCGCAAGGTTCATGGCCTCTCGAAAACTGGTCGGCTCGGAGGAAGTGGAACATGTCAAACACTCGGGCAGAACGGGATTCGATCGGGGTGCGGGAGATACCGGCGGACGCCTACTACGGCATCAACTCCCTGCGGGCCCAGGAGAATTTCCCGGTGAGCGGGATCACGATACCCATCCCCGTCGCGCGGGCCTACGGTTACATCAAGCGGGCCGCGGGTCGGGCCAACCAATCCCTCGGAAAGCTCGATGCCGAGCGGGCCAGAGCCCTCGACCAGGCCGCGGAGGAGTTCCTCGCGGGCAAGTTCGACCACGACCTCATCGTGGACGCCTTCCAGGCCGGGGCAGGCACCTCGACCAACATGAACGTCAATGAGATCCTGGCGAACCGCACGCTGGAGATCCTGGGAAAGTCGCGCGGAGATTACGCGTATCTCTCGCCCAACGACCATGTCAACATGGGCCAATCCACCAACGACACCTATCCGACGGCGCTCAATCTCGCCATCCTGCTCGCCTGGAAGGACCTCGAGCCGAGTCTCCGTCTCCTCATCCGGAGCCTCCGGGGAAAGGAGCGGGAGTTCGCGGACGTGCCCAAGTCCGGACGGACGCACCTCAAGGACGCCATGCCGATCACCCTGGGTGAGGAGTTCGGGGCGTACGCTTCGGTCCTGGAGCGACTCTTGGAGGGACTTCCTCGCGTGCGAGAAGGCCTCGAAGAGATCCCCCTCGGCGGAAATGCCGTCGGGACGGGCATCAACACCCCGGTGGGGTTCCGGGAATCGATCGTACGGAACCTCTCGGAGCTCTCCGGATTCTCCTTCCGAAGGAGCCGGGACCCTTTCGAAGGGATGCAGAGCCGCTGGGCCCCCCTGGCCGCCTCCGGGCTCTTGCGCGGCATTGCGGTCGAGCTCTCGCGGATCTCGAACGACCTCCGTTTGCTCTCCTCGGGGCCTGCCACGGGACTGGATGAGATCCGGCTGCCGGAAGTCCAGGCCGGTTCCTCCATCATGCCCGCCAAGGTGAACCCGTCGCTCGCGGAGTGCCTCAACCAGATCTGCTTCCATATCGTGGGATCCGACACGGCCGCCACCCTCGCGGCGGAGGCGGGCCAGCTCGAGATCAACGTCATGATGCCCGTCATGAGCTTCGAGATCCTCTTCTCGATGGGCTTGCTCACGCGCTTCCTCCCCGTCTTTGCCTCCAAGGGGGTCGATGGCATCACGGCGAACCCGGAGAAGTGCAACGCGTATCTCCTCGCCTCGTCCTCGATCGCCACGATCCTGACACCGAAGCTCGGATACCTCAAGGTCGCCGAGGCGATCAAGAAGTCCTCCAAAGAGGGGATCTCCGTGAGCGAGTACCTCGTACGCGAGCAGCTCCTCTCGTCTGCCGAGGTCGACGCATTGCTCGGCCGAAAGGCATTGCTCGAGATCACGAAACCGGTGGCTTGAACCGGAGCACCCCGGCTCCTGCGAGGAAGCCGAGTTAACCGAGGGAGACGACCGAGTCGCGGAGATCCTCGATCTCCGTGACCAGGCCCTCCAGGGCCAGTCGGAGGGCTTCGCGGGGGGTCATCGACCCGTCCGTCTCAAACGTGAAGAGATACGAGCTCGGGTCGGTCTCCACCTTCACGCTGCCATGCGTGCAGGCGTGCTCGCAATCCTTGCAGAGGATGCAGGCATCGGGATTGCTCGCCTCGAGGTCTCCGCCGGAGAACTTGAACACGTTGGTCGGGCAGACCCCTGCGACCTTCTTCAGGCACGCCTCGGTGCACCCGTTCGCCTTGGTCACCTTGACGACCGGCTGCGGGGTGAATCCGACCGAATGGGCCACTTGCCACTTTGCGTGCTGGCGGCCCGTGCCCATCACGGCCGTCGCGTAGGCCAAGATCGCCTGCTTGGCGCCCAGGGTCACGATGGGGACGTCCCCCTCGGCAACTGCGAGCTCGGGGTCCCCGAGCGGCACGAGGTCCCGCGCATAGACAGTGCTCGGTCCCTTCTTGTCCATCGTGTACACGATCTGGCAGTGGGCACAGCCCTCACCCTTACAGGTGCACTTGTCCTTGAACTTGAAGCTCTTGGGCTTGGTGGGAATGGGAAGCAGGCCGAGGCGCAGCGCAACGGCCTCATCGAAGAGGCTGGTGGAAAGGTCGTAGTCCGTCGCGGTGGCGTCATCGTGGACGGTCCCAAGGTGGAACTCCACGTCGTCGATCGCCATCTTGGGGATGTCGGAGATGAGGGACCGGCGTACCGCGTTCACCTCGGTCGCCGTGGTGTCGTGGAACCGGATGAGGGCCTTCTTGGTGGACAGCTCCTTGACCTCAACTTCCATGGACTTGACCTCCTGAGTTTGATATCAAATGGGACGAGCCTACACCCGGCGCCCGCGGCGTCCTCCCTTGGGTTTGGTCCCGTCGTGCGGCACCGGAGTGACATCCTCGATGCGTCCGATCTTCATGCCGGCTCGGGCGAGTGCGCGGATGGCGGCCTGGGCCCCGGGGCCCGGGGAACGGGGTCCGTTCCCGCCGGCGGCGCGCACCATGACATGCAGCGTGTCGTAGCCCTTCTCCTTGAGGATCCCGGCCACGGCGTCGGCGGCCTTCATGGCGGCGTAGGGGCTCGACTCGTCTCGAGCGTTCTTGACCACCATCCCCCCGCTCGTGTTCGCGAGGGTCTCGGCACCGGTGATGTCGGTGACCGTGATGTGGATGTTGTTGTAGGAGGCGAATACGTGAGCGATACCGACCTTCCCCATGACTTACCCTGGAACGGAGGGAGCCCGTGAAGTGGCTTCTCCGCTCTCGATCTTCTGTTTGATGGCGACCCGGAGTGGGTGGCCCTCGTCAAGGAATGGACTGTAGGCGTTGTACGTCACCTTGGCCTCGTCGTCGCGGCTCGTGAGGTATCCCGGGGAGCGCACCTTGTGGTTGCCCACGGAGACGTGCCCATGGACGATGAGTTGCCGTGCCCCGGAAAGCGTGCTCGCCAATCCCTTGACGTAGACGATCCACTGCAGCCGGCGCTCGAGGAGCGACTCGATGGTGAGGGAAAGCACATCGTCGAGCGAGTTCGAACCCACGGGAAGTGTCCCGAACCGGACGAGCGACTCGAGGAGGGCCTTCGTCTCCTTCTCGGCCTGGACCTCCTTGGCCCGCACTCGGGCTTGAAGTTCCCGGGCCTGGCCACGGTAGTTCCGGAGACGGAACTGGGCCTTCCAGAGCTCCCGCTTGTTCTTGAGCCCGAACTTGGTCATGAGCTTGTTCTCCTCGGCCATACGGGCCTCCTCCCAGGGATGCTTCGGCCGTTCGTACGTTCTTCGGAGGAATTTGGGGTCACCCATGGACTATCCTACTACGCCTTCTTCTCCTTGTCGGAGCTCTTCGCGGCCTTGGCGGCTTCTTGCAGGCTCTTCTTCATCACACCGGCGGCCATGCCCGTGCGTCCGTTGGAGCGCGTGCGTTGTCCGCGGACCTTCTGACCGCGCTCATGTCGGATCCCACGGTAGCACCGGATCATCCGCATGAGGTTGACATCGTCACGGACAGCCGTGTCCAGCTCGGCGGAAACATAGTGTCGGTTGTCCCCGTTGGACCGGTCCAGCCGGTGGTTGATGAGCCAGTTCGGGACCTTTTCGTTGAATGCCAAAAGAAGTTCTTCCAGGCTTTCGGTCTCGGCCTCGGAGTAGTCCCCCATGCGCTTCCGGGGGTCCATTCCCGAGAGATGTGCGACGGTTTCCGCCACTCGGCGTCCAACCCCCTTGACATCGCTCAGGGCCATCAGCATCGGGCGTTGACCACTAAGGTCGGTGTTCGCGAAGCGAACGATGTGTCGGAAGTTCGGATTCTCCACCTTGACGGGGGCGGGCTTGGCTCCTCCCGATTCGGACTTTCCCTTCTTCTCTCCGCCCTTCTTCTGCTTCGGGGTGGAGGGAGCGGGCGTGGTCGCTGGAGGGGCTTCGGTACTTTCCGCTTCCTTCTTTCCGGGCACTACGTTTCCTCCGTTGAGGCGAGTGTCCGAATATCAACTTGCTTTTAAGATTACCTAGTGCGAGAACGAAGACCTGCCCCTGTTTTCCCTCCCGGACATGGGAACGCGGGATCTCCGCGTGACCCGCGGTACTCGGAATCCTTGACGTAGGAAAGGCCATCGATTAACGGATTGAACTGGTAGAGGGGGAATCCCACTTACCTATAGCGAACGCAGTTCGGTACAGGCCGGGCCGCAGTATCTGCCGAAGTCGAGTCATAGTAAGCATAACGGGCACCACTCAACGCAACCTGTAAAGGAATCTCAAAGAAACACCTAATATTGCCTCGTTCCATATACTTGGTATGCCCATGGGTCCACCGAGACCGTTCCCGACAGCCCGTCGATCTCCTGAGCCGTCTCCCTCCGGTACGGAAAGATTCTCACCTGAGCTGAATGGATGTGGAGCATGAGTCCTCCCTCCCAGACTCGAACCAACTCCGGTACCGTTCGGCGAAGGGCATTGCGGGGTTCGGTCCTCGTGCTACTCGGGCTCGTAGTGCTCGTGGCCGCCTCGATGAGTACGTGGTACTCGATCGTGAATACGGAGACGCTCACACCGACCTCGGGACAAGCGAGTTCGTCGCAGACGGGGCTGACCTTCGGCCCGTTCACCCCCTGTCCCAACATCGTGGTCTTCAATGCCCCCGCCTTCACGCAGAATGCGTGCGCAGGAAGCGACCTCAGCTTGCTCTACAATACGGTCCGGGACATCGAAGTTATCGGCATGGGAGTGGGACTTTTGACCGGTTTACTGGGATTGGGACTCGCGATCGGCCGGTCCCTTGCACAGAAGATTTCCCCCAACATGGTGGTGGTGTTGGCCCTCGTGGCCACCATTCTTTTGGTCGCCGCACCGCTCGCGCTCGCCGTAGAACAACCTGCAG
>JAKAOF010000005.1:36404-59464 GCA_021823345.1 Thermoplasmata archaeon
CCGACCTGGAGTTCTCGCGCCACCCGCAGCGCACGTCCGATATCCGAAGTGAAGATCGCCGCCTGGAGCCCGTATCGCGTGGAGTTCGCCAAGGAGATCGCTTCCTCCTCATCGGAGAACCCTTGCACGGGAGCGAGGGGGCCGAACGGCTCCTCTTGCACGACCCGGGCATCACCGGGGACGTTCGAGAGGATCGTCGGGGCGAAGTAGTACGGCCCGAGCTCGGAGCGCACTCGCCCGCCCCCGAGGACCAACTTAGCTCCTCGCTCGGTCGCGTCCGCGACCATGCCCTCGATGCGAGCGACCGAGTCACTGTCGATGATCGGGCCCACCTGGGTACTCTCCTCCGTGGGATCTCCCACGACCAGACCCGCGACCTTCGCCGAGAATGCCTCCAGGAAGCGATCCAGCACCGGGGAGGCGACCAAAAGCCGCTTCGTGGCGGTGCACACCTGGCCCGAGAACGCGAACGTCCCGCGGACGGCGGCGTCGACCGCCGGGTCGAGCGGAGCGTCCTCGAAGACGATCATGGGGTCCATACCCCCCAGCTCGAGCAGCACCTTCTTTCCGCCGGCCCCCGCCCGTTCGGCCACCCGGCGACCCGTATCGACCGAGCCGGTGAGCGTCACCAGACGCACCGCCGGATGCGTGACGAGGGACATTCCGACCTCCCCACCGGAACCGAGTACCACGTTGAGCACGCCCGGAGGAAGTCCGGAGTCGAGGGCTATCCCGGCCAGGGCGACCCCGACGCCGGCCCCAAAGCTCGCCGGCTTCGCCACGACGGTGTTCCCGGCGGCGAGCGCCGGAGCGACCTTGTGGGAAAGGAGATTGAGCGGAAAGTTGAAGGGAGAGATCGCGACGACCACGCCGAGGGGCTCGCGTCGGGTCCAGATCATCCGCCGTTCGTTCCCGGGGGGGTAGGGATAGGCGTCCGCCGGGTACGATCGGCCGGTCTCGTGACGGACGGCATCGGCCGACATCGAGAAGACGGATGCGGCCCGTTCCACCTCGACCCGGGCCTCGCGAAGCGGCTTACCCACCTCGGAGACGATCTGACGGGCTAGGTCCTCTCGATGGTCCAGGATGTTCTTCGAGATGTGACGCAGGATCTCCGAACGTTCGTGCCGCGGAACCTTCCGCCAGGACTCCCCGGCGGCTCGGGCGCTCTTGACCGCGAGGTTCGCCTCGACCGGTCCCCCCCGGGCGATCTCGTGGGAAACGTTCCCCGTCAGCGGAGAGACGATGGGGATCGACTTCCCGGTCTCCGAGGGACGGGGCGTCCCATCGATGATATGACGGAGGATTTCAGGGGGCATCGTGGCGAGTTCCGGAAGGGTAAAGCGGGCCCGCCGGGAGCTTCGGGTCACTATCTCGCAACATGGGGGCGAGAGACCGACCTTTCGAACCCGGGTTCAAGGCTCCGGAGGCCTTTGTGATGTCCAAGCTATACTACGGGCCCGCACGTCATCGTGATGGCTACTTGCCCTTCTTGGACTCGGTGTGGCCACACCGGCCGCAGGAAAGGCGGTTGCCGTGATTAGCGAGGAAGGTACCGGGGCCGCAGGTCGGGCACGCGGGATGCGTGCGCTTGAGCGCACCGCCCTTGACGTCGTAGAATCCCACTCGAGCTTTACCCATGTCCCTTCACCCCTCCTTCTTCTCGGCGGCGGGGGGCGGCGTGGCGCTCTTTGCACCCTTCTTCTCGGCGAGACCGTTGCGGACGAGGATGTGGTGACGGACGGTGGCCTTGGCCCCCTTGTCCGAGTCGTAGGCGTGGATCACGCCGCGGCTCAAGGGTACGCCGTATTGGGCCTCCAGCCGTTCGATGACGATCCGGTCGGCCGGGAGGGAGACCGCCTTCGCGAACTCCTTGCGGACCTCCGCGCGCTTGGGCGAGCTCTCTCGCGCATGCGCGATCTCCACTCGGTACTCCTTTCGTGCGAGTAGCGGATTGGTCCGCTCCTCCGTGATCTTGATCTCCACTTTACGCCACCTCCATCTGACTCATGATATCCTTTGCGAATCGCTTCGTCTGCTCGCTTACCTTGATCATGCAGACCCCTCTACGAGGTTGCCCATATATAACTAACGTCCCCAGGGGCATCTCGCCGAGGAGGGGGAGAACGGCCAGGTCCTCTTCGCCGTCCACGACGATCAGGCCCCCGCCGTTGCGGACCCGCCGGTGGATGACCTCTTGGAGGTCCTCGCTCAGCATCCCGGGGGGATTCTTCGCCCGCTCGACCCGTCCGGCGTAGGCGGCCTCGAGCTCGCTCGTCGGCATGGCGTGCGAGCGTTCGGTCTTCCCGTCGACGATCGCCAGGAAGGCCGGCCGCTTCATGGCCCAAGCGTCCCGAGAGACCATGTCGCCGCATGCGGCGAACATCGGGACGGACGCCAACGCCCGACCCACCTCGTCCCCCGAATACGTGGGACCGAGCGGAACCGAGAGCTTCTCCCGAAGACGACCGGGCAGCCGTAGGCTGCGAAAGTGAAATTCACTTGACCCGGAGCGCATAGCGTCCTGGGGACTTGATCCCAAGCTTGGTGGCGATCTGGGACTTCTCGATGTCCAGGACGTAGACGTAGCCTTGCCATTCCCGGCTGGTCTCTCCGGAGCAGGTCGGGCACTTGGCCCCTTCGGAGATGAGGTGACATTGACGGCACGCTCGAAGACTGATCATGGTCTAGGCCCTCCCCTTTACGGCGGGAGGGGCACTGGAGGCGCTCACGGAGTGACCGCCACTGCGGCCCCGGGTATCGCCCTTCTCCTTCTTCTTGCGCGCTTCGGCGATCCACTCGAGACGTCCGAGGCTGGGCTGTCGCATGGTAAGCCCGATCCGGCTGTCCCGCGGAGATATCTCCGAGAGGGAAAGAGACACGATACGGACGCGCACCTTGTGGCCCACCTTGAGGTCCTTCTTCGACTCGACCCCGACGAGGCGTTGGTTGCGCTCATCCACGTTCACGCGCTCGTCCAGGACCTGGCTCACGTGCAGGAGCCCATCCAGGGGACCGATGCGCACGAAGGCGCCGAACTTGCAAACCTCGACCACTTGGCCTTCGACGACCTCGTGGAGCTCCGGGCGGAAGAGCAGGGCACGGTAATCGACGTCCTGATAGACCCCGCCATCGCCGTGGATGATCCGGCCGTTCCCGACCGGGCTCACGTCCATCACGGTCACGGTCAGGCTCGAGCCCCCCACGAACTTGCCCTCGAATTGCTCCCGGGCGAGTTCGGTGATCACGTTCTCCGAGCCCTTGCCCAGGCGGGAGGGCGGTATCCGTACCACATCGTGACGGTCGTCTATGTAATACATCGGCCTTCTGGGGGACAGAGCCTCGGCTATAAAAGCTCAGCTTGGAGCCAGTGCCTCTTGGACGCTCGAACCGAGTGCAGTGGACTCACTGGGTGGGCGGCGGGGGGTAGTTCGAGGCGGGGTTGCCCTGGTAGGTGGTGTTGCCCGGGTAGGCGGGCTGCGCCCCCGGGTACGCGGGCGGGGACGCCATCTGGGGGCCCTGGCCCTGGGGGGCGCCGATCGCGGCGGCCTTGCTCTTCCGGCGCCGGCCCATCCAGAGGACCGCACCGAGGATCACGACCACGGCCACGATGACGACCACGAGCACCAGCATGAGCGGGAAGCCGCTGGACGCCGGGCCGTTGTTGCCCTGAGCTGCGTTGAGGTTGGACACCGCCGTCTGAGAGGCCACCTGGGTGGTTTCAGGGGCGGACTGGGTGGTCTTGCCGCCCAGTGTTCCACCGTTCGCACCCACGACACCGATGTGAGCACCGCCCGCCTGGTAGTCGAACTGGTCTTGGCCGGAGCTGCTCAGGAGCCCGTGGTTGCCGCCCGGGGAGAGGGACAGCGGAGTGCCACCGCCCGAGGTGGAACTGAGGAGGGTCGAAGGAACGAGGACGAACCCGTCGCTGAAGCCCCAGTCGCCCGTGGTGGAGATCTGGACCTCCTGTGCCGTGGGGGACTGACCGTTCACCGTGGTCGGGAGCGTGTAGGTCCCGAGGTCGGATCCCATGAGGTTCACGAACCCGGAGGTCGATGCGCTCAACTGACCGCTGGTCGAGTTGGCGTAGACACAGTTCTGTCCGGACTGCTGCCAGGAGGTCGGGCATCCCGTGGTTCCGTTGTAGGTAGCGAACGCCTCCGGGACCACGACGTATTCGTGGACCGCGGCGCTGATCGCTCCGGAGGCCGAGTAGTTGCTGGCAGAGGTCCACGACTGACCCACGGAGGGGTTCACCGGGATGATGCCGAGGGCCGGGGTGAAGGAAACCTGGGCGTTCCCGGCGGCGTTCGCGCCGAGCGACCCATTGGCCGAGTACGAGGACGAGGTACCGCCGTACGAAGAGGACGCCGAGGCGGAGAAGCTGGCGGCCACGTTCGCCGAAACGTAGGTCTGGGCGTTCTCGACCGCGAGAGCGGGCACGTTCGTGGTGGTTCCGCCGCTCGTGAGGGCGACCTGTCCCGAGTTGGTGAAGTTGATGAAGTCGTCAATGACGTACCAGCCGTTCGCGTTCACGTTGAACGAGCCAGTGGAGCTGTACCCCCCGCTCGAGGAGCCGGAGTACTGAGCGTTAACCGAGGCGACCACGGTAAGGGCTTCCCAAACCTGGACCATCTCGCCGCCCGAATTATTGGTCTGGATATAGATCACTTGAAGGCCGAGCTGGAGCGAGCCGCTCTCCTTGAAACTGGAGGAGTAGCTCGAGTTGTTGCCGTAGAGGTTGCCGAGCTGGCTGTCATTCCAATACCACGCACCTCCATACGCCCAGGAATTGCCAATGGACCCTGCAGGGATGGTCGGCGGTGGGGGCGGAGAGGACGCCGCGGCCATGGGTACTGCGAGGAGCAGACCCGCAATCACAGTCAACACACCGATCGCCTTCAAGGTCAGACTTCGTCCAGACATATTGAAAAATAAGAACGCAGTCGAAGTATATGAACCTTTGTTTTAGACCCCGGGCCTCCAGACGGGGACACTCTCGTCACGAAAAGGTGCAACTCCTGCGCTAAAAATCGGTGTTAAGCTAATACGGTGCGTAGGTCAGATCCAACCCTGTTCCACGGCCTCCAACGCATAGTAGCTGAACACGAGATCGGCCCCGGCCCGGAAAAAGGCCGTGAAGATCTCCGGGACGACCCGGGACTCTTCCAGCCAGCCCTTCTCGGCCGCGGCCTTGACCTGGGCATACTCGCCGCTGACGTGATAGATGGCCAAGGGATGGGAGAAGCGCTGCCGTGCCCTCCAGAGCAGATCGAGCTGGGTCAGTCCGGGTTTGACCATGAGCACGTCCGCTCCCTCCTCGGCGTCGAACTCGAGCTCCCGGAGCCCCTCCCGCGCGTTCGAGTAGTCCATCTGGTAGGACTTGCGGTCCCCCGTCGCCGGGGCGGAGTCCTCCGCCTCGCGGAAGGGGTCGTAGAGGGCGCTCGAACTCTTGAGCCCGTAGGACATGATGGCGACCTCGTCCCGGGACCGGTCGTCGAGCTCCTTTCGGATGGCCGCCACTTGTCCATCGGCCATGGCGCTCGGGGCCACCCAGTCGGCGCCCGCCTCCGCATAGGCGGCGGCGGCACGGGACAGGGCGGCCAGGGTTGCGGCGCTCTCGATCTTCCCGGACTTGCCCACTCCGCAATGCCCGGAAGTGGTGTAGGCACAGAGACAAACGTCGGCGACGAGCGTGAGCGAGGTATTTCCAGCATGCTTTCGCAGGAAGGTGGGGACCACCCCCTTGGGGTCGCGCGCCCCGACCCCATCGACCCGCTTGACCGACGGACGACCGAAGAGGAGCAGCCCGCCCAACCGAGCTTTCTCGGCCCGTCGAACGAGGTCCGTGGCGGCGTGGACCGGGTAGCGGAAGTGTCCCGGCATGGAAGTGATCGGCGTCGGGCGGGAAACCGTGGGATCAAGGAACACCGGAAGGAAGAGACGGGACGGGATCACGTGCGTCTCCCGCAGCGAGGCGCGGAGATGCGGGGTCCGACGCATCCGGCTCAGTCGGACGGCAGGGTACCCCATGGTCCTCAGTCGCTCGGACGTCGGATGAGGAGACGCTCGGCCACTTCGATCGCCTTCGCCCGCTCCGCCGGGCTCAGGTCCCGGAGGGTGACGATGCTGGGGAGCAGCAAGCGTTTGATGAGGCTCTTGGAAAGTCCCCGGATGACCGCCTCGGCATCTTGAGGCGAGGAGAGCATGGAGAGCGCCTTGGTTCCCTCCTCCTGCGCCACCTTCTCGGCCTGGGCCAAGAGACGCTCGGCGAACCGGGCCACGTCCTGTTCCTCTTGGAGACGGACGTAGGATCGGGTCTCTTCCCGGACGATGCGCTGGGACTCCCGTATGGCGCCCGCCTTCCGGCGGGAGATACGACGGGACTCCACCTGGAGGTCCGCCATGGTGACCAGACGGACCTTGCGAGGACGTCCCTTGAGCTCAAGGTTCGGCGGTACTCCGAGATCGACCACGGTGAGGGCTCCTTTTCGGCTCCCCAGCGAGCGGGAGGTCAGGGTGAGGAGGGGACGCTCGCCGTCCGCGGCGCAGAAGAGCACATCGAACTGGGAAAGCTCCCGGGTGAGCTGGCGGGGGGGCACGGTCCTCACTTTCCACTCCTCCCGCAATTGCCGACGCCGCTCCGCCGTACGGGCGGTGACCACGATATCGCGCACGCCATCCCGAAGCAACCGGTCAAGGATCTTCATCCCCAGCTGGCCCGAGCCGAGGATCCCGAACCGCAGCGACTTCAGATCGGTCTTTCCCCCCACCACCTGGTCGATGGCCAACCGAGATAGCGAGGAGACCCCCGCGTGGAGGCGGGTCTCCCGGCGGACCTTTCGGCCGACGTGGATGGCCCGTTCGAAGAGCTCGGAAAGCTCGGGGTCCACACAGCCTTCGGAGGTGGCGCTCTTGAGCGCAGTGCGTACCTGGCCCTGGATCTCGTCCTCCCCGATGAGCTCGGAGTCGAGACCCGCCGTGACCTCGAAGAGATGGCTCACCACGGCCTCGCCCCGGAGGACCTCCTGCAGGGGATCGCCCGGGAATGACCCCAAGAGCCGCTCGACGGCGGCGACGCTGCCCTCGGGCATGGAGAAGTAGAGCTCGAAGCGGTTGCAGGTGCGCAGGGCCACGCCCGCCGCCCCCGGGAAGAGCTGCAGGGTCTTGTGGAGCAGTTCTTCCGCCCGACTGGCCGGGAGCTTGTCCAGCGATTGGAGACCGCTACGACGAGACCGAACGCTCAGGCAAAGCAATCCCATGCGCTTCCTCGCCGTACCGGTAGTCCCCCCGCTTTTAAAGGGGTTGGGGACGGAGAGCGGGTCTCCTCAACGTGCCCCTGCTGAATGGACCGGAGCCGCCGTGGCCCGCCCGACCGGAAGAGCGCTTACGCGGCGATCTCGACCTTTTCCTGGGCGATGCGAGAGGCGTGGGCCACGCGGACCTTCCACTTGCCCTCCACCCGGCCGCCGCCGAGGAGCCGGTCGATCCCCGCGCCCGTCAGGTCGGCCACATGGACCTCGCCTTCGGTCTTGAGGAGTCCCTTTTCCTTGAGGAGCGGCATGAGCGAGGCCAGTTCTCCCACGTTCACGGCTACGGGGTAGCTCATGGCGCGGGCGGGTCGCTTGAATCCCTTGCGGCCGAAGTGGTCCGGCGCGTAGATGAGCATGCTCTTGAACTTGTGCTTGTGCAGGCCGGCGTTCCCGGTTCCGCCGCGCTTTCCCGCGCCACGTCCCCCTTTGATGCCGCGTCCGTGCGTCCGCAGTCCCCGGAACTTCCGTGTCCTTGAAACCATGGTCCTTCCTTGCCCCCTATAACATCCGACGCGCCAGGGCGTTCATGTCATCCTTCTTGCCCGCGGCTCGGAAGCCGAGGGCACCGCCCATCGTGAAGGGCTTCTTCGTGGATTTCCATCCGCCGGTCGGCGCCTTGAGGCGCAGGACCGGTCGCATCGAGGTCGCCACCGAACGCAGCCCGTCCTTGGACGCGCTGGCGGAGAGCTTCTTCGCCTCGGCGTCGGGAATGGGCGTGCCATCGTGCTGCTTGCCCCGTCCCTTGAGGAGGAGTTCGACCGTGTCGGCCGAGACCGGTCCCCAGGTCACGTAACCCTGGACCCGCGTCAGCATGCCCCGCACGGACTCATCTTCCGGAAGGATCGTGGCGTGGTTCGGGCGGTGGAGACGAAGCTCCTGGAACGTCGTGAGGATCGAGTGGTGGGCATGGATCCCGCCGCGGACCCGGATCACGAGCCAAACCATTAGAACGAACCTCCGCGTCTCCGCCGGCCATCGCGACCTCCCCGCCGCTGGCCCTCGGGAACGGGCTCCACCTTGGGAAGGATCGAGGTACCGGTCGGGCCCCGGATCATCTTGAGCCGGCTCATGTCCGCCGGGGGCACCTTGAGGAGCGAGAGCTTCTGGAGCGCATCGAAGGCGGCCATCGAGTAGTTGACGGTCGTCTTGGTGTGGCCCTCCGTGAAGCCCCAGGCGTCCTTGATGCCCGCGAAGCGCAGTACCGGCTTCGCGACATCGCCGACCGCGAGACCGACCCCCTGGGGGGCCGGCTTGAACGTCACGCGGATGCTGCCGCACTTCCCGGTGACCGCAAAGGGTAGCGAGTGCGGGCGATAGCAGCCACATTCCCAGCTGCCGCATCCCCGGATGACTTCCACGAGATTGAGCTTGGCGCGGTCGATCGCGGTCCGGATGGCCGGACCGACTTCCTTGCCCTTCGAGCGGCCGAGACCAGCGACCCCGTCCCCGTTCCCCACCACGACGGTGATGGCGAACTTGAGCCGGCGTCCCGAATCGGTCATGCGCTGGACCATGTTGACATCCAGGACCTCGTCCTGCATCTCCGGGAGGAGGATGTCGACGATCTGCGACTCCTTGATGCCGAGTCCACTGTGGTAGGCTTGCGAGAAGGTGGTGATCTCGCCGGAGCGCACCTTCCGCCCGAGCTCGGTGCGGGGGGTCCAGGATGCCATCGGATCGGGCGCGTTGTCCCGGTTCCCTTCGCCTTGACCTTCGGACCTCATGCGTTCCTTCCGGCCTTCTTCTTCTGGGCGGTGCCGCCCTTCTTGATCTGCTCGATCATCTTCTGGAGATCCACGGGAGGCTTTCCGGAGAGGTGCTTGCCCGAAAGGCGGTCCGCGGACGGAAAGTGCTCTTCCGAGTGGGGGATCTGAAGACCCGCATCCAGCAGTCCCTTGAGCGCCCCCATGACCCGTCCACCGGGCGTCGGGTGCGTAAGACCGCCATCCAAGACCGCCTCCTGCTGGCCCGCGGCCAATCCGCGTACGCCGGCGAGGTAGCCCGTGAGATAAGCGGCCGGGGTGGCGGTGAGCGAGTGTTCCCCAAAGCCGAGCTCGGGGAGCTCACTGGACTGGGCCTGCGCCGAGACCACGTCCCCTTTCGGGTCGTAGCTTGTGAGCGAGACCAGCACCCGCTGGTTCGTGACGCGCACCACGGCCCGGGGCTTGCCGCTCTTCAAGAGCTTGAGCCGGTACCGGTAGTTCGTCTTTCCGTTCCGGCGTCGCCGGAAATGCACACGATATCGGGGACCTTCCGCCATTACCTATGTCTCCTTGAGGAGGTTCGCCAGTTTCAAGCTCGAAACCAGATGGGCACGGCTCCGGAACATCCCTCCCTTGACCTTCCGGTAGTAGATACGATAGGAATTGGGGGTGATCTTCTTGGTCTCCCGCAGCTGGCGCAGGAGCCGGCGCTGGGCCCGCACGAGGTTCATCCAGCGGTCCTTCCGGGGAAGACGGGACCGGGGGGTCCCCTTGCGGGAACCGGGGCCCTGATGGCGTCCCCGCCGGAGTTCCTCGTCATGCTTCTTGGCCCGGGCCCGGGAAACGCCCCGGACGGGCTTCGCGGCGATGACGCCGACTCGGATGGCATGCCGGATGTCGGAGCGCGTGACGGCTTCCTCGAGGTCCACCGTGCTCTCCGGGTCGATCCAGACGCGATTGACTCCGCACTTCAGGATGGCCGCGGCGAGACGGCGCTGGTTCACGAGATCCGTCATGCTTCCTCCGTGCCTCCCCCGCGGGCGAGCGGGTTGGCGATACGGAAGCCCTTCTTGCGGGCCGCCTCTTCGAGGCCGAGCCGCTTCTTGCTTCCGACACTGCGACCGATGATGACGAGGTGACGGGTGGGCTCGAGCTCCTCCATCTCCGCCTCGTGATGGATCACGACGGGGAGGAATCCGAGGGCCGTTCGCCCGCGCACCCGCGCAGGGACCCCGTAACCGATCGAGACGACCTCGGACCGGTAGCCATAGTGACGGCGTTGCTTGGACTGGACCCCGCGGGGTGCGCGCCAGGACTCCCACCGACCGATCCTCCAGTACCGATGGGCGGCCTGGCGGACGAACAGGGGGCGCCGCTTGCGCAGGGCCCGCCGGAGGGCAAGGAGGCGTACCTCCTGGGCTGAGAGCTTCGGGCGGGACTTCTGAGGGTCTGCCGCCTTGGTTTCCTTCTTCGTCTTCTTCTCCGCCATGGTTCTCACTCGTTGGGCCGCGCCTTCTCCGTGATGTAGATGCCGTCTTGGAAGACGCGAGGATCGTAATTGCGGATGTGGGTCGTCTTTTCCATGTTGGCGACGGACTGGCCGACCGCCTCGATGTCGATCCCGGTGAACTTGAGGACCTCCCCGTTGACCTCGACCTTCGTCGTGCCGATCAAGGGGGAACGGCGGGGGAACTTCTCGCCCAGGAAGTTCTCGATCACGACCACGCCTTCCTTCTCGTAGACCTTCATGGGGAAGTGGGCCGAGACCATCTTGGCCTGGGCCACGAAGCCCTTCGTGACCCCGAGGACCATGTTGTGGACATGGTGCTCCCAGGTCGCGAGGATCGCCCGCGTCTTGCGGCGGGCGGGGAGCGTGAGCGTGATGTTGGCCTTGCCCGACTCGGACTTGACCGCGAGCGCCTCCGAGGGGAATGCCCGAGCGACCTTTCCGAGCGGCCCTGAGACCGTGATCGTGGTGCCGGCGACCGCGACCGTGACGCCCTTGGGGAGGGCCACGGATACGGAAGGGGAGGGACTAGTAGACATAGGCGATGAGACGCCCTCCTGCGCCAACTTCCCGAGCCTTCATCTGGGTCATGACCCCCGCGTTCGTGCTGAGGATGAGGAGACCGAAATCCTGAGCGGGGAGGAAACGAGCCTCGAACCGCTCCAGGTCCCGCACTCCGACGGCCAGCCGGGGCTTGATGACCCCGCAGTAGTTGATCCGCCGAACGAGGGACACCCGGTAGGTGCCGCCGCGACCCGTGTCCTCGAAAGTGAAGTCCCCGACGTATCCGTGCTCCTTGAGGATCCCGAGCACGGCACCCACCATGCCCGAGACCGGAGAGACGAAGACCTCGCGTACCCCGGAACTGTCGGCGTTCCGGATCTTGGCCAACGCATCATTAAGAACATCTTGCATCGATCTACCTCTCCCTTCAGTCGTACTTGTGGAATCCGAGGTCCATGGCGATCTCCCGGAAGCATTGGCGGCACACGTGCAGGTTGTATCTCCGTACGATCCCGCGCTTGCGCCCGCAGCGCAGGCAACCGACCTTTCGTCCGAACATCTTCTTGGGTTTCACCGTGCTCTCCCCCTACTCCACAAACTTGACCCCGAGGGCCTTCTCGAGGAACGCCGCCGTCTCGTCCGGCTGGATGCGCGCTCCGGTCCCGATCGCTCGCGGTGAACGGGTACGGCGGCGAACCGCCATTCCGCCCCGGCGACCGATCTCGACGCTGATATCCATCCCGTAGATCCCGATGGCCGGGTCGTACTTGAACCCGGGGAAATCGGTGTAGTCCGGGATCCCGAAGGAGAAGTTGCCGTCCCGGTCGATGCCGTCCCGGCTCATCTGGTTCTCCCGGGTGCCGAGCGCCTTCTTGAGGAATTCTACCGCGCGGGCTCCGCGGAGCGTCACCTTGGCGCCGATCTCCTGGCCCTCACGGACCCCGAGGTCGCGGTTGGTCCAGTGCGCCTTCGTCGAGACGCTCTTCTGGCCCGTCACCATGTGCAGCACCTTGTGGGCCTTCGTCAGGGGGTCACCCGACTTGCCAACCCCGATGTTGATGACGATCTTGTTGACCCGGAGATCGCGCATCACGTTCTGCCCGTCGGTCATTTGGCCACGCCCTCCAAGAGCGAGATGACGGGGGTGGCTTCGCCGACGACGAACGCGAAGGATTTCACGGTGGAGAACCCTTCCTTGAAGTGGATCTTGTTGGGCTCGCTCGACGGAACGACCTCGATGCGGTCAACGTGGGCGACCTCCCCCACGTGGCTTCCGCCCGAGACGTAGGCGAGCATGCCGCTCGAGAGCGCCAGCCGGGCGATGACCTTCTGCCCCGGGAGCTCGATGCGCAGCGTGTCCCCCACCTTGTACTGGGAGTTCGCCGGGACCAGGATGTTGCGGCCGTCGTGGAGCGTCACCGCGACCTTGCCGCCCGGGACCGTGTGCTTGAACCGGATGCGGGCGAGCTTGAACTTCGCCTCTTCCGCCGAGATCGGGTGGATCTCGAGCTTCCCCAGCCGGCTCTTCAGCACGCGGTAGTGCTGGGTGGGCGGGGCACCGAGCGAAAGAACATCCATGAGACCGATCCCCCGGGCGGGGTCCTTGACGACCTTCCCATCGACCGTGACCTTCCCTTCCCGGAGGAGCTTCTGGACCTCTCGGGCGCTCTCCGTCAGGTGCAGCACGTCCCGGAGGACGAGCGACAGGGCGAGCGACTCCTCGAAACCGTGGGGTCCGGGCGCGGGGCGCTGGATCCACTTGGTCCCTCGGCGGGAAACAGGCCAGTTCGGCGGGGCGGCGCGGCGCTTCAACCGGAATGTCATTTCTCTTCCTCCGAACCGGACTCCCCGCCCGTCTCTGCGGTCTCCGGCTCATCGATGTCGAGGTCGTCCCCGCTCGGCTCCGGGGCGGCCGCGGCTTCCTCGGCGGGAGCCTTCAGGATGCGCCGGCGCCAGGGGTCGGCGAGGTCGAGCTTCGTGATCATGAGATGGTGAGGGGAGATCGGAAGCTTTTTCATCTTACCGTCCGCTTTCTTCACGACGATGTTGTCGAGCACCAGCTTGTATCCCCGGTAATCGACCTTGGTCACCCGCTCCTCGCGACCGACGAACGACCCGCTCATCACGCGCACCGTGTCCCCCTTCTTCACCGGCAACCGTCGCCGGCTATATTTCGAACGGAGCTCACGGGAAAGGGAGATCGACAGGCGGCGCCGACGGAGGGCGTGGTGCGCCGTGTAGAGGGCCTTGCGCTGTTTCCGAGGAAGAGAAGAAGTGACTCGCATGTGTTGACCTCTAAAGGATCATCGACGAGATGGCGGCCACCCGGGGCCACCGTTCCGCCGCCTCCTTTGCCACCGGTCCCTTGATGTGGGACCCCTTGACCTCGCCCGTGTCGGTCGCGATCACGGCAGCGTTGTCCTCGAACATGACGTGCGTACCATCCGCCCGGCGCATCGGGAACTTCTGGCGGACGATGATCGCGTAGACCACCTGCTTTCGCATCTCGGGCGTTCCCTTCTTGACGGAGGCCACCACAAGGTCGCCGACCCCCGCCTTCGGGTACCGCCGGTGATGACCGTGCCAGTTGCTGACGGCGATGATCTCGATGACCTTGGCCCCGGTGTTGTCCACACACTCCAACCGGGCTCCCTTGGGAAGGGCGCGTCCCCGACGACCGGCGATGCCCTTCATGTCTTGACCTCCTCCTCGCCTTTGACCTGGACGCTCGCCTCGCCGAGGTTCTCGACGAGCACGAAGCTCACGTTCTTGGCGATGGGGCGGGTCTCCGCCATCCGGACGCGCTTACCGTCCGTGACCTTGAGGCACGGCGGGGCGTGCACCATGTAGCGGCTCTTGCGCTTCTCGTAGCGCTCGTACTTGGGAACGTAATGCAGCAGCGTCCGCTCGACGACCACCGTGTTCTGCATCTTGGTGGACACGACGACGCCCTCGAGGATCTGGCCGCGCACCTTGAGGTGCCCGTGGAAGGGACACTTCGTGTCCGTGCAGGTCTCCTTCGGGAGACGCACGTCAAGACCCGGGTCTCGGGCTTTGGTGTTGCGCTGCGGCTTGCTCATCGGTTTCTCCTCCGGGGCGCGAATCGTTTGATCCGGTCTTCCGGGCGCACCCTTACCGCATCACCTATAAAGGCTGTTGCCCCCGAAACGTCCGAGAACGCGCCGACGAGGCCGCGTTTCGCCACGGCGAAGACTCCGGGACGGTCGGCCCGCTCGAGGTAGAGCATGTTCATCGTCTCGTCCACGATCTCCCCGGTGACGGGGAGGCCCGACAGGCCGGGCGCTTCCCGGATGTTCAGGGAGTGGCCGATGAATTCGTGCATGTATTCGGGGTTCACTTACTTTCTCCGTTCGCGTTGGATGGTGAGGGCGCGGGCGACGTTCGTCCGCAGTGCGCGCAGCTTGCCCGGGGATGCGGGGGCACCACCCATGGCGGCCACGCCGCGTTCCCGGAGAAGGTCCATCTCGAGATCGGCGATCTTCTTCGAGAGGTCCTCGTCGGAGAGGGCCCGGAGGTCCTTCGTCCGGAGAAGGCTCATTGCGGTGCCTCTCCCGGCGGGGAGGCCGCGGCGTCCTTCGTAAGGGGCGAGGACGGCGGAACCTCAGGAATGGAAACGGGGGCCGAGACGGTCGACGACTTGCCGGCCACGGTGACCTCGTCCGGCATCTTCGCATCCGGGGGCATGATCCACACGACGACCCCGATGACACCGGGCTTGAGGCGGGCCTGGGCGAATCCCTTCTTCATCTGGTAGATCGCCGCCGTGCCGCAGTATTTGATGGTGCCCGACTTGAAGCGCTCCGTCCGGTGCCGCTCTCCCGTGAGCTTCCCGGAGAGAATGACCTGGCAACCGCGGGCGCCGCTCTCCATGATGCGCCGAACGGTCGAGTGTCCCGCCCGTCGGAAGTGCCAGCCCCGCTCCAACGCCACGGCGAGCTTCTCCGCCATGAGCTGGGCGTTCAGGTTGGGCTTCTTCTCTTCCTGGACCTCGATCTGGGGATTGTCCAGGTGGAAATCCTTGGCGATGGTCTCGGTGAGCGAGCGGACGTACTCTCCACGGCGTCCGATGATGACCCCGGGGCGTTCGCAGACCAGGGTGACGCGGGTTCCCATGGGGGTACGAGTGATCGTCACTCCCCCGAAACCGGCGCGCTTCGTCTGCTCCACCAGGTACTCCTTGAGGAGGACCCGGCGCATGTTCTCTTGCAGGAATTTGCGTTCCGAACCCATCTTCAGCTCTGCCCCCGCTCTGCGAGGATGATCTCAATGTTGGTGGTCTGCTCGTTCCAGGCGGTCGAACGGCCCTGGGCACGGGGCATGATGGCCTTCACGATGCGCCCCCGAGAAGCGGCGGCGACCTTGATGTAGGCATCGTCCACGTTCAGCCCCTCATCCTCGGCGTTCGCCTCGGCGTTCTGAAGGACGATCAGGACCTGCTTTGCGACCTTCTGGGGGTACCGACCGGGACCGATCCCTTTCTTGTGGGCGGTCTCCTGGTTGTAGCGCCGGAAGGGGACGGCCCGCTTGAGCTCGACCACATCTTCCAAGAACTCCTTGGCCTCCTCGAGGGGGCGGCCGCGGATGGCGTTCATGACCTCGTAGGCCTTCTTCGGGGAGATCCGGAGCTCCCAGCCCCGGGCCCGCGCCACGCTCTCGGACTTCTTGACCGTGTACGAGTAGCCTTTCATGGTCTCACTTGAGCGGTAGGAACTTGGAGCTGCGAGTAGCGCCGACTCCGGGTCCCGAGTGCTTCTCGAAGCGCCGGGTGAGCACGAACTCTCCCAAGTAGTGCCCAACCATCTCCGGGCGGATGTCCACCTCCTTGAACTCCTTGCCCGAGAACACGGCGATACGCTTTCCGATGAAGGAAGGCTGAACGATGACATCCCGGCAGTGCGTCCGCACGACCTCGCCCTCGTGCGCTTCGGTGATCCGCGTGACGAGCGTCTGCTGGTCCGCGTTGAGTCCCCGGCGCAGGGTCCGCCGCTGGCGGGAGGGCAGGATCTTCATGAGGTCCTCCAGCGAGAGGCCCTTCAGCTGATCGACCGAGTACCCGCGTAGAGCGAACTCCTTCTTCTTTCGCAGGTCGATGGCGCTCCTCTTCGCCTTTCTCGCCATGGAACCTTACTTCGACCCCCGCTTGCGCGGCTTCTTGGAGAAACGTCCGACCTTCGAACCCGGCCATGTCCCGTACGAGACGGTGCTCGGCCGACCGACGTGCTGGTGCGAGCCGCCGCCGAAGGGGTGGTTCACCGGGTTCATGGCCACTCCCCGCACCTTGTACGGGGCCTTGGCGATCGAACGGTACGCGTGCACCTTCTTTCCGGCCTTGACGAAGGGTCGCTCGGAGCGCCCTCCCCCGGCCACGGTGCCGACCTGGGCCCGGCATCCCTCGACCAGCTGTTTGAAACTACCGCTGGGGAGCTGCAGGGTCACCCGGCCCGCCTGGTGCGCCACGACGAGCGCCGAAGCGCCGGCCGAGCGGACCAGCTTGCCGCCGTCCATGGGGGTGAGCTCGATGTTGAACACTAGGGTCCCGTCGGGGATCGAGGAAAGGGGCATGTACCCGCCACGGACCAGTTCTCCGGAACCGAGGGACACCTTGTCGCCCGTCGAAAGTCCCGCCGTTGCGATGAACCGCAATGTATCTCCGGAGTCCGCACGGACCACGGCGACCGGAGCGGTGCGCCCCGGGGACTGCACGAGTTCCTCGACCGTGCCCCATCCCCGCACCCTCGCGGGAGGGAAGCGGATCCGGCCGTGATGCCGGTGGCTCGGAGACCGATACGTTCCTGTGCCGGCTCCCCGGCGCCGAGAGATGATACGCTTTCCCATCAGAACACCCCGGTCCGGGAACCGATCTCCTCCGCGGAGTAATCCTTGGTGAATCGTATCATGGCGATCTTTCCATGCTTCGTGATCTTGGTCGTCACTTTCGCCACCTTGACATCGAAGAGCTTCTCGACCGAACGCTTGACGTCCCGCTTCGTTGCGAAGCGGTCCACCACGAACTCGAGCCGGTTCTGCTTCTCCATCTCATCCATGGTCTTTTCCGTGACGTAGGGGTGAATGACGATCCGTGCGGGTCCTTGACCCTTCTTCATGCCTTCTTGCCTCCAGCGGTGAGGCTGACGGGGGCGGGGATGGCGGTCGGGGAGAGGTGGTAGCCCATCCGCTCCTCCAGGGCCTTGAGGGACTTCGGAGTGAAGATCGTGAGCCGGCCGGCGTCGCCTCCCGGAGCGAGGTGCTCCGTGCCGAGGGAGTTGACCGGAACGACATCCACGCCCTTGAGGTCGCGGAACCCGCGGGCCCCGGAAGGTACGGAGATGACGAGCAGTAAGCTCTTCGGGACCCGGCGCACCCGTCCCCGCATCTTTCCCTTGCCGGGTCGGACGTGGGTGTGGGCCGCGGACCGCTCGACGTCCCCCCAGAGGCCGGTGGCTTCGAGCACCTCGCGGGCTTTCCAGGTGGTCATGACGTCCTCGATCTCGTCGTCCATGATGACGGGGAACTTGAGGTGTTCGGGCACCTTGTGGCCGCGCTCGATGGCGAACCGGGCTTCCCGGGTCGCGGCCAGGGCGGCGGCGAAGGCCCGTTGGCGCTCCTTGTCATTGATCTTCTTGGTCCGGTCGGTCTCGGCCCGTGGAGGATGGGCTTCCCGGCCCCCGACGGTGTTGGGGACGAAGCCTCCGCGGTTCGTGGTCTTGACACGGGGGGTACGGGCCATTCCGCGACCTTTGCCCGGCCATTCGACCGAGCGGCGGGTCCCGGCAAAGGGGTCCGCGCCGTAGGGCTGCTGGCGGTTCGCCTGGGCCGAGATCACGGCCCGGCGGATGAGGTCGGGTCGGAAGGGGACAGAGAAGAAGTGGGGCAGGACCATCTGCTTGCCGGGCTTGCCTTCGAGCGAAAGTACGTGGACGCGGTGTTCTGTTGGTGCATGCGGTACGGTCACGGTCCTTCTACACTCCACTCTTGCTGAGCGTTGACAGATAGCGGATCTCGATCTTCTCCTGGCCGCCGCGGAAGCGGATCGGCAGGCGCAGTCCCACGAGGCGCCGGGACGGGCCCGGGATGGTACCATGGAGTACCATGGCTGGATTCTTCACCAGTCCATAGTGAAGGAACCCTCCCGCGGGGTTGAGCGAGGACTCGCTCGGGTTCCCGACGATCCGAAGTACCCGCTTGTTGTACTCCGTCCGGCGGTGGAGACCCATCTGTCCCGCCTGGGGGATACGATAGGAAACGTAGCTGGGGTTGTGGGGTCCGAGCGTCCCGATCATCCGCCGGTGCTTGGAGTTCTTGTGGGGTTGGAGCTTGACGTGGAAACGCTTGATGTGACCCTGGAATCCCTTGCCCTTGGTCACGGCGGTCACATCGACCATCTCGCCCTCCTTGATGAAGTCCTCGATCTTGATCTCCTTGCCGAGCTGGTCGACCGCCCACTTCTTGCGCTCCTCGATCTTGTCGCCCGAGACGCGTATCTCGAAGACCTCGGGGGACTTCGAGGGCAGGCTGTGAACGAGGTAGGGCTGGGTATGAACGATGAGCCGCACGTCATCCCCCTTCGTACCCTGGAACTTCTTCGCCTTGTCGGCGATATCCTCCTTCTTCTCCCGTTCGGGGATCCGGCGCCAGAGGTGAGGGTCGAGTTCCCCTGCCCAGAGTTCCGCCACGGCCGAGAGGCCAGCGTAGGAGCGTTGGTATAGACGCGCCCCGGCCACCTTGAGTGGAGGAGCTTCGAGAACAGTGACCGGGACCGAGACCTCTTGACCGGAGGTCGTGGAACGCTTTCGGAAATCCACCATGAGAGCGTGGGTCATTCCCACCTTGTATCCCGCGAACCCCTCGATGTGGGGCTTGGCGGGTCCCGCTGGCCAGGTCGCAATGCGGGGGACGAGACTGGCCGCTCGCTTCCGGGGCCAATATCCGAGCGAACCCCTCCGGGGCTTATGCCTTCTCGCCATGAGTGCGGGGTTGCCCCAACCTATAGGGCTATATATCAGTACGCGAGAACTTTCCCCATTCTGCGCCGCGGGAGCGTCCCCAAGCGCTCGCGGGTGGATGGAGCATCCCCAATGCGGTCTCAGCAAGCCCGTCGTCCATATCACTTTTCTCGAGAATCCCTCGGGGCGCAGGGCGAAGGAACGGAGGAACCGAGCGCCTCCGCCGTAAACTCCTCCGGGAGAGGGCTTCCCACCGCCGGCGGGAGGGCACTCGATCATTTGGCGGAACTCGTGTCCGTCTATGTGGCTCCGGCCCGGATCCAACGAGGGTGGGGCGATGTCGTGGAACTTTTGCACGCGGCCCGAGCTCTTCAGGGTCTCCCCGTGGATTTTTGTACTCTTTCCGCCGTGAAGCTTCCACCCGGGTATCCTCCCCGGAAGGATCCAAGAGTGATCCCAGTGGAGCCGGAAGCGCTCCCGAGCGGCGATTTTCCGGCGATCCCCTGGTCCCGGGGTCCCCGGAGAGGGGATCGGGCGGTCGTGCTGGTCACCTGGTGGGGAGTTTCCGGAGACCGAACCTCTCGGGCGGTTGATGGGATCCCTCCGGGCCCTTATGCCGCGGCGGTCGCGCAACTACGGAAGGAATTCGGCGAGGACAAGGTGCTCATCATCAGCCTGGAAGAGTTCGCGGCGTGTCAGGATTCGGCGACCTCACGGCGAGAGGTGCTCCGACAAGCCGGACGAAGGTCTTCGCCGGACAACGACTGGCAACGACGCTACCGGGACGCGTATCGTAGTGCGCGGGGAGCGGAGGAACGGAGCGTGCTCCACCTCTTCGGTACCTTCGCGGAGGAGCGCGGGGCGCGGCGCGAGTTTCCCTTCATGATCCCGGTCGGACCCTTCGGGTGGCCGACCCAAGCCTCTCTCCGAAAGACTGAGGTCGCCCCCCCCGGACACAAGAAGTTCCTCGTGGCGTGGTACGCCACTTCCGAAAGCGCACCCCTATTCCTACGAAAGCTCGTCGAAGATCTGCCGGCGAACCGGGACCCGATCGAGTTCGAGGTCCGAACAGAGAAGGAGTTGGAGGACGCGTTCCGAAAGCTTCGGTTGCCCGAGGGGATCACGCTCCGGGTACTTCCAAGGCTCCCCCTTCAGGCATGGGAGCGGAAAGTCCGTGACTCGGACCTCGTGATCGTGGGAGGGAGCCAGAGCCTCGTGGATGTGCTCCGTCTCCGGGTACCCTTCCTCTACTTCAACGGTTTCCTCGAATCCCCGGGAGAACCAACGAGGGCGTTCCGGCGGGAGAAGCTGCGTAGCCTCGTGATCGCCTGGAAAGCGAGAGGGGTATCGGGTCGGGTTCTCCGAGACCTTTCCGATTTCGCGGACGCCCGCCGAACCTCGACAGTGCTCTTACGCGCCCTCGGCGATGCCGAGTGGCGGAGGGAAGAGCTCGCTCCCCTATCGACCGAGGCGGTCCCTTGGGCGCTTCCCGCGGCTCGGCGTGATGGGGATACCTACCTTCGCCGAATCGTCGAGCGCTGGTCGAGGTACCCCGAGGGAGCCCGCTCGTTCGTCGAACAGGTACGAAGGGAAGTGTAAGTTATCTGCCCTACGTACTAGGGGCGGCAACCAATGGCGGGAGCTTCAGGCCTGGACACTCGCCGGCTCGGAGCCCTGATGTTCATCTTTGGGCCGATCGAGTTCGTCGCGGCGATGGCGATCCAGGAGGCGTTGCTGGGGAGCCGCTACAACCCCATCCAGCAGGTCCTCAGCAACCTCGGGGTCTCACCGTACAGCTACTTCTTCAACGGCTCGATCATCATCCTCGGCATTGTCACGTTCCTCGGGGTCATCCTAACGTTCCGGATGTTCCCCCGCAAGATCACCTCGGGGGTCGGGCGGATCATGCTCCTCTTCGCTGGCCTGGGGGCGATCGGTGTGGGTATCTTCACGGAGCACACTCGCCCCCACAGTTTCCACGGCATCTTCGCGGCCGTCGCCTTCCTCAGCTCGGGCATCGCCCTCATCTTCCTGGCCAATTCGTTCCGCAAGCTCCCGGAATGGGCCGGATGGCCTTTGCCCACCGCGTTCGGTGGGGTGTTCACCATCGCCGCCTTGATCCTCTTTGCGGTCTACAACGGTTACGATGGATTGACCGAGCGGCTGATCGTGGTCCCGATCTTGGCGTGGGCCCCGATGCTCGGCTGGCACTTCTGGCAGCGACTGAATCGGGAGGCCACGATCCCGCCCCCTCCAACCACGCCGCCCGCTCCCGTGCCTTCAAGCTAGACTCGACCCACAAATAGCGGGATCATCCGGGTACCTCGCCCGGGCGTTCCTCCGGTGCGAGGAAAGAGATATCATATCGGGCGGTTCCTGCACGGAGCGTGTGCGAAGGGTGCGTCGACCCATCGGGCCCGGACCGGTGCGGATGCCCCTGTGACAGCCGCATGCGCGTCGCCAGCTATCCCGCCAGCGCTCCGCTCTCCCGACGCCGCATCGGTTCGCCGCGATGGGTCATCTCCTGCAACCACTGTCACCACGTGGTGAGGAAGGCCCTCCCTGCGGACCCGAGACTACGCGCCAGTCGGATCTACGGTGCCGTCACGATGGCGATCGGGCTCGTGCTGCTCGGCGGAGGGCTCCTGACGATGGTCATCCAATCCTCGGATATCTTGCTCTGGGCGGTCCTCATCATCGCCGGGATCAGCGTGGCCGTGGCCGGCGTGAACGGTCTCATCTTCGGCCTCGCGCAGGACGAGACCGATGTTCGGATGGGCTGAAGAAGGGCCGCGCGATTACTGTGCGGCGGCCTTCTTCGCGGCCGCCTGGAGCTTCTTCGCCCGCTCCTTGGCCGTGAGCCCCGTGGCGAGCTCCAGGAAGTGGTTGTACGCCTTGATCGTGGCCATCTGCTGGTCTTCCGGAACCTTGGGTTCCATCAACGTCTCGACCAAGAGCGACTTGCCGTCCGTCCGGATCTTGAGCTCCTTGATGGCCAGATAGGTAACGACCAGCGTCTCCCCGTCGTTCTTCGGGGAGACCCCGAAGACCTCGGAAATCTTCGCGGAGAGGTCAGCGGGATTGAGGCCCTTGCGTGCTTCGCGGGATACAGGATAGGTCTGCATTCTTCACACCGTTCCAAGCCCGGGATAGGTGGAGGGTTATCAGGATTCCGACCGAACACGGCCCGGGAGGGACCGTATCGAAACGGCTATCTGTACGGTCCGCTCCCTCCGCCGGGAAGGCTCCCCGGGTCCCCTCCGGGACCGACAGGGTACCGCCTCCCGAGGTCAAACATGGTGGCAGAGGCGTACGGTGGACGGCTGGTCGATGGAATGCTCACCGGGCATGAGTTGGAACGAAGAGTTCGGGACATCCACGAGCTCCCGCTCCTGCATCCGGTCGTGGACCACATCTACGACGCCGAGAAGATCGGGATCGGTGCCTACAGCCCTCTCAGTGGCTTTCAGACCCGCGAGGAGTTCGAGCGCGTGCGGGACGCTTCCGAGCTTCCCGGGGGACTTCCGTGGAGCATGCCCATCTTCCTTGCCCCCGGGGGCAAGGACAACCTGCAGGTCATTTCCTCCGCCTCCCCCAAGGACGAGCTCGCCCTGGCCGACCTCAACGGTCGACCGTTCGCGATCCTGACCCTCGAAGAGAAATTCCCCTTCGACAAGAAGTTGTACGCCGAGAAGGTCTACCGCACAACGGATCCCGCCCATCCGAATGTCGGAGACCTTCGTGACTTCGGAGAGACCGCGCTGGCTGGGAAGGTCCAGCTCCTGCGGCGGCTCGAAGTCCCCTCGGCCCTCTACGAACTTACCCCCCGGGAGACGCGGGCCATCTTCGAACAGCGAGGCTGGAAAGGGATCGCCGGGTACCAGGCCCGCAATCCCCCGCACACCGCCCACGAATACCTGCAGCGGGTGACGCTCGAGCGGGAAGACGTGGATGGGATCCTCATCCATCCCGTGGTCGGCAAGCTCAAGAAGGGCGACTACAAGCCCGAGGTGATCATGAAGGCCTACGGGGCCTTCGTGGAGAACTACTATCGTCCCGAGCGGGCCCT
>JAKAOF010000005.1:59564-61698 GCA_021823345.1 Thermoplasmata archaeon
GTGTAGTTCCCAATGGTGTCGGCAGTACAGGTGAACTGAGGAAGGTCCTGGACCACACATCTGGACGGAAGTCCGGTGTAGTGGTAGGTTAGCGGGGCCTCCCCGCCGGACGTCCGTACCGTGATGGTGATGTTCGCGGACACGTTGACGGGAGATGGATGGACGGTGAAGGACTGGATGGTCGGGGCCACGGGCACCACGGTGAGATTGCAGGTAGCGTTCGCGTGTTTCCCTTGCGAGTCGGTGACCGTAAGATGGAGCACGTAGTTTCCCGTGACCTTCGGAATGCACGAGAAGGACGAGCTGTTCACCGATAGGCACCCCGTCGGCAGTCCAGAGTAGACGAACGTGTACGGGCCGAGACCCCCCTGGACCTGGGCGGCGACGGTCACGGACCGGTTGACCACGTCCGAAGACGAACTCACGGTGAACGAATGGATGAGGAGGGGAGATGGAGGGGACCGGACGCTGAGCAAGGCGTTCGCGCCGATCGTGGCATGATGCGTGTCGGTGATGGTCACGTGGACGGTGTAGTTGCCAGCGGCCGTCGGGGTGCAATTGAGGAGCGAGGCGTTGACGTTGAGGCACCCCGGTGGGAGCCCGGAGTAGCTGTAGTTGTAGGGAGGCACCCCACCGGTCGCGTTGACCGCGAAGGCGGTCTTTCCCCCCAGCAGGATCGAGCTCGGGGTGGCGTTGAACCCGGTGATGGCCAGTGGCGGACCCGCAAAAGTGGACACCGTGAGACAGGTGCCGTCGGCCGATCCACTGTCCGTGGACTTGGCCGCGTCGGTGACGATGACCTCCGGGCAAAAGATGCCGGTCGTGCCGTACGCGTGCACGTTGCTCGATGTCCCGTTGTAGCCGTAGGTGTTGTCCCCATAGTAGTAGGTGAAATGGTAGGGCGGGGTACCCCCGGAAACGTTCGTTTGGAACGTCAGGGGCCAGTTGACCCCCACCAGCGAGGAGGATTCGGTGAGGGAGACCGAGAGGTTCTTGCCCCCCAGGTTCACCACGACCGGCAAGGAGGTCGAGGAGTTCGAGGCGTTGTCGAACACGGTGACCATGGCCGTGTACACTCCCGGGCCCGGATAGGTGAAGTTGAGGACGGAGCGGGACCCCGTCCACTGTCCAAGGTAGAGCCCCGGGACAAAATCATACGAGTAGGGAGGCGTGCCCCCGGTCGCGTTCCCCACCAAGGAAACGTTGAGACCTTTGCCGCCGGGGATCACGTTCGCCACGAGGCTCGCCCGCAACGAGCTGACGGGGGGAGGACGGTGCCCCGCCAGTGCCGGGAGGAGCATGCTCACGTTCGGCGACCCGATCCCAGTCATCGGGTCCCACCCGGGTCCCGCGGAATAGCCGTTGTTCCCGATCGTGATGTCGTGGAAGTCCGCCTTGTACGCGGTGGAGTTCCGAAGCAAGGAGTAGAGCGAGGGTCCCAGGAGTCCGAGACCTCCCCCGTGGATCTGATCCGCCACCGCCGTCCATCCCGCCCACATCGGGGTCGCTTGGCTGGTCCCGTCCGAAGCATCCGCGGAAACATCCGGGACGCCCCGCAGGCCCTTGGTCAGCTGGCCCGGACCGTGCTGCCACCAAGGCTGCGCGAAGGGAGCGTACCCTCCGCCCCCGGGACCGGTGTTGGACGAGCAATTGAACGATGCGCCTCCCGAGGTACCTCCTTCCCAACCCGTCTCTCCTTGGTAGGTCTGGCCCGTGGAGTTCGGAGAGGTCCCGCCCACGGCCACCACGAAGGGGTCGCTCGCCGGATAATCGGTCGAATAGACGGCCGTGCCGTCGGAAGCACCGCAGTCCCCGGCGGCGGCGAAGGGAGTGATCCCGATCGCGGCCGCCTCGGCGAACACAGGGTGCAGGAACGCATACGAGCCATCCCAGGAGGCGTTGCAGGAGTAGTACGCGAGACACGGATTCTGGGGAGCCACCTGCATGGTGCCCACGTCGGGTTCTCCCCACGACATCGAGATCACCTGGGAAACATTGTGTGCGACCAGGTAGTCGACCGCCTCATAGACGGCGAAGGACTGGTCCGAGGCGAAGGTCACATCGATCGTTGCCCCCGGTGCGGTCATGTCCACCATGGCCTGATCGAGATCGGTCTCCCCGCCCCAACCACTGG
>JAKAOF010000005.1:61798-77539 GCA_021823345.1 Thermoplasmata archaeon
TCGGCGGCGCCAGGGTCCGGCATGGCCAAGGACACCCCCACGACCATTCCCGACTGATGGAGGGGGCCAAGGTCCCGCGCGACCGAGGCGGAATCCGCCAACGCCGGAAGCAGTGCGGTGAAATCTCCGGCCAGGGAGGACAGGGTCGGTCCCGGAAGACCCAGCTCCGCAGGAGCCAGCACCGTTGCAGCCACCAGGGCGACTGCCACCAGGGCCACGAACGCGGTCTTACGCACGCCAGCACCATGCGGGGCGGCCACTTAAAGCTAGTTTCATCGACCGCGCTTGGCCTGCCGGAGTTGCCGTGCCCGTGAAATTCTCAAGGAGGCGGTGCACCGCAGAGGGCGACCGCCAACTCATTCCCCCGCGACCCCCAGGGAACGTTCGGCCGTTGTACCGTGACCGTCCACCGAGAGCGCCCGTGTCCGAACACGAGTCAGCGAGGACTCGATTCCCCGTGCCGGAGCGGGTCCAAGGTCCCTGGGAACCGTCCCCCGCCCGAAACGACGACTATATATCAGAGTCCTATTTGGGAAGTCCGCTTTAGCGCAGCCGATGGCGGAAGAGGAGATTCCCCGAAACTATTCGAGCCTCCCCTTTTTCGTCGTCTTTGGCGCGTTGATCCTGGGCCTGTATTACTACTGGGACGCCCCGACCTACATCGCCCTCGGTCTCGTGGGCCTGATCCTCTTCATCATCCTGACGCTCGCCTTCATGCTCGTCTCCTACTCGGGGGAGAAGCGCTCCATGCTCTATGGGTGGAAGCCGATCACCACCCGGCTCCCGGCCGTCTCGAAACCTGACGGGCACGTCCACTTCCGGACGAAGCTGTTCTGGACCGCCACCGTGCTGCTCCTCTACTTCATGCTCACCAACATTTTCATCTACGGGATCAGCACCACGAACTCGATCGACCTCTTCGCGAGCTACCGAGCCATCCTCGCCGGGGCTCAAGGTACGATCATGCAGCTCGGGATCGGCCCCATCGTCACGGGGTCGATCATCATGCAGCTCTTCACCGGCGCCAAGATCATCAACCTCGACCTCACGGATGACGAGGACAAGGGGATCTACCAGGGCTCGCAGAAGATCGTCGTGCTGCTCATGATCTTCGTGGAGGCGATCCCCCAGGTCTACGGGTACCTCAACCCGAGCTCCACCTTCGTCAGCGCCCTGGGCAACATCTCCCCGGCGAATGCCGGGCTCCTCGCCGATGTCATCATCATCGCCCAGATCGCCTTCGGAAGTTACCTCGTCTTCCTGATGGATGAGGTCGTCAGCAAGTGGGGGATCGGCAGCGGGATCTCGCTCTTCATCGCCGCCGGTGTTTCCCAGGCGATCGTGACGGGCACAATCAACTGGCTGCCGGCCACGCCGAGCCAACCGTTGTCCACGACCAACCCGCCGGCCGGAACCGTGTTCAAGACCTACTACCTCCTGACCCACCTCAACGCGAGCCAGCTCGCGGGGGGCGGGCTGGAACAGATCCTGCTTCACTATCCCAACCCCGTCTCGGCGTTGCTCGGTACGGCGGCCATCTTCTTCTTCGTGGCGTGGACGGAGTCCACCCGCATTGAGCTACCCCTCTCCCACGCGGAGGCGAGGGGGGCCCGGGGCCGCTATCCGCTCCGTCTCATGTACGCCTCGAACATCCCGGTCATCCTCATGTCGGCGTTGCTCGCCAACGTGACCATGTTCACACTCCTCCTCTGGTCGAACCCCACCCTCATGCACTTCCCCGGGATCGGGCACCAGTGGTGGATCGGCAGCTATCCCACGTCGCAGGCCCAGGCATCGACCATGGGGGTCTCGACGTCGACTCCGTTGACCGGGGGCGCCTACTACGTGTCCGTGGTGAACGGACTCGAAAGCTGGCTCCTACCCATCTTCAATCCCCAACTCTATGGCAACTTCCTGACCGGACATTCCGTCGGTCAGGGGCTCATCCACGTCGCAGTGTACTTCGGCCTCATGGTCGGGGGATCGATCCTCTTCGCGAAGTTCTGGATTCAGACCACGAACATGGGCCCCGAGGCCGTGGCCCGACAGATCGAGGCGAGCGGCATGCAGATCCCAGGATTCCGCCGGGACCCGCGGGTGCTCCGCCGGGTGTTGGAGCGGTACATCCCCGTCATCACCATCATCTCGGGCGCCACGGTCGGGGCGCTCGCGGCAGGCGCGGACCTTATCGGGACCGTAGGACAGACCTCAGGTACAGGGGTGCTGCTTACGGTCGGTATCATCATCAACCTCTATGAGACGATGGGCCGCGAACAGCTCATGGAGATGAACCCGCTACTGCGGCGCTTCCTGGGCGGAGAGTGAACTGATGCCGCGCGCTGAGGCCGCGTCACCTACCCCGCCGAAAGACCAACCGTTGCCCTCTTCCGCCCCCGAGGAAGAAGAAGAGGAAGGCACGGACGAAGAGGAAGAGACCGAAGACGAGGAGGAGGAGTCCTCCGAGGCGTCGGAAACCCCAGGGACGGCCCCAGCGGCCGCCGCAGGGCCTCCTCCCGTAGGACCTCCGTCATTCAAAGCGTCCAATTTCATTTTGATCTTCCTGTTCTTTCTGGGAATCTGGATGCTCTTCGACAGCACCGCCCGGCTCCAGGTCGCCCAGGGCCTCGGGCTGCTGCTCTACCCGGCATTCGGGTTCGACGGGCGGTTTCCGCTCCTGACGATGGCCCTCATCGCCATGGTGCAGATGCTCATCAGCGCCATTGCGTACAACTACACCACCGACTGGGTGGAGCAGGCGAAGGTCCAGGCGCATGCCAAGGCCATCCGGCCACTCCAGATGTCGGCCATGCGCAGCGGCAAGAAGCACCACGTCGAGGCGCTCAAGCCCCACATGAACGACCTCAATGCGAGGCAGTCGAAGCTCATGATCGGCCAGCTGAAGGGGATGGCCGTCACCTGGTTCCTCTTGATCGCGATGTACACGTGGGTCTACATCTTCCTCACCACGACCAACCCGATGACCAACACCACGGTCATCCTCTTCGGGGCGCAAGTGAACCTGGTCCAGAACCTCTGGATCGTCCCCGCCTGGTTCCTCGTCTTCTCGCTCTACACCCTCCCCTTCAACCTGGTCCTCCGCCGGGTGTTCAAGCACTGGTCCCTACGCGGGCACCCAGAGTTCGGCGGACCCTCGCCCACGTCCCCCACCTCATGACCGGGGTGACGCTCTCCATCGGGGGCCCCCCGGGCAGTGGAAAGAGCACCCTGGGCCGGACGCTCGCCAAGATCCTCGACCGAGAGTACGTTTCGGCCGGGGAGATCTTCCGTGCCGAGGCGGCTCGCCGGAAACTGAGCCTGGCCGACTTCGGCGCTCTCGCGGAAAAGGACGAGCGGATCGACCTTGCGCTCGACAACGAGATGATCTCCCGCAGCGGGCCCCGCCAACTACTGGAGGGACGCATCATCGGAGAGCTCCTCGCTCGCCGCCGTATACCGGTCTTCCGGATCCTGATCACCGCCGATGAGGCGACCCGGGCCGCTCGGATCCTGCAGCGGGACGGAGGCGACCGGACGGAGGTCCTCGCCCGGATGCGGGCTCGAGAGGCCTCCGAGAGCCAACGGTACCTCCGCTACTACGGGATCGACCTGGCCCGCCTGGAGTACGAGGTCGCCATCGATGCGACCCAACTGGACCCCGGGCAGGTCGTGTTGCGGACCCTAGAACGGATACCGGAAGAGTGGAAGGAGCGGGCCTGAGAGGCCTACTGCTCCCGCATCCGGCGTGCCCGAATCCGTCGACGCATGCGCTTCTTTCGCCACTTCCAGCGCATGTGCCCTCGCTTTTTCCAGACGCGGGAACTCCGTTTCATTCAAAATCTCCCGGGGCTACTTGTGGGGGGTTATTAACATTGCGGTCGCCACCGGCGTTCGCACGGCTCGGAGAATTGGTCCCACCGGGGAAGACGACCCGCTCGAGCACCGGAGACAAAACGTGGCGGTGCGTGAGGCGCACCGTCCCGCTCCCGCCGAAAGCCGGCACGCGTGAACCCCTCCGGTAACGGCGTTACTCGTCGCGCGGCTCGGTGCGCGGGCTCGCCGCGGGTTTCTTCGAGGGGGTGACCGGTTTCATGGGGGTCTCAAGGTTCGGCAGTGCCGCTACGGGGGACGGGGCGGAGGTCGTGGCCGGTGCGGTCGCTTGCGAGGGCGGCGGACCGAGGGGGGAGCGGTAGTCGTCCCGCTCCGTCGGTCGGAAGGGTTGCCCTGGGAGCGTCGCCTTGCCGCTCAGGAGGCTCGCGAGGAACGCCGAGAAGAGGGCGCCTTGCGTCCCTCCTTCGGACTCGCCACCGCCTCCCGTGACGCTGACGACCGACTGGGGAGTGATGACGATCTTTCCTTCCCGGATCTCCTCGAAGACCTTGATGAGGGCGACCCGTTCGGCTCCCACCACGTCGGCCTGCGCGTGGTAGGCATCCGCCGTGGCGGTCCCGACCCGGACGATGGCGGCGGAATCTCCGTCTGCGCGGATGCGGGTGGCATCCCGGACTCCCTCGGCCTCCTTGACGGCAGCGACGGCCTTGTTGGCGTTGATGTCGATGTCGAGGCGCGCCTGGACCACCTGAGGTTGCTTCTCGGCGATGGCCGTCTTCTCGCGGACGGCGATCTGCTTCTCGGCGGCGAGCGCCTGCTGTTCGTACTGGGCCTGCTGCTGGAGAGCGATCTCCTTCTCGGTCTGCGTGGCCAGCAAGGTCTGGTCGACCTTGATGTAGGAGATGAGGAGGTTCTGGGCCTCGACAAAATAGCGAGCGAAGGTGGTCCGGGCCTTCTCCAAGGCTTCCTGCTGGAGCTGGCTACGGTTCTGGACGAACTCCAGGGCCTTCTTCTCGCCGGCGCTGTTCCGGAACTCGGCATCGATGAGCGGGTGGACGATCTGCTGGATGAGGTTGAACACGGACCCGAACCGGGCGATGATGATGGCCGCGTTCTCGGGGAGGATGCGGATGACGACCCGGACGTCGACCTCGAGCTGGAACCCGTCCTTCGAGGTGACGCGGAGCTGTTCGAACTTGAACCACTCCGTCCCCTTCCCGGTGGTCTGGTCAAGGTAGGGATACCGGGAGGTGTCCTCCGTGGGGCGGGTCGAGGGCCGGGACATGCTGGGAGATCCGGGCACCGGCGAGGACGCCCAGTCGACCATGATCGCACTGGTCGGAACGAGGTACGCGGTGTAGGCCACCGTGTTCATGTTGTACTTGCCGGGCGAACGAGGGGCCCGGAGGATCCCGCGTTTCGTCTCCGTGTCCGTGAGCAGCTTCTCCATCTCGCTCGTGATCGTCTGGTCAAAGTCCGGGGTCATCGACACCGGAGTGGGGCGGATGTCGGAGCGCTCGAGTTGCTCTCCGATGTTCGATCGGAGCACCGCCACGAACCCGGGCGGAACTTCCTGGATCGGGACCGTCTCCACGTCGAAGAGCAGCGGATTGATGTAGTAATTCCCCGGCTGGAGGGTGGGGATCTGCGGACCCCGGTAGCCGCCGGTGTCGATGAACGCCTGCCCATCCTGGAAGAAGTTGTGGGACCGGGCGTTCGGGTTCTTGGGATCCGGATCGACGGGCGGAGCCAGGATGAACCGGGGAGGGAGCGGGCGGCCATCGAGGGCGGTCACGATCCCGATGTTCTCCGCGGGGATCGACACCGCCTTGGAGAGGCTCAAGCTGAATGCGCGGACGTTGATCCGGTACTTTCCCGGCCGGAGTATCCCGACCTGGGGTCCTTTGTAGCCGCCGTTGCGAAGGAAGGCCTCCGCATCTTGGAACTGGTTGCACTCGACCTCATCCCCCAGGAGACGGCCCTTCTGAAGGGGGCGACCATCGATGGCCTCCACCATGGCGACCTGGTCCTCCGGGATCTCGATGAGCGGAGCCTTCTGTACCCGCCAGACGATGGGGAGCCGCCAGTAGAGGCCCGGGTTGAGGACGGTGGCGAGCACGCCGATCTCGCCCTTGCGGGCGATGACCTGACCGGGCGGCATCTTCTGGCCCATCATCTTCCGGGTCAGTATCCCGACCTGGTTTTCGTTGATCAGGAAGAGACCCATCAAGAAGAAAATGACCAGGAAAAGCACCAAAAACAGCGTGATCAAGAGCGGCAAGAAGAACAATCCCAGCACCACTACGGCGACCAAGACCACAAACACAGCAATTCCCGAGGTGTCGGACCCAATCGAATCATTTTCCGGCATAGAACGAAGATGGGATTCCCCAGCGATTTCGGACTCATAAACCCTTGGGGCACTCACGACGGCTAACGGGGCCCCAAGCGGGCGCCGACCCGAGGGGGAAGGTCAAGGGTCGGGCCGGAAGTTGTCGTGCGGGAGGAGTCCTGGGTTTCCCGCGCTAAATCCGGTCGCTTCAGATACCAAGTCCATAAATTGGGGAACAACACGGAACTTCAGCTCATAGTTGGTCCGCAGAGCCAACATACCTGCCAAAACAGGAAAATTGTAGCGGGGTAAGGGTAGAAATAGGGCCCGATGCGTACGCTCTTTGAGAATGGTGGACTGGGAACGAGTCGAACGTTTGCGCTCCAAGGGGGTCGACTGGGAGGCGATCGCGAGCGATCCGAAGGTGAACTACACGGCTCCGGAAGGGGTCGAGGATTCTGGACGCGCGCTCAAGACCCTCTTTTACACCCGCAAGTCGGGACGTTCCCGGTCCGGCAAGAAGCGTTCGGATGCCCCGAAGCCCACATTCTCAGGCCGGTTCAAGGACTTCCTGGTCCCGGGCGGGCAAGGGATCCTCGTAGTGGGTCTCGTGTGGTTCGCCATGGCCTACTACGTGTCCTACGTGGGAGTGCTGACCCCGGCGATACCGTACGTGCTCATCGTGGTCGCGGTCGGGGCGGCGTTCTTGGCCATCGGACTCGTGCTCGGTACCGCTCGCATCGGGGACACCTGGAAGAAACCGCTGGCCCTCGGCCTCGTGGTCGGGCTCGTCGTTAGCGGCAGCATTGCGCTTGCGGGAGTGAGCCTGGGCATCCCCAACCTCTCCCGCGTAACGCAAGGCGAACCGGGAGGTTGGGAGTCGGAGACCCCCCGGAACGCCCTATGGGAGAACAACAATCTACCGGTCGTCTTCTACATGGGCTCGATCGCATGTCCGTTCTGCTCGGCGAGCAGTTGGGCATTCCAGGCCGCGCTGCAGAACGTGGGTACTCTCGCGGGGACCCAATATGGAACGTCCAACCCGCAGGATTCGTATCCCAACACCCCCGAGGTAGAGTTCCTATCCGTGACCTTCGAAAGCAACTACATCTCGCTGGACGTGAAGGAAGGGGATGATGCCTCGAGCCTGGCGGTGATGCCCACCCTTTCGCTGGTGGAACGGGCCTACGAGTCGACCTACGACAGCACTGGGAGCATCCCCTTCTTTGTCGTCGGCGGGATCTACATGCACCCGAATTCGCTCATCGCCAACCCCGGCATCCTTCAGGGCATCTCTCCCCAACAGATGGCCCACATCATGAGCCAAGGGAACACCAACACGGGGAACGACCTCAGCATCTACCAGACGATCCACGAGCAGCAGCTCTATTTTGAGGCGTACATCGTGAAGATCGACACGATCGCCGGGATCACCCCGCCGACCTTCGGGGGCGACGAGGGATCCGTGCAGAGCATCGTCTCGGCGATCTCCTGACGCCGCCCTTCCCCGTCCACGGGGCCCCAGCGGTGTCCTGACCGATGGCCTTCGCCGAGGTAGATGCCGGGAGCGCACCTAGTGGGAATGAGCGCCCGACGGGTGGTCGACGGTGGGCCCGACGGCGTATTCCCAGAGCTTGACCTCGACCCCGCACTGGGGGCAGATGACGTGGTGTTCCTCGGCATCGGTCACCCGGGCATTGCAGGGCTTGCCTTCGCGGGTGAGATGGGGAGGCTCGCAGTAGACCTGCACCTTTCCCGCCTCGAGGTCATCGTCGTAGGTGATCGGAACGGCGTGGTAGCGGGCCATGACCGCCTGTGCTTCGGGGGGGACCGGGTGCTTCATCTCCTGCTTCCAGAAGGCTTCGGTCATGATCCACGGCTCATGGAAGATGTAGGTGCCCTCGACGAGCCCCACGTCCGTGGAGGCCTCGAAGGAATCCCCGGCCAAGGAGATCTCGAAGAGACCATGTGCGCCGTCCTTTAGCCGAACCTGCACCGGAAGGCCATCGAGCGCCGGGAACTCCGGTTCCTCGTCCGCCGCGCCGGCGTTCCCCGAGGCCCAGACCATCTTGGGCATGACGAGGTCGATCGGCATCGGGATGAGTTTTCCCCCGATGCGCGCGTGGTACAACCGGGCGTGGATGTCGCACATGTACGGCGTGGGGTCCTTGACCGGCTCCTCCTGCACGTCCTTCGGCAGGCTGGACAAGAACGCTCGCAGCTTCTGGTCAAGGTGTTGGCACTGACTACACTCCCGCTTGGCGAATGGCTCCATGGGTGGGTTACCCATTCCGCAACCCTTTTTGTGTTTCCGGTAGCTCCCGGAGACTATGCCGAAGAGCGCCGGGGTGCTGGTCGCGGGCACGACCTCCGATGCGGGCAAGACGTTCGTGGCCACGGGCCTTTGCCGGGCGTTGACCCGTCGAGGGATCCCGGTCCAGCCCTTCAAGGCCGTCAACATGTCCCTCAACTCGATCCCGGCGGATGACGGCGGAGAGATCGCGGTCGCGCAGTGGTTCCAGTGCCTCTCGGCACGGGTTCCCCCGCGCACCCTGTCGAACCCGGTCCTCCTCAAATCCGAGGGACCGGGCCAGGTGGAAGTGATCGTCCGGGGGCGTTCCCGGTACCGGCTGCGGTCGTGGAGGGAGGAGATGCCGAAGGTCCTTCCCGACCTGCGGCGGACGGTGGCGGCCGCGGCCCACGAGGCGCAACGCGAGGGGAAGTTCATTGTCGCCGAAGGCGCCGGGAGCCCGGTCGAGATCAACCTCCGCCGGTTCGATCTGTCGAACTTCCATACGGCGGGGCTGCTCGACCTCAAGGTCATCCTGGTCGCCGACCTCGAACGAGGGGGCAGCATGGCGCAGGTCGTGGGGACCCTCGAGCTGCTCACCCCGCCCGAGCGGAAGCGCGTGGTCGGGATCGTGCTCAATCGCATGCGCGGGGACGGTCGACTGTTGGACTCGGCCGCGCGATTCCTGACCCGTCGCACCGGGATCCCCGTGCTCGGAGTGATCCCGTACCTGGAAGGGCTGGACTTTCCGGCCGAGGATTCCCTTTCGCTCCCCGCCGCCCGCTCCGCCGCCCGGCCCCCTTCCCCGGGTGGCCCCCGGATCGGCGTGCTGCGCTACCCGCACCTCTCCAACTTCTTGGATTTCCCCGCCTCATGGTTCGATGGCGCCACAGGCGTCCGTTGGGTCGAAACGGCCCACGAGGTCGCCGCACTGGACCTGCTCATCCTTCCCGGGTCACGAAGGACGGTGGACGACCTCGCCTGGATCCGAGAGCGGGGGATCGACCGGGCGATCGAGGAAGCGATACCGCAAGGTCTCCACCTCATCGGCGTCTGCGGAGGATATATGATCCTCGGTGACCGTCTGATCGATCCCGAGGGGTTCGAAGGACCCCGGGGAAGCTCCGAAGGGCTGGGGCTGCTGCCGATTGCGACCCGCTTCGAGGACCCCAAGGTCAGCCGCCGGGTCCGCGTGCGAGCGCTTCCCGGGCTCCCGACCCGGATGGCGGCCGAGGAACTCGAGGGGTACGAGATCCGGCGGGGGAGGACCCACCGCGCCCCCGGTTCCGAGGCGGCCTTCCAACTGATGCTGGAAGGCGTGCCCCCGGAGGAGCAGCTCGACGGGGCGATCTCCCCCGACGGACAGATCTGGGGGACCGCGGTGCATGGGATCCTTTCCCAAGGTGCCGCGTGGGATGCGCTGCTTCATTGGCTGCATTACCGCCCGGAACCCGGTACGACGGCGACCCCCGAGGGAACTAAGACCGCGAAGTTCTCGGTCCACGAACAACTGGAGGGGACCATCGAACGTACCGCGGACTGTCTCGAAGAGCACCTCGACATCGACCGGTTGCTCACCGCGGTCGATCCCGCCCTCCGACGCTCCACCCGCTGACCACCGGTGTCGGGGCACGCTCCCGCGCCCCATGGACCGGGCAACCCCCACGGGGACGTTCCCCCGAGCCGCCGGGGAGCAACCGGGTCGTGGGAACGATGGGTGGTGCGGAGCGGGACGGCCTACGGCAGGGGGAGGGTCACCCGGAGGGCGGTGGTGGCACCCACTCCTGTGCCGGAGGCGGGGACGGAGGGGGTGGTGAGGAGTGTCCTCCCTTGCGCCTTCGCACCAGGAGCACGGCGACGACAACGGCCACCACCGCTACCAACGCCAGGACCAGCAGGAGCTCGTCGAAACTAGAAGCGCCCGAGGAACTGGGGGACGGGCTGGAGCTGGTGAAGGTGATGAACAGGTTGACGGCCGCCCCGCTCACCGTCAGGGTCCCAGAAGAGGAGTTCGGCGTGTAACCGCTCACCCCCCCGAGGGAGTACCCATAGCTCTTGTTCGCTTCTTGGAAGGTGATGGTGGTGCTCGTGGAGCTCTGCGTGCTCCCGTTCAGCGTCACGGACCAAGAAGTGCCCGAAGGCAGACCGCTCTCGCTGAACGTGACCGCGTAGAGGGGATTCGACGAGGGCTTCGAGAAGGTCACGGACTGCGCGGCGGAGGCTCCGTTCACTCGGACGGACCCGGCTGCCGGACTCGCCAGGTAGCCGCCCGATGCCCCGACCGAGAAGCTGTAACTGCCGTTGGCCTCTTGGAAAACGATCGAGGATGTCGCGGAATTCTGCGTGCTTCCGTTCATGGTGGCGGACCACAGGGTTCCCGGGGGGAGGCCGCTCTCGGTGAAGGTGACCGGAAAGAGGACACTCGTTGCGACCTTCGAGAAGGTCAGGGTCACGCCCACCGCCTTGCCGGCCACCGTCACCGATCCCGACGAGGGGCTCACCGTGTAACCGGCAGGGCCGGAGGGAGTGTAGCTGTAGGTCCCGTTCTTCTCGGTGAAGGTGAGGGTCGTCCCGGTCGAGCTCTTCGTGGACCCCGATAGCGTCACCGACCAACCGCTGCCGGTCGCCAGCCCGGTCGCGGAGAAGGCCACCGCGTACGTCCCGGGAGCGATCGCCGTGAAGGTGGTCGTTACGGTGGGGCCAGTTCCTTTCACCGTGGTGGAGCCGGAGGAAGGATTGGAAGTGTACCCGGTCACATTTCCTATCGAGTAGGTGTACGTCCCGTTGACCTCACTGAAGCTGAGCGTATTGGAAGCCGAGGACTTCACGGACCCATTCAGGGTCACGGTCCAGGTGGTTCCGCCGGGAAGCCCCGACTCCGTGAAGGTCACGGTGTAGTGCGTCGACCCCGAGGAACTGGTGAACGTGATCGCTTGGTTCACGTTCGTCCCCGCCACCGTGATGGTGCCGGAGGAAGGGGACGAAGTGTACCCCGCCACGGTTCCCACCGTGTAGGAATACGTGCCATTGCCCTCGGCGAACGTGACCGTGGGCGTGGTGGAGTAGTGGGTCACGGTGCTGATCGTCACCGACCAGTTGGTGCCCCCGGGCAGGCCGGACTGCGTAAAGGTGACGGTGGAGGCGCCGGTCGGGCGGAACGTGATGGCCTGCGACACCGGTCCTCCGTTCACCGTCACACTCCCGGACGATGGGGTGACCGAGTAGCCCGACACCGGGCTCACCGTGAAGGAGTAGGTCCCGTTGGGCTCGACAAAGACATTCGAGGAGGAATTGGAACCCTGTAACGTTCCTCCCAAGGTGACGGACCAGGCCGTGCCTCCCGCAAGGCCCGACTCCGTGAGGGTCACGGAGTAGGTCTTCGTGACGGAGACAAGGGACCAGTCTTTGAGAAGCGCCGACGCATTCAGCGTCCCCCACCCGGTGGGATAGTCCCACCCCTTCTGGGCCGGGTAGTTCGAGTTCTTGCCCAAGGTCACGTCGAAGAACGGGTCCGGGGATAGTTTCCCGAGGGTCTGGTTATACCCTAAGGAATAGAGCGTGGGGTCGATGAAGCCGAGCTTGTGCCCCAACGCTCCGGAGAGGATGGCGAGCACCCCGGCGTCCTCGGGGCTGGCCACCGAAGTACCGGCGATCGAGACCAGGTCGGTCGCGTTGAGGTAGGCGCAAGAGGCCCCGGCGAGGCCGCACGTTTCCACCTCGATGAGCGTGTTGTTCGCCACCCCTGCGATATCCGCGTCCCCCCGCCAGGGGGAGGGGTTCTGCGAGTTGCCGGCGAGCGCGAAGCTCTGCCAGTTGGGTTCCTTGTAGTAAGCGCTCGGCCCGCCGGTCGTTCCTCCCGAGGGGTAGCTAACTCCGTTGAGCGTGCCCGACGCGAACCACCACGCATCCTGGTGGTTAATCCCCGTCACCTTCGATCCGGCGTTGGACTGGGGGAGCGTATCGATCCCCGTGAGACATTGGAGCCCCCCGAAGATGCAGGCGGTGGTGAGCGACTGGGTCGCCGGGGACCCGGTGACGTTGAGCGTCACGCCGCCGACGCTCACCATCCCGTAGGTATTGTTCCCGATGTCGGCGGGCCAGTTCACGGAGTTGTTCCCGGAATCGCCCGAGGAGACGAGGACGGTGATCCCCGTAGCGAGCGCCTGGATCAGGGTGTTCCTCCATGCGGCATCGAAGACGTACCCGCCGCCGGCGGCGTTGTTCTGGTACTCCGGGGCCCCCCAGGAGTTAGAGATGACCGTGACGTTGTTCAGCGAGGCGAGCTTGCCGGGATTGGTGACCGCCGTGGTGAAGGCATCGTCGATCTGGGCGATCGTGGGCCCCTGCGGACCGCTCGACGAGGGATCGCAGGTGGTGTAGACCTCGGTAATGTTCGCGCCGGGGGCCATCGACCCCGCCATCTCGACGTCGAGCGTGCTCTCCACGTAGGCCTGAGTGGCATCGTAGTCGGCGCCGCTGCCCGGGGCGACCGCTCCGTCGACCGGAACGCCCGCCACGTTGGGCTGCGGCTCCCAAGAGGGAATGTAGCTCTTCCAATAGGCGGTGACCGTGGCGGGGTCGAAGGGTCCGCTCTGGCCGGCCCAGGTGGAGCAGGTCCCGTTGACCGCGTAGGCCGAGCATCGCTGCCCGTCCCACAGTACGGTCGCGACCGTCTCGCCCTTCCCGAACACATGGGTCGCCGTGGAGTTGTAGACCGCCGGAAGTCCGTTCGGGACCTGAAGGTCAGGGGCGAAGAATTGCTGCTGGACTCCCTGCTGGTAGGTGTTCTGTCCCCAGGCCCAGTAGGGCTGCAGCTTCACCAAGTTCGAAAGGCCGCTCACCCCGGAGATGTCCCCCGTCAGGGCCGATGGAACGGAGGGTGCCTGGGATAGCGCGAAGACCGTCCGTCCGTCGAGGAGACGGTAACTGTTGATCTCCGTGTGGAACGCGGATCCCACAAGGGGGGCAGGTCCGCTCGCGTCGATCACGAGTCCGCCCGGATAGACCTCGGTCACGGTAAGCGAGGCGCCGTGCAGGTACTGGAGGACCGCGGACTGGACGGACGGGGCCGATCCGAATCGCTGGTCGAACTGGGAGAGCGAGAGGAAGTGGTCGAACTGGGAAGAATGCGGAGTGGATACCTCCTGGAGGAATCGGGAGAGCCCGGCCGGATCGCTCGGTGGGAGCGCCACCGCCACCTCCACCGTCCCGTTGAACGGTTCCAAGAGATGAGCACTGGCGGGGGCCACGTCGATGCTCTGAAGGGCCACCCAAGAACTCGGGACCGATGTGGCGTGGTTGGCCACTACCCCCCCCCACGGCAGGGCGAACGAGGACGAGGGCACGATCAGCAGGCAGAGGGTGACGAGGCCCATGAGGACCGTGTGGAGGTAGCGCATGGCGGGGGAAACTGCGGCATCGTTCTTAAGTCTTGCACGGCGGCCGTGCAGGACCGGGAAATCCTCGCATACGCGTGGGTAAACAGTCGCCAGAAGGTCCCATGGGCCCTCCCCTGTCCGCCCCGTTGTTCGCCGGGCGGGTCTCCGGCGAGCCGATGGTTCAAGTGTTTTCAGTCGCACTCTCGAGCTAGGAAACCATTAAACCGTTGGTTCAATGAATGCCCCGCCGTGCCGCTCGTTTTCAAGGACACCCTCACCCAACGACGTTCGGTCATCCCCGATGACGGAAGAGCCCAGGTCGAGCTCTATGTCTGCGGCCCCACGGTGTATGCTCCCGCCCACGCGGGCCACCTGCGGACCTACCTCCTCTTCGACATCGTGAAGCGCTATCTCCGGGCCCAGGGCCGGAAGGTCCACCATGTCCAGAACATCACCGACTTCGAGGACAAGATCACCAACCGGGCCAAGGTCGAGCGGATGAGCTGGGAGGATCTCTCCCGGCGGGAGACCCGCCGGTTCTATGACGTCATGGCCCAAGTCGGGATCATCCCCCCCGACGTCACCCCCCTTTCCAGCCAGTACGTGCGACCGATGATCGAGGTCATCCGGAAACTGGAACGCCGGGGGTACACCTATTCCCGAGGGAAGTCGGTCTACTTCGACACCTCGCGGGTGACGGAACAGAAGAACTTCTCCGCCGAGGACTTCTTGAGCGCCCATGCGGTCCCTGAACCGGGGCTCACGGCACTGCCGGAAGCGAACGATCCCCGCGACTTCGTCCTTTGGAAGCCCTCCTCCCGGCCTGCCCCGGAGTGGAGCTCGCCCTGGGGCCGAGGGATGCCGGGTTGGCACATCGAGTGCTTCGTCATGGCCTCGGACAACATGCGCCTCCCGATGGACCTCCACGGAGGGGGTCTCGACCTCATCTTCCCCCACCACTACGCGGAGAACCTGATCTCCCTCGCCATCACGGGGGAACTCATCTCGAACCACTTCCTCCACGGTGCGTTTGTCACCATGGATGCCCGCAAGATGGCCAAATCCACCGGGAACCTGGTGGGGGTCGAGGAAACGCTGAAGGTGCTGTCCCCGGGAGCCCTCCGGTTCTACCTGCTCGGGAAGGGGTACGACGAACGGCTCGAGTTCTCCCAGTACGAGGCGCACCAAGCCGCGGAGGAATGGGCGCTGCTCTACGAGTCCTTGTCGGACCTCCTGCGGCCCGGCGGTTATGCGGGTTTCCCGACCGGTCGGATCGAGACCGCGGTCTCCGAGATCTCCCACGTGATCGGGGACAACATCGGTACCCCCGAAGCCCTCACGATCCTCTGCGAGCTCGCCCGCGACGTGCGGCGCAGTGGGTACTCCCGGATCGCCCGGGGCGAAGCGACCCGGGCCCGTAAGGCCCTGCAAGGGATCGAAAGCCTGACCGGGCTCTCCTTCCAGCCAACGTAACGACCGGCCGAATAGGACCCCGGGCGGGATTTTCTGGCGGTCCCCTTTCACCCGGTCTCGTTACCGTTTCGTTGCGGGGGTCCGCGATCGGGGCGTAGGACGGTGGAACCACTTGTCGAGATCATCACGGCGGAGGGTGACCATGATCGGGCGTCCGTGCGGGCACGTGAAATTGTTCTTCGTGACGTAGAGTTCGGCGAGGAGGCGTTCCATCTCGGGCAGGGACAGGATATCCCCGGCCCGGATCGCCAGGTGGCACGCCACCGTCTTGACCACCCGGTCGTGGAGCTCGGTACGGGCCTTGAGTCCCTCCCCCTGGTCGATCTCGTCGAGGACGCCCAGCAGTCGACGCGGGTCGGTCCGGTGGTGAAGGAGGCTGGGTACCCCGGAGACCCGGTAGGTGCGGCCCCCGAATGAAGCGATCCGGAAACCCATGGCGT
>JAKAOF010000066.1 GCA_021823345.1 Thermoplasmata archaeon
TGGGGCCATGTGCCGATATCCGCCGGACGGACGCGTAGGGAGTTTGAAGGAGAACCAGACGAAAGGTTCATGCCTCCCGCGGGATAGGAATCCGTGATGAACCAAGGAACGGAGGTCGCCAATCGGGGGCTGGACAAGATCGCGTGGGTGCGGGCACACATGCCCATACTGGAGGAGATCCGGGCCCGCTTCTCCCGAGAGACGCCGTTCCGGGGCAAGACCCTCTCTCTCGTGCTCCACGTCGAGGCCAAGACGGCGGCGCTCGCCCTCACCCTCAAGGCCGGAGGGGCCGATGTGCACCTCGCCGCCTCGAACCCGCTTACCACCGATGACGAGGTCGTCGCGGCGCTGCGTTTCGAAGGGGTCGAGACCTTTGCCCGCAAGGGGGAGTCCATGGAGGACTACCAGAAGGGGATCGAGGCGATGCTCGCCGCCCGTCCAGATATCATCGTCGATGACGGGGCTGACCTCGTGGTCGCCGCCGCGACCAAGGGGCTGAAAGTGATCGGCAGCACGGAGGAGACCACGACCGGGGTCGTGCGGCTGCGCGCCATGGAGAAGGACGGCAAGCTGCCCTGGCCGGCGATCGACGTGAACGACGCGACCATGAAACACCTGTTCGACAACCGCTATGGGACCGGACAGTCGACCCTCGATGGGATATTCACCGCCACGAACCTCACGATCGCCGGGAAGACCGCGGTCGTGGCCGGGTACGGCTGGTGCGGGAAGGGGGTCGCCTCCCGGCTCCGCGGGCTGGGAGCGGACGTCATCGTGACCGAGATCGATGCGGCCCGCGCCGTCGAGGCGCGGCTCGAAGGCTATCGCGTCCGCAAGATGATCGAGGCGGCTCCCGAGGCCGACCTCATCGTGACCGTGACGGGTTGCGCGGACGTCGTCACGCGCAAGCACTTCGAGGTCATGAAGGACGGATGCCTCCTGGCGAACTCGGGGCACTTTGACGTGGAGATCAACAAGAAGGACCTCGCGGCGATGGCCACGCGTCACCGGCGGGCTCGTCCCATGGTGGAAGAGTACGTCTTCAAGGACGGCCGGCGGGTCTACCTCCTGGCCGAGGGCCGGTTGGTCAACCTTTCCGCCGGTCAGGGTCACCCGGCCGAGATCATGGACATGAGCTTCGCGCTCCAGGCGCTCTCCGCCGAGCACATCCTCAAGTCCGGCAAGAAGCTCAAGCCGGGGGTCCATCCGGTCCCGGTCGAGCTGGACGAACGGGTCGCCCGCGCGGCCCTCGATGCTTACGGTGCGCAGGTGGATGTGCTCACCGAGGCCCAGAAACGTTATCTTGATTCCTGGCAGGACGGCACGTAGCGGGGCATTCATGGGAGAAAACGTACCGGACAATCTGCTCTACACGGCATCTCACGAGTGGGTCAAGGTCGAAGGCAACCGCCTTCGGGTCGGGGTGACGGACCATGCCCAGGCGGAGCTCACGGACGTCGTCTTCGTGGAGCTGCCGAAGGTCGGGATGTCGTTTGAGAAGGGCAAGGTGGCCGGTGTCCTCGAATCCGTGAAGACCGTGGCCGACATCTACGCCCCGGCGTCCGGCAAGGTGGTCGAGGTCAACGAAGCGCTCAAGGAGCACCCCGAGTTCCTCAACAAGGACCCCTACGGACAGGGCTGGATCTACGTTTTGGAGGTCCCGCAGGCACCGAGCGACCTCCTTTCAGGCGAAAAGTACAAATCTCTCCTCGCCTCCAAATCCTAAGCATCAATGACGGATAACACGACCCTGGACATCTTCCTCGTAGTGGGACCTGCCATCATCGTATTCGTGATCATCTTCTTGATCTACAAGCTCCGGCCCGCCAAGGCGAGCGAAACGGCGCCCCCCGCGGAGGAGGAGCCCGAGAGCGACGATCTGGACCTCGCGGAGGAACCCGCCGAAGGCACCACGGCCACGGAGGAGCCCGAGGAGCTCAAGGGCGTCGCCCCGGCCTCGGACGCCGACGTGACCGAGGTCATCGCGGAGCTCGAGAAGACGAGTCACAAGATCCTCTCCGAACGCGTGGAAAAGGGAGAGGACGAAGAGTCCTAGGCCGGCCCGCTATGGTCTTCTCGATCTCCGCGCTCCTCTTTTCGGACGTTGAGTGGTTCCTCACCACGGTCGGGATCCCCGGGCTCCTGGCCCTCATGTTCTTTGAGAGCCTGGGGATACCGCCCCTGCCGAGCGAGGTCATCTTGCCCTTTTCCGGGGTCCTCCTCTCGCAGGGAGCCGTCGGGTATCTCGGGATCCCCTTCAACTGGTATACCGTGGTCGGGGCCGCGCTCCTGGGGGGGCTCCTGGGGGCCCTGGGAGGGTACTTCATCGGGCAGGTGTTCGGCCTTCCCGCGCTCAAGCGGATCGGGCGTCGGTTCTTCGTGAGCGAAGAGGACATCCAACGTGCCCACGACTTCTTTGCCCGGCACGGGGAAGGGACGGTGTTCCTTTCCCGGATGCTCCCGCTCGTCCGGGCCTATATCTCCTACCCGGCGGGAGTGTCCCGGATGGACAAGCCCAAGTTCATGGTCTTCACCGTGCTCGGCTCCCTCCCGTTCACGGTGGCGATGGTCTACGTGGGGGTCCTTCTGGGGGACAACTTCACCCGCCTCGACCCGTACTTCACCCTGCTCGATGTCATCGGCGGGGTCATACTCGCTGGGCTGATCGTGTGGTTCCTGGTGCGACTCCGACGCCGTCAGCAGGCACGGGCAGCGGGTCCGAAAGCCGCGGCTCCTCCACCCGGATCCCCTTAACGGCGGCTTCCACCTCGGAGATGAGGTAGGTGCTCCCCGTCGTCAATAGATAGCCGCCGGGCCGTACGGAGGACCGGGCGAGCGAGAGTGCCAGGGGAAGGTTCGGGACCACGAGGATGCGGGAAAAGCGGCCCTTCGCCGCCGCCTCCATCTCCTTGAGCGGCATGGTCCGGTCGTTCGAGAGCTCGGTGAGGACGATGGTGTCGGCGATGCGGGCGAACTCCTCCAAGATCTCCGACATCCGCTTGTCCCGGAGGCAGGCGAACAGGACCACGTTCTTCTGCCGGGCGGAATTCGGCTCGATCTCGAGCATGGATTCGGTGAGCGCCCGGGCGCTCATCTGCGTGTGGGCCGCATCGGCGTAGAAGCAGGGCCGCTCGGAAAGCCGCTCAAGGCGTCCCGGCCACTGGGCGTCCGCGAGGCCCTGTTGGTACGCCTTCGGGGGGATCTTGAGGCCGGTCGCTTCGGAGAAGAGATCGAGCGCAGCGACCGCCACTCCGGTGTTGGACACCTGGAAGCCACCGAGGAGCGGGATCCGAAGTCCTTCGTGGAGGTGAAGCGGGGTTTGCACGTCGATCATCTGCGAGTTCCGGTCGAAGGAGGTCCGCTCGGTACGGACCTCTGCCCCGATCCTCCAGAGCGGCACCCCGAGCCGGTAGGCCCGTCGTTCGAGCTCCTCGAGCCCCTCCCCTGGGGGGACCCCGGTGACCGCCCGGGTACCGGGATGGAAGATCCCGGACTTTTCCCGGGCGATGTCCGTGAGGGTGGGTCCCAGGATCTCGGTGTGCTCGAGCTCCAAGGTCGTGACCGCACAGACCGGTGCGTCGATGGTGTTCGTGGCGTCGAGCCGTCCTCCCAGGCCCACCTCGATGACGCCGACCTGGACGTGCTCGCGCTGGAAGTGAAGGAACGCCATGGCGGTCGTGACCTCGAAGAAGGTCGGTTCCCGGTCGATCTCCCCGCTGGCCTGGAGGGAGGTGGCGGTGCGGACCACGGTGTCGAGACAGTCGACCACGGACTTTTCCGAGATCAGTTCCCCATCCACGTTCGCCCGCTCCCGGTACGAGAGGAGGTGGGGGCTGGTGTAGAGCCCGGTCCGGTAGCCCGCGGAACGCAGGACCGAGGCACAGAGAGCGGCCGTCGAACCCTTCCCCTTGCTCCCGGTGATGTGAATGGAGGGGAAGCTGCGCTGAGGTTCACCGAGCGCCCGCAATACGGACTGAACGACCCTGAGGTCGGACTTCGCCCCGAGCCGACGAAGTCCCCAGAGGTATCGGAGGGCTTCCTCGTAACGTTTGGTCACAGTGCGCTAAATCAACGCTCCCGGTATTTGAACGAAACGATAGGTCCCTGAGACAGCGCGAAAGGCCCCGGGTCCGCTGGTCAACGGGGACGCGATCGTGGTGTTTGCGGGGGAGGACCACACGTGAAACAGGTTCTTATACCCGGCAATTATCAGGATGGGCATGTCTTTGGCCAGCGTCGTCCGGGAGCAGAAAACCGTCGTGCCGTTCGTGGTGATCATTCTGGCCATGATGGTGGTGCCGGGATGGGCGGTTCCGGCCCAGGCCGCTGTCTCTGCAGGCACCCCTGCCCCGGTCTCCGCAACGACCGCTTCCCCTCCGAGCGCCGTTGCGGTGCCGAACGCATTCGGCAATCTTCCCTCCCTGGCCAGCTTGGGGTTCTCCGTGAGCGGTTCCGCCCCTGCGGCCCCGTCCACCCCGTCCGCCTCCTGTACCGGATCCGTGCT
>JAKAOF010000028.1:0-3971 GCA_021823345.1 Thermoplasmata archaeon
AGCACGGTCCACGCGTGGACCCGTAGTTCGTAGGCCGAGATGAAGGACTGAGCGTCTTCCGTGTCGCTGATCGCGTGGGGGCCCGTGGGGCTCGAGGCCACCGTCCCGCCAAGCGGGGACGGGGTCGGAGCGCTGGCCCGGATCTCGGCCCCCGTGGCCGTGACCGAGGTGTTCCCCCGGACCATGACCCCGGAGAGCACGGCCGCGGACTCGCCATAACAGGAGCCGACACAGTTCGTGGTGGGGTTGATGGTGTATCCCTGGTCCTCCGTCGGGAAGGCGGCCGGAACATCACAACCACAATCCGAGCCACCGGAAGTGATGGTGATGAACCGGATGACCACGACCTGCCCGACAAAGCTGTTGAGGGTCAACGTGACGTTGTGCCACCAGTTGAGGTCCCAGCTTGTGACGTCATTCTGCTGCTCTGCGCTGAAGATCTGCGACCAGACCCGTTGGCCCGAGGAAAGGTCCGGCGAGATCTGGACCACGAAGGCCATACTGGGGTCCATCGCACCTACCTGGCGGGAGAAGACATAGTTGAAGACCAGCGAGGCGTTGATGGCGTTCACGAGGTTGATCGGGGGCGAGTAGAGCGAGTCCCACATGTTGGGACCAAGGGTGAGGCACGTGCCACCGTTCGGACAGTAGGCGCTCGTGTAGGTCCCGGCATCGACCCATGCCCCCGGGAAGGGGGACCCGGAGATCCCCTGGCTCGCCATGGTCGAGGCGGACTCGATGTGCCAGTAGTCGGGCGAGGTGTCGTTCCCGGGGGTTTGTCCGGAACAGGAGCCGGCGATCTGGTCGCCGTATCCGAGGACGGGGCAGCCCATGTGGAGGAAGAGCGACGGCTGGGCGGTGTTGGGACTGGAGACCCGGACCTTCAACTGGTCGATCTGCCAGCCGGTGCCGATCGGGGACCCGCTGCTGCATCCGCTCCCATCGCCCTCCACGTAGCCGAAGCCGATCCGGAACTCGTAGAAGCCGTTGGTCTTCATGGACGGGCTCAGCGAGATGTTGAGCTCCTCCTGCTGCCAGCCGTTCGAAACGCCGGTGAACGCCGGGATCACGTTCGTGCAACCGCTATAGACGATGGTGCCTGGATACCCGGGGTCGGGGGTGGGTATGGCCCCCGCGGTCAGGGTGTTCGGACACGTGCTCGTGGCGGGCACGACGCAGAGGATCCCGCCGGTGAGGGAAAGGGAGAGGTCGTACTGCTGGTACCAGCTCGCCATCGCCGAGGAGGCCGTGGCGGGGGTCACGACCGTCGAGGAGTACGCCCAGGCGACCGTATTCTGGTGACTCTCGTCATCCTTCACCGAGAGCGATGCACAGTACTGGTCGTACTCGTAACAGGCCGACGTGGAGGGCGGATAGGCCGAGGTCATCCCCCAGGCATCGGGCCCGGCGGTCGAAGTGTACGAGCACGTATGCTGCCCGGCGACCGCGGGGATGGCCTGGGGCCACATCTGGGCCAGGGACTGGTCATCCGTGTAGTACGAGACCGAGGGACTGATGGACGTGGTCATGCAATACCCCCCGTTGAAGGGAGCGGCCGACGAGGTGCACTCGCTCTGGACCCCAGTGTAGTTGTTCATCACGCACGCAAGGTCCATGGGATCCTCCGGATCCTGCCACATCGCGAGATCGTCGTGGGTCCACTGGTGCGCGTTGTTGGTGGTCGGGTCGTAGAAGAAGTAGACGTTCACGACCCACGTGGCCGAAAGGGAGACCCCGGGGACGATGTTGTTCGAGACCCCGGACGTGAGGACCACGGTGATGGGATTGATCCCGGCGTAGAGCGGGGTCCAGGGAATCGAGATCTGGCCGACCGCGAGGGTAACGTTCCCCTGCACCCCCGGCTCGGATCCTCCGATGGTGAGGGTCTGGGACCCCAAGATGTGGACCCCATCGTAGACGCTCACGCCCACGTCGGGAGCGGTTCCGCCCCCGAGGTTGGTGACGTTGGCCCGAATGAGGTACTGTTGGTCGATCTCAGGGTTCATCCCGTCGAAGTTGGTCCACGGGGCAATCGTGGTGGCGAACGTGACGTCCGGAGGAGAGACCACGGCATCCATCCCGGGGAGCAGCCGTCCGAAGAAGGTGGCGGCGCGTAGCGTCAGCAAGGAATAGTTGAGGAGGCTCGGCTGGGCGTTCCCGGCCGTTGCGCTGTCGAATCCCCAGTACGCGGTGTGCCAGGCCGCCTGCAACGAATAGGCGTCCGAGGCGGCGATCCCACAGCCCGCCGGCGGGTTCCAGTAGTCCTTGGCATTGAAGTAGAGCGATGCCGAGGCGGTCAGGTTCCCGGGTTGGTTCGCCAGCGCACAGTACGTGTAGTTCGTGCCCCCCGCCACGTAGGGGAGCACTATCCCGTCGCCCACCATGTCGCCGGTCGCGCCATAGAGCCGACTCGGGGTGGTCACGGTCGTCAGGGTGGCGGGGATCTGGAACCCGAGGTAGCTCTTGGCGAAGCTCCCGACCAAGGCATTCCCCGTGTCCGTCAAGAGCCCGGGTCCGAGGAAGAGGAGCGCGCTACGGGCACCGCCGTTCCCCAGGAAATTTTCGAGGAGATTGACGTTGGGGTTCGCCAACGGACAACCGGCGGTCTTGGACGTGTTGACGTTCTCTCCATCATTCCACACCACGAGGTTGAACTCGTTCAGCGTCACATTGACCACGCCACAGGCGGTGGTCGAGCTCCCGAGGACGGTCTGGGTGATGGTGGAATTCGGGAACCCGGCCGCGAGGAGGGCGCTCAGGATGGTGGGGGAGTCGTCGGGGAGCTTCAGGAACTTGTTGACGTGGAGCGTGTTGTCCACCAGAAGAACGCTATAGTGGACGTAGATGCCCACGTTGAACAAGGAACTGTAGAGCAAGTTGTTCCCGGGATCGGAATCGTTCGAGGGGGGAGAGATCTCGATCCCGACCGTCGAGTAGCCGATCACGGCGGGGACCCAGACGATGGTATCGCTGACGGAACCGCCCAGCGGAGCCGGATCGAGCTGCTTGGTCTCGGGCTGGCCCTGAGGGTAGGGGACGCCGTTCACGAGCAATGTCGCCAGGACCGAAGTGGCATACGGGCCGTTGTTGCGGATGGTCAGATTGACGTAGGCCGGGGTCTGGTAGGAGACCGAGGAGGGGGTGACCACCACTTGGCTCACCGCCCAGTCGTCCGAGTAGCGGGAGTTCGTCGGAGGCACCCCGGGGGTCGTGAAGTTCGCCAGCCAATCGAAGACATCGTAGGCGATCGATGCCTGTTGGCCCGTGGACGATACGATCGAGCTTCCCGAGGGGACCGCTTGCGATATGTCGGAGAGCTCGAACGGCATCGCAAAGGCGTTCCCCTGCCCCTTAGTGTTGTTGTAGGCGGCGGCCAGCACGGTGGGACAGGTGTTTCCGGTCAGGCAAATGTAGGGGGAGGCGCCCGCCATGAGGGTGAGGGTGTCGAGAAGGGACCCCGCTCCGAGGTAGAAGTTCGAAGCGTGTATCCCGGTCACGGGGACCATGGGCTTGTTGATGGTGTTCAGGTAGAGGGGGGCCGCATTCACGGGTGGAACGGCCGGCAGCACTCCCGCGACCCCGAATTGACTGGCATAGTAGGGAGAGGACCAGCAGGAGAGGGCATCCGCCCCCAATATCCAGACCGATCGGAAGGCGGAGATCGCCGCAGAGAGGTTCTGCGCATCCTGGCTGCTGAGGCACGTGTTGGAACTGTTCCCCATGTCCCAGATGATCACGTCATAGTTGTCCAGCGCCGCGGACCCCGAACCTTTGAAGGTGACCGTGGTGGAGTTCGGAGGGGCGACGAGCACCTTGTAGGGGATCGCGGCGGAACTGAAGTCGGTGGTGAGGTACGTGAAGGTGTCGAGCGGTTTCATCGATCCCTGGGGAACCCCGGTCCCATCCACGAGGAGCGTCCGGGGGAACACGGTGAGCGTGTCGGAGGCCGAGGCGTAACTGCCGGACAAGCT
>JAKAOF010000028.1:4071-20787 GCA_021823345.1 Thermoplasmata archaeon
GTTCGGGTCCTTGATCTGAGCGTACACCGTGAACGGCCCCGACCCGGACACGGGGCTCGGGGTCGTCCCCTCGCCGATGAAGATCGGGGGGATCGGGACCTGGCTCCCCGGCAGGTTCACCGTGAACAGCACGACGTTCTTCACCACATCTACGATCGTCAGGGTGAGATTGTCGTTCGTCACGCTCAACGGGTAGCTTCCGGCACAGACGTTCGCCGAGGTCAGGGGCAGGGACCAGATCTGTCCCGCGGACCACGTTGTCGCTCCGGAGATCCCGGAGGTCAACGGATACGGATTATGACACGAGAATGCCCCCGGACTCGCCGATGCGACCACGTAGAACGCGAGCGCTCCGCCCGACAGCACCGGGCCGGAGGTATACGTCACGTTCACGAACAGGTAGAACCCGCCCCCCTGTCCGGTCGTGGCCGTGAACTGGCTCGGGGACTGCGCGACCGGCCCCGGCAAGGAATTTACAAAGAAGAAGATCGAACTGAACAGAGTGACCGTGATCGCTAGGATGAGGATCGTCCCAATGATATCGGAAACCCCGCGTTTTCGCTTCCGACCCCAGGCGCTCCGGCTCCCCTTCCCTCCGTCCTGGCTCTTCGCCCCGCTCAAATGCTCAGCAAGCATGCTATCTACTCCTTCAGCGGGCCCACAAAAGGAGAACTACGGGACCCGTGTGTAGCTCATATGTCCAAACCGGTATATATTTGTACCCCAAGCGCAGCTCGGCTCTCCACTTGAAACCGGAGTAGCCCATTCCTCCCTTTGTCCGTCGAGGGATTTCCCCGACGCCTCCTGGTTCGTGCGACCGTGAAATCCTTAACCGCGGACGGCTCCTTGCCTTCCTCGATGAGTAGGCCCAAGGTGGACCCGGTCGCGATCGGGCTCGCGTTCGTGGCCTCGTTCCTCTGGGCGGCGTACTACCCCTTCATCGTGGTGGTCCCAGCGTCGTGGGACGGGGCGGTGCTCGCCTTCCCGTTCCTCTTTGGAGCCCTTCCCCTCCTCGCATTGAACGCGATCCGGGGACTCCACGGGAAGGAGACCTCCCCGCTCTCGAAGAACTTCCTCGGAATGTGCCTGCTCGGAGGAGCCTTCATGGCGCTCCTCCAGCTGGATGTCATCCTGTCGACCCGGGCCGTGGGGGCGGTCCTCACGGCGATCTTCACCCTGCTCGGGGATGTCGTCGCCATCCCTCTCTTCAGCTTCCTCCTGTGGAGGGAAGGAGCGAGCCGGGTGCTTTCCTGGAAGTTCTGGCTGGGGGCGGCGGTCGCGGCCGCGGGGGCGCTCCTCGCCATCGTGGGAGGCGGAGGGGATCTGCCCCTGGGGTGGCGGTTCCTCGCACTGGAACTTCCGATCCCCCTTCTCGTGGGAGCCTACTTCGCCCTCGTCGCCCAGATGACGCAGAAGGCCCGGATCGACCAGGTGGTCGGCCCCGTCACCCTCTCCGGTTTCGTGCTTTCCCTGCTCTTCCTCCCCTTGTTGGGGGGCCCGGGTCAACTGGTGGCGCCTCCCGCCTGGGTTTACGTGGACCTTCTGGCGGTCGGGCTCACCACGTTCTTCATCGCTCCGTGGGCCTTCTTCGGAGCGGGGAAGCGGGTCTCCATCGTGATCCCGTCGGTCGTGAATGCCACCATACCGATCTTCACCTTGCTGCTCATGGTCGGGCTGCTCGGGACCGCGATCACCCCGCTCGAGGTCCTCGGGATCCCCATCGCCTTCGGCGGGGCCTTCCTGGCGATCTTGAGCTGAGGCGCGGCCGCGCACCTTTAGTCCTTCCGGGAGTCTCCCCGCTCGAAGATGCCCAAGGTTCGAAAGTCGATCGCGATCCTGTCCATCGAAGGGACGAACTGCGATGTGGAATTGCGGAGCGCCTTCACCTCGCTCGGAGCCCGGGCGGAGATCGTGGAGTTGCCGCAGCTCACCCGGGAGGTCGAGGATCCCGAGCTGCGCCGACGGATCTCCGACTACGACATGGTGCTCTTCCCCGGGGGGTTCTCCGCCGGGGACTACGTCCGAGCCGGGGCGATCATGGCGGCCCGCGTGAAGAGCGCGCTCGGGAAGGACCTGTCCGAGTTCCTCCAAGACCCGTCCCACCTAGTGGGGGGCATCTGCAACGGATTTCAGGTCCTCGTGGAACTCGGTCTCCTGCCGGGAGAGCCCCGGGGTCGACCCTCGGGACCCCAGGCCTGCCTGACCACCAACGATTCGGCCCACTTCGAGTGCCGCCCGACGTTCGTGGCCTGGGAGGGCGGGAACTTTTCCCCGCTCCAGAAGGTCAAGAAAGGCTCGGTCTACTACTTCCCCTCCGCCCACGGCGAAGGCAAGTTGGTCCTACGCGGCAGCCGGGGGGCCACCCTGCGGGACCTCGAGGACCGGGGGCAGGTCCTCTTCCGATGGGTCGACCCGGACGGGGTACGGAGCGGGTATCCCTGGAACCCTAATGGGAGCGAGGGGGACCTCGCGGGGATCACGAACCCGGACGGCACGGTCTTCGGGCTCATGCCTCACCCGGAACGCTCCATCGAACCGGGACGTCGGGACCGGATGCTGGACCCGACCCCTCGGGTCGCCGTGCATACTGGCCGAGATTTCCTCGGGTCGTTGCTGTAACCCGTGCGTCAAGGGTAGGCGAGTCCCTTATCAACTACGACGCATATGTTGAACCGATGTATCAGGTCCCCCTCGCCGCATGTCCCTACTGTCACCAAGGAACGCTGGCCAACGGGTATTTTTGCGCGTTTTGCGGAGCCCAGCTCCGACAGCTTCCCCAGCAGGGGCAGCCTCAACCCCAGCCGGCAGCCCAGCCGCAGAGGTCCGCCCAACCGGCCCAGCAAGGGTATCCCGCGCAGTACCCGCAGTCCCAGCCCGCCGCTGCCCAGCGGTCGGCGCCCCAATACAGTTCTCCACCCCAGCAGGCGGCCGCTCCCCAGCAACAGACCTCCTACGGGGGCCACCCGGCCCTGGTCTGTCAAGAATGTGGTCGTCCAAATGAACCCTGGCTCACCCACTGCAAAGCATGCGGCCGCCCGCTGATGCGGTCGTAAAGACTCCGGAAGCGCTCGCTCGTCTTTCCGAGGAGATTGTCCGTTGCCGTCGATGTCCTCGCCTCGTGCGGTACCGGGAGCGATTGGCCGTCCTCGGCGCGGAGAAGGACGGTAGTTCCTACTGGGGAAAGCCGGTCCCGGGCTTCGGAGACCCCGAGGCATCCGTCCTGGTCGTGGGTCTTGCGCCCGCGGCCCGGGGGGCGAATCGCACGGGACGGATATTTACGGGGGACCGGTCGGCCGAGTTCCTCTCGGCGGCGCTCTACCGGGCCGGGTTCGCTAACCAGCCCTTCTCGGTCGCGCGGGAGGACGGCCTCGAATACCGCCGTGCGTATCTCACCGCCGCCGTTCGCTGCGTTCCGCCGGACAACCGTCCCACCACGACGGAGGCGGACCGTTGCCTCCCCTTTCTCGTCCGAGAGATCCGCGCCTTGCCGGCGCTCCGCGTGGTCCTCGGGCTGGGAAAGCTCGCGTGGGACCGCTCGTTCCAGGCGGCGAGCGAGGCGTTCGGCGTTTCCCTCCGGAGGGCCCCGTTCACCCACGGGGCGCGACTCCCGTTGGGGACCGGCCTTCCGGTCCTATGGGGAACCTACCACCCGAGCCCTCGTAACACCCAGACGGGACTCCTGAGCGCGGAGATGTTCGACCGGGAGCTAACGGCGATCCGGACCTACGTCGACGACGCGATCCGGGGATCCGACTCGCGGAGCCGCACGACCAGCCGTTCGTAGACCTTGAGCAGCTCGAGCCCCTTCGCCTTGCCCGATTCCCCGCCCGGGAGAGGGTGGGATTCGACAAAGTGACGCATCCCGTCGGACCAGTCGACCCCGGCGCGGGAGACGAACGACTGCATGAACGACGACAGGATCGCGGACCCCTTCATCACGGTGTTGAGCGTCCCGAGGTTCCCCTCCATCCAGCGTCGCAGGACGACCCGACCCTCCTCCGTGCGCGAACCAATCGTGATCGCGTTCGACAGCAAGGGAAGGGAGCGTCCCATTCCGATGTCGGGGCGGAACACGTAGGCAAGGCTGCGCTCCAAGAGCGCTCCCCCCTGGAACGAGGCGAGCGCCAGCGATGAGCGGAACGCTTCCCCTTCGCTCGTGGAGTTGACGAACATCGGCTCGATGTCGGCGAACCCCGCTTCGCCCCCGAGCAACGCGTGGGCCACCAGGATCGACACCTTCACTTCCGGCTCGGCGACGGAGTACTGCCGGAACTTTGCGTCCATCTGGCGGCAGAACTCGGGGTCCACGAAGTTCCGGTACAGGGCGAGGCGCTCTCGAAGGACCTTGACCGACTCGATCTCTCCGGGCTGCGACGTGAGGCCGATCCGGTCGAGCTGGGCGGCGGTGAATCGCTGCATCTCGAGGCGGATCCCCTCCAGGCCCTCGACCAGCGGGCCGAGGGAGACCAGTTCGGTCAGGATCTCTTCCGCCACCAACGTGCTCGGCTCTCCCCGAAGACGGCGCACGAGCGAGAAATACTCCTCGGGGCCCGTGGTCCCGGCGAGCATGGAGGCGTAGGCGTCCTGCACGATGCCCCATCGGTCGGGTTCGGAGAGCTGCTCGAGCCGGCCCATGAGTTCCGTCGAGAGCTCCGGGGAGTATTCCACGCGGTAGAACCCGGCGCGGCCCGGATTGACGAGGATGGGACCGCGGACGTCGGCTCCGAGGTCGACGGTCACCCAGGCATCCTTGAGGAGCACATGCTGGTCCTTCTCGCCGATCTTGAGGACGACCGGGATGGGCCAGGGTTCCGCACTCTCCTCTCCCTCCAGCAGGAACCGGCGTTGCGAAAGATGCAGCTGGGAACCTTCCTTGCGGACGGAGAGGATCGGATAGCCCGGGCGACGGATCCACGTGCCCATGATCTCGAGGATCGGTTCGGAGGAGACCTCTTCCAGGGCCCGCCACAGGTCGGCGCTCTGGGCGTTCGCGTACTGGAACCGCTTGAGGTAGAGGGCGATCCCCTTCGCAAAGCGCGGCGCCCCCAGGTAGGACTCGATCATGCGGAGCACCGCTCCGCCCTTCTCGTAACTGATCTCATCGAACGCCTCGTCGATCTCGTCGGGGCGGGCGACGTTGGCCTCGATGGGGTGGCTCGTGAGGAGGGCATCCCAGAGGAGGGCCCGGTTCGTGCTGTCGGAGAGGAAATCATCCCAGATGCGCCACTCGGGATGTTGCTCCTCGAGGGCCTTGTAGGACATGAACGTGGCGAAGCTCTCGTTGAGCCACAGGTCGTTCCACCAGGCCATGGTCACGAGGTCCCCGAACCATTGGTGGGCGATCTCGTGGGCGATGGTGATGGCGACCTGCTTCTTGACGAGGGCGCTCGTGCTGGGGTCGACCAGGAGCGCGATCTCCCGGAAGGAAATCGCTCCCCAGTTCTCCATCGCGCCCACCCATGTGTCGGGCACGCTGATGAGGTGAAGCTTCGGGAGCGGATACGGGATGCTGAAATACCGTTCGAAGAACTCGACGGTCGGGGCCGCGTGGTCGAGCGCGAACCCGGCATTCTCCTTCTTGTCCGCGGGCAGAGCGACGATGACCCGCAGGCGGCCGGACCGCCGTTCTACCTCGGCGATCGGTCCGATCCCCACGTAGACGAGATACGTGGACATCTTGGGAGTGGGGTGGAAATTGAGACGCTTCTTCCCGCCCGGTACCGGGGTCGAGTTCAGGATCGGGGTGTTGAAGACGGCGTGGAGCGACTCGGGGATGGTGAGGTGCACTTGGAAGACGGACTTGTAGGCGGGATGGTCGATGCAGGGGAACATCCGCCGCGCCTGGGTGGCCTCGAACTGGGTCGTCAAGAGGTACCCCCCGTCGAACTGGGACTTGTAGAACCCCACGAGGCTCCCCTCGGCCACCTTGCCTTCGAACTCGATCTCGACGAACCGTTCCCCCTTCGCCAACCCGTGAACGACGAACTCTTCCTCGTCGTCGCCCGAATCCCACAGGAGCTCGCCGGCGCTCCCTTGGACCTTGAGGATGTTCAGCCCGACCTGGTTCAGGGTGAGTTCGGTGGGGGCGTCCTCGAGGTTCAGCCGGACCGTACCCCGATACGTGAGCCCGGCATAGTCCACGTCCAGGTTGAGGTCATAGCTCAGGACATTCATTGCCACCGTCACCCTCTGTCGCCATTAAAGGTTACTCGGGAGCTAGGCGACCAGCGACCTCGGCCTCCTCGAAGGTCGCCATTTCCCGAAGCAGGCGGCACGCGGCGTCGCAGAGCACCAGCGCCAGTGCGGCGCCGGTCCCCTCGCCCAGCCGCAGATGAAGGTCGAGGTACGGGACCAGTCCCAGGTGATCCAGGGCGGCCCGATGGGCGGGCTCGGCGGAGAGATGCGAAGGCACGAGGTAGCCGGTGAGACGGGGGTTGACCGTGCCGGCCCAGAGAGCGGCGGCCGTGCTGATCACGCCGTCGATCACGACGGGGCACCGTCGGGCGGCCGCTTCGACCGCCGCCCCGGCGAGGGCGGCGATCTCGAGCCCCCCCACCGCCGCCATGAGCGCGATCGGTGCTTCGTGGGGAGGGATCCGGGAGAGTGCTCGGCGGACCACTTCGAGCTTCCGCTCGAAGGTAGGGTCATCGATCCCCGTGCCGCGGCCGACCACCTCGTCGACCCGACGGCCGGTGATGGCGGAAGTGAGCGCGGCGGCGCTCGTGGTGTTCCCGATCCCCATGTCCCCGAGGGCAAGGGCCCGGGCCCCCCGGGTGATCTCCTCGGCGGCGGCCGAGCGTCCGACGTCGAGCGCCATGCGCACCTCGGCCTCCGTCATGGCATCTTCCTCGACCATGTTGCGGGTCCCGGAAGCGACCTTGCGGGGAAGGAACCCTTCGCGGGGCGGGAGCGGCGGGCCATCGACCCCGACGTCGACCACGGTGAGCCGCGCGCCGAGCATGTCGGAGAGGACACTGATGGCGGCCCCCCCGTTCAGGAAGTTCTCGACCATCGCGGCCGTGACGGACGGAGGAAAGGCCGAGACGCCTTCCTCGGTCACCCCGTGGTCCCCGGCGAACACGAGGATAGCGGGGGGATCGACCCATGGGAGCGGTTCAGCCTGGATGGCGGCGAGGTGCAACGATAGTTCTTCGAGACGTCCCAGGCTCCCGGCGGGCTTGGTCAGCGTCTGCTGGCGGGCCGCGGCCTGGCTGCGCGACGCTTCGCTCAGGGGAGGGATCTCCGCGGCACGGTCCTCGAAGCGAGCCATCTCCTGCCCACTCCTACCCGCGCCGTTCGGGGCTAATCCCGGATACGCAGTTCCTGCTTGCGGACGACGAGGCGCTCCTCATCCTTGGGCGTGAGGTCCCACAGGAGGTCCTCGACCTCGGGGAGGTTGCGCACGAACTCCGCCTTGCTCTTGGTCTTCATCAGGTGCTCGAAACGTTTACGCGCCACGAGATAGACGGCGACCATGTAGATCCCGATGATGTCGATGATGATCCCGGCGATCACGAAGAGCAGGATCCAATCCGTCGTCGCGCTCTGGTAGTTCGCGGGACAACTGGCGTTCGCGGGGCAATCGGGGCCGAGCAGGCTCGGCACGTAGCTCGAGAAGGGTTGATCGTAGAGCAGCGGAGAATAGGCGGCGAATGCACTGATGCTCAGGAAGGCCCCCAGGATGCACACGACGATGCCCAGGGGAAAGCGGATGACCCGGTAGTAGTACCGCAAGCGGGTGACGAGGGAGACATCCTCCTCCGACATTTCTCTCGGGGCTCAACGGCGGGGCCTATTTACGTCTTCGGGCGCGGGAGGGGGGCTTGGCGTCCGACGACCGCGCCGCCCGGAACCCCTCGATGCGCAGCCGGCAGGAATCGCACTGGCCGCACGGGAGCTTCCCTCCGGCGTAGCAACTCCAGGTGAGCTCCCACGGGACCCCGAGACGGTCGCCGAGGCGCACGATGTCGGCCTTGCTCAACCGGAGGAGCGGGGCCTCGATGTGGGGGGCGCCCGCTCCCTCGACCCCGGCGCGGGTGGCCAACCGGGCTAGCTTCCGGAACGCTCGCAGGTACTCCGGACGGCAGTCCGGATACCCCGAGTAGTCGACCGCATTGATCCCGAGGTAGATGGCCTCCGCCCGCGCCGTCTCCGCCAGGGCCAGAGCGAGGGACAGGAACACGGTGTTGCGGGCCGGGACATAGGTGGCGGGGATCCCCTGACCGATCTCCGAGAGGCGCCGTCCCTTCGGGAGCGGGATATCGGGGCGGGTGAGGGCCGAGGCGGCGATGGAGGAGAGGGGCAGTGACATCACGACAGGGATGGCATCAAAATGACGCGCGACCGCCCGTGCGGCCCGCACCTCCCGCTGGTGACGCTGACCGTAACGGAGGATGAGCGCGTAGAGGGGGGAGTGTCCCTTCCATTTCGCCACGGCCATCGCAGTGGCGGAATCCATGCCCCCGGAGAGCAGGACCACGGCGGGTCCCCGGCCTGAACTGCGACGGAGGTTTCGTCCCGTCATAGCGCGAACCACATCCCGAGCGCCATCACCATGGTCAGGACCATCGCGATCAGGTTGACCTGATTCTTGCCGAGGTACCCCCGTCGCTCGAGCGTCGCCCCGAGCAAGCTGTCCAGCTGGCATCCGATCCACCCCGCCGCCGTGGCGAGGAGCACGAAGAGCAGGAAGGAGTTCCCGGGAATGTGGTCGAAGACCTCGAAGGCCAGGGCACCGCAGAGGGACAAGAAGTAACCGCCGGCAAACGCCGCGGCTTCGCCCAAGAGGGTGATGCCGCCGTCCGTACCCGGGGGAACGAACCCTCCCCCCACGATGCTCACGGGGCGAGGGCTAAGCACCCCGATCTCGGAGGCGTACGTGTCGGCCGCCCCGAAGGCGAGGGCCGAGGTGTAGAGGAATGCGATCAGCGAGCTGGAGGCGCTGACCCCGGGAATGAACGCCAGGAGGAGGAGCAATGCCCCGGGGATCGTGTGGGCGAGGACGTTGCCGGTGCGTCGCTCTCCTTCGATCCCCTCGCTGACCTTCCGCCACCGCTTCTCGGCGAGCCGATAGCGGGTCGCGAGCCCTCCCAAGGTCACGAACACGACCATGAGCAGGAGATAGGGAACTCCGCCCACGAGGAGGAAGAACACGCCGAACCCGTAGGCGACGATCGAGCCGAACCGGGTCAGCACCCGAAGCGGGACCGCCGCGATCGCCAAGAGGGTGAGCAGCACCAGGGTGATGGCGAGCAGGGCGAACCCGGGCAGCCCCTCATTCCAGACCTGGACGATAAAGAGGTCCATGCCGGTCGATCCTTCAGGCGAACCGGAGCTTTCGGAACTTCCGTCGGAATCGGTGCACTGCGCCCTTGACGTGCCGGTGATCGTGCCCCACTTCGAAGATCCAATCCGCGATCGTCGGCATGTCGGAGCTTCGAACGCCGAGACGCGTGGCCTCGGCGGTACCCACGCGTCCCACCAGGTCGATCAGGATGTCCTCCCGTTCGAGCCGGCGAGCGAGCCCGGGAGGGGCGATCCCCCAACCGGACTTCAGGGCCGCGCCGTCCAAGAAGACCTGGTGGGACCGGGTGTACCCCTCCTCCTTTCCCTGGACCGGGATGCCCCGTTCGTCCAGGGACCTGGCCAGGGACTGGGAGTTCTCGACCACGGTGGAAGCATACGCGTGCCCGTAGTGCTCCATCTCGAGCAACGCCTGGGTAAGCGCGGCGATGCGGTTCCAGTGGGCATTATCGAGGATCCGCCAGGTCATGTACTCCTCGATCCGGCGCATGAGCGAGCCATCCCGAGTGGCGATCACCCCGCCCTGGGGCCCAAAGAAGCTCTTGTGGGTCGATCCGTAGACCACGTCGGCGCCCTCGCGGAGCGGGTTCTGGAACTCCCCGCCCATCACGAGGCCGAGAACGTGCGACGCGTCGTAGAGGAGGAGTCCGCCCACCGCATGCACCTCTTGAGCGATCTCCCGGACCGGGTAGGGCATCACCAGGTAGCTCTGACCCAGGATCACCGCGGCCGGTTTGGTCCGGCGGATCGCCTTGATCGCCGCCTCGAGGTCGACGGAGAACAACGGTCCGTCGGCCGGAAGCTCGCGGGAATCGTAGCCGAGCACCGAAGGGATGTACGGAGGGGCGTACCCGTCGTAGCCGCCCTTGTCCGGACGGATCGCAAGGTAGCGGGACTTCCGCGGGAGAAGCGGGGCGAGGACGCAGAGTGCCGCCACGTGCCCGGAGAGCGGCTTGACCGATGCGTGCTTCCCCCCCAAAAGGCGTGCCGTGAGCCCTTCGGCCATCGCCTCCACGGTGTCGGTGAGGCGTGTCCCGGTGTACCCATTGTCGACACGTTCCCCGTGCAGGGTCTGGTTGAGCTTGAGCGTGTACCGACGGCCCATGTCGGAGGAAAGGTATCGTTGGACCGCCGGGGAGGAAAGGTTCTCGGAGGCCATGAGATTGAGGGCCTCCTCTGTACGCCAACGTTCGTGCTCGGCGAGCAGACGGTGCAGCCGAAGTTCACCGGAGGTGGGCACCACCTCAGTCACCTTCCACGGGACTACCCATGGGACGTACCCGACTGACCCCCTCTTAAAAAGGTGGCGATGCCCCGGTTGCCCTGTCGAAGAGGGTCCGCCTGACGGCGGCCTATCCGGAGGGTGGAGGGGCCCCGCTTCCGGGCGACCCGCCGTCCGTCCACTGCGGGCCCGGACCGGAGGGGGGGGTCGGCGGGGATTTCGATGACCTCCTCCGGGCGAGGAGGACCCCGACCACGATCAGCACCGCGGCGGCGCCCACCACGACCCACAACCACAGGTCGGAACTGGGATTGCTCGACGGTCCGGACGACGCGGTCAACACCCGTAGGGTGACGTTCGCCTCGGCGGATTTCCCGTGGGCGTCGGTCACGGTGACGGTGATATCGAACGTGCCGATCGCCGAGGGTCGGCAAGCAAGGACCGAGAGGTTCGCGTTCGTGCACCCCGCCGGCAGCTTCGTGAAGTCGTACCGTAACGGGAGCGTGCCTCCCGTCACCTTGACGGTGAGGTTCGTGCCGGTCCCCAGGGTGATGTTGTTCGGGACCGCTGTGAACGAGGAGATGGTGGGGGAGCTCGTTCCACAGCTGGTGCAGGCGATCACGGTGAGGTCCGTCCATGTGGTCGCTGTGGTCCCTACCGAGTCGGAGACCCGCACCGTGACGTTGGAGACCCCGATCGCGGAGGGACGGCACGAAAGGATCGCGGCGTTGATCGCGGCACACGGACTGGGGAGACCCAAGTAGGCGTAAGAATACGGGAGCACCCCGCCTGTCACGTTGACGGAGAAGTTGGTCGTGCTGCCCAGGGTAAGGGTCGACGGGAGCGCGATGAACGACCGGATGACGACCGGGTTGGTCACGTGGGGATTCACGACAAGCACGGTGGACGCATGGGCGGACCTTCCGGCGCTGTCGTTCACGAAGACCTCCACCGAGAAGCTGCCTTGCACGGTCGGCGTGCAGGAGAACGAGGAAAGGTCCTGGGAGGGACATCCCGTGGGGAGCCCGGTATAGGCGTACCCGAGCGGGGCAAGGCCCCCCGTGACGCTCACGGAGAAGTTGGTGCTGTTGCCCAGCACGATGGAAGAAGGGGTGGCGGAGAAATGCGAGATGAGCAGGGGGGGAGGTCCTCCGGAAAGGGTTACCGTCACGCGGGTCGACGAGCCGGAGACCACCGTGGCCGTGGCGGACCCGCTCCCCTCGGCCGGGGAGTAGGCCGTCACCCCGTAGACCCCGCTGGCGAGGCCAAAGAAGGTCGTCTCCCCGGTCGCGTTCGATCGGGAACTACCGGTCCCGGAGACGCTCACGGTGGCATTGGCTACCCGGCTCCCGGAAGAGTTCTGCACCACGATGGTGAGGTTCCCTGCGCTGGGCGTTACCAGGGGAAGCTGGCCGAAGTAGGTCTGCAATAGACCGCTCGAGTTATCCTCGCCCCATGTGCCGGCCGCCGTGCCCCACGGAGTGATCGTGCTGCCGATGAAGTCCCCGGGCCAGAAATTCTGCCCCGTCCCCGCGAGGGTGTCGGAGAGCTGGCGGGGAGCGCTCCAGTGAAGGCCGTTGTCGTAACTGTCCGACTCGTAGACATACCAGGTGTACGACGTGGTGTTCATCCGGGTGTCGAGCCAGATGATGGACACCGCGCCCGTCACCGGGTTTGCGGCGATCGTCGGGGTCTCGAAGATCGTGCCCGCCGGGACGATCCCGGAAACGTTGATCGGGGAGGACCACGTCGTCCCCATGTCGGTCGACCGGACGAAATCGACCCCGGTCGAGTTGACGTACGCGAGGTCGATGGAATGGCTCGCGCCCCAGGTGACCTGCCACTCGATGTTCCCGGACTGGGCCGTGTCGCAACCGGGGTCGGAGGTCGGGGTGGGCGCCCAGGTGGATCCCCCGTTGGAGGAGACCAGGATCACGCAGTCCCCGGTGATGTTGGAGTCGGCGACCCCCCATAGGGTGTTGTTGTAGGCAAAGGCGTCCATCGTGATCCCGTTCAGGTTGTAGATGACCTGCGGGGCCCCGAAGTGGATCCCGTCGTAGGAGGTCGCGAGATAGACGTTGTTGGAGGCCCCGCTCCCATCATCGACCGTCTGGTAGACGGTCCCGTTCGGAGTGGAGGCGAGCCAGTCGCGGTCCACGAAGCTCGACCCCGTGAGGGTGGAGGGGATGCTCAGGATGGGTTGCGAGACGTGCGTCCCGTTGTTCCAGGCGGCGGTCACGTAGTCCTGGGAGGTGAACGTTCCCGTGAGCGAGCATGGCTGTCCGGGGATGGGACAGACCCCGTATCCGACCCAGAAGGTGCCGTTCGGAGAACTTCCGGCGTTCGATACGTCATACTCCACGTTCGACCCCGCCACTTGGGAGATGGTCTGGGGACCGAAGGAGGTCCCGCCATCCTGGGAGAACGCCATGCCCATGGGCCCGACGGGGTCCTGCAACTGCCCCTGTTCCTCCCACACGACCTGGACGGTCCCATACCGGTTGACGGCGACCGTGGGCTCGCCGGCGGGATTGCGCCCTGTGTCGCTCACCTGGATGTTGAGGGGGAGGGCAGCGATGGCCCGGGGACGGAGAACGGGGGATGCGGAATGGGCCGCCCCCGAAGGGAGCATCGGGACGCCGGCAAGCAGAAGGACGAGCACCACGAGCATTGCGAGGGGGATCCGTATCCTCATTCCATGCCTGTTGCGCGATAGCAGGGCAAAGGTCACGCTTATTTAGGCCCTGCGCTCTCGCAGGCCGCTCGTATCAAGAGGGCATACCATGGGAATTTGGCAAGGACGCTCCAAGCGGAAGAAGACTGGCGGGCGACTCCGCCCGATCCGCAACAAGCGACGTTTTGAGATCGGAAGGGAACTTCAATTCCCCATTGTCGGGGAGAAGTCCCTCAAACTGTACCGTGTCCGTGGGGCCGCCCGCAAGGTGCGCATCCTCGGCGATAACCAGGTCAACGTCTTTGACCCCACCTCCAAGACCACGAAGTCCGTCCGGACGACCTCGGTCGTTCGCAACGACGCGAATCCCAACTACGTGCAGCGGAACATCATTTCCCGCGGGGCGGTCGTCCAGACAGAGCTTGGCCTGGTGCAGATCCGTTCCCGGCCGGGACAGGATGGCGTGCTGAACGGCGTGCTGCTCCCGAAGCAAGCTTCGGAAAAGACGCCGAATGCCTGAACATTTCTACGTCTACCCCGAGTACCTCACGGGGCGTAGCCGTGCGGAAGGCCGGCGGGTCCCGCGGACCATGTTGACCGGAGACCTCTCCCTGGAGCAGTTGGAAGAGGCCGCGCGCAAGCTCGGTTTCACCGTGGAGCGCCAGGAGAAGCACTATCCCCGGGACTTCCACCATTACCGTGGGCGGCTCAAGGTGAACAAGCAAAAGGGCGTCACCAAGGCGGCGTTCCTGAAGCGCCTCGCGGCGGCGATCTCGGCGACCCCGAGGTCGGCCTAATCAGCATTACCATGGACCCCGTCACGATCTACATCACCGGAACCGCGGGCGCCGGGAAGACGACGTTGACGACCGCGTGGAAGGCCTGGATGCATGATCAGGGATACTCCGTCACCACCGTGAACCTCGATCCTGGGATGGAGGACCCGAACTTCGACCCGGACGTGGACGTCCGGGACTGGGTCAAGCTCGAGGACGTGATGGCGACCGCCAAGCTGGGACCCAACGGGGCCCAGATCGCGGCCAGCGACATGGTGGCGGTCAACCTGGCGAGCGTCCGGGACGCACTCGAGCCCCTGCGATCGGACTACGTCCTGGTCGATACCCCCGGGCAGGTCGAGCTCTTCGCGTTCCGGGAAGCGTCCCGCGCCATCGTGGAGGAGCTCGGGGGAGATCGTTCCCTCATCGCCTTCCTCTTCGATCCGATGCTCACCCGGGTCCCGAGCGGCTTCGTCTCGCTCCTCCTTTTCTCCTCGACGGTCCAGTTCCGTTTCGGGCTACCGCTCGTCAACGTGCTGGCGAAGGACGACCTCCTGACCGAGGAGGAGCGGCATCAGATCGCGACCTGGTGTGAGACCCCCGAGTCGCTCTATGATGCGATCACGGCCACCCCTCCCCGGGGAGATGCCCTCCCCTCTGCCGAGCTCTTCCGCGCCCTGGAGATCCTCGGCCCCAACTGGAACGTCCTCCCGACGAGCGCCCGGGAAGAACGGGGGTTCGCGGACCTCTACAATGCCGTGCAGCAGGTCTTTTTCGGCGGAGAAGACCTCGACAAGGACTCGGGGAGACCCGCCGAAAACCATTAGTGGAGGCGCACCTTTATAGTATGGGTGCTCTGGGTTGAAATCCCGAGAGGTGCACCCGTCATTCTATGATTCGTTTCGGTCCAGGTGGCATCCCCCTTTCGTGCAAGGGGCGGACTCTTCGGGATAGCATCGTCGACCTGCACCACCTCGGACTCACCGCGATGGAGGTCCAGTTCATCAAGGTCAGTTCCGCGCAACGGGCCGTTCAGCCCGAGGAGATCGGGAAGAAGCCCCGGGAACTCCCGGAGAAGCTCATCATCCAGGTCTCCGAACAGGTGCGGGGGGCCACCACGAGCGATCTCACCGCGCTCGACCGTCCGCTCACCAAGAAGAGCCAGGTGACCACGCTCAATTGGCTCATGGCCAAGGACTACCACGCCCTTTCCGCCGGGAAGGTACTCGCCCGCTCGGTCGACATCCGGCTCTCGCTCCACGCCCCGTACTACGTCGACTTCCTCAACTCCGAAGAAGCCCTGCAGCGGACCATCAACAACTACACGTGGTCCTGCGTGCTCGCGCAGGCGATGGGGGCCGACCTTCTCGTCGGTCACCTCGGTTTCTACGGACCCAACGGGCCCGAAGAGTCCCTCAACTCCGTCATCGAGCATCTCAAGGAGGTCCGTAAGACCCTGGACAAGGTCCCCGGGGGCGCTCGGATCCTGCTCGGCATCGAGCCCAACGGCCACCCCGAGGTGCTCGGAAGCCGTCAAGAGATCCTCGAGGTCGCTAAGCGCGTCCCCCGTACCATCCCCATCCTCAACGTGCCCCACATGGCCGTCCGCGAGGAGATGCTCTTCGACGACCGGGGCGCGATCGGGGACCTCCTCGGAGAATTCTCGACCGCCGCGCGCGGTGAGCTCTACCTCAACTTCTCCGGCGTGGACATCCAGGGAAAGGGGACCTTCCGGATGACCCCCGTCAAGAAGGGATCCGTCAAGTTCGAGAACGTGGCCGAAGCGCTCTCGGACCACAAGTTCGATGCCACCATCATCAGCTCCTCGCCGCTGATGGAGCACGACGCGATGTATCTGCGGGTGCTCTATGAGCGGACCCTAGCGAAGCAGATGGCCAAGAAGAAGGCCGAGCGCGCGGCCGCCCAGGCTCCCCCCAAGGGTAAACCGGCGGGTCCGGCCAAGAAGGCCGCCGCCAAGGAGAAACCGAAGAAGCCGGCTCCGAGTTCGAAGTCAAAGGGCAAACCGGCGCACGCCGGGAAGGGCCAAAAGCATGCCGCCCGGCGCAAGTGAACGGACCACTTTTGTCGAAGCCGTAAGCTATCTCGGAGAGCGGGTGACCGAGGCGCTCTCGGTCATCGATCCGAGGCATATCCAGCGGGCGGTCGAGCTCATCACGAGCGCTCCCACCATCTTCGTCTATGGAGCGGGACGGTCCGGGATCATCGCCCGAGCGCTCGCCATGCGCCTGGTCCAGGTCGGGCTGCGGGCCTTCGTGATCGGCGAGTCAGTGACCCCGATCGTGATGCGCGGGGACCTCGTCATCATCTTCTCCAACCGGGGAGAGAGCTATTCCTCGAACCAGACGGCGAACATCGTGCGCCGCGAGGGGGCCAATCTCATCGTCGTCACGGCGAAGCCGACGAGCAAGTTGGCGCACGCCGCGACCCTTTCCATCGCGCTCTCCCTTCCCGATGACGAGCGGCGGCCACAACTCGCTCCGCTCGGCACCCTCTTCGAAGCCTCGAGCCTGCGCTTCTCGGATGGCTTGGTCGCGGAGATCATGCGGGCGCGGGGCGAGGACGAGGAATCGCTCCGGCGTCGCCACGCCATCATGGTGTGAAGGTACGACCCGGAGGGCTGATCTCCTGCTTCGTGATCTCTCGTCATCCGGACCCCCTACCCGTAGGCGTTCCAGTCTCAAAACGCGCAAAGGGAGGGATTTCCGGGGCATCCGTCGATG
>JAKAOF010000067.1 GCA_021823345.1 Thermoplasmata archaeon
GTGAACACCCGGTGCGGAGCGTGGTCCGGATCGGGACGGGGGACGACCTGCCGCGGGTGAGCGCCCTTATCCGCGAAGCGCAGGGGCCCGTGGATGAAGTGTGGTTCCGAACCCTCCCCCGGGAAGATGAACGCTGTTTTCTCTGTGAGGTGGAGGGACGGCTGGTGGGCGTCAGTTGGCTCTCGTTGGCGGGCCGGTATGCTCGCGGGCATTCCTTGGCCGTGCACCCGCGCTACCGGGGATTGGGGGTGGCAACGGACCTGCTGGCGGCCCGCATGCGCTGGCTAAAGGAGCGGGGGGTCCGGCAGGTGGTTTCCGAGATCTACGGGGAGAACCGGGCCTCCCGGACCGCGGCGGAACGGGCGGGCATGTCCGAGGTCGGGACCATGTACGCGTTCCATCGGGACTGAGACCGCTCGATCTCGTGCCGTGGGGAATCCCTCGGTCGGTCGATCGCTGGTCGGACAAGGGCGAGTCGGAGCTCGCCCCCACGAACGGGGGGGGCCTACGTCCTTGGGGCGCCACACTTCGGGCAGGCGGTGTCGGTAGAGTCGATGAGCGTGCCGCAGAAGCGACAGGGCACCTTGACCGTCTCCTTCACCACGATCTGTTGGATCGCGGGCTGGTCCCTCGGGACGAGGTTCACGGGCGCCGGGGCACCGTAGGGGGCGACCGGCCCCGTGCCTCCCTGCTTGGAGTGACGCGGGAGCGCGGAGGGGACCGACCCCTTCGAGTGGCGCCGGTGGAGCACGAGGGCCACCACCACGACGATGATCAGCAACACCACCACGAGCACGATGACGGGGGTCCAATCGTACGGGGTCGGAGCGGCGGGAGGCGCGGAGGTGGGGGTGAGGGGGAAGCTGGTGCTCGTGTCGCTCAGGGTATCGGTCCAAACGAACCCATCTCCGGCGGCGTCCGTGTCGGTCTCGACGTAGAGGTAGCCGACGATGTACCCGGTCGACGGGTCGAAGTACTCCTTCCACTCGTACTGGGCGGTAAACTTCCCGTATTGGTCATTGCGCTGGTACGACCCGCTCCCCTCGGCGAGGATGGTCTTCACGTAGCCGGTGGAACTGGAGGACGAGGCAAAGGGCTGGTCCGTGGAGATCACGGACATGGGGGTGTTGAGCGAGGTGAAGGACCCTCCGGTCGTCAGGTTGTTGTTCATGTCGAACCAGACGTGGGGCTTGACGTAGCCGGTCTGATTGTCCGTGCCCTGGAGGTAGAGGAACGAGTTGGCCGAGAACGTGAAGTTGCCGCTCTCCGACCAAGGACTGGACTGGCCCTGGTTGTTCGACCAGGTGCCGGAGCTTTGGTAGGCCGCCGACACGGTCCCGTTGGGCTGGACCGCGGTCATGGTCATGCTGCCCTGATAGTTCCCGTCCTCGGTGTACCCGGTGTAGTTCCCGGTGCCATTCGTGAGGGTGATGGTCTCGTGATAGGCGAACCGGTCCCCCGCCACCGGGACGTGGAGCGTCCCCGCCGCACTGGCGGAGGGCAGGAGAAGGAGCGCCAGTAGCGGCAGGAGGAGGAGACGCCGGTTCATCCGACGAAACCGCCCCCCCAGCCTCCCCCGCCCCAGGTATGGACGTGACCGGGGTGGGGACCGCCGATCCCGCTCCACGTGGAATAGTAGAAGCCGTGCGACACGTAGACGGGCATCCAGAGGCGGGCCGGGGTCGCGCCGTAACCGAAGCTCTGGACCGGGGCGGTCTGGGTCGGGTCGAGCGCGTCGACCGAGCGGATGTCGATCCCGTGGATCATCCGGATGGCGAGGCAGATCCCCTCGGCCTGGGAGATGGGACCGGTACGCTGCCCGAGGATCTCATAGGCCTTCTCCAGGAGGTTCAACGTCTCATTGGCCTCCAGGACCGGGATGGAGGCAAGGATGGCCGAGCCGACCAGCGGATACTGCAGGTAGCCCGCGAGACCGTGCGAGAGGATCGCCAGCTTCGAGCCCACCGTCTCCAGGGGAAGCTCGGACATGGCGAGATAGGCCGAGGAAAGCTCCGTGTCCTCCGACGGGGAATGGCCCCAGCCCAGGAAGAGCGACCTGACGGACCGAAAACGCTCGACGATCTCGGCCTCGGGGCGGTTCACGATCGACATCAAGGCCGCCGACTCGTACGAGGGCGTGACGGGGAGGAAATTGCGCAGCTCGGGAAGGGGAATGCTCCCGTCCGCCCGCTCCCCCATGAGGAGGATGGCGGCGACGCCCAGCGCCGCTTCGCTGGGAACCTTGAGCTTCCGCACCTCGTCCTTGAGGCTCGCAACCCGGGGGATGTTCTGCGGGACAGGTCGCGACAGGACCGAGAGTATCTCCGTCGCCATCAGGCGGTTCTCCACGTTCGTCGCGTAGGGACCCAGGGCGTTGTACGCGCCGAGGAAGACGTTGAGTCGGTCCTGGGAGGGACCGGGGGCCTTGGCCATGCCGATGGCCACCGCCCAGAGGTACGAGGCATCGACATCCTTCAGCGCTCCGGTCAGCCCTCGCTCGAACTGCGCGCTCTGGTTCGAGATCCCGACGAGCTGCTCGTCGATCCGCTGGGACTCGGTCCAGTAGGTCGAGAACTCCTTGTCGGAGACCCGATAGAGCCGCACGGTGAGATCGCGCAACGCCACGCGACCTTGGGTCGTGATCGCGACTTGGCGTCCATCATAGGGGGTGACCGCCGCCAGCTGCGACTGCTTGACCATGAGCTGGGCGAAGTCTTGCTGGCGCTGGGCCATCTCCGTATCCAGTGCGCGCAGCGCATCCTGCTCCCGTTTGAGCTGGTCGAGCTGCGCGTGCTGCTTATCCGCCCCCTCGAGGTGAAAGAGGATGGAGTGGGTCCGTCGGGTGTCCAGGCTCACTTGACCCGCCTGTTGGCCCCTTTGGGAGGACTCCTGGGCGATCGTGGATCGCAACTGCTGGAGACGCGCCACATCCTCGGAGAGCTGTTGCACTTGGTCATTGCTGAAGACCAGGATGAGGTTCTGTTGCTGGAGCAACGTCAGGTCGGACTCTTGGACTCGAGTGGTGACTTGCCGGTCACGGATCTCCCCTAGATACTTTCCGATCACTCCGCAGGTCGTCATGTTCGTGGTCCGTGATGGAAAACAGGATATTTAGTGATTCCTCAGCGAGGGCGTTCCGGATCAGCAGTCCGAAACCTTCCGGGGTCTCCTTCACCCGGAGAAAAGGGTCCTCCCGCAGCGTCTCTCGGAGCAAGTGCTCGAAGTGCGCCTTGCGGGGGTGCGTCCCGCCGAACCGGCGGGTCCGCTCCTGCTCGATCTGTTCGTAGGCGAAGAGGAACTCGTAGAGCGAACGGAAGACCTGGTCCTCGATCTTCTCCCCCACCTTCTCCCGATCCACCCCTTCTTCCTCGATCCCCTCGAGGTCGACGAAGTAGACCGATCCATCGGGGGCGAGCACCGCGTCCTTGTCGAGCCAGACGTCGTGGAAGTCCAGCCCGAAGTACCGTTGCTTCGCGGGGTCGAACCGCAGGGTGCGCGCGAAGAGGGTAAGCATGGCGAGAGCGCTCCGGATGAACCGGCTCTCGAACGACAGGGCCTTCGAGTCATCGTCCACCCCGAACTGATCGAAGATGTGGCGGATGTTGTTGCCCACGGTGTTCTTGGCATGAAAGTATATCCGGACGTTCGACGGCACCAGGCGCAGCTCCTGGACGAAGGGTCCGCGGAAGCGATGGTACCAGTGGAGCGAACGCAGGCGTTCGGCCAGTTCCTCCGGCAGGAAGGCGATCTGGACGACGGGGGCGATCAGGAACCCCTGGAGCGACGTGAGGTCCGCCCGCTCCGACACGTTGAGCGAGATCTGCGCGTGTTCCAGCCCCTGTCCTCCGTAGGGTGATCCGCGGAGCCATCGCTCGCCCGTGATGATGCGGTCGATCTCTCCCTCCGGAGTGATGACGGTGGGCCTTCCTAATCGGGCGCGGACCGTCTCCTCTCGGGTGAGCTCCGAAACGTACGACCGGTCCAGGGACGCCGAGGAGAACGGGTCGATGCTCGAGCCGATCCCCTTGACTGAGAAGTAAAAGTCCGTCCCGTCCAGGGTCACCACGGGATCCGGGGAGACCGCCCCCCGGTTGTCGTCTTCGAGGAAGCCCTGGGTCCCTTCCGGGGCTTCGTCCGAGACACCCGTCAGTGCCGGAGGAAGGTAGAACCGGCCGAACGGCGCGCGGTCCATCGATGGGAAGTGCTTGTTCGTGAGGGTCCGGGCGGGATAGCGAACGAGCGTGAGCGGAACCCCCGAGAGACGCATCCGAGATCCCCGGGTGGAGGGGAATCCGGGAATAAATGGTTGGCTGACGCCGCAGGTCCCCTCTCGCCCAGGCACCCTCAGGGTGTGAGAGATCGGGGAAGGGGTCGGTGAAGCGTAGAGGTACCCGGCTCAACGGGACGCTGGACTACGCCGACCTCGGGTCAGCGGAAACCTCGAACGCGTAAACCGGCTCCTTCGACGACGGGTGCCCCACCAGGGTCCCATCG
>JAKAOF010000006.1:0-39460 GCA_021823345.1 Thermoplasmata archaeon
GTAACTCGCCCTCACGAAAATGGATTCCGTAGTAATCGCGGGTCAACATCCCGCGGTGAATGTGCCCCTGCTCCTTGCACACACCGCCTGTCAAGTCATCCGAGTTGGGCCTGAGTGAGGGTGACTCATCACTGGGTCGCTCGAACTTAGGTTCAGCAAGGGGGACTAAGTCATAACAAGGTATCTGTAGGGGAACCTGCAGATGGATCACCTCCAAGAGACACTTCTCCCTCATCCAACACCGAAGAACGCCTTCCCAGCCCCCATGGGGCCATCTTAACCCCGCTACCAAAAAATTGGTAACTACAAGGAATTTATATACTCCTCGTCTGCTCTCCCTCAGCAATGGCGCTTGCCAATTCCCAGCGGCCTTCCCGAGGAGCCATCGAGGGGGATGCCTCCCTCGGCGAAGCTCTCGAGCAACTGTCCCGGGGCCAACCCATCTTGCTCTTCGATGACCCGCACCGGGAGGGGGAGACGGATGTCGTCGTGCTTGCCGAGCGGGTAGATGCGCGCGCGATTCGGGAGATGCGCCAAGAGGCGGGGGGACTTCTTTGTGTCACCACGCCGTTCGAGCTTGCTTCCTCGTTGGGATTGGGTTACCAGGATGAGCTCCTCCGGGAGCTCTCGGCAACGCACCCGGTGATCCGTGGACTCCTGCCCGAAACCTTGCCCTACGATCGCCGGAGCTCCTTCGGGCTCTGGGTGAACGCTCGCAGCACCTTTACGGGGGTCTCCGACACGGATCGGGCGTTGACGATCTCCGCGGTCGGCCGCCTGGTGGCCAGCATGCCGAGCCTATCGCCGGAGGAACTGCGGGGCCGGTTCGTTACCGAGTTCCATGTCCCGGGTCACGTTCCTCTCCTCCATTCGGCGCCGGGCCTGCTCCAGGAACGGCGAGGACACACGGAACTTTCCAACGCGCTGGCCATCATGGGCGGGCTGACCCCATCCCTCGCGCTCATGGAGATGTTGGGCGACGATGGCCGAGCCCTCCCTCGGGAGGCGGCTGAGGCACGGGCGAGTACCCAGGGATGGCCTTTTGTAGAAGGTAGGAAAGTGACCCAGGCGTGGTCCCGATGGTCCGAGTAATGGCAACGGGGGTCTTTGACCTTCTGCACCCAGGACATGTGCACTATCTGACAGAATCCCGGAAGCTGGGCGATACGCTCGTGGTCGTGGTGGCACGAGATGCCACCGTCCGCAAGTTGAAGCGAGAACCCATCGTCCGGGAAGAGATTCGGCGGGCGATGGTCGAGTCGCTCAAGCCGGTCGACCAGGCCATCCTGGGTTCGGAGGTCGACATGTTCGACACCGTGGCGAAGGTGCGTCCGGACATCATCACCTTGGGATTCAATCAACGCTGGGATGAGCGGGATATCGAGGAAAAATGTGCCGCTCGCGGCATCCATTGTCGGGCCGTTCGGGTGGGGGGGCATCCGGAGGAGGAGTTCTCGACCCGCGCGTTGGTCCGGCGAGTCCTGGAGGTCCAGGGGACTGGTCGGGAACAGAAATGAAGACCATCGGGATCGTGGACACTACGTTCGCTCGGGTGGCGATGGGGTCGATCGCCCAGAGCACCCTGCGTTCCACCGGGGGTAATTTTCGCACGGTACGCCGGACCGTTCCCGGCATCAAGGACCTCCCGGCCGCGGTCGTTCAGTTGTTTCGTCAAGGGGCGGATCTCGTGATGGCCCTCGGGATGCCGGGGAAAGCGGACTATGACCGCACCTGCGCGCACGAGGCGAGCCAGGGCCTGATCTCTGCCGCCGTGCAGGAGGGCCGTCCCGTGATCGAGGTCTTTGTCTTCGAGGGGGAAGCCCGCTCGGACAAGGAACTGAAGCTGCTCGTCCGTCATCGGACCGAAGAGCACGCGTGGAATGCCTACCGGATCCTGTTTCATCCTGCGGACCTGACCCGCTCCGCGGGCACTGGGGCACGACAAGGCTTTGCGGACGCCGGCCCCGCGGGTTCTCCTTCCAGGAAACGAGGTTTTAGAAATGGTATCGCGAAGTATGCCTGAAGGCGGAAAGGAGAAGGTTCGGCTCGGGATCGTAGCCAGCGAATTCAACTATGACGTGACCTCGCTCATGGTCGAGCGGGCCAAGGAAGAGATCGAGTTCCTCGGCGCTGACCTGGCCGCGGTGGTCAAGGTGCCCGGCGTCTTCGACATGCCATTGGCGGTGGCGAAGCTCATGAAGCGGTCCACGGTGGATGGCGTGGTCGCCCTCGGTGCCGTCATCGAAGGGGAGACCAGCCACGACGAGCTGGTGGCGAACCAGTCCGCCCGGAAGCTCCTCGACATCTCCGTGCAGGAAGGCAAGCCCTTGGGCCTCGGTATCACGGGTCCGGGAGAGTCCCGGCTCCAGGCTCAGGACCGGATCGAGAAGGCCGCGGACGCCGTGCGGGCCGTCGTCAAGATGACCCGCCGTCTCAGCGAGATCTGAACCCGTCCGATCCCGGCAGGACCTAGAAGCGGTAGCTATGACGGGGCCGTTGCCCCGAGCTCCGCGTGGTCCGGTTCTGGGGAGGGTACCGTCGGCCCGCCGGTGGTGGACCCACCGGCGACGGGTACTTCTCCGAGAGGTCCTCCCGGGTGATCTTGATCCCTAGGTGTTGCTCGATGCGATCGAAGTCATCGACCTCTTCCCGGCTGACGAGCGAGATGGCCGCTCCCTGGGTCTGCGCCCGGGCGGTCCGTCCGACCCGGTGGATGTAAGTGTCCCCGTCCTGCGGAATATCGTAGTTGATCACACAGGAGATCCCTTCGACGTCGATCCCTCGGGCGGCAATGTCCGTGGCGACCAGCACCACGTGATGCCCCCGGCGGAACCCTTCGAGTGCCCGTACCCGTTGGGCCTGGCTCTTGTCCCCATGGATGACTCCGGCCTTCACGCCCCGCATCGCCAACTGGTGGGCGACCCGGTCGACACGGTGCTTCGTGCGGGCAAAGACCAGGACGCTTTCCATGCCTTCCTGCTTCAGGAGGTCGCAGAGCACGTCCGTCTTGCGGTTCGCCCCTACGAGAAACGCCGAGTGCGAGATGCCCGCTGCGGCGGCGGAGCGCTCCTGCATCCGGACAAGGTGGGGATGGGTGAGGAAGTCATGTGAGAGCCGAAGGACCTCCGGGGGCATCGTGGCCGAGAAGAGCATCGTTTGCCGGTCTCGGGGGAGGTGGGAAAGGATGGTGCGCACGTCGGGAAGGAATCCCATGTCGAGCATGCGGTCGGCCTCATCCAGGACCAGTATCTCGAGAGACCGGAAGTCGACCCAGCCGCGTCGCATGTGGTCGAGCAATCGCCCCGGCGTGGCGACGACGATCTCAACGGAGCCATGGAGGGCCCGGCGCTGGTCTTCCATGCCGACCCCACCATAGACCGCGACTCCGCGGAGGTGCGTGTGTCGGCCGAGCATCTTCAAGAACCCTTCCACCTGGAGTGCAAGTTCTCGGGTCGGGGTCAACACGAGGGCATAGACCCGACCCCTCGGGTGGTTCATCAGCCGTTCCAGGATTGGCAGCAGGAACGCGGCGGTCTTGCCGCTCCCGGTCTGCGCCGAGCCGATGATGTCGCGACCCCGGATGGCTTCCGGGATGGTCCGGGCCTGGATCGGGGTGGGCTGACGGTAGCCCATCTCGCGGACTCCCTTGCGGAGAGAGTCGCTTAAGGGCATTTGGTCGAATTGTTCAATGGAGCTAGGCTCTTCTTCGGTCCCCTGTTTGGGTTCGTTCATTTGCGTTCAGGCGTCCCAAACCGACGTTGCCGATGGGGGATTCGTCTGCTACGATGTTGGGATACCATCTCCCTTAAAAGGGCTCCCCCGTCCACCGCGCACCAGAATTACCGTTTTTTCGGGGTTCTTCTCTCCCGGATCGTCTCCGAACGCCGACGGCGTGGGAGGTCTCGAACCTCCCGTCGAGGGTCTCGCTCTCGCCGACAGAATTCCATAAGGCTCTTATAGGTGGGTCGACAATATATTCGGTGGGTGCTTGATGGGATTGGCAGGTGGACTGCTTATCGCCACAATTTCCCTCGTAATCCTTTTCCTCGTTCCCGCTGCCCTCCCCCAGGTTAGCGCCAGTACCACCGCCACCCCCAGTCCCCCCGTGTCAGTCTCCGGGTCGGCCACCTCGGCGCATCCCCAAGGGATCTGCAGTTCGGGTTGCGAGGGGGCCCCGATCAATTGGTACACAAGTTGGCCGTGGGGGGCCTCTCAGATCTTCAGCTTGCCGTCCCATTTTGGAGGGGCCTACGATTGTTTTGACTGCGCATCCGGGCAGAATGAAGCCTGTCCCGGCAACATCTCCGCGCACTCCCCGAACATTCCGGGAAACATGAATGGGGTGTGCTATGTCGGGATGCAGACGTTCCCGATCTACTTTGCAACGAGTCCGCAGTCGGGCAACCTTCAGGCGGGGACCTATCACGTGAACATCGGCTCCGACGACGGCTCAACGATCTTCCTGGACCAGTATCCGAGTATTTCTCCCGGGGCTCTTGAGACCTCGAACAACTACAATTTCATCGTGGGTTCGCCCTCTGGCTGTGGATACGGATGCCCAAGCAGTTGGAGCTCGAGCAACGGGGGTCTCACGACCCTGAAGGGGCTCTACTACCTGCACGTGGCATTTGGTGAGTGCTGTGGCGGCCCCTCCGCCCTCTCCTATTGGTTCTACACCAACCAAGGGGACCCTTGGGGCAGCGGACTCTTGAACGCCGGCGGCGCGGGTCCCGGCAGCACCCAGACCTTCTTCCCCCAGACCGCGATCTATGGGAGCGTGATCTGCAACTGCCCGTCCGGCCCGAAGCCCGTTCCGGGCCTTTCGGTCAGCATCACGGCCAACTATGGGTCGGGGTGGACCTACCCGCTCCTGTCGGCGTCGGATGGCACCTTTGGGCTCGAGATCCCGCAGAGCGAGTTCCCTGCGGGAGACCTCAGTAACTCGTACACCGTGTCGGTCGTCCCTCCGGCGGGATTTACGCTGACGCAGATCCTCGTGAACGGAAATCCGACCAGCTTCCCGGCCCAGTTGGGCGTCGGACCGGGTTTCGGGGCGAACGTTCAGTTCATCGTCAGTCCCTTGCCTGCCGCTCTCGAGCTGGGGGCTTCGACCTCACCGGTCAAGATCTGTAAGAACGGTACTTCGGGGACATGCTCCGCCCCTACCACTGCACAAGTGACCTTTTACGCCAACAACTCGGGAGGCCCGCTCTTCCCCTTGCCTTCGGGCCCGACTTCCGCCCTGTTCGAGGTCACATTGGCGAACAACCTACAGTTTGCCACCCCCATGAACGCCAGCTTCACCTGCAACTCACCGAGCGGTCCGGTCAGCGGCTGCACGGTCGCCATGATCGCACCGAACGAGATCGGCTTCAATTGGGCAGGGGGTGGGTTTGCTTCGGGTGACTCATGGACGGGGTCCTTCAATATCGAGGCCACGGGCCCTCCCTTTGGGATCTACATTCCGGTGAATGTCTGTACTGCATCGCAATCCAACGGCGGCGCCACGTGCACCGGGTTGGGGAATAGCTCGGGGAGCTGGGTAGCGTACTCGGACTACTGTGGCGCCACCGGGCAGATCTCCTTACCGCCCGCGCCGGTCTTCATCATGCCACCGACACCAGTGGAACCTCCACCGCCACCTCCCCCACCCCCGCCGCCTCCTCCCCCGCCGCCACCCGGGATGCCGGTGGTCAATCCCGTAGGAGTGGGCGTGGGCTCGCCGGTCAACATCCCGATCACCAATCCGACCGTGAACCCCGTGACCAGTATCGTTTCCCAACCCACCCTCGTGGGTCAGGTCATGGCAACGCCGATGGGTTCTCCGCTCGTGTCGGCGGGGTTCGTGGGCGTCTTCACCTCGCTCGGAATCGGTAACCGGGTGAAGCAGCGCAAGATGGTCGCCGTGAAGAGTCAGGCCATGCGTTCTCCCAAGAATTCCCCGAGCCCGTCGGGAGAAAGCACTTCGATCGGGACCATCGAATAGGCCTCCGAAGGGAGGACTCCCCCCCCACGTACCGGTTCACTCCGTGTCTCGCACTTCCTTGTGTAGAGCTTCCGCACTCAGCCCGGGGGAGGCTCGCGGGGCTTGGGCCACGACCTTTCGAATGGATGCGACGATCTCGGGGTTCACGAGCGTCGTGGTGTCCCCGGCGTCAACACCATTGGACAACGCGGCGAGCACCCGCCGCATGATCTTCCCGGAGCGGGTCTTGGGCATGTCGTCCACGACGTAGACGTGCTGCGGAGCGGCGACCTTGCCAATGAGTTCGACGATGGAGGATCGGACCCGTGCGGCTACCTCGGCGGCGGGGGGAGCACCGGGTTTGAGCGAGATGTAGATGTCCGGGACTCGGCCCTTGAGCTCATCGGCGAGCGGGACGGCGGCCGCTTCGGCCACTTCGGGGACCTTGAGGCAGGCACTTTCGAGTTCCTTGGCGCCGAGCCGGTGCCCGGCCACCTTGATGACATCATCCAGGCGGCCGAGGATCCTAAAGTAGCCGTCCGCACCTTGGATCGCCCCGTCGCCCGTCACGTAGGGCCAGTCCCGCCAGTCGGTGCTCTTCTCGTCTCGGCAAAAGCGCGAATAATATTGTTCGAGGAACCGGTGGGGATCCCCCCAGATCGTCTGCATGATGCCGGGCCAAGGGTTGCGAATGCAAATGATCCCGGCATGTCCCGAGCCGCGTTCGATGGGTCGGCCGTCTTCATCCAGGATGACCGGGAAAATCCCGGGGACCGCTGGACCGGCGCTTCCGGGTTTCATCGGATGGATTCCTGGCACCGTGCTGCAGAGGAACCCTCCGGTCTCCGTCTGCCACCAGGTGTCGACCACGGCGGCCTCGCCTTTGCCGACCTCGTCGTAGAACCAACGCCACACCTCGGGTTCGATGGGCTCTCCCACGGTCGCCATGAGCCGGAACTTCTGCCCATGCCGATGCGGTTCCTCCGGAGCGGTCTTACGAAGCTGCCGGATGAGCGTCGGGGAGGTGTGAAAGATGTTCACTCCTAAGCGTTCGGAGATCCGCCACGAACGGGACGGGTCAGGGTAGGACGGCACCCCTTCGTAGAGGACCGTAGTCCCTCCGATCGCCAACGGGCCATAGACCACGTAGGAGTGTCCGGTGATCCACCCGATGTCGGCGGTGCACCAGTAGATGTCCTCCGGTTTGAGGTCGAGGACGTACTTGGCGGTCCCGGTGACGTAGGCGAGGTATCCTCCGGTACTGTGTTGGCATCCCTTGGGTTTGCCCGTGGTCCCGCTCGTGTACATGAGGAAGAGCGGGTCCGTGGAGGCCATCGGCTCCGGATCCACGCGCTTCCCGGCGTACCTTCCGATGAGGTCTTCGATCCGGTGGTCCCGGCCGTCCTTCAAGGGATGGGTGGTCAACGAGCGGCCCGGGTGGCGGCTCCAGACGAGCACCTTGTCCACCCGCTGACCCATGCTTTCCGCCGAGCGAACGGCGGCTTCGACGTTCGCAAAGTGATCGATGGTTCGACCGTTGCGGGAATAGCCATCCATGGTCACCAGTACCCGGCTCCCGGAGTCGGCGATCCGCGTGCCGCAGGCGGCGCCACTGAATCCACCAAAGACCTCGCAATGGACGGCACCGATGCGTGCGGCGGCGAGCATCGATATGGGAAGTTCGGGGGTCATGGGCAGGTGAAAGGTCACCCGGTCTCCCCGCCGGAGCCCCGCAAAGTCCCGCAACAGCGCGGCAAACTCGTTCACCCGCTGGTGAAGCTCTCGATATGCGATGTACTGGACCGCCTCCGCTTCGTCCTCGGGGACGAAGATCATGGCAGGTTGGTCCCCCCGCTCGGCGAGGTGCCGGTCGACACAATTGTGCGATGCGTTCAGGGTCCCCCCCTCGAACCATCTCCAGAACGGCGGGTGGGAGGTATCTAGGACGGTCTTCCAAGGGGTGCTCCAGTCGAGGAGGCGGGCATACTCTTCGAAGCACGCCGGAAAGCGTTCTTCCGAGAACCGTTCAAAGATCGTGGGGTTACGGACGTTCGCCTGGGCCGTGAACCTGGCCGGGGGGGGAATCGTTCCCTCTTCTTTCCAGCGCGCGTCGATCGAGGGGGAGGAAGGGTCGGTCGGGGAAGCGCCTGCTCGGTTCGTTGCCCGAGTAGGAACTTCGCTCATGGGCGGTCATCCAAGAGTATCCCTTCGAGATGAAAAGGGTGACGACGCGGAGCCACCTTCGTCGATGGTCCCATTTCTTTGCGACGGGAGAGGGACCGGGCCCGCCCGGGGGGGCTCTAACGCTAAGGAATAGAGAAGAACCGGAAAACGAGCGAGCCCTCGGGGTGGCGCAGAGCGGGAGCGCTACTTGGTCTTGCCGGACTTTTCCTTCGACTTCACTCGAAGTCCGGAGTAACCGCACTTCCGGCACTGCGTGGCCCGGATGGAATTCCGCGCAGAGCAGTTCATGCAGATCTTCTTGATCAGCAGCCGATTGGTGGCCTCAGGGAAGGGCATAACGGGCGCACTGTTACCAAAGAGCTATTTTACTGTTTTGAGTAGCCCACGGGCGTATGGACAGCGAGACTCTCATGGCCACCTTCCTGCGTCGAGGGATCCTGTGGCCCACCGCAGAGATATACGGGGGCATCCAGGGGTTCTACGATTACGGCGATGCGGGCGGGGCCATCAAACGGAACCTGGAGTCCGCCTGGGACCGCTGGTTCGTCGGTCTTTCCCCCGGATACTACCGCATCGAGCCCGCCGAGGTCCTTCCCGAGGCCGTGCTGCGAGCCTCGGGACACCTCGCCAACTTTGCGGACCCCCTCGTGACCTGCGACTCGTGTAATGAGCGCTTCCGAGCCGACACGTTGCTCGAGGAGTGGGGTGAGAAGGATGTCGAGGGTCTCCGCGTCGAGGACCTTCAGGCCCGGATCTCCCAGATCAACAAGAAATGCCCCAAGTGTGGCCGAGGGAAGATCTCTCCCCCCAAGGCCTTCAATCTCATGTTCGGCGTGGACGTGGGCACCGAGGGCCGGGAACGGGCGTACCTTCGTCCGGAGACGGCCCAGTCGAGCTACCTCGCATTCTCCCGCCTTTGGAACGTCATGCGCAAGAAGCTCCCACTCGGCGTTGCCGTGGTGGGTAAGGCCTACCGGAACGAGATCGCTCCTCGTCAGGTGCTCTTCCGGATGCGGGCCTTCACCCAGGCCGAACTCCAGATCTTCTTCGACCCCGAAGAGCCCGCGGCCTCGTGGAAGCTCCCGGTGGATGCCAAACTGCCCGTCCTGACCGCGCGACGCCGCGCACGAGGGGACACGGAGCACCTCCTCACCCCCGCCTCGGAACTCGTGGCTTCCGGCGAGATGCCTGAGTTCTACGCCTACCATCTCTACATGTCCTACCTCTTCTATCGGGACATCCTGGGATACCCCGAGCGCTCCCTGCGCCTCTTTGAGAAGAACGAGAAGGAACGGGCGTTCTACAACCGCATCCAGTACGACATCGAGCTCAAGCTCGAATCCCTCGGAGGGTTCAAGGAGATGGGCGCGGTCCACTATCGGGGCGACTACGACCTTAGCCGGCATTCCGAAGGTTCGAAGAGCGATCTGGGAGTCACCTTGGATGGGGGCAAGCACCTCCTTCCGCACGTGCTCGAGCTTACCTTCGGGATCGATCGGAACATCTGGGGCCTTGCCGACGTCCACCTGCACAAGGACCAGGACCGGACCTTCTGGTCACTGCCCTCCTATCTTTCCCCCTTGGTCGCCGGCGTCCTTCCCCTCATCCCGAAGGAACATGGAGCGCTCGCCAACTCGCTCTACCAGAGCCTCCGGTCGGAAGGGTTCCGGGTGACGATCGATGAGGCGGGGTCCGTCGGCCGGCGGTATGCCCGGCTCGATGAGGTTGGGGTCCCCTTTGCGGTGACCGTCGACCGGGACAGCCTCACCAACGGGACGTTCACCCTACGGGCCCGGGACGCGAAGACCCAGCAACGGCTCAGCCTTCCGGAGATCATCCTCGAGCTGCGACGAGCCAGCGTTTCCCCGGTTCCAAGCTCGGTCGGACCTACCGCTCCGTAGGGTCTTTTTCGGATACGAGCACGTCCTGCAGCCGGTTCCGCCGGTGCTTCAACTGGCGTCGGAGGGAACTGCGTAGCTTCTTCCGAGCGGCTCCCTCCGGTTGACCCCGAACCCACTCTTCCAAGACCCCAAGGTCGTGATGCGTCCCAAGCTCCGCTTGTAATCGCTGCCACCCGCTGGAGAACTCTGCCTCCGCGAGACGGCGGGCGACGGAACGACGTACGAGACGTGCACGCCGGAGAGTGATCCGGACCCGATGAAGGTTGCGTCTCGAGGGTCGGGACCGAGCACGTTGGATCGCCCCCGACAGCTCTTTCCGACCCTCCTTCAACTGTAGATCGATCGCCCGCTCTACACGATGAACGGTCGCCGGAACGCCGATCTTGCCCGGTAGGCTGTGCAACTGGGTCTCCAATTTTCTTTCCCTTTTGGCCGTTGATCTCCAGACTTCGTTCGATCCTTCCTTGAGCGACTTCGTCCAGGTCTCGGGAACGCTCCACGGCCGATGACGGATGGGTCGCGCCTGCATGCTCAGGCGTTGCTCGATGACCTGCAAATCTCGGAGCCGTCCCACATCCTCCAAGAGCGCCTCGATCGTAGCGAGGGTCCGTTGGACCGGTCTTCGGGACCCGGGACGCAAGGCTTCCTCCCAAAGATGGAGTTCCAGGCGCAATGCGCGAAGGTCCTTGTGATGGGCATGGACCAGAACGAGCGATGGGGGCGAGGACGAACGCATCCGCTGTGCCTGACGCCCCACCCGGGCGATCCGGGCGAGCATCCGTTGGCGGAATTCCGCGACCCCCACTCGGGAGAAGTCCTCCGAAGGAATTCTCAGGGGGTCCTTCGCCATGGACGGCCCCCGTCAGCGATAGGATTCAATGCGGACCCCATCGAAGAGCCCTTGGACGCGGGTCCGGACATCCCGGTGCACTTCTTCGGGGGGTCGGTTGGCGTTGATCCGGTAGAAGTCGTAGTCTCGGGCCATCCAATCGAACTGCGATTTGAGGAGGGCCTGGTACTTGAAGAAACTCTCGAACCGGTCCGTGGAGAGCCCCATGTCCATCCCCGACTCCCAGTAGTCCAGCGACTGGTACCGGCTGAAGGCTCGGTGCATCAGGATCTCCGGGCGGCTGTCCAAGAAGATGGTCAGGTTCGGCTTCAGTGCGAACTGGTAGAGGCGTTGCGCCCATTCCTGGGTCGCCCCGCGGACGATCGCTCGCGCCATCAGGGTGAAGATGTAGCGATCGGCCAGCACCACATATCCGGCGGAGAGCGCCGGGATGATCTTGTTCTCCAACTGGTCGGCAAAATCGACGGCGTAGATGAGGGCCATCGTGGTGGAGCCCAAGAGGTTACCCCGTTTCGCCTCATCGATCTGCTCCGAGACGAGGTTGGAACGCCGCAGTCCCGTCTCCAGCACGGCATGCCCCTGAACCTCGAGATGCTCATGCAGCAACTCACACTCGGTCGTGCGTCCGGAGCCATCCGCCCCTTCGATGACGATGAGGGTCCCCCGCAGGGTCTCGATGACCGACCCCGGAAGGCGCGTACCGTACGTGGAAAACCCGGTTCGCGAACGGGAACCCGGCCGAGGGGCGGGGGTCGAGCTCTGGCCCGAGGAACGTCTAGTCGCCATGGAGCAATACCTCCTCCTTCGGGAACCCTTCGAGCAATGGACGCACCGCCGACCGCACCTGCCGTTGCATGGTCTCGATGTCCACCTCGGCATCCAGCACGGTAAAGCCCTCCGTCTTCGCAAGGAGGTCGTACTGTCGCTTGAGGAGCGATTGGAAGCGGAGGTAGCTCTCGGTGACATCGTTCGAGAGTCCGAGGTCCATGCCGGCCTCGTAGTGCTTGATCCGCATTCGAGCCGCCACCTTTCGCTGATGGGCGGTCTCGACCCGCACCCGGAAGTAGAAGCTCCGGTCCGGTGTCACGGCAAAGGAGTAGAGGCTGCGCACCCAGTCAGGGTCGCACCCCCGGGCCACATCGCGGGCGTAGGCCGTGTAGACGTACCGGTCGCAGATCACGATGTAGCCGGCCCGCAACGGGGGCAGAATGTGGCGCTCGAAGCGGTCGGCGAAATCGGTGGCGTGCAACAGGGAGAATGTGGTCGGGGTGAGGAGGTTCTTCCTCTTCCCGCGTCGGATGATGCCGGATACGAGTTCCGAAGAGTTCCACTCGGTGAAGAAGACCCGGTAGCCGCGGGCCGAGAGGTAGCGAAGGAGCAGGCGCGCCTGTGTCGACTTGCCGCTCCCGTCCAATCCTTCCAACACGAGCAGTTTGCCCGGAACGGGCACCTTTTGAGGCGAATTTGCCTCCGGTGGGGAATCGAGTTTCTTATTGCTCGACATGAACTTTCAACTTTAGATGGCGGCGCAGCCAACGGCTCGCGCGCTCAAAAAGCCTCGGGTCGATCGCCGCGGTCCGCGAACACGAGACCACCAGACGGTTCCCCTTCCGTACGATCCGGGGCTTGGGTCGCACATCGCCCATCGATTCTGAGAAGGCCAGGATCGACCCGAGCACCCGGGCCACCTCCATGTCGTCCTCCTCCAAGACAAGCGGGTACCTTCGGAGGGTATCCGATGGTACGTCGCTTCCCTCGTGCATGCTCACGACGAGCGAAGCAAGGAGGAATCCGCGATGCGAGAGACCGTAGATGGGGCGGCTCCGCAGGATGTAGGCCGAGTGGGCCGCGTGGCTGGGATAGGACAATGTCGAGCCGACATCGTGCATGAGCGCCGAGATCTCGAGGACCAGCCGTTCCTCGTCCCCGAACTGGTGGACCGCACGGGTGATATCGAAGAGGTGCAGCGCGAGTTCCCGGACCCTTCGGGCATGGGCCCCATCGGAACCTGAGGCCCAAAGGGAGGCCAGGGCGCTCGCCTGCCCCATTACTTCGACCGAGGAGGGGAGGTCCCGGTCCAAGATCTCTTGAGCGAGCCCCTCTCGGATACCACACCCGGAAACGGTCAACGAGGAGGCCCGCCGACGGTGGAGCACTCCCAACACTACCGCCAGGCCGGCCACGATGATGTCCGCCCGGTTCGCCGAGAGTCCCGGGATGTCACGGCGAACGGGGGTCGAACTCTCCGAAAGGATATCGTAGAGACGTTCCAGGTCCCGCGTTCGCAGCACGTATCCGTGGACCCGGGCAAGGGGGTACTCCCGGACGGATTGCATGGCGTGGGCGAGCGAACGGATGGTACCGCCGACCCCGACGATACGTTCATCCTTTCCGGCCCGCAACAGATCAAGCTCGCGCAGCTCCTCGTCCACGAAGTCTTCCAACGAATGGAGTTCCTTCGGCTTGGGAGGGTCGTGATCGATGAACCTCCGATGAAGACGCAGGGCCCCCAAGGGGAGCGACAGCGACTTGACCAATTTTTCATCCCGGACCTGGATGGCCTGAATGGACCCTCCCCCCAGGTCGATGATGAGGTCCTTCTGCAGCGGCAGGGAGCTCGCCACGCCCAGGAACGCATACCGCGCCTCGTCCTCCGAAGAGAGCACTCTCAACGGGATCCCGAACCGTCGACGGATCATCTCGATGAATCCCGGGCCGTTGGGAGCATCTCGGACGGCACTGGTGGCGACCGCGTGGATGTCGAGCACGCCGAAGGAATCGATGATCTTTCGGAAACGGGCGAGGGTCTCTATCCCTCGACGAACCGCCCGGGGTGCGATCGATCCATCTTCGAGGATGCCTTCGACGAGCCGGGGATATTCCTTGCTCTCGTGGATGCTCCAAGGCGGACCCACCGGAGCGCTCCGGTAGATGACCAGGCGAGCGGAGTTCGAGCCCAGGTCGATGACCGCAAACGGGCGGTCCCGCCACGGGTGGGGGGTGGCCACCTTCCTGGAGACATTTCGGGGGGGCTCCGTGAGGGGCCGGGAAGGGGACCGGGAACGGAGCGCCGGGGGGGGTACCTCCTCCCCCGGGGGAGCGCCCGAAGGGAGTTGGGGTCGGTCGTCTCGGGCCCTCATCGCCGTCAATTCAGCGGACCATCGCGTGTTCGCGAGACTCGAGCATCCGGGGGTACCGTGAAGCTAGAAGCGTACACGGAATTCATTCTTCCGCCTCCTTGGACCTCGTGGCGGCCCGAAGACGGCCGAGGCTGCGTCGGGAGAGCGCCCAGAGCAGTCTTCCCCCTCCGGGCCGAACCTCTCCCGGAAAGTCGAGCGCCACGGCACCGCCCTTGGAAAATTTGAGGACGGACGTGGATTCCCCGAACAGGCACAGGCCCACGAATTGCGACAACAATGGTTCGTGGCTCACCATGACCAGGTCTCCAGCAACTCGCGACCGTTTGGCGCGATTGAAGAGTTCAAGCGTGGACCCATCGGGTTCCAGTTCCTTCCAGTAGGAGATCACGCGTTTCGTTCCCCACGACTTCTGGAGCATCTCGGCGGTCTGCCGGGTACGGGCAAGGGGGCTGCTTGACATCCCGCCTCGCTTCGTCAACAGCGAACTCAATCCCTTCGCCGCCTGTCGGAACTCTTCCACCCCCGTGGGACGCAGCGGACGCCCTCGGTCGTCGGGCCAACGAGAGAAGTCCCGGGACATGGCGGGCGCATGCCGTACGAGGATCCAGCGTACTCCTTGCACGTCCTCAGAGTGACCTCCGAACGGTGTAGGTGTGCCCGTATTTCAAGCTCGACCTAGGGGTCGCGCCGGGTCCCAGTACCGGGCGAAAGACCGAAACAACCCCCGATGGGTCCACGGAATGGCCGGCTAATCTCCTCCAGAGGAGTTCGGTGATGGTTCCATAGCGTTTTTAAAGCGCAGAGTCTGCTGAAGCTATCATGAGCGGACAACCCCCCCAACCGGGAACGGTGAATTCTGGCGGTCTGCCGGAGACACGATTACGGTTCTTCAGCCAGGAGTATGCCGATATCCAAAAGCTCCGGGAACGAGCCCAGAAGAATGCGCACACCGCGATGAAACTGCGGCACAAGGCCTCCAAGTTCATGACGTCGATGGAACGGTACAAGCACAAGGCGACCATCATGCGAGAGCGGGCCTCCGCGGCCACCGCCAAGATCCCGGAATTTCAGGACCAGATGAAAGAGCTCCAGGCGGAGATCAACGCCGGGGCCCAGGCCGTGAGCAGCGGGGGAGTACGACCCCGTGACCAAAGCAAGCTTCACCTGCGGGTCCGGAAGATGCAAGAGAAGGTGGTCAAGTACCAGCGGAAGATCGCTTACTATGAGGCGAAGGCCTCGCACTACATGTCCGTCTCCTCGGTGAAGAAGGTTCACGCCGACGTGCTGGAGGAGAAGGCCAAGGCCTATGACATCGAGGCCCACAACGACAATCTCCGAGCCGACCGTCTCCAGCAGGCGACGGAACAAGACGTGTCCGAAGCGGGTACGAACAAGACGCAGATCGGGCGACTATGAAGCTCGTGGTCACTGTCGGGATGCCCGGCTCGGGTAAGGATGAGATCGTGGCGATCGCCAAGGGCCTGGGTTTCCACGTCATCAAGATGGGGGACCTGGTTCGCAATGAGACCCAGAAGCGGCGATTGCCCCTGATCGACAAGAACATCGGTCGGATCGCCAACGAGGAACGAGAGAAGTTCGGGCACTCCATCTGGGCGAAGCGAGTGATCCCGCTCGTCACGGAGACCAAGACGCTGATCGATGGCTGCCGAGGCGACGATGAGCTGTCCTTGTTCCGACACCATTTCGGAGACCTCGTGCTCATCGGAGTCCATTCGTCACCAGATACTCGGTTCGACCGGCTCTCCAAGCGCGGCCGAGGGGACGATTCGATGAGCCCCGAGGCCTTCTACGAGCGAGACCGACGGGAACTCAAGTTCGGTATCGGGAACGCTCTGGCGCTCGCAGATCACATGATTGTGAACGAAGGGAGCGTGCAAGAACTCCGCGACCGGGCCAACGAAGTCCTGCGCTCCATTCTCGACTGACGCACCGGAGATATCCCGGCCTGAACGCTCCCACAGGTTCGATCTCGGTCATGGGTCAGGTCTTCCTCCTCCACCTGGGACGGAAGGTGGTCCTTTTCGGGACCGATCTCAAGGAGGTCGACTCGTGGGACCTTCCTCGCGGGGACGCCGTTGCGGAGCTGTCCTTGACCGAGACGACTCCAAAGTCCCTCACCGACTGGATGCGCGAGGTCCTTCGGAAGTTCCCGGGCGCCATCGTGCGTACGGAGGACCGGCTCTGCCGCCGTGCCCTGGATGACCTGAAGATTCCTTACCGTCCGGTCCCCGACCCCATTCTTGCCCGGATCCGCCAGCGTACGTTCTTCGCCTTACCCCCTCCCGCATTCATCCGGCGGGCCCGGGCGGCCCTTCAGGCCCATCTGCGGAGTCCGGAAGAGCAGATCGTCCTCCTCTCACGGGAAGCAGATCGATTGGAACGGCTGGTGCGTCGGGAGGAAGAGTATGGTCAACGGCTAAGCCTCAGCGCAACCCCCGAATCCGCCGTTTTCGTCCAAGCTCGACGGTCTTCGCAGCTCAAGAACGACATTTCGCAGATCTTGGGAGACGTGGAACACGACCTCGAGACCGAGACGCGCCGGCTTCTGCCGAACACCGTGGCCGCATTGGGTTCCCGGACGGCCGCTCGACTTTTGGCGGAGTCCGGAGGCCTCCGGGTCTTGTCGAGATTCTCAGCGTCCCGGGTTCAACTCATCGGTTCCCGACGACGGTCTCCAGGCCGACCTCCCAAGTTCGGCCTCCTTTACCGGGCCGAGGGAATGGAACGGATTCCTCCCGACCGACAGGGCGCCATGGCGCGGAGCTTGGGGGCCCTCACCGTCGTGGCCCTCCACGCGGATCTCCTTACCCATCAGGACCGTACGGCCTGGGTCCGCACGAAGAAGGAGCGGCGCATGCTACAGTTACAATCCCACGGACGGAGGTCGAGTTGACGGGCAAGGCTTCGCCCAATCTCCTGCATGAGGACGTGGCTGGACGCAAGTTCCTTTGGACCCGGGCGCTCGGCGCGGTCGCTCCCTCTTCGAAGGAGCGGTTCCGGTTCACCTCCGAAGGAGCCTGGAGAGCGTTCGACCCCGCCCACTCGAAGCTTGCCGCGGCCCTCTCGGGCAAGGAATGGCCCCCGCTCCCGCAGCCAGGAGAAAAGGTACTCTATCTCGGGGCGGCGACCGGCACCACGGCGAGCCATGTGGCCGACCTCGTGGGCAAGCTGGGGGTCGTCTACGCTGTCGAGAAGAGCCCGCGAGCCTTCGCACAGCTCCTGGAGACGGCTCAGAACTGGCCGAACATGGCTCCGGTCCTCGCCGATGTTCGCGAGACCGCCGCTTACATCGGATGGATACCTCCCGTAGATGCGATCTACATGGATGTTCCCCAGGTCGATCAGGTCGAGATCGCCCGCCTCCATGTTCGGCGGTTCCTTCGCCCGGGGGGGCGGCTCTTCCTCGCGCTAAAGCTTTCCAGCCTCGGCCGGGAAAGGACCTACCAGGAGCACCTCGACCGGGCACGCACGCTGCTCGCCGAGGACTGTATTCTGGAGAAAACCATCTCCTTGGAGCCGTTCTACAGGAGGCACGCCTTTATAGTCGGAAAGTCTCAAGCCCGCAACCATTAATGCAGAGATTCCGGAGCGGGCCATTGCTCGCTATCAAACTGGAGGCCGGGGAGGATCTGATGAGTTCGCTGGTCCAGTTGGCCAAGGAAGAGAAGGTGGAGGCCGGTTTCGTCACCTCGGGGATCGGGATGCTTCGGGGGAGCCGGGTTGGATACTTCATCGGCGACCGTTATGATGAGCGGACCTACGAGGGGCCGCACGAACTGTTGTCGCTCCAAGGCAGCATCGCCACCCGGAGCGGAGAGCCGCACATTCACCTCCACGGAGCCCTCGCCAATCGCTCCCACGACGTGGTCGGTGGACACCTGTTCGAGGCGACCGTTCACGTGGTCTGTGAGATGCTGGTGACGGTCTTCGAAGGGAAATCCTTCAAGAGGACCGATTCGGGACCGGTGCTCAAGCTGCTGGACCTGATGCCGGACTCCGGGTAGCGGCCCCGCGACCCCGTAGTACCAGGATCGTCACGATATCCTGGTCTTCGAGACGATGGTCCCGGGAAACTCGTTGGCCCGGGAACTTGGCGCTCCGTCCCCACACCAACGCGGAACTGAAGGAACTGGACAGGCCCATGGGCAGGTTCTGCAAGAGTTCCCGTATGGTGGCCCCACGGCGCAGGATCAGCGGCTCCTCCCGGTCCACCGGCTTTCCTTGCGGCTTCATGAAGATGCGGATGAACGCGAGGGCATGCCCGATCGCATCCTTGAGCTCCTCGATCCCTTCACCGGTCGCCGCGGAAATGAAGTGGACCCGCACTTTCGGCATCTTTTCCAGCACCTTCTTGCGAGCGGCGGTGTCCAAGAGGTCGGCCTTGTTGACGATCCATAGCGAGGGAATGTAGACGCGGTTCCCCGCCAGGGAGTCGATGACGTCATCGATGGACACATCCTGTCGAAGGATGATCAGGGCATTGTGGATCCCAAACTCACGGGCGATGTCGGTCACGAGCTTCGGGGTCACCTTGGTGAGCTTCACGGTCGACTCGACCTGGACCCCGCCTCGTTCCGCCTTGGTCAAAGATATGCTCGGGGGGGCACGGTCCACACGGATGGCCGCGTTCTCGAGCTCCTTGAGGAGACCGCGTGGCTCCAAGTGCTGACCATCGATGATGAACAGCAGCAGGTCCGAGGAACGGGCGACGGAGATGACCTCCCGCCCTCGGCCGCGACCCTGCGCAGCTCCGGTCACCAATCCGGGCATGTCCAGGATCTGGATGTTCGCCCCATGCCAGGAAAGCATTCCCGGGATGATCGTGGTGGTGGTGAACTCATAGGCCGCCGCCTCACTTTCCGCGCCGGTCAGCCGAGTGAGCAGGGTGGACTTCCCTACGGAAGGGTATCCCACCAGGGCGACGGTCGCATGACCGCTCTTGCGGACGGCATACCCCAGCCCGCCTCCGCCGCCTTTGGCCCGCTTTTCCCGTTCGATCCGGAGCGAAGCGATCTTGGCCCGGAGCTTTCCTATGTGGCCCTCGGTGGCCTTGTTATGAGGCGTCTTGCGAATTTCTTCCTCGAGACGCTCGATCTCCTCTTCGATCGACCCCATCGCTTAGTGTTGGTGCGAAGAACGTCACCATTTAAACGTCTTGGACCGCCTGCCCGACATGTTCGCCGGGGCTCGCACTCCAACCTTGTGGTCGGCTTACCGGTTGGTTCCTCCCACCACGACCACGAGGGAAGAAGCGAGATTTGCGTACCCCAGGCTCTTTGAGACCATCCGGACGTTGCACGCCGTAGGGCAGCCGGTGGCCTTTGATCTCTGCCAGGAGCGGGGTCGGAGGGGGATCTACCTGACCGTCAACCGGGAGATCGGAGCATCGAATCTTGCCATCTTCGACCGATTCTATCGCCAGTGGCGAAAGGAGGAGGTGCGCCTCGCCCCCTCGTACTCTGCGCTCCAGGCTCGTGACGTGGGCGCGTTAGTACCTTCGGGACCCCATCGTACGGGACCCTTTCTGCCATTGTCCGAGCTGGAATGGGGAGCCCCTTGGCGCGGTCTGTTCTCGCTGGGACTCCGGTCCAACATCAATCTGTGGTTGCGGGTGGTGCTAACCCCCCTGGGAACCTCGAGGTCACGTCCCTTGCCCATCGACCGCACCGAGGGGGCCCGTCCTCCGGAGCACCGGATCGGAAAGAAGGTGCTCGACTCGAGGATGGAAAGGCACCTCGACCAGATCTGGACCGTGGGGGGGGTAGTGTCCATTTGGGGTGCGAACGACCGCGCGACCGCTCCACGAGCGGTGGAGGAGACTCGCCAATTGGTGCAACGCACGGTCGAGGCGCTCTCGGCCGCGCCCGGGGGATGTGGATTCTCGGTGCACTGGCCCCGGTGGAGAAGATCTCAACGACAGTTGCTCGAGCACTATTTTGGGGGTCATCTCGGTTTGCGAAGGAAACCGCTTCTTCTTTCCAAAGGGTGGCTCTCGACCGGGGAAGTTGCCTCCTGGTTTCCTCCCTTGTTCTTGCCGACTTCCGGGCTGAGATCACCGGTCCCCGTCGTTTCCTCCCTGTGCGTCGGTACCGATGCCGTGGGTAGTCCGGTCGAGATGTACTGGCACCCGCAAGAAGGTCATCACCTGCTGACGGCCGGGGAGACGGGGATGGGAAAGAGCACGTTGCTGGTTTCCGCAGCACTCTCCACCCCGGATCCTGACGTCGCGATCGTGGTGATCGATCCGCGAGGCGACACCGTCCGAAGTTTCATCACCCACCTGGATGAGCGCCGCTTGTCGCGGACCACCTACATCGCTCCCACGCAGTCCCCCGTGGCGCAGAACGTCCTGTCCATGGAACCTCCTCCGAGCCCGTCGCTCGCGGGGGTTTGGCGTGAACGACATGTGAGCGAACTCGTCAGTGCCTTTCGCAGGGTTCGTGCCGAACGCTATGGAGAGACGTTCTACTGGGGGCCCCGGATCGAAGAGGTGCTCACGCAGGTACTTCTGTTCCTTAGTCAGATACCTCGTTCGACCCTAACGGATGCCCTGACGGTCCTCGAGCATCCGGAGACCGCACCGGACCGCGCCCGGCAAGAGGCCCCGGGTAATCCCGAGTTGGCCCAACTGGCCGACCGAATATCTTCCGAGACCCGGGAGAACTTGGAAGGAGCACGCCGGGTCGTGAGCGAAGTGGTCCTCTTCCCGTCCCTCGCCACCCTCTTGTCGGCCCGGGATGCGCACTGGGACTTCTCGCTCGCCCTCGGCCCGGGAAAGATGACCTTGATTTCGCTCGAACAGAATGTGATGAGCACTCGCGGGGCCTCGTACTTGGGTTCGATCTTTCTCTCCTTGCTCTGGTCAAGGATCCTGAGCCGGGGTCCTTCCCGCAACAAGGTGCTCGTGATCTTGGACGAGGTGCAAGACTATGCGAATGCATCACTGGCCGAAATGCTTCGGCAAGGACGGAACTACGGTGTGCACGTGTGGTGCGCGACCCAATCGATCAGTGCCTTGCCGCTCGAGCTGAAAGAGGCGCTATTGACGAATGCTCGAGACCTGATCCTGTTCCGGGGTTCTCCGAACGACTCACGGCTTGCGCAGGAAAGCTTTGGCCTCCCACCGGAGGACAATCTGATGGCGCTTCCAAGGGGCAATGCGTACGCCTTCCTCGGCAAGTCGACTACGGTGGCTCGGGTGCAAATCCGCTCCCCCACGGCACCCTCTCGCTCGTCCGGGGTGGAGGGGCGGTTGCTTGAGCTCCAGGAGGCGTCCCGTAAGTTTTGGTCGGTATCCGAACACAATAGCGGTCAACCGCAACCGGAGACCCCGGGATTGAGTGCACCAACCGTCGGAACCGAAGGGGAAGTCCAGCGCATTATCGATGCCCTCATGGTAGGAATGCAATCTTCCTCCGGCGATGGAGACTTCTCTGTGCCCCTCTCGGTGCTACGACGGATGGCAAATTCGCAGGAATCGCTCCTTCGACGGGTGGGTCGTACTCTTTCGGGTCGAGGGGTACTCATCCGAGTGCTTCGACAGAAACCCGAGCATTCCTGGATCCTCTCAAGGTCCGCATTGCTGAACACCCTGCCTGGCCCAATGACCTTGGAGTCACGAACCCGAGCTGGGAACCTCTGGTCGAGTGCCCAGGAACACTCAACGGGTCGAGATCCGGACGGCGCGTGAACGGTGGGTTCATGGAATCGTCTTCTGGAAAGGCTCGAAGCCCTGGCATCGGATCCTTTCGAGGCGGGGGCTCCATTGTCGTAACGAGGAGTCTGGCCAGGATGGTGGCGGGTCGGCGGCCCCCCATCGGATAGCTTCCAGGTTCCGAGGACACCCCTTTTCCCCCCGTTTTGATGGTCAGAAATTCGTCCGGAATAATCTTTTAACTCAAATGACCTACTCGTTGCCGTGAGCGGAGGGTCTTCTCAGCTTGACTTGCCTCGATGCCCCACCGGTATCGAAGGGCTAGACAACATACTTGACGGAGGCGTTCCCCGGGGTTCTACCATCCTGCTCACAGGTAGTTGCGGTACGGGAAAGACAACTCTGGGGTTGGAGTACTTAGTTCGCGGTGCGAATGCAGGCGAAAAGTCGATGTTCTTGTCTGTAACCGAGGCTTCCGACCGGATCATTCAGAACCTTACCACGTTCGAGTTCTTTGACAAGAAGATCATTGACGAGGGTAAACTGGTCTTCATCGACGTCCCGATCCTCTACGAGAAGCTCGGGCTTTCCAAGCAAGAGCTTACGCCGGAAGATATCGATCTGCTCATCACGGCCATCGTGGACCTTGCGAACACCCTCAAGATCCAGCGGCTGGTGCTGGACTCGGTCACCTCCGTGTGCTTCCGTATCCGGCACGAGGAGAAGATCCGGGACTTCATCCTCAAGCTCGGGAAGTCGCTTTCCGATATCGAGTGCACGACCTTCCTCGTGAGTGAGATCGGCCCGCAGGCAGATCGCTACTCGCTCTACGGGGTAGAGGAGAACATCGCCGACGGAGTCATTCTTCTGGGCAACAGCCAGCGACAAGGAGACCTCCTGCGGACGCTCCAGATCATCAAGATCCGAGGGGCCACGCACAGCCGGGCGCAGTACGTGATCGAGATCACCCCACTTGGAATCTTTCTCGCCCCGTTCTTGAAAGGGGGCGGGAGGTCAACGATCGGTAATGGTTAGTTCGACCAACGCATCCCAATTGGCCGAAGGGCTTCGTAGCATGGCCCCGGGCTCGGCGGTACTTGTCCGCATGAAGGGAGCCACCTACACGGACAGCTACTTCGCGGCGCTCTCGGCCGTTCTGCGAGAATACGCCATGGAAACGAAGGGTTACGTGGTCTACCTTTCCGTCACCAACCCGGCATCCCTTCTGGTGGACATCCTCTCGTCGGTCGACATCCCGATCCAAGGCGTGTCGTTCATCGATGTGACGAGCTACATGATGGTCGACAAGGCCAAACGGGCCGCCAACACCACCTACGTGGAGAGCCCGACCATGCTCGAGACGATTATGCTCCGCGTCGAGTACCTGCTACGCCGGAGCCCCAACGAACGGAGGATCGTCGTCCTGGACTCCATCAGTTCGCTCGCCATCCACAACAACAGCCACATCCTGCAGGAATTCCTCCACATCCTGGTGAACAAGCTCAAGTCGATGGGAGCCGTCACGGTCCTGCTCACCGTGATCGAGGAGACCGCGCCCGAGCTCTCGAACGTGCTTTCCCTCATCTCCGATGCGAACGTGACGCTCGAGGGCGGTGGCCAGTCGTGACGGAAAAGGCGGTCAAGGAGGCGATCTTCGGGATCCCCGAGGTCGACGATGAACTTGGAGGCGTCCTTCCCAAAGGCTGGGCGGGCATCGTCTCCGGAGCCCCCGGCAGCGGAATTGAGCTCCTCGCGAAGCAGTTCGCCAGCTTTGCCCCCGACCGGGTACCCGTCTACTACTATACCACCATGGAACGCACGGAGGACGTCCTTGGCGCCCTGCGGAACTTCGGGTGGAAGGAGAATCTGAACCTGGTGAACATCCTGGAAGAGTACTACGACCAGGTCCTTTCCCGTAACCTCGAGGTCAGCCGATTCCGTGAGATGGGGATCTCTCCGGAAGATATCTCACAGTTCACCATGAAAGGGATCGAGGGGCGGCGGGTCAACTTCGTGACCCGGATGATCAATGACATCGCCACCCTGGACAAGCCGTTCCGCCTGGTGGTGGACTCCCTGGATTTTTTCTTGGAACAGGCCGAGCCGAGTGATGTCATCTCGATGGTGCGTCAGATCCGCTATCGCGCCCAGCGGGTCGGGGGCCGGGCGCTCATGACGCTCACTCCCGAGGTCCACGATAACCGCGTCACGGGTACGCTCGGTACGATCGCCGATGTGCTCCTCAACCTCGAGGTCGAGGAACGTGCGACGAAGTTCCACTACGCCATCGCGATCGAGAAGGTCCGCAATCATCCGGAGTCGACCGGTCTCATTCGAGTGAACGTCGGAGGGTCCGGGATCGCGAGCGCCGGCACGGAAGATAAGGACAAGAGCCGGTTCTCCGCGGTATAGCGCGCTAACGTAGCCCCGTCACGGGTCGGGGGATTTCTTTGGTTCAGGTTCCACTGGCTTGGCCTTGGGAGGGGTAGGCGACATCACCCGGCTGAACATCCGATGGATGTCCTCGGGACGAGGTGCCGTCGTGGTGGATCGGCCGGCAGAGGTATCCGAGCGACCGGCCCCGGCCCGGATGTCGCTCACGAACGTCTCGAACTCCTGAAGGACCTCGGTAATGGTCGCGTGGTCATAGCCCCGCGCTTCGAGGGTGTGGAGCGAGTTCCGGACAAGCTGGGCATAGGTCATCAGCTCGTCACCGGCTTCTTCGGACGATTGCAACCGCCCCGTGTCCGCCGCAGTCGCCGTGGCTTCCACGTCTCGGACCACGGCCTCCATTCCGGCCTTCCCGAGATAGCTTTCGAGGAACCCTTTAAAGAGCGTGAGCGACCACTGGAGCCCCGCAAGTTCCCGGTGCGGGGTCGTGTCGACCGCGGTCCGGGCGAGGGTCTCCAGCACCCCGCGGACCCGCACCACGTAGTCGATCAATGGTTCCCCGGGATTCCAGGGAACGTTCACATCGGTCGACCAACGCCGGCTCGTCTCCTCGAGCATGCGGGTAAGGCTCGTCATCTGCTTGTCGCTCAGGCCGCGGTGGGACTCCATGAGCGAGGAGGAGACCGCATTCGCCATGGCCAGCGAAGAGGGCGGGGTGGCGCCTTCGGGGTGTTCGGACTGGGCCCGATGCACATACTCGGGGGCCGGTTCGTTCTGCTTTCGAAGGACTCCCGTGGCGTACCCTGCCCGGAACGCGGAGGCTTCCCACTCAACGATGTTCATCTCGGATTCGGGGGTAGAGGGCGCCGGGACAGGGGTAGGTTCTCGCGGGGGCGCTGCGACTTGCGTGGCGGGCCCCGTAACGGTGGGTACTGGCGTAGGGGGGAGCTCTTTCGGAACGGGAGTGGTGACTCCCGGGGATGGCGGGGAGGGAGGGCGGTTCAAGACCCCATCGAACAAATGGTTCACCCGCTCCATGCCTTGGTGCGGGGGGATCGCTGCGGGGAGGGCACCCCCATGGGCCGGATCTTCCGTCCCCTTGAGGTCCGTCAGGAGAACATCGAACTCGTGAAGGATGCGGTCGACCTCTTCCCGGCTCAATGTAGTCGGAGCGAGAGCGGCCAACGCTCGGCGCACGAGGTTGGCGTAGGTCGAAAGTTCATCGTGTTCTCCCTCCATTCCCACGGGGGCCAGCATTCCGCTGGCGGCCTGCTCTGCGATGGTGTCGACCAATTGGACCGTTCGTTGCTTCCCGATCGAGCTCTCCAGAAAGCCTCGGAAAAGAGCCAGCGCCCACTGCAGTCCCGCGGTAGGGTTCCGTTGGGCGACCGGTCCGCCCATGGCGGTACGTTCCAGTACCCCATACGTGCTCTCTGCGCGCTTCAGATAGTCGTCAAGTGACTCTCCGGAGTTCCGGGAGACCTTCAGAAGTCTCTCCAGACGCTTGGTCTCGGATTCGAGGGATCTCAAGAAGTCGGCAAACACCCGATCCCCTAACTGGGCATTCGACTCCGACACTGTCCGGGTCAGGGCCGCCGAAAGTACCGCCGGTTCCGGTACCTTCCCCCCCAATCGAGCCGATTCTAATGCCCCACGAAGGGCGTAATCCCTTCCGGATTCTCCCGCCTTCCGGGTAGCGCCGGTGGTCAGTGCGGTCCGGAAAGCCGATACTTCCCAAGGGGTCAGTCCGTTCTTGGGAGACAGGAACTCTAACCCGGCATTCGAGGTGACCGAGACCGGTGCCTTCCGGTCCAACCCTGTGGTGACGGGGATGGCGGGGGGCAACGAGGTCGGGGCAGTGGCAGGAGCTTGCCGGGAAGGCATGTCACTCGCCACGGGCCGAACGGCTTCGGTCGAAGGACTCTCGGTCCGACGCTTGGGCACGGCGGTGGTCTCCGCAGACCGCGAGGAGGGGGGCTTCTGGGATAGCGCGATATGGAGGGCTTCGAGCTTGGCCCCCGTTGAGTCCGTGTACTGAGCAATGTCCTTGAGGGTGGGTCGCCCCGTCGAGATCTTGACATCGTGGGCCATGGTAGCTCCGATGAGCTCCTTGTCGGATACCTTGGAAAGTAGCACTTTGAGATTCCGCAATTGCGACTGGGCGTCCACCCACTTGCTCCGTTCTAGTACGATGTAATCGGGCGTGCTCTCGGGGATGAGGTCCTCTTCATCCTCCGGGACGAAGGCCGCCACGGTGCCGCCGACGGTTGCGATGCCCCCCACCAACAGGAAGACGATCCAGAGCGGGTAGTAGCGTCCCCCGATGTGGGCATAGCTCCCCCAAAAGAGGATGGAGATGACCATTGCCGCCACTCCAAAGAAGAGCAGGGGCGCGCTCGACTCGAATCCCTCTATGATTTCTTGGCCCCGGCTCTTCGCTACGCGGGAGGGACGATCACGAGGGGTCTCTCTCGGGAAGGTCTGGCTCGACGGAGTCCGTCCTTTCGCTGGCTGGATGCGAGGGGCAGGTTGGTGCCGGAACAGGGGGAGGAACCACAGTACGACCCCCAGCAGCAGGAACGCACCGATCGGCACAATGAGCGCTCCCCAGACGATCTGGGGGTCCGTCACCACGAGCGAGATGCCCAAGATCAGGAGAATGGCGGCGGCGGAGGCGAGGAAGAGGAATAGTAAGGCCGGACGATAGGTCGCCGTAGGTCTCAAGCTCCGACCCCGGGTACGAACGGTACGCTCTCGGAACGAGGGCGGTCGACGAGGGGTAGGGGGTCGGGATCTTGCTTTCGGGGCGGGCGTGGCGGAAGAAGGCTTCCACTCTCGGAGGGGGGGACGTTTCACTGCTGGCGCCCTAGGTGAGTGAGGCGGCATCCGCCTATACAAGATGCGCCACCAGTGTTTGAACCTATCGGCGCGCTGTAATGCATGCTTGAATGAGAAGTTTTTGAAAGATGGAAAACAAAGGAGCCGTTTCCGTGACCGAATTCTCTAATCTGAAGGTCGGTTTCACGGCGGAATGGGTTTCTAGAGCGTTTGGCGCTAAACACTTCCACAAGATGGAGTATTATGGATGCCCCTTTGGTTTGCATGTACTCCAAGAGATGGTCCCGCCCTGACCGCTCGATATGGATGCGTTCATAACGTACCGATTATTCCCTGTCGATGCAGGTCGATAATGTCCGGGATGCGCCGTCCCAAGAGGAACGAAATGGGCGGAAGACTTTCCTCCCTTGCACTTCCCATCCTAACAAAACGACTGGTTCTACGTCTCCCCACGCTCGCCGACACCGACTCGTTCATGTCCGAAGCCCATGATCCGCGACTGTTGCAATGGTTTTCCAAGGGGTCTCCTCCGGAGACTCGCGAGGAACAGGTCGACACCATCAAGAAGATCCGCAAGGCGGCCCGCGCGGGAGATTCCTTGAGCCTTGGTCTATTTGACCGGGGGTCCGGAGCGTCGGTCGGCGTGATCTCGCTCTCGAGCCTCAACTGGGGGGACATGTGTGCCGAGATCGGGTACATCGTGTCGCCCAACCATTGGGGGAAAGGGTACGCTACGGAGGCGGTGGCCTCGCTCTGTGCCGAGGCGTTCGGATGCCTCAATCTACATCGGATCGAGGCGCAGGTATGGCCGTCCAATCTCGCTTCCGGTCGGGTACTTGAGAAGGTAGGCTTCCACAAGGAAGGGACCCGACGGCAGTGCGATCTTAAGGGAAAGACCTGGCTCGATTGCGACACTTACGGACTCCTGCGAGGGGAGAACCGTCTGGGTCCGACGTAGACGTGGAAATCGGTCCGCTCGGGCCGGTAGTCCAGTCAAGATCGAGTGAGCCCGTCGATGGCGGAAGTTCAGAGAATCTTCCCCTTGTGGAGGATCCGCGTCCCATCCACCGAAACGTCGGCTTGCTCGAGCGACACCCAGTCCATGAAACTGGAGTGGTTCGCCCCTCCAAAGCCGATGTTCCTTCCGATCTGGAGGCTGATGACCCCTAGTTCGTCCTGATGCATGCTCGGGACGTTCTTTAGCGCCGGATTGAGACCGAAGGTCAGGACCCCTGCTCGGTCGCGGCCCTCCGTACCTCCCTCGAAGCTTTCCCGGAACCTCTCCTGGCCCATCTTGAACGAGTACTTGGTCAAACGGCCGTCATGGAACTCAAGGCGCCCTCCGCCGTTCTTCCACCAGGGGGTCCACGTGGGAAGATTGGAACGAATCGTTCCCTCGGCGGTCTTGCCATCCAACACGAATGGAAGCCGACCGTCCGGGTAATTCGCCATCATGCCATAGATGTCGTTCCGAGCGAACTTGCCGGGCACTCCGGTGTGCAGTCGGGAGGGCTTGCCGGCCAAGGCTACCTGCAAGTCGGTGCCATTCGCATGCTGGATCCGGAGATGCCGGCCGCCTTGGAGGGACCGTTGCAACCGTTTGCCGACCTTGACCATCGTCTGCGGGTCGACACTGCTCGCTTCAAGGATCTCGCGGTTCAGTCGGTCCACCGTGGTACCCCACTGTCGAGCGTTGCTCTCTGTCGCAAAGCCCACCCCCATCCGCACGCCGCGAAGGCCCGTGGCCCGGACGATCTCGTACCACGAGTCGTTCCACGCCGTCAGTTCATCGGAGGTCTTCATGTCGAGCGTATTGAAGCGCTCGCTGTCGCCGGGGCCCCAGAACATGACGTAGGCATCGGCGTGCTTCAGGGCGGCCTTCTCGGCGGCACCCATGACTCCCAGGAGCTGGGTCTGCTCCCGGTCGACGGCATTCCAGTAGGCCGACTCGTCCTCGAGAAAGAGGAGGGGTACGCCCCCTGCGCGACGGACCTCGTCGACCACGGCGGTCGCCACCGGGACCGAGTGAGACCACGATTCGACGATGACGCTCTCTCCGGGCTTTACCTTGAGGGACTTGGTGACCAAGTTATGCGCCGCCGACCTTCGCAGATCCGAGATCTGTTTTGGCATGGCCGGCTCCAGGGGCGCTCGCTACTTACGGCGAAGGTGTAGGTCCCCCCTACATCCCGGTTAACTATCCCGTAGTCCCCGACACGTGTCCCCGAGCCTTGTCCGTCGCCATTTCAGTCATAGGCTATATACGTCCGCCCCAATTCCCCGCTCCATGGAACTCAGCCGGGAAGACGAGGCCATCCTGAAGGGGGAGAAGGGCCCACGTCATGCCGAACTGATGCGCATCCTGGTCTCCCTGGGCGACCTGAACGATGCTTCCCGGTTGATCCCGGTCTGGTCGGTTCAATTGTCAGGGATCTCGTTCAAGACGATGGGCATCCCCGGCACGGAGTTCCTCGAAGATGCCGCCCACGAGGTCCGCTTTGCGGTCCCCACCACGGTCAATCCGGCGGGGTACGACGTCGGGGGACCCGGGGTCGTGCCCGCCAGCGCAGAGTTCAAGGAGAAGCAACAGCGGATCATCCGATCGCTCCTTACGATGGGGGCTATCTCGACCTTCTCGTGCACCCCCTACACCACTGAGTATTCTCCCCCGCCTGGAGCCCATCTTGCCTGGGCCGAGAGCTCGGCGGTGATCTATAGCAACAGCGTGATCGGTGCCTTCTCGAACCGAGAGGGGGCCCCGAGCGCCCTGGCGAGCGCGGTCCTGGGAAAGACCCCGGAGTACGGTCTGCACTTGCCGGCAGGTCGAAGGGCGGAGGTCGTGGTCAATGTCCGGAACGGACGGGAGATCCGGTTTTCGAGCCTGGGGGCATATCTCGGAAAGAAGCTCGGAAGCCGCATCCCCTACCTGCGAGGCGTGCATCCGGTAGCGGACGAAATGAAGGCCATGGGGGCCGCCATGAGCGCCTGGGGGTCCGTTCCCATGTTCCACGTAGAGAACGTCACGCACGAGGCATCGGTCCAAGAGCTCGCCGGTCTGGAATCGATGGAGGTCGGACCCGAGGACATCCAGGCGTTCGAGAAATCCTTGGGACTCAACGCCGAGTCCCCCAGTCTCATTGCCATTGGATGTCCCCACGCGACAAAAGGGGAGCTCGAGCACTTGGCCAAGGTGATCCGCGAGCGCCGAGACGGGAAGCTCAAGGATGGGCTCCAAGTATGGGCATGTACGAACCGAAGGATCATCCAGGACAACCCCGACTTGGTGCGCTATCTGGAAGGCGCTGGAGTGAAGGTGATCCAGGACACCTGCATGGTCGTTGCCCCGATCGGTGCCGACTACCCGGTCATTGCCGTCAATTCGGCCAAGGCGGCGTTCTACGCCTCAAAGAAGTCCTTCAGTGGGCAAAAGGTGCTCTACGCCACCACGGAAGAGCTGATCGACCGGTGGGCATAATCGCCTCTGTCTCCCCACCTTCGTGGCCTCTTCCCGCAGGAAGACCCCTTACAACGGATCCTTAGGGGGGGCAAGACCGTCCCCCGCCTCTCGGCCCGACATGGGGCGAGGGACCCCGTTGTCCACTAACGTCCCAGGGGCTGTTCTACAGGTGGAGTGTGGAAATGTACCCCACGAGGTTGTTCGAGACCACGAGGTAGACGAATAGGATGCTGATGGTGTTGACCACCTTGATGAGCGGGTTGATCGCCGGGCCCGCCGTGTCCTTCGTGGCATCGCCGACCGTGTCGCCCACGACGGCGGCCTTGTGAGCATCCGAACCCTTTCCTCCGAAATGGCCCTGCTCGATCCACTTCTTCCCATTGTCCCAGGCGCCACCACCGACGGTCATGAAGATGGCGAGGGGGAGTCCTGAGAGGATGACGCCAAAGAGCAGGCCGCTCACCGCGACGGGCCCCAGTAGGAAGCCTACGGCGAGTGGGGTCACCACAGCGATCACGGCCGGTAGTACCAGCTCACTGATCGCGGTCCGGGTGACGATGTCCACGCAGGGTCCGTACTCCGGGCGGCCCGTCCCATCCATGATGCCCTTGATGGTCTTGAACTGGCGGCGGACCTCTTCGACCACCGACTGTGCGGCCGTTCCCACGGCGCGCATCAGGAAGGCGGTGAAGAAGAACGGAAGCATGGCACCGATGATGAGCCCGATGATGACCAGGGGCTGGTTGACGGCCAACTGCTGGAGCTGGGACGCCCCCGCCGCCGGGAACGCTGCCTGGTAATAGGCGGCGAAGAGCACGAGGGCGGCGAGTGCCGCGGAACCCACGGCATATCCCTTGGTCACGGCCTTGGTCGTGTTTCCGACGGCGTCCAGCGGGTCGGTGATCCCCCGGGCCTCCTCGGGTAGCCGGGACATCTCGGCGATCCCGCCAGCGTTGTCCGTGATGGGTCCGAAGGCGTCGATCGAGATGATCATTCCCGTGGCGGAGAGCATCGAAGCGGCGGCCAGACCGATCCCATAGAGACCGAAGTCCGTGGCTCCCGCTGCGATGGGTGCGAAGAGATACATGACGCCATAGGCGGCGATGATGCCTCCCACGATGGCGAGCGATGGGATCAGGACGGCTTCCAGACCTACGCTCATGCCTTGGATGACCACCGGCCCGGCACCGCGTTGGGCCGATTCGGAGATGGAGTTGACCGGGCGTCGGTTGGTCCCGGTGTAGAAATCGGTGGAGAAGACGATGACCAGCATCACGATGAGCCCGGTCGCACTGGCCACAAAGACGGCTCCCCATTCCGGGGCCATGAAGATGTAGGAGAGTACCGCGAGGCCGCCGATACCCACGATGACCGTCACGATCAACCCCTTGTAGAGGGCGCCCATGATGGAGCCTCCCTCCGACATGCGCACGAAGGGGAACGCCACGATCGTGGCCACGATCGACCACGCCGACACGATCAAGGGGAAGAGCACCGCCCAGGGCAACTGGGCCGTCACATCCGTCAGGAAGTAGGCCAAAAGCATGGTGGAAACTGCGGTCACGACGTAGGTCTCGAACAGGTCGGCCGCCATACCGGCACAGTCGCCCACGTTGTCGCCCACATTGTCCGCGATGACGGCGGGGTTCCGGGGGTCGTCTTCCGGGATCCCTGCCTCGACCTTACCCACCAGGTCCGCCCCCACGTCCGCTCCCTTGGTGTAGATCCCTCCGCCCACTCGAGCGAAGAGACTCATGAGCGAGGCCCCGAAGATGAAGCCCGCCATCTCCAGGATGTTGCCCTGGAAGCCGACATAGAAGCCGATGAGCCCGAGGAGGGCGAACCCCGCCACGGAGAGTCCGGTGACGGAACCGCTCATGAAGGCGAAGCGCATCGAAGCGTCCAACCCCTTCTCGTGGGCGGCCTTGCGTTCTTCTTCGGAGGTACCCTTCGCCTCGATCTCCCCTTGCTCGCGTGCCACGTTGGCGGTCCGGACGTTGGCCCGCACGCTGACATACATCCCGAGATAGCCGGCGAGTGCGCTCCCCACGGCTCCGGCGACGAATCCGAGGGCCATGTGGGCGCTGAAAAAGATGTCCCCGTGGGACGCCCCATATCCGTAGAGCCCGCCCAGGATCAGGATGGCGATCACGGCCCCGACGATGGCCACGGTACGGTACTCCCGCACCAGGAACGCCTCGGCCCCCTCACGGATGGCCTTGGAGATCTCCCGCATCTTGTCGGTCCCCTCGTCGCGTTGGAAAACGAGGACGGTTTCATACCCGGCATAGCCGAGGGCAAGCATCGCGGCCAGGAAGACGAAAAGCTCTACTAGGGGGACCGGAAAGGACATTTCACACCCGTTTACGTTCCCCCAAGGCATTTCCGGAACGTTTTAACCTTTCCATGTCGGAAAGGAGGTGGGCGCGGACCACGAGGACCACCACCGCCAGCAGTGCGTCGACCAACGCGGTGGCAAGATAGAACGCATAATGCGCCTGGGTAAGGAAGAACACCGCTCCCGTCCCACTCGAGGTCACCTTGAGTACGACAAGGATGTCCAGGTAGGGCCGAGGATTCTCCGGCTCACGAGCCGCGAGGAAGGAACTCGCCGTGGCCCCCACCATGTAGGCGAAGGTGAAGATGAGCCACCCGCCAAAGGAGTCGGCCAGTTGGGCTGGGGTCGGAGCCGGGAGCCCGAGCGCGTTGCCGATCTGAGTGATGTCGTTGACCGCCGTTTGGGGAAATGCGACGTACAGGACACCAAAGACCAGGAACAGGATGGACAGGAGATAGAGGATGACCGAGGAATTGCGGCAAATGGGGAACCACGGGCCCGAACTGGAAGGGGTCGGGGCACTCATCGGGCCGTCCATTCCTTCACCCAACTCTCCGCATTTCGCTCAGCGAGCGCAATGATGCTCACCATCGGGTTCACCTGCGGGGAACCGGGGAGCATGCTGGCGTCGGATACCGCGAGGCCTTCTTCTCCCCACACGAGCCCTCGCTCGTCGAGCACCCCGAGCGACTCTTCTCCCGCCATGCGTGCGGTCCCGAGGGGATGGAAGGCGAACAGGTGAAGTCCATCGGGTTTCAGCTCCTCCCGCTCGAAGGTTGCGACCTCAGATGCCGTCTCCAGAGGCTTTCCTGCCCCGACCGGCAGGAACACCCTCTTCGCTCCAGCCGAGAAGAGGACCCGGGCACACGTGGCCATGGCGTCCCGGATCCGCTCAGTGTCGGCCTTCCCTAACGAATAATGGACCCAGGGCCGTCCCAAGGCCTCGGTGATCAACCGACCCTCGCAATCCTCACTGATCATCCCCCCCATGATCGCCCAATGGGAGAGGGTCGGAAGGTAATTCTTGTACGCGCTCCCGAACGACGGGACCAGACCTGCCGTGCTCAATATTCCTCGCGGCTGAAACGTCGCCTCCAGGAGGGTCTTGGGTACCTGGGGCCGGATGAAGTAGGATTGGAGCACCCCTTCCCAGCCCCGGACCTCCTCCGGCATCTCCCCGGCCACCTCAAAGGAAGGATGGATCTTGAGATGGCGACCACTGTGGGCCTCGGACCTACGGGTGCCTTTCCCGGACAAGAGGGTCGGAGTGTGCAAGGCCCCCGCGGCGATGACGACGTATTTCGCACGGACCCGCAAACCCACGGGGGGAGCCACCGTGGCTCCATGGGTGATCCGGGCCTCCACCACCCACCCTTGTCTCCGGGACGTTTCCCTTCGGACCCTCGTGACCTGGCAATGCGAGACCAGCTGGGCACCGTGGGCAAGGGCCTGCGGGAGGTAGTTGAGCGCCATGCTCTGCTTCGCATCCCGAGGACAGCCGATGACACACTCATCCGAGCCCCGGCAGCCGGGGGCGGGACGGGGGATGATCCCGTGGTCGGCGAGCCCGAGGGCCATGGCCCCCTTTTGCATGACCCGAGCGTTTCCACCCAGGATGTCCCAGGCGGGGGTCGATACCTTGAGCGTACGTTCCGCTCGCTCAAAGTAGGGTTCCAGGCGGTCGGGGGTGAACGAGGAGAGCGAGCAGTGTTGGGACCACTCCTTGACGACGGAGTTCGAGGGGCGGAAGCAGCTTCCCGAATTGAACACGGTGGTTCCCCCGACCGCTCGAGCTTCCACGACCGTGATCACGGGACGTCCCAAGGTCGTGAGCAGTCCCGCTCCCCGGTAATGCCGGGCCATCCGGGCCAAGGGAGCCCCTCGAAAGTTCTCTCGATTGTAGGAGCCGCCTTCCTCCAGGAGCAGGACCTTGAGGCCCGCCCGGGCGAGCACGGCTGCCGCCGGAGCCCCCCCGGCACCGGTCCCGACGATGCATACGTCACAATCGAGGTTGTGGCGTTGGCTCGTCTGGGCGGTGGACAGCGTGGGAAGCGGAGGCGAGGCGGGAGGAAGGTCGGACACCGGCGCGGGTCCCACCCCAAGAGAGGCACGGACCCGGTCGCGCGAAGTGTACGTGCCCTCAATGAGATGGCGCAGAAGTTGAAAGAGGTCCCCCGGAAGACCGGTCCGTCCCCCCATGTTCTCCAGGTGACGCGCGGCGGCTTCCGGGTCCAAGGAGAGAAGTCTGCGACCGCCAGGGGAGAAGAACGCGGACAGGTCCATCGTCCACACCGCCCCCTTGACCATCCAGCGGGCGACGGGATCCGCTCCGTGCATCAGTCGCTCGATCTCCCCGGGAACCCCTTCCTCCAACGCCCCGGTCGAGATCGGTCCTCCCGACGGGATGAGGGTGTCGGCGATCTTCTCGAGGCCGTTCATGGTGGAGGCGCTTCCATGAGGCCCTTCAATTTCCGCAGCGATCCCTCGGTGTCTCGGCGCACCCGTGAACGGAGAAAGAGCCAGTCGAGGAATCGGCCCAACCCGCCGTAGGGCAACTGGTAATGGAGGATGAACTCCATCTCGGTCCCACCGTCCTTTTCCGCGAGGACGCACCTGTCCTCGAACTCTTCAAAGGGGGCCTTGGTGGGAACGTTTCCATCCGATGGAGTGGCTTGGGTCAGACGGTCGGTAAAACGATAGGGCGGGTCCCACGTGACGACCTCCTGGACCCAACGATAGTCCTTGCGCCCGATCAACGCATGCATCATCAACCGGGTTCCCAGACGGATGGGAGGTGGGGTCAGGTGATGTGCCTCCTTCACGGAGGCGTGCCACAGCGGGGCGTTCTCCCCTTGGGATACGAAGTCAAAAACCTTGGTCACCGGCGCCCGGATTTCGGTATGAAACCGAAGGGTGGCCAAAGGAACCCTACTTCGAGGCGGCCAAAAGGTCGTCCAGGTCCTGGTTGGTAAGGCCCTTCATGCTCTTACCATCCCGACGCCAGCTCTGATCACCATCTTGAAACACCATCATCGTGGGGATGATGTCCAGATGGAAGGAGTTCCAAAGCGGGTTATCCGTATCGGACACGTCCACCCAGGCCACGTTCCCGCCGAGGGCCGGCTCGCGTAGTTCGTAACGCTTGCGAAAGTCCCGACAGTAGGGGCACCAGTCGGCGCCAAAGGCCACTACCCACTTGCCCTCTCGCAGGAGCTTTTCTCCGGAGAAGTCGGCGGGCGCTAGATTCTGCATGTCCCCTTGCACGCACCTACCCCATTTATAGGCATCACCCCACCCTGCCGAACACCTACCGAGGGTTGGTAAAAGAATCCGCGAAGCGACCCTTGGCGCCCTCGGACCTATCGCTCGGACCTGAGGATGTTGGACGGTTGTCGGGCGTTCGGAACCTCGTTCATATATCCGGCTTCGCAATGAACGGAACGTGAGCTCGTTCGATATCGACCGGACCATGAGTCCCCGGGGTGACCAGCCCCGTGCCATCTCCGAACTCGTGGCGGGTGTCCAGCGAGGAGAAGCGCACCAGACGCTCCTCGGAGTCACCGGTTCCGGCAAGACGTTCACGATGGCGAACATCATCGCAGAACTGAACCGGCCAGCGCTCATCATCTCACCGAACAAGACCCTCGCCGCTCAACTGACGAGCGAGTTTCGTGCCCTCTTTCCTCGGAACGCGGTCGAGTATTTCGTGAGCTACTACGATTACTACCAGCCGGAGGCCTACGTGCCGGCGACCGACCTCTACATCGAGAAGGATGCCTCCGTCAACGAGGAGATCGACCAGCTCCGACACCGGGCCACCCAGGCGCTCCTTACCCGCCGGGACGTGATCGTCGTGGCGTCGGTCAGTTGCATCTATGGCTTGGGTTCGCCCGAGGAATACCGCACCAGCATCCTCGAACTGCGGGTGGGCGACGTGATCCTCCGGCGGGATCTCCTCTCGAAGCTCGTCGCCATGCGCTACGAGCGCAACGACATGGAGCTCGATCGGGGGCGCTTCCGGGCCCGGGGGGCAACGATCGAGATCATGGACACGGTCTCCCGGGTCTATCGGATCACGTTCTCCGGGAACGTGGTCGAGGGCCTCCAGGAGCTCGACCCCACGACCCGTGAGGTCCTCCACGCGCTGGAAGCGGTCGCCCTTTTCCCCGCCACTCACTTCGTAACGCCGACCGAACGTCTCGAGCAGATCCTCGGCGAGATCCGCAAGGAAATGGCCGAACGGGTGATCGAGATGACGAACCAGGGAAAGCCGCTCGAAGCTCAGCGACTCAAGAGCCGCACGGAGTACGATCTCGATATGATCCGGGAGACCGGGTACTGCACTGGGATCGAGAACTACTCCCGATACTTTTCCGGTCGAGCCGCCGGGGAACCCCCCTTCACCCTCTTGGACTTCTTTCCTCCCGACCGGCTCACCTTTGTCGATGAGTCCCACGTGACCCTTCCCCAGCTCCGCGGAATGTACGAAGGCGATCGGACACGGAAGGACAATCTCGTCAACTTCGGTTGGAGACTTCCTTCGAGCCGAGACAACCGTCCGCTCAAATGGAACGAATTCCTGGCCCGGACTCCCCAAGCCATCTTCGTCTCCGCCACTCCGGGACCCATGGAGCTCAAACTGTCCAAGCAGGTGGTCGAACAAGTGATCCGTCCGACCGGGCTCGTGGATCCACCCATCGAGGTCCGTCCCCTCGAGGGACATGTGAAGGACCTCATCGAGGAGATCCGGAAGAAGGTGGCGAAGAAGGAACGTACCCTCGTGACCACCCTCACCAAGGCGACCGCGGAAGACCTCGCGGACCACCTCGCATCCAAGGACCTCAAGGTCCGTTACCTGCACTCCGAAGTGGAGACGCTGAAGCGGATCGAGGTGATCCGGGACCTACGGCTCGGAGTGTTCGACGTGCTCGTGGGAGTCAACCTGCTCCGGGAAGGACTGGACCTTCCGGAAGTGGGCCTGGTAGCTATTCTGGACGCGGACAAGGAAGGGTACCTCCGGTCCGAGACCTCCCTCATCCAAACGGCCGGTAGGGCCTCGCGGAACGTGGAAGGTCGGGTGATCCTCTACGCGGACCGCATGACCGGGTCCATGCAGCGGGCCATCCAAGAGACCTCGCGCCGGCGAGCGAAACAGGTCGAGTACAACCAAGAGCACGGGATCGTTCCGGAGACCGTGATCAAGGAGGTCCGCAGCATCCTGGCGACCGGGGTGGGGGCCCCCTCGGGGGACGTTTCCGTGGCAGGACTTGGGAAGTACTGGAAGGACCGGCTCCCCCTCCTCATCGCTCACCTCGAAGAGGAGATGCGCCTCGCGGCCGAGGAGCTCAATTTCGAGGATGCCGCTCGGATCCGGGACCGGATCAGGAAGCTCGTAGAATCCGTGAACAAGGCGCCCTCTGGAAAGCCCCATTGAGCCCACGAGCCTCCCGCAATGCCTATCCGGTATCGTACTATGGACGTAACCCGATGTACTCCCATCAGGGTTGCGCCACAGTGACCCGGCCCCGACCAATTGTTGAACACTCCCCGCTCGCTTTCTGGACCCCTTTGCCGTCGAGAGCGGATCGTTGCCGGGGGGGGTGGTAGCCCCCATGGCCGCACCTCCGCAGGTTCCGTTCGTGTCCATCACGGGGGAGGTCATCGTTTCGGCTCGGGGCCTGCTTAACCACCAGTCCCAGCAACACAACAACGGGGCTCCCTTCGGTATCGACACCCCGGGTACGAAGACCGGTGGGATCCAAGAAGCCATTGACTGGCTTTACAGTCACCGGAAAGGGAATAACCGGACGGCGGAGGGAGGGCACATCCGCGTCGTCGGGGACACCGTGATTCACGAGACCGTCCGCATCCCCATCTGGCCCGGTTTGCTGTTCGAGGCCGACCATATCATCGTGGCGATGCCGAGCGGGGATGGCATCCTCGTCGGCTACGACTACAAGGAACTGGGGGACATCATCATCGGGGGGAGCGTCATTTCCATCCGGGTGCTCGACGGCCCGATCACGGGGAACCGGGGACCGGGACTGCCCCATTACTCAAGCCAGGGTACGAGCGGCCTCCACGTGAGGCAGCTCGACGGAGGACGGATCGACATCGGGATGGTCCGTTTCTTCACTCGGTATGGCATCTACATGGACGGGTTCGACGAACAGGACGCACACGCGGCCTGCATTGACAACCTGATCCTCGTCAATGCCTTCACCTCGAACGGGGTGGGGCTGCGGACGCGCAGCAACTCGAGCCCCCAGGGAAGCTTCTGCGGAGGTAACCGGTTCGTCCTCGGTCACTTCCTCGGAAACTATTACGGCATCTTGATGGACGCCGACACCGATGACTCCGGACGCTTGCTGTTCACGAACCCGACCAGCATCAACAATCACCTGTTCGCGACCGTCGAGGATTCGATCGTGTTGATGGCGCCCCAACCGCCCCCTGATGCCGCCGACGTGGTCATCAACTCCACGGCGTGCTTCTTCGTGCTCAATGCCAAGGTGGCGGAACTTCGAGGGGACCAGAACGTCCTCATCATGCCGGGAGTGGAGCGGCTCAAGCGCGTGAACCCGAGCGATCACAATGTCATCGCCACCCCCACCATGCGTCCGGGAGGCTTCTTCTAGAGGCCATGGGATCGGGCAAACCGGCGGAGAACCCCTTCGACCTCACGCGGCGCACGAAGGGGGTCCGTGGCGGACTTTTCCTG
>JAKAOF010000006.1:39560-52515 GCA_021823345.1 Thermoplasmata archaeon
GCGCCCGTCCGGGCCACGCTCAGCCGCTTCCAGGATGAGAAGGACATTGGAGCCGGGCCCATCAAGGTCTATCGCTGGCGGGCCGTGATCGAGCAGGAAGCCCAGCTGGCCCGCCGACACGCAGAACAAGCGTGGTTGACGTACCAGTCCTCGAAGGACATCGCTCCCGTCAGGAAGTGAGATCTCCCCCCCTCCATACATTACGTCCACGGCGCTCCCGTGGCTCGTTCAATCTTTCCCGCGGATCGGTCGGGCGAGGGGGCTCCGTAGCCGATCAACTTTCGAACACGCTATATCGTGACCAAGTTAGTCCAATTGATTCGGGATGGTCGACGCAAGGCGGGAGATCCATTGGCGACCCTGGGGCGAGGAGGCCTTTTCCGATGCCCGCAAACTGGGCCGTCCCATCCTGCTCGATATCGGAGCGACGTGGTGCCATTGGTGCCACGTCATGGAAGAGACCACTTACTCGGACGAGGAGGTGACCCGGTTGGTCGAGGAGTACTACATCCCCGTAAAGGTCGACCGGGATCGGAACCCCGAAGTGGACCGACGATACCAGTTCCTGGTCGGTTCGGTCACCGGAGAAGGAGGGTGGCCGCTCACCGCCATCCTGACCCCGGAGGGCGACCTGATCACCGGGGGAACCTACTTCCCGCCGAAGGATACGGGGGGCCGACCCGGGCTGCGACGGATCTTGAGGGACACGCATGAACAGTGGAAGGGCCGGGGCAAAGAGGGGGGGATGGACACCTACCGCCTCGGGGTCGGCGAACCCAAGGCGCCCCTCTCTGCGGACAGCACGGCCCAAGGAAAGTTCTTCCAAGGGGTGTTGGATTCCCTACAGGCAAGCTATGATGATGCGCACGGAGGGTTTGGACACGCCCCCAAGTTCCCCCACCCGCTCTCGATCACGTTGGCATTTGCCGCCGGCAAGATGCGCCAGGACGACCGCTTGGCCCAGATCGCCGTGGAGACCCTCCAGCGCATGGCCGAGGGGGGAGTCTTCGACCAGCTCGGGGGAGGATTTCACCGATACTCCGTGGACCACGGATGGCACATCCCCCATTTTGAGAAGCTGGCGACCGACCAGGCCTTCCATCTGCGGAACTACATCGAGGCATTCGAGTTCACGGGTGAAGACCGACATCTCGGAGTGGTCCGAGAGATCGTGCGCTATCTCCGGGAGGTCATGGCGCTGCCCGAAGGAGGATTCGCTTCGAGCCAGGATGCCGATCGCTCTCCGGGGGACGACGGCAGCTATTTCACGTGGAGCCGCAAGGAGCTGTTGGAGATCCTGACCCGGGATGAGTGGCGAGTGTTCCAGCGCCGGTACGGCGTCGATACCGAGGGATTGATGCCCCATTCCTCCGACCAGAACGTGCTCTTCCAGCTCTTCCCACCGGAGGAGATCGCCTCCTCGCTCAACATCTCGCTCGATGCGACGAACGCGTTGCTCACCTCCGCCATAGGAAAGGCTCAGTCCCGACGCAAGGATCGGAAGTCCCCGACCGTCGACCCGACCCGCTATGCGGTACCGAACGGATACCTCGGGGGTGCCCTGGCCCTCGCCGGTCGGCTATCGGCCGATCTCGAGCTCATCGGCACCGCAGAAAAGGCGGTGGAGCTTTTCGTGGGCAAGGACCTTCCCCAGTCCGGTGTGCCCCACGAGGTGCGCCCGGACGGGACTCGGACCGGCCGGGGCATCCTGGAGGACCAAGTGGCTATCGCATCGGGCTTGCTTGATCTCGCCGAGGTCACGGGGAAGGCGACCTATCTGCGCTCGGCGGGGAAATTGCTTGAATTCATCCAGACCAAATTCCGGGATAGTTCCGGACTCCTCAGCGACATAGCGGACGGGGTGTTCGATGGCCACATCCCCCCCGGTGCCGGGGACAAGCGGTTCCCGCTGGAGGACGCTCCCCTCCTCTCCCCCAACTCCGCCGCGGCGATCGCCCTTCTCCGATATGCCGACCTTACGGGCACCTCGGAACCGGCTACGGCCGCGAGCGCCATCATCTCCTCCGCCATCCCGCACTTGGAGGGAGCCGGATTCTTCGCCTCCAGCATTGCCCTCGCGCAGTTGATCTCCCAAACAGAACCCCTCAAAGTGGGAGTGATCGGAAAGGGTCCCGCCTTCTCCGAACTTCTCGAGATCGCGGTGCGACATTACTACCCCCGCAAGCTCGTGCTCGCTGCATCGGAACTGGCGGACCAAGCCTTCCCCCCCGGTTCGCTCCCCGCCACCGTGAGCGAAGGGAAGAAGGCGATGGCCATCGTTTGCCTCGGTCAACGATGCCTTGCCCCCGCCTACGATGTTTCCGAACTCAAGGAACGCTTGGCCTCCCTGGGCAAGACCACCCCGGAAACCGCCCCATAGCGGTAGGGCGGGGTCGAACGCGACGGGGTTCGTTCGGAAGGCAGTCCCGGGTGGTCCTTTGGGTCAGCCCGGGCGGGTACGGCACGCCCGCTTTAGCACCGGGCTCGTGTACCAACGTTCGCAAGTCGGCCCGGGACCCGAGTGAAAGGCGGAAATACTCGAGCCTCTGTCGGGTCGGCATGGCGTGGAGGATCTTTGAGCTCCCGGCGGAAAAGAAGGAAGCCCTCGAGACCGTACTTCAGGACAACATTCTCTGGCGACAGACCCGGTTGTTCAAGGAGGCGAGCCTATACGGCGGCAAGCTGGGCGATTACTTCCTTTACATGAACGGCGGGGAGGAAGCCATGCAGCGCGCCGACCAGATGGTGCCTCCGCTCGGGAAGAAGCTGACCGGCACTGACGCCGAGAAGATCTACGCCCAGATCCAGGAGGAGGAAGACCGAGCCGCCTCCGGGATGGGCATGATCTTCCCCGACTAGCCAGCCCGCGACGCAGGATGGCTCCGGTTCCCCGGAGAACCCCCCGAAGGGGGGCCCCCTCTACCGTACCGTGGAAGAAGGTCCTCTCGATCCTGGAGCGGCACTATTCGAAGGGGGAGTGGAATGTCCCCCACCTAAATGCTCGGCACCCGGACCCTTTCCAAGTCCTCGTCAGTACCATCCTTTCGCAGCGTACCCGGGATGAGGTCACCTATGAAGTGGCCGATGAGCTGCTCAACCCCCGCCCCACCCCCGAAGCCCTTTCTCAACTCTCTCCGGAGGAGATCGAGCGGATCATCCACCGGGTGGGGTTCGCCCATTCCAAGGCGATCGCGATCTCGCGCATCTGCAAGATCCTCCTAAACGAGTATGACGGAAAGGTCCCGCGGGACGAGGTCCGGTTGATGGAGCTTCCCATGGTGGGGCCGAAGACCGCGGGATGCGTCATCGTGTACGGGTTTGATGAGGATGCCCTCCCCGTCGACACGCACGTGCACCGGATCTCGAACCGTCTCGGAGCGGTTCGGACCCGGACCCCCGACGAGACGGAAGCGGCCCTCAAGCAGGTCGTACCCAAGCCCCTCTGGAAGAAGGTGAATCCCCTGCTTGTCCAGCACGGTCAGAACGTCTGCCGACCGATCGGACCGAGATGCCCGGTCTGCCCAATACGTGCCGATTGCGAGTACGGTCGGTCGTCTCTATGACGGTCGTCGGACGGATCGCTAAACCTTGAACGTAGATCGATCGTTGACCAAGCCACGAACCAAGGCGGTCGATATCCCCCCTCTCGGGGGGTAAGGTTCGAAGTCGGGACCTTAGTCCCGGGTCATTATGGTGTAGCGGACCCTTGACCCAGCCAGGGTGCTGTGCAGCTTGCGGACGATGGCCCCGTACTGTTCCGGAGTCTCCCAAGAGATGGAGAAGTCGTAGTCCCCGACTTCGGTACGGAATCCCATCTTCTTCAGATCCTCAACCATGTCGAGCGGTCCGGCCCCTTCGCTGCTGAAATACATCTTTACGTAGGTTCTCATGGACGACCCTGGGGTGTTGGGCAAAGGGAAGACATTCCATAAAAGCTTTGTGAGGAGCGAGTGTCCCTCCCCCGCCCCTCCATGGACGAAAAGGAGTATCAGAACGAGTTCTTCCGGCGTAACGGCTTCGTTCGCCAGACCTGTAAATCCTGCGGTTCCGCATTTTGGTCCGAAAAGCCGCGGGAGATCTGTTCCGAGACCCCTTGCACCCCTTATTCGTTCATCGGACAGAGCCCCATGCGCAAGAGCTACTCCGTCGAAGAGTTCCGAGAGGCGTACCTTCGGTTCTTCGAGCAACGGGGGCACACCCGGATCGCTCGTTACCCGGTCGTTCCGCGATGGCGGGACGACGTCTTCTTTGTGCAGGCATCCATCTACGACTTCCAGCCATGGGTGACCTCGGGCGCCGTAGAGCCCCCTGCTAACCCCCTCGTGGTCTCCCAGCCCTGCCTTCGCTTCACGGACGTCACCGAGGTAGGGGTCACCCAGCGCCATCTGACCAGCTTCGAGATGATGGCACACCACTGTTTCAACTACCCGGGGCGCGAGATCTACTTCAAGGACCGTACCGTGGAACTCTGCCACGAGCTGTTGACCTCGGAACTCGGAGTCCAGGGCGATACCATCAGCTACAAGGAAGAGGAGTGGGAAGGCGGAGGCGACATGGGACCGTCGCTGTCGGTGGGCCTCTCCGGGCTTGAGGTCGCCACGTTGGTCTTCATGCAGTATTCGAACAAGGGGGGGGTCGTCAAGCCCCTGCCCCTGCGCATCGTGGACACAGGTTACGGTTTGGAACGGTTCGCCTGGGTCTCCCAGGGAACGCCCACCATCTATGATGCCGTCTATGGGCAGGTGTTCCGCGACCTACCCGCCGGCATCGCACCGCGAGACCTCGCCGTGCTCGTGGACCACTCCCGGAGCTTCATCCTCATGCTCTCAGACGGCGTGGTCCCCTCCAACGTCCACGAGGGGTACCTTGCCCGAATGCTCCTTCGGCGCATGCTGCGGGTGCTCGCCCGATATCCCGGAACCACCAGCATCCTCGAGGTGATGGGTCAGGTCCGCCAGCACCTCTCTCGCACCCTGCCCGGGCTCGATCTGAGCGAGAAATCGCTACAGGACATCGTGGATACCGAGGAGATGCGCTTTTCGGAGACCTTGGAGAAGGGAAGGTCACACATCCGTAAGCTCCGGGACCGACTGGCCACGGAGGGGCGGACCATCAGCGTTCAAGAGATGCTCACGCTCTACGATTCTCGGGGGATCACCCCGGATGTCGTGGAGGAGGAACTCGGGGTACGCGATCTCGCTCCCCCGGATTTCTTTGCGCTCGCCGCTAAGCTCCATCAGTCCGCCTCCGAAACCTCGGCGCCGGGCGCTGAAACCGCGGAGACGAATGCACCGCCGGACCTTCCCCCGGACATTCCCAGCACCAAGGTCGAGTATCACAAGGACCCTTACACCCTCAAGTTCCAAGGGCGGGTCGTTTGGTCGAACCCTCACTGGGTCGTCCTGGAGTCGACGTATTTCTACCCCACGGGAGGCGGTCAGATCACCGACACGGGTACGATCGCCCAACTTCCCATCGAAGAGGTCGTCCGCAAAGGACCGTGGGTCTTCCACCGCGTGTCACCGAGCCACACCGCATCTCTCACTCCTGGACAAGAGGTGTCGTGTGAGATCTTGGCCGCCCGTCGCCGCCAGCTCATGCAGCACCACACGGCCACGCACATCCTGAACGGCACCCTGCGTCGGCTCCTTGGCCCCCACATCTGGCAAGCCGGGGCCTTCAAGGGCATGGAAGAGGCCCGTCTCGATGTCACTCACTTCCGCAACCTAACGGCTGAGGACCTCAAGAACGTGGAGCGGAGAGCGAACGAGATCGTCCGCGAGAACCGGCCGGTCAAGAGCTACTTCCTACCCCGCTCCGAAGCGGAGCACCGTTACGGTTTCACCATCTACCAAGGAGGAGCGGTTCCCGGAAAGGAGCTGAGGATCGTCGAGGTCGACGGCTTTGACGTCGAGGCCTGTGGCGGTACCCACTGCACGCACACTTCGGAGACCGGGTACATTCACGTGCTGTCCGCCGAGCGGATCCAGGATGGGATGGTGCGGCTGCATTTTACCGCCGGCGATCGCGCGCTCGAGGTCGTCGAGCAGCAATCCGAGATCCTCCGAGGTCTCTCGGCAAAACTGGCCCAGCCGATCCCCGAGATCCCGGCCGCCGTGGATGAGCTCCTCCAACAGCGGAGAGCGGACGAAAAGGCTCAGCGTTCCGCCTCGTCCCGGCAATTGGAAGACCTCGCCCGGGACCTCCTACGGGACCCTGCCCGGACCCTCGAACTGGGGGACAAGATGTGGATCACCCCTGCGGTGGTCGATCTGGAGTCCTCGCTCCTCAAAGACCTCGCCCGGGAGATCACGAACCAGCCGGGCCACGTGGCCGTGCTCGCTTGCGTGGAGGGTCCCCGCTGGACGCTCTTCTTTGCGTCGTCCATCCCCGATAAGATCTCGGCGAAGGCGTTGCTCGACCGGGTCATGGCCGATTGGCCGGGCAAGGGAGGTGGCAATCCCTCGGCCGCCCGCGCTTCCGGACCGCAGCAAGGTAAACTAGCGGAGATTTTGGAGCGGGCCGTGGCCTCGGCCCGCACGCTCGTTTCGGGGAAGAACGGCTGAACGACTCCGTTGGTTTATATACAACAAAAGTATGGTTAGGTCCGAGGATTGACTTACGATGGATGCGGGTTTAGTGCAGACGGCGATACCTCCGGAACTGATTTCGTTTCTCGGAGGCTCGGGTGGACGAAGCCTGATCGTAAAAGGAGGAGCCGGTACCGGCAAGACCACTTTCTGTCTTGAGGTATTGGAGAAGGTAGGCAAGAAAGGCCAGAGTTTTTACCTCTCCACGCGGGTCTCCGATGAAGCGCTCTACCACCAATTCCCCTGGCTCAAGTCCACGGAGATGCGGACCCGGATCTTCGACTCGGGCAAGATCCTCCTGGACATGCTCGTCGGTCGAGAAGCGACCCGTCCCTCTCAGGAACCTTCCCCTGACCAGAAGGCCAAGGTCTCTGGGGCACGGGACTTCTTGAAGAGCATCGGGGGCGAGGGCGAACGTCCGACCAAGGTCGACCGTGCCCGTCTCACCGCGCTCATGCAACACACCCGGATGCCGGAAGTCGAACACGTCTACGACCGGATCGAAAAGGTGCTCCCGGAAAAGTCCCTGCTCGTGGTGGATTCCCTCGAAGGAATCACCCACCGCTACGGTCTCGAGATGGAGGAATTCGTCATGTGCCTCCAGAAGGACCTGGTCGAGAACTCGAACACCAACGTGATCCTCGTTCTGGAAAAGGCCGAGGCGGGCGGTATCGAGTACCTGGTGGACGGTCTGGTCTCCCTTTCCCGCGAGGAAGTGGACGAGCGCCGCATCCGTCACGTGCGCTTCGACAAGCTCCGGGCCACGAACATCTCGAAGCCCCGGTACGCGGCGACACTCTCTCAGGGACGCTTCCGTGCCCTGGGTGGACTCCACTCCAAGGCGAACGGTCACTCGCTCTCCTCGCGCCAATGGTCGGCGGTTTCCGACAGCCCCACCCACTTCTCCAGTGGCGTGGCGGACATCGATGCCCTCATGGGCGGCGGGTACAAGCGAGGCTCGTACAATGCCTTCGACATTGACATCAACGTGTCGATCGATGACTACTACCACCTGTTCATCCCGACGTTCCTCAACTTCCTGGCTCAGGGCCGGGGGATGATGGGCGTGCTCGCCGGTGGGGAGTACCCCGATCGCCTCAAGGAGCTCATCACCCAGCACGTTCCTTCGAGCGTGTTCGACTCTCGCGTCCGGATCATCGACTACACCGCGACGGAGCAGACCTCTCCCTACATCCTTCCCTTCGGAAGGATCCGCAGCAGTGCGGATGCCCAGCGGGCGTACGAGGAGATCGAACGCGCCGTCCGTGGGGGACAGGAGAAGAACCCCTACATCGAATACACGGCGTTCGACACCCTTGAGTACCAGCAGGGGGACAACATGGCCATCACGGGTCTCTTCCAGGCCGTCCAGCGGACGAAGATCATGGGGAACCTCGGGATCGGACTGCTCAAGCCCGGACTCATGGTCACCTCGGAGATCATCAACATGATGGACACCTACTTCCGGGTGGTCAACATCGATGATTCCCCGTGCATCTACGGGATCCGGCCCAGGACCCTCATCTATGCGATCGGGATCGACGAGCAGCGGGGAGCCCCGCATGTCTCGCTGACACCCATCGTGTAAAGGGTTCCATTTCGACCATGCCGGAGGTCGAGATCCTCCTCGGCAGCAAGTCGGACCTCCCGCACGCAGAGAAGTGCGCCACGATGCTGGCCCGGTTCGGCATCTCCAGTGAGGTGCATGTGGCCTCGGCCCACCGGAATCCCGATCGGGTCGAAACGATCGTGAAGGGTTCCGATGCCCAGGTGTTCATCGCGATGGCGGGCATGGCGGCCGCGTTGCCGGGCGTGGTCGCCGCCCGTACCCTCAAGCCCGTGATCGGCGTACCGCTCTCCGGAAAGGTCCCGTTCGATTCGCTCCTTTCGATCGCCCAGATGCCTCGCGGAGTCCCCGTAGCCACGGTCGCGGTCGACGGCGCTGAGAACGCCGCCCTCCTTGCCGCCGAGATCCTGGCAATGCGCCTACCGCAGATCCTCGAGAAGCTCCGTGCCTATCGGGCAGAGTGGGATAGGGAGACATAACTCTTCAAGTTCCCGGCAGCGCCGGGTGATATCACCTCACGTTGGGCGGTCGTCAGGGGACCCGTTCGCGATCAATCTGACCTTCGAGCTCAACGGAGAAAGGTTCAATACTCGATTGTCCGAAGCGCGGACATCACGAGCATCCCCAAGGCGATAGTGACGGTGATTGCTACCCCCGAGATCACCAGGGCGAGAGAGACGGACCAGCGGGTAGCGACCCATCCCATGACGAGGGGTCCCGCCGGACCGGTCGCCATCACTAGCGCTCCAAAGGCGGCCATCACGCGCGCTCGCAACCCTTCCGGCACTTTCGCCTGCAGCAGTGTTTGCATGGGAAGGTTCGTGATCGCGATGGCGATCCCAATTCCCAACAAGAAGGCGACTGCCAATGGAAATGAGGACGCAAGTCCCAAGAGCGTAATGAAGAGCCCCACGCAGATGCCCCCCGAGAGAAGGTACCACCCGGCGGTCTTCCGTGTGTTCACCGTCCCGATCGCCCCCGCACCGATTAACGAGCCAACGGCCACCGACGCACCCAAGAACCCGTACACGGAGGATCCACCGTGGAGGACGAACGAAGCATAGGGGGCAAGCAACGCAGATATCCCATTCCCGAAGAAGTTGACCAGCATGCCGATCGCGATAATCTCGACCATAAACCGGTGGGCACGGATGAATGCGAAGCCCTCTCGGAATTCCTTCCGGAAGGAAGGTTGAGAGCCTTCCGGCGACTTGGAGGAAGACTTCCGGGTCGGACCCTGCACGTTCGAAAGTAGTAGGGCCGCGGCGAAGAAGGTAACGGCATCATACTCGATCGGGACGGTCACGCCCGCAATGGCCACCACGATTCCGCCGAGAGCGAGCCCGACCACTTGGTTAAAAGAACCACTCACGGAAAGCAGGCTGTTCGCCGGTGTCAGGTCCTCCACCTCGAGTAGGGAAGGTACGTACGCGGTGGTGGAGATCCCGACCACTTGGGCCCCGGCCCCCAGCAAAAGCACGATTCCGAAGATGGAGACGAGCGAATCTACCCCGGAGAGGACCAACGTGGCGAGACAGAGCACGACGACCCCTTCCAGGACATTCGTGAAGATCAAGGTCCGTCTTCGGTCCCAACGGTCCAGGTAGACCCCGAGAAACGGGGAGAGCAGAACGGCAGGGAGTATCGTGCCCGTGACCACGATCCCCACGGCAAGGACGGAGTGCGTAGCTTGGAGGACCAGCCAAAGCAGGGCTACCTCGAAGATGAAGTCTCCCGACTGGCTTACGAGTTGCGCCATCCACACGCGGGCAAAGGATCGGTGACGAAGCACTCTTCGATAGCTGGGGCGCTCCAAAGGATCCGTCCCAACCGAGCGTAGTCTACCCTTGGGGGGTTCGGGATCCCCCTTGGACTTCAAGGACTCGACCCGAGCCATCAACGCTTCAGACGCTCGAGAAATAAAGACTTACGCGGCTTGTTCTGGACAACATCGGAAGAGTGGTGCTCAAGAGCGGCCCGCCAGAGCACCGAGGGCCGGCGCCTTCGGGGGTGAGCATCGACCAGGTCATCTCCCGTGAATGAGCGGCGATGAGGATAGAGGGTATATGGGTACCGAGTCTGCCCCCCCTAACAGGGAGGATTTCCGGCTCGAAAGGAACCATGAAGGACGCTGCAGCTCACATCGCAGACATCGAGAAGAGCCTGAAAGCCGAGATCCCCGAAGGAGTGACCGCGGTCGCCGCGGTATCGGGAGGTATCGACAGCACGGTGGCCGCGGTACTCGCCAACCGGGTCATCGGTACTCGCGTTCGTCCCCTCTTCGTGGACACCGGTCTTCTTCGTCAGGACGAGGGACCGAAGGTCCTGGGGAGCGTCCGGAAGGCCGGCATCCCCTTGGAACTCATTGACGCTCGGCAGACGTTCTTTCGCGCCCTCAAAGGCGTCATCGACCCGGAAGAGAAGCGCACCCGCATTGGGGAGGCCTTCATTCGAGTCTTTGAGCAGGAGGCAAAGAGTAACGGAGCGACCCACCTCATTCAAGGGACGATCGCCCCGGACTGGATCGAGAGCGGCGGCGGGATGCGGGACACCATCAAGAAGCACCACAACGTGGGCGGCCTCCCGAAGGACATGCGCCTCAAGGTCGTCGAGCCCTTGCGGGACCTCTACAAGGATGAGGTGCGGGCGATCGCAAAGCACCTTGGGGTACCCGAGGCCTCGCGGCAGCCCTTTCCGGGCCCTGGACTCGCGGTACGGGTCCTGGGAGAAGTGACGGAAGAACGGGTTGCGACTCTGCGAGCGGCGACGGTCGTTGTCGAAGAGGCCGTGGAGCGTGCCGTCGGCCAAGGGAAGATCCATTCTCCCTGGCAATACTTCGCCGTGCTCCTCCCCATCCAGAGCACCGGGGTGATCGGAGATAACCGCACGTATGCGAATACGGTCGCCGTCCGCATGGTCGAATCCTCCGATGCCATGTCGGCGACCGCCTCCGAGCCACCGGCCTGGTTGCTCCGGGAGATCTCCGAACGCATCACCCGGGAACTCTCCGGAAAGGTGAATCGGGTCGTCTACGACGTCACCGACAAGCCACCGGCCACCATCGAGTGGGAATAGGGATCGCCCGTCCGCTCAGGCCTTCTCGGCCGGGATGTGCAAGGGGTCCCGGTTGTCGGGGGAACGGAAGTTCATCCGGGGCATCACCACGTGACGGTGGCTTTCGATCCGAGAACGGTACTTTTGAAGGTCGGTCAGGATCTCCGTCAATGACTGCCGTAACTCCCTCAAGTGATGGTACCCGAGCCGGATCAGGTTCTCGTGGTGGGGTTGGTAATAGTGCTCTTCCGCCTCGACCCGAGGGTTGTAGGAGTTGTGAATCTCGGCCTCGACCCCGAGGTCCTCCCGGGCCGCCTTGACCACCAGCTGTGCGAGATCGGTAATGGAGTAGGATTCGTCGAACTGGTTGAACACGCGATACTCTCCCGGAGCCGCCGGATGCTCGACAGACAGCGTGAGGCTCTGCATGGAGTCCTCGAGCGCGATGAATCCCCGCTTCTGCTGGCCCTTGCCGTAGGGAGTCAGGGGCAGCCCCAAGACCGCCTGCACGCAGAACCGATTGAGGGCAGTCCCCCATACCTCGTCAAAGTCGAACCGGGTCAGGAAGTCGGGCCGGTCGATGTCCGGCGTGCGGGTGCCATAGATGACCCCTTGCATTACGTCCGTAGCGGCCGTGCCCCAGATCTTGTTCGCGAGCATGACGTCCCCCGTGTCAAAGACCTTGGACCAATGGTACCAACTGGAGGCCTGCCGAGGGAAGGGCAACTTGTCCTTACGACCCCGGTACTCGATCTCGAAGAACCCCTCGGGGATATCCACGTTCGGTGTGCCGTACTCGCCCATGGTGCCCATCTTCACGAGGTGGGTCTTGGGGGACTCCTCCCGGATGGCGTAGAGGATGTGCAGCGTGCCCGTAAGGTTCTGGACCTGGGTCTGGACCGCATGGTGGACGTCGATCATCGAGTACGGCGCCGAACGCTGTTCCCCGAGATGCACGATGGCCTCCGGCTTCTCCTTCCGCACCAAGTCGCGGACAAACTCCCATTGGCAAAGGTCTCCCCGGTAGAACCGTAAAGTCTTACCGAGCACCTTTTGGACCGACTTCGCGCGCTGGGACATCGACCGGATCGGGGTCGCGCTTTGGCTCCCGACCTCGGCCACCCGCCGTCGGGTCACGAGGTTGTCGATCCCAACGACCTCATGACCACGGTGCAGGAGGTGAAGGGCCAGCGGCCATCCTGAGTAGCCGTCGACGCCGGTGACGAGTACTTTCATAACCGATTCAACGGGTCACAGCGCTGCAGAACGGACACAGGAGCATCGAGTCATTGATGTTCCTACCGCAGGAGGGGCAAGCCTTCATTCCAGGCTCGGCGGGCCCTCCTGGGGCTGCCGACTGGGCCTCGGGAGGAGGCCCCTGCATCTGACCGTGGGCGGGGCCCTGCGGTGGCGACTGCATGCGTTGGGCGGGAGGGGCGGGCTGGGGTGACATTCCCTGCGGGGGCGGGGAGCCGCCTTGGCCCTTCCGGCCCTTCATCTTCGCCGCGGCAGCGGCGGGAGCCGCACCCCCGGCTGCTCCGGAGACGGCCATCTGCTGCTTCCAGGTCGCGAACGGAACGTAGGTCGGCTGGCGCTTCCACCAGTCCCAGAACGCTCCCTCATTGTAGTTCTCGGCCAACTCCTTCTGGGCGATGACGCGGAACCGCTGGGTGAAGGCGTTGTAGTCCGCCGCCATGGGATCCGCCTTCATCCCTACGAGGAGGGCCGAGCAGTCCGGACACAC
>JAKAOF010000006.1:52615-72510 GCA_021823345.1 Thermoplasmata archaeon
AGATCGATCTTCGTGTAGGTGAACACGGCGGGAGTCAGATACACCACCGGGGGCCGGATGAAGACATTGAACGAGTAGGTGAAGTTGAAGTTCTCCACCCCGTAGATGTAGTCATTCGACCAGCGTACCGTGAGCACGAAGGTCCGAAGCCCGAGATTCTGACCGATGATCGCCGGGTTGATGTGCCACATGGGCATCAACACTTGGACCGTGCTCGGGGCATAGCCCACCGCACCGATCGTCAAGTTCGAGACGGCCACGTCCGAACTGCCGTTGACGAGGTAGAGGGTCGCGTTCGCATTCGTGGTCGAACCACCTAGGTTCTGCATGATGGCGCTAACCTGGATACCGGTACCTACTCCGAAGGGGGAGTAGTTGGGGTCCGCGGCTACCTCGGCAGCAGTCAGGTTGAAGATCCCGCTGGTGTTCCGGTAACTGCCCGCAGCCACGGTGTAAGGGCTTCCATCGGATCCGATGCTTCCCAGGCTGAAGTTCTGCGAGGGGTTGTTGAGCACCAGGGTGGTGTAGTCCTCGAAGGTTTCCGACTGAGTGTAGTTGAAGTAGACCCGGGGATAGGTGACGGGCTGCAGCACCGGCGTCTCCACATGGAGCTGGATCATCCCGGTGAACGTCTGGGTGGTAATGAGCAACGTCCCATTGACGCTCGCGGAGCCTCCGGCGGGTACGAAGAGGCTCTTCGTGGTCCCGATCGGGAACGTTCCGTTCCACGTCAAGGTGAAGGTCGCGGTCACCCCCGCATCTCCCGTGTTGGTCGCCGTTCCGACCACATTCACACGGTTACAGGTGTTTGCTCGGGCGAGCGAGATCGTCTGACCAGAACAGGAGTCGACGATGGTGATCGTGGCTTGTGTGACCAAGATCTGGGGGGACTTGTAGACGTTGTAGTTCATGCTGTTGATCTTGGCAACAGTCCCGTTCTCCGGCGCCACATGCAAGGGGTCGACGATGGCCTGGATCATGTGGGTCCCAGACTGGGCGTAGGGAATGGTCCAGGAGATCGACTGAGTCTGAACGTCCGCAGAACCGATGACAAAGGAGAAGAAGAGCTCCCCCAGCGTGACATTCGTGGTCCCGTAGACGTCGTAGACGTAGACAGGGATCGCTTGGTGATCCGCTACGATGAGCTTGCCGACATCCGTCACGTTGACCGAGACGGACACGACATCCCCTTCGAAGACGTTGCAGTTCGCTGTGCACGAGGGCATACCGGTCGTGCTCAAGGTGACCTGGGAGATTTGGACATCTGCGGTAGAGAGGGCCAAGCTGACCGGGGCGAGGACCGTGCGGCCACACCCGGAGGAAATCCGGGGCCAACCACACAAAGGCGGGGAATTGGCGCTTCCCGTTGCCACCGGGAACGTCGTACCGTTGAGGAACGTCGCGGATCCGTTGAAGGTGATGTGATAGAGTCCACCGACGTAGAGTCCGTCGGGCAGCGACCCAAGGCTCACATAGGCGGTGGCAAGTGCGTAGAGCGCTACACCGTTCGCCTGGGTGATACCGTAGCTACTGGGGTTCTGTGGGGCGGCCACGGAGTCAACGGCTCCAGAGAAGAATCCATTGAACAGCTTTGGGTCCGTGGCGGTGGTGGCCAGATTGGCGATGGTCGTATTGTTCACGGCCGAGACGGCCGACACGACCGCGCCGGGCGAGGGAGATCCGGCGGTTCCGAGTGCCGTAAGAACCGCCCAATTGTAGACCCAGTAGGTGCTCGAGGCATCGACGAGGAAGGCGTCCATCTCACCACAGGAAGGCACCGTTTGATTGACCCAGGTGATGTAAGAGCTCGAGTTGAGCAGGTCGGCCCCCGAGCCCCCCAAGAAGTACATCTTGTTGGAGCTGGACGGAGCGACACAGGTCGAGTTAGCGTAGTTCACATCGAAGGAGGAATCTACGGCATACAGGTGCGAGCCCGCCGCAAAGGTGACGTTGAATCCGAAGAGAGGCACCATCGAGATCGCAACGGCGCTCAGCGTCCCGGCGCCCGTACCCGCAAAGGTCACGTTGGTGGTGCCGGCCTGCATGGAGTTCAGCAGGCCCGTCAGGCCTCCGGGATTCATGTAGGGGGTGACGAAGGACGGACCGGGGACGATCACGGTGAAGTTCGTGGAGTTCCCCTTGGCCACGTTCACGGTCTTACCGGTAAACACGTGTCCATTGTACTTGAATGTGGGAACCAAGGTCCCATTGACCGTGGCGTTGATCACTCCCGATAGTTTCGCCTCGGACCAGGTGGGGTAGGTGTCTTGGGTCAGGGCTTGGGTGTCCGGCACGGTGAAGCCTTTGACCGTCCCAGGAACCGCGAAGTGCTGGTTCTGGACATCCGTGCTGACGAAGTTCTCGTTCAACGTGTTCGTGAGAGATTGGGCATCGCTGTACAACCCCTGGATCGAACTGTCTTCGGTGATGACATTGCTGCCCCCGTCGACCGTCAATTGAGGAGCAAACGCGTTGTCCTGAGTATAGTTCGAAGTCCCGACCGGTAGCACCCAGTTCGGTCGGATCGCGGAATGGTTGAGATAAAGGTCCGATCCTCCCGAGGGTCCACCGGTCACGTAGATCCATCCGGCAAACGCGAGCGACCCGTTCTCCACGGACACGGAGCTATCGTTCGAGATGGTCAGGTTAAGCTTGGGGTAGGACCCGAAGGAGACACCGGCGGTGGTGTTGATGCTCGCATTGACGAGCCGAAGCTGGGCCCCGTTCGAGACATTCACATGGAACCGGTAGGCGAGGTCATCGGATAACCGGAAGTTGTTGGTCGCCGTCTGACTCTCGATCTCAACCCGAGCGTTCTTGACAGTGACGATGGCGTTGTTACAAACAGTGAAGTTCCCGGCCACGGGGATCACACCGGTGGTTGCGGTCAGGGTCGGATCGTTCCCAGGTCCGCACACCGTGATCCCAGCGTTCGTGTTGTTGGACGCCGTCGGTGCCACCGGGACGGCGGTGGCGGGATGAGATAGTGGTGTAGATACCGGTGAAGACGCCGCGGAAGGGGCTGCAAGACCGAAGGCCGGTCCCGAGACCATCATCAATACCAATACGATCGGCGCGAGCCAGCGACCCCAATGTGACACCGAGGGTGACAAAACCAATGCACTCTCCAGATTAGTAATATTCCGAAGGCACTTAAGGATGACCTTTGCAAACGGTCGATTAGACATCTCTGAAGGTGTGCAAATGCCCCGTCGCCTGCCCGGTCGCCAGCTAACCGGTTAGACCCCTCGGAAAGGCTTTCTACTGCAAGCGGTCCCGCGATGTGGAGTGCACCATGAGCCAAGAATTCGGTCTTTTTATCGGAGGAAAGTGGGAGGTCCCATCTGGAGCCAAGCGATTCGCCACACGGAGCCCCTCCACGGGAGAAGAGCTCGGAAGCTTTGTGGCGGCCACCTCCGACGACGCCCGCCGGGCGATCGAGGCGGCCCACAAGGCCTTCGATGGCTGGCGCCGCACTCCCGCCCCCAAGCGGGGTCAGATCCTCCTCGAAGCGGCGCGGATATTCAAGGAGCGCAAGGAGGAACTCGGTTCCTTCGTCTCGAAAGAGATGGGGAAGATCCTTCCGGAGGGCAAGGGAGACGTACAGGAGGCGATCGATTTCGTCGAGTACATGAGCGGCGAGGGACGCCGGCTCCTGGGCGAGACCGTTCCTTCGGAGCTCCGCAACAAGTACTGCTTCACCCTCCGGCAGCCCAAGGGGGTCATCGTAGCGATCACCCCCTGGAACTTCCCGGTCGCCATCCCCAACTGGAAGATCGCCGCTGCGCTCATCGCCGGGAACACCGTCGTGTTCAAACCGGCCACGAACACCTCACGATGTGCCGTAGAACTTACGAAGGTCTACGAGGCGGCCGGATTGCCCCCGGGCGTCTTGAACCTGGTCACGGGCTCCGGCGGGGCCGTGGGCAAGGAACTTACCACCCATCCCTTGGTCCGGACCGTGAGCTTCACGGGGGGAACCGACACGGGACGGGGAGTATACACCGAGGCGGCGAAGGCGCTCAAGTACGTTCACTTGGAAATGGGAGGAAAGAACCCCCAGATCGTGATGGAGGACGCCGACCTCGAGCTCGCCTTGGAAGGGGTGCTCTTCGGTGCCTTCGGTTCCTCGGGACAGCGTTGCACGGCCACCAGCCGGCTCCTACTGCACAAGGACGTGTATGACCGCTTCCTGGAGATGCTCCTCAAGCGGTTGAAGTCGTTCAAGGTCGGCGACCCCCTCAAGGCGGGGACCGACATGGGCCCCGTCGCGAGCCTCGACCAGGAGAAGAAGATCCTAGAGTACATCGAGATTGGCAAGAAAGAAGGGGCCAAACTCCTGACCGGGGGCAAGAAGCTCACCGGAGGAGCGTTTGACAAGGGCTTCTTCATCGAGCCGACCATCTTCGAGGCGAAGCACGGCATGCGGATCTCGCTCGAGGAGATCTTCGGCCCGGTCCTTTCGGTGATCAAGATCAGCGACTTCGAGGAAGCCGTACGCGTGGCGAATGGGGTCGACTACGGGCTCTCCTCGTCGATCTATACGAAAGATGTGAACCGCTCCTTCCAGGCCATGGAGCGGCTGGAGGCGGGCATCACGTACATCAACGCCCCCACCATCGGAGCCGAGGTCCAGTTGCCCTTCGGTGGCATCAAGAACACCGGGAACGGCGGACGGGAAGCGGGAACCGTGGCGATCGAGGAATTCACGGAGATCAAGACGGTCTTCGTCGACTTCTCTGCGCGGCTGCAGAAGGCTCAGATCGACGGCTGACGGATGACCGGAGCAGCCCGGGACGGGGGGCTTGGTCGCTTCCCTCCTGGCCCACTCCCCCGCCCAAGGATCCAATCCCGGCTTGACCGAGCCCTGCGAGAGGATTGGGACTACCGGGAGGGACGTATCTTCGGGAGCATGTGCACGCAACCGCTCCAAGCCGCGGAACGCATGTCCGCCCCGTTCCTTACGGCGAACACCGGGAACCCGGGCCTCTGCCCGGGGACCGTACGCCTTGAGGAAGAAGTGGTCGGATGGCTCCGGGAGCTCTATCACGCCCCGTTGCACGGGGCCGGGGGAATGGTGGTCTCGGGCGGGACGGAGGCGAACATCACCGCGCTATGGCTTGCACGAAACATCTCTGGCCAGAAAGAGGTCGTGGTCCCGCGCAGTGCGCACTTTTCCGTGGCGAAGGCCCTGGACCTGCTCTCCCTCAAGCCCCGATGGGTAGAAACCGGGCCGGACGGAAGGGTCAACGTGGAGGGGGTGCGTAAAGCGGTTACCTCCCGCACCGCGTTGATCGTGGCCGTGGGAGGTTCGACCGAACTCGGGGTCGTGGACCCCATTGATGAGATCTCCGAGATAGCGCTCCACCGAGGGACTCGGCTGCACGTCGACGCCGCTTTTGGGGGATTTGTGCTCCCATTCATGGAGGTCGCCAAGGGAAGGACCTACCCCTTCGACTTTGCCGCCCCCGGGGTCACGAGCTTGAGCGTCGACCCGCACAAGATGGGCGGTGCGCCGATCCCGGCCGGGGCCCTCTTGCTTCGGAACTGGGAAGAGATCCGCGCCATTTCGGTAGAGTCGCCCTACCTGAGCGCGCCGACGCTCTCCAGCCTCTACGGGACCCGACCCTCTCGGAACGTGGCGGCCATCTTCTCGGCCATGTCGTTGCAGGGCCGCCGGGGGTACCAGCGGACGGTTCAGCGCGTCCTGGAACTGACGCGAACGATCGCAGAGTCCGGAAGGGAGATGGGACTTGAACCCGTCATCGAGCCGGTACTCAACATCGTGGCCCTACGACACCGGGATCCGGTCGCGATCCAGAACCAGATGCTCCGCCGGGGATGGGACGTCAGCGCCATCCGGGAACCGCGGGCCATCCGGTTCGTCGTGATGCCCCACGCTTCGGCGCCAATGGTCCGGAAGATGCTCAAGGACCTCGCCTGGGTCGTGCGGGAAATCCCGAACTAACGGTTCCCGTCGTAGTGGTACAGGCTGCGCTGGTTCTGGACCCGTTGCTTGGAGAGCGGGAGCAGCATCTCATCTTCCTCGAGCGCATGCAATGTCTCCTGAGCGGGCACGGCGATCGTGACCTGTCGGTAACGACCCCCCCGCCCCCGGGAGAGCAACTCCGTGTGGATGAGCCCGAGGGTCTCCATCTCGGAGATGTAGTTGAAAATGCTGCGCGTGGTCAGGGCCGGGATCCCCATCCGGCTGCAAAGGTCGGCATACCCGTCATAGACCTCCCCCGTGGGGAGCGGAACCCTCCGGCGCTCCGTGGCGGAGACGATGGACCACAGTAGGATCTTGCATTGGACGGGGAGGGTCTTGACGCAGTCGGTGATGATGTCGGTCTCGAGGCTCGCCTTGGCCCGATGGACGTGCTCTTCGGTGATGACGGCGGATCCGGTGCGTTCCGCGATCTGGGAAGAAACTCGGAGGAGGGCGAGCGCCCGGCGGGCATCGCCGTTCTCCTGCGCGGCGTAGACGGCGCAACGCTCGATCACTCCCGCCTCCACGACCTCGTCGCTGAAGACTTCCCGGACACGATCTCGCAAGATGTCCCGCAACTGGGTCCAGTCGTAGGGTGGGAAGAGGATCTTCTCCTCGTTCAGTCGGCTCCGGACCCGGGCGTCGATCGAGTCGGTGAACTTGAGGTCGTTCGATATGCCGATGAGCCCCACCTTGGAGGCGGAGAGCTCCGAGTTGATCTGGGATAGGGTATAGAGGACATTGTCCCCCGAGCGCTTCACCAGCTTGTCGATCTCGTCCAGGACGACCAGGATGGTGCCGCCTCGCTTTTCGAAGAGCGTACGCATGGTGACGTAGACCCGATCGAGCGACCAGCCGGTGGGGATACGGGACTCCTCGTCCTCGGCCACCGAGTTGCCGAGCGTCTGCAGCAAGGCATAGTGGGTGTCGACGTTCCCGCAGTTCACGGTGATGAACGTCAGCGGCTTTGGCAGCCCCTGCCGGCGTTCCATATCCATGCGGATGAGCGTGATCACGGCGGTCTTTCCCGTGCCGATCTTGCCGTAGATCATGATGTTCGACGGGGTCTCCCCCTTGAGGGCGGGAGCGAGGATCTCCACGATCCGTTCGATCTCCCGGTCCCGGTGAAGAAGCCGGGGAGGCACGTAATTTTCCCGAAGGATGTCCGGGCTACCCTTGTACAGGGAAGTGGACTTGTCGAGGATCCGATTGAACGCGCTGGCGACGGTTCCGGGGGACATCTCCGGACGCGCCGGTGAACCGTTCTCGTCTAAGTCGACCACGCGCAGCCTCTGGTGAGAATATGCTAGTACTCTCTCAACCATAAAGGCTCTCTGTCCCCCGCGGGAGAAATCTGCTTCGTCGCTTAAATCCCGCGCTGCGCTCACCCCCTTGGCAGTGCCGCCATAGCTCAGTTGGCAGAGCGGCTGATTTGTAATCAGCAGGTCGAGAGTTCAAGTCTCCCTGGCGGCTTTCCCGGGGCCTCCGAGGCACGGCGGTCAATCGACACGCTCGAGTTCCGAATGGACTGTAGACGAAGGCGCGACGAAGACTTCAACAAGGAGTTATCAATCTGAGCGCTACCCTTTTCCAAGGCATGTCGGGCCCCAATGCTCCATTGCGGATCACCTCGCTCGCCGAGCGCTGGCGTCCAGAGTCCCTGCAGGACATCGTGGGCCAGTCGGACGCGGTCAGTCGGCTCCGGACCTTCGGGAATGCCTGGGCGGCCCGCAAGGGGAGGCCCGAGGTGGTGGCGGCCGTCCTCGAGGGACCCACGGGCGTCGGAAAGACCTCCGCCGCATACGCCTTGGCGCACGACATGGGGTGGAACCTCGTGGAGATGAACGCCTCGGATGCGCGCAACGAGGAAGCGCTGTCGGCCATTGCCGGGCGCGCCTCCATCACCGACTCGTTCACGGATGACGGACGTTATCTCTCGGCCTCGGATGGGGGCCGGAGCCTCGTCCTCATTGATGAGGTGGATGCGCTCAGCACTAGCTCTGCGCGCCGGACACGGGCGGCAGCGGCCCGTCCCAAGACTAGTTTCCGCGAATTCCTCCAAGGGCGCTACCATCGGGTCGAGGCGCTGAACCGCCAATGGGCCCTCTCGGGAAAGTCCTCCTACGATTCCTTTGACGAGATCCCCAAGGAACCCTCTCCCGCCGGTCTCGCCCGTTATCCTAAGACGGCGCAGATGGACATCACCGATTGGCTCAACTCCTGGAAGCGCTCCACCGGCCTCGGCGATGAAGGGGGCCTCGAGGAGCTTACCCGGATCGTCCGTGCCACGCGGCAGCCGCTCATCCTATCGGCCAACGATGCCTATGCGGTGATGCGGGCATCGGGCATCTCCTCGTCCATCGTCAGCCGGATACGGTTCGTACCCGTCGACTCCGGCTCGCTGCGGAACCACCTTACCGAAGTGGCCGCCAAGGAAGGCTATTCTGTCGCCCGGGAGGCCATCGACCTCATCGCCCAACGGGCCAACGGGGATGTTCGAGCCGCCCTGAACGATCTCGAGGCGCTGTCGGCGCTCCCCGGGGGAACCGACACCCTGGAGGCGCTCGCTCCCCGGGAGGTAGAAAGCAACCTTTTTGAGGCCACCCGAAAATTGCTCTCGGCGGGCAGGTTCGTGCCCTCGACCGAGGTCATGAAGCTCGCCGATGTCCCGCCCGATGAGCTTCTTCCATGGATCGATGAGAACATCCCCAACTTCGCGGAGGATGAGCGAGGGCTCTCGGACGCCTACCTCACATTGGCGAGGGCCGATCTCCACCTCTTTCGGGCGAACCGCTGGAGGATCTGGGTGCTTTGGAGCTACGCGAGCGAGCTCATGACCGGAGGGACCACAGTCAGCATCTTCCACGCCGGTCGCCCGGGCTCCCATTACCGACCCCCCATGGTCGATTTTCCCTCGACCTTCCGCCGGGCGGGGGAGGCCCGATGGCTCCGGGACTCCGTGGCGCGCAAGGTCGGGCACTACGCTCATCTCTCCCGTCGCCGAACCACGGCGGAGCTCCTCCCCTTCATCGAAAGACTTTTCAGGGGGGCCGGTTCCCCCGACGACGCGACCATGACATCCTTCGCCGAGTTCCAGCAGTCCCTGGCCGACACGCTCAACCTGGACTCTTCCGAGGTCTCGTTCCTTCTCCAATCTTCCCGCGGGTCGGGACGCTCCCGCTCGCCCTATCACTCGAGCTGAGCAACGGTTATGTCGCCCACATTCGACCCACAATCCTCAGCGTTCGCACTCTCGGCCCACGGGATGAAGAAGGTCTACCGGTCCCGTGGCCGTCCGAGCGTGGAGGCCCTTCGGGGGCTCGACCTCGAAGTTCGCCGGGGCGAGCGTGTGGCCTTGCTCGGACGCAATGGCGCCGGAAAGACCACCTTTCTCAAGATCGCCTCGACCCTCCTGCTGCCGAGCGATGGCAAGCTCGAGATCTTCGGCATCGACGCGGTCCGGCGTCCCGAAGAAGTGCGGCCCCTGATCGCGGTCGTCCCTCAAGAGGGACACCCGTTCTATCACCTTACTCCATGGGAGCAGGTCTACACGTACCTGCGGTCCCGGGGCTTCACCCGGGAAACGGCGCAGGAACGGGCGGAGACGTCCCTCAAGGACATGGGGATCTTCGACATCCGCGACCAGCTCAATGTGACCCTATCCGGGGGACAGCAGCAACGGACGATGGTCGCCACGGTGCTGGCCACCGAGGCCCCCCTCCTCTTCCTGGACGAGCCCACCCTGGGAATGGACCCCTTTGCTCGCCGTGGCGTCTGGTCCGCCCTTCGGAAGCTGACCGAACGGGGATCGACGATCCTCCTCACGACCCACTACCTCGATGAGGCCGAAAGCCTGTCACATCGGGTCTACATCGTGGAGCATGGCCACGTGGTCGCCGAAGGGACCGCGGAGGACCTCAAGCGACGCGTCGGCGGCACCGTACGCGTCACCCTGCCCGAAGTCGGGGTCCGGACCGAGGATTACGAATCCTACGGACGAGTGATGAAGGGCGATGGGGTGCTCCATGTCATCACCGAGCCCTCGCGAGTCAGCGAGATCCTCAACGCCGCCCTCGCACGGGGGGTCGCCGCCACCGTGGGCCCGGTCACCCTGGAGGAAGCCTTCCTTCAGTTGGTCGGAAAGGCGATCGAGGAAGATGCTCGCTAAGGCCTCCGGTGCGTGGAAGGGACTGTGGGCCTTCGCGGCCACCGAGGCCCGCGTGCAGCTCCACGAGTACCTGTCGATCGCGTCCACGGTGTTCGTGCAGGTCATCTTCATCTTTTTCGTCTGGCTCCTCGCCCCGCTCTCGCTCCTGCCGTTTGCCCTCGTGGGTTCCATGGTCTTTTCGGCGTTCGTCATCGGAGAGCGGGTGCTGGACGAGGCCGCCTACATCCGGATCGACCACAAGCTGAACGAGCTCTACCACGCCTCCCCCTTGAGCCCGGAGTCCTACTACCTCGGGATGGGGATTGGGGTCCTCGTCGCCTACCTCCCCACGCTCACCTTTCTCGGCCTCCTTACGGAAACCGTCCACCCCCTCGCCCCACTCACCGCCGGTCTGCTCATCCTGGTGCTCGGCACGGTCTGGCTCATTGCCTCCAGCCTGGGGTACATCCTCTCCACGTTCTTCCGGGACATGCGGGCCATCTGGCCCTACGCCACCCTGCTGTTCAACTTCTTTGGAGTGCTTCCTCCGGTATTCTATCCCCTCGGCCTCTTTCCCGCGGGACTCTCCTCCCTGGCCCTCGCGCTACCCCCCAGCGCCGGGGCAGCGCTCGTCATGTGTGCCATGGGTCTCGAGCCGCTTTCCTCGGGACAGATCCTCTACGCGGCGCTCGCCCTCACGATCGAGGCCATCGCCCTGTGCTCGCTGGCCATCTACTGGTCCCGGCGGTCCTCCCGGGAGGGGGATTAGGATCCGATGGCGACCCAGAACGTGGTTCCGACCCGGGGGAACCTTTTCCCCGCCTTTGTCATCATCGGGTGGCGTTGGATCTCCCGGAACCCGGCGGTGGCCGCGGCACCGGTGATCGTGCCCTTCCTCTTCCTGTACTTCTTGCGCATCATTGCCCCGGGCTACCTTTTCGCCGGAGAGGTGGTAGGAGCGATGCTCTTCATCTCCCAGAACGTGGGAAACTGGGTACTGGGGGATTCGGCCACCTGGCGCATCCAGTGGTCGGTACAGGACATGTTCGTCGCCTCCCCGCTCAGCAAGGTACAGTACCTGTTCGGGATCGCGGTATCGAACATCCTCGCTGCGCTCCCGGCCTACGTGGTCCTCGGGATCGTGCTGGCGCTCTCCTACCCGGTCCCCCCACTCGGTTGGGTCATGTTGATCGCGTCGATCCTGGTGCTGTGGATCTTGTTCTCCGCGATCGGCATCGCGATCTCGAGCCGGATCACCTCCCGCCGGGAGATCTGGCCGGTCGGGAACTTTGTCTTCACCGCGGTCGGCATCCTTTCCCCACTCTACTACCCGGTGGCCGTACTTCCCCCCGTCCTGCGGCAGTTCGCCTATCTTCTGCCGGGGACGTACGCCGCCCTCTTCGCGAAAGGGGGCATGGGCATGATCTCGCTCTCGGCGGGCCAGCTCGAGATCTATGGTGCACTCTTGTTCGGACTGGCCACCATCGGGATCTTGCTAGCGATGAGCGTCTATCGGTGGCGAGTAGGATAACGGCCCTTCCCACCTAATGGTGGGCGGGGGCGGAGACGACGGCCTTCGGCAGGGTCGCCTCAAGGCCGGGGGGAAGGTTCGGCTTCGGCGGGGGCGGAGGCTCCAGTTGGGCCCGGACAAACCCAAGGAGGTCCTTCCAAGCCAGTTCGGAACTTCGGACCCGGTAGGTCTTCTCATCCCGGCCGAGGAAATTGTGGCCCGCCCGCGGAATGACCTTGCTCGTGTATTCGATCCCCCAGCGGGGGAGCGACCGCTGCAAGAGCACACCGGATTGACCGGCTCGGGTGTCCCCGGAGCCGTACACCGTGTGGACGGGGGCTTTGATGGATGCGAGACGTCCGATCGGACTCACGCAGTAGGGGTAGGCCAGGGCGACCGCCCGTAGCCCCTCCGTCTCGGCCGCGTAGGCCAAGGCGTACGCGCCGCCGTACGATGCTCCGAAGAGCGCCTGCTTGGTGGGGTCCACCATCTCATCCTCGAGCGCGTGGAGCCGGCACACGTCGAGCAGCCGGAGCAACCGCTCCCGCCGTGCGCGCGGCAGCCATACCGTTCCCTTCCAGAGCCGCATGCCGCGGGTAAGTCCATACTCGACCGCGAACGAGAGCCCCGGGATCCTCCCGGTGTCCGGAAAGATGACCTCGTACCCTTCCCGCACGAAGCGGACCGCCGCCTCAATGGTCTGGGTCGTAACGCCGTACGGGTCCGGGGCCACGACCACCAGGGGATGTTTCACGATCTTGGTGGGCCGAAGGCGGATCGCATGCAAGATCCCGCCCGGGACCGAGGGAGTGGAAATGAAGTCCGTCGTCGAAGTGAACGGCACGGTGAAGGCCTGGGGCTTCTCGTCCGCCTTGATCCAGCTCTTGTTCAGGAAGTCCATGACGCAGAGCTGGTAGCGTTCCTTGGACAGGATGATGACCGCTTGCCGCTTGTGACAGATGTCGCAAACGCCGACGACACCGGCCCCAAATTCCCGGTTGGGCACATCTCGGAGCAGGAGGTCCTCGTCCGGCATCACGATTCTCGAACGGGAGGGGGTTAAATGTTCTTCGCTGGGCCCAAAGGGACCCGCGCTCAGTGTCTCTGGTGGTAAGCTCGGGAAGCCATGTACCAAACAGGAACCGCCGCCGCCATCGAGATGACCGCCACCCCGAAGGTGATGCTGAACCCGAAGTTGCTCGTGATGACACCCGAGAGCCCGGACCCAAGGATCGCCGCCAAGCCCCCAAGGGCACTGTTCATCCCGAGATAACTGCCGGCGCTACGCCGGTCCAAGGAACGAAACAGGAGCAGCGAGGACGAGGTAGTGTAGAAGGCGACCGCGATGCCCAGCACCGCATAGGAGAGCAGGTTGTAGGAAAGGAAGAACTCGCCATACCCCTTGAGATGGAGGAGACCGAGGGGAAAGAGGGCCGCAAAGATGAACACCCCGGCGTATCCCGAAGCCCGGAGCCAGCTGGCGGTCACCACGGAGTGTTCGGACCGTTCGCCTTCGGAGGTCCGTGCACTGAAAGGCAGGCTCAGCGTCTGTGCCGCGTTGTTGGCAAGGTTCACCAGGAAGACTCCGGCGGCTCCCAACCCCAGCATCTCGAGGAAGGGGGTGTAGGAGGTGTTGAACAGGTTGGCGGCGAAGTTGAAGAGGAACGAAGCGGCGAGGATGAGAGGCACGTCATGGGTCGCCTCCCGGCGCAACCAGTGGACCGTTCGGTCCCAGAACTGCCGCGTGGGTAAAGTAAGGAAGAACGGATACAGGGTCCGCAACCGGGACTCCAGGCTCTCGTGGTGGTGCGCGATGGCGCTTCGCTCCAAACGTCCCTTGCGCTCCGGGACGAGGAGGAACAACATGACCAGACTGGCAAAGCACAAAGCGGAGACCAGGAAGAGATAGCTGGGGAGGTCCGCGGGAAACTGCGTGACCCATAGGAATCCTGCCAGGATCCCCAGGGTGCCCCCGAGGACCCCCATCTCCGTGAAGGAGGCGAAGGCCGTGGGACGCTCGTGGAGCTCGAACCGCTCCATGATGAGCAGGTTCGAGGCGGCCGCGCCCGAAGGAGCGAACCAGCCGAAGACGGCGTAGAGGATGAGGAGCCCATCCAAGGAGTGAAAGATGCCCACGAGAAAGAAGACGGCTCCGACCGCGGCATAGTTGAGGGCGAGCAAAGGACGCCGCCGCGAGACGACATCGCAAATCCGACCCCAGAAGAAGGCCGCCGGTATCACCATGATGTTGTACAGGGTGATGGCGAGGGCGACCGCAACGACACCGGCGTGATAGGTGAACAGGATGAGGATGGGAAGGATCACCCCGAAGCCGGACAACGCCGCGTTGATCGGCAGGAACACCACGAGCCAGGGGCGAGCGAGAAAGGAGGAGGACCGGGAGGTACTGGCGTCCCCGGTCGAAACCATGCCGGGCGCGAGGAACGGGGTGGCTTTTAAGCTCGCCTTCCACTGGCAGAGACCATGTCCTCAACACCTAGCCTCGCATTGCGAGGAGCGATCATCGTCTCCCAAGACGAACAGAGAAGGGTCCTCCGGGGCGACGTACTCGTTCGAGATGGGAAGATCGCCGCCGTCGCTCCCAAGGTGGAGGAAAAGGCGGAGGTGGAAATGGACGCTCGGGACTTCCTCCTCACGCCGGGATTCATCAACTTGCACACCCACGTGGCCAACACCCTCCTCAAGGGGGTCGCCGACGACATGGATTTCCCGCAGTTCCTCGAGACGATGTTCTCGTTCGATGCCAAGCGGACCGAGGTCGACATCGAGGCCGGAGCCCTCCTGGGAATCTCCGAGATGCTCCTCGGAGGCACGACGTCGTTCCTCGACATGTACTACGGCATGGATGCCGTGGCGAGGGCCTGTGAGACCATGGGGATGCGGGGCTTCCTCGGATGGGCCGTGCTCGACCCGGCGTTCACCACGCAAAAAGGAGTACCGCTCCAGAATGCCGAAGCGTTCATGGGACGCTGGAAGCACCACGACCTCGTCCACCCGCTCCCGGCTCCCCAAGGGGTCTACGTCGTGAACGAGGAGAACTGGTTGGGCGCCCGCGACCTTGCGGAACGCCACAAGACCATCGTTCATTATCACCTGTCGGAGACCCTTCAGGAAGTCGAAGGGCACGTCTCGAAGAGCGGGCTCCGTCCGACCGAATGGCTGGACAAGATCGGGTTCCTCGGACCCCATCAGGTGGCCGCGCACTCGGTCTGGCAGAAGAACAACGAGATCGAGATGATGGGCCGGCACGGGACGGCGGTCGCCCACTGCCCCTCGTCGAACATGAAGCTCGCTTCGGGCGGGGGCGGCTTGGCCCCCGTCGTCGAACTGCGCGAAAAGAAGGTCGCGGTCGGACTCGGGACCGATTCTTCGACCAGCAGCAACTCCTTGTCGATGTTACGCCAGATGCAATTGGCCGGACTGGCCCACAAGCACGCCCGACATGACCCGAAGTGCCTCCCCGCCGGGGCGCTGCTGGACATGGCTACGGTCGAGGGAGCCCGCGCGTTAGGAATGGAAGGACAGCTCGGTGTGATCGCTCCGGGGGCCCGGGCGGACCTCGCGCTGTTCGAGCTGAGTCATCCCTCTCTCGCTCCCGTGACCCTGGACAAGGCGATCCCCAACCTCGTCTATTCTGCCAACGAAGGGGCGGTGCACACAGTATTGGTCGGGGGACGCGTCGTGGTCAAGGATCACCGTCTCGTGAGCGGCTCCGCCGAACAGCTCCGACAGATCGCCCTCGACCCCCCCCTCCGCTAAAAGCGCTCTCGGACGGCGCGGGGGGCCCCCCCCCGGCGCAGAAAGGTTCAAGTGGTAGGACGGCGATAATCTCCGTATGGGCGCGGGTCAGCGAGTGGCGATCCTCGCGGCAAAAAGAACGCCGATCGGTAAGTTCCTGGGATCGCTCGCCAAAGTGCCCGCGGTCGAACTGGGTCGGCTTGCCGTGACCGATGCGATCCTCCACGCTCACCTGCAACCTTCGGATATCGGAGAACTGCTCTTCGGCAACTGCATCCAGGCCGGCCTCGGTCAGAACCCCGCCCGCCAGGTGCTCCTGGGGGCCAAGATCCCCTACGAGCGCGGGGCGGTCACGATCAACAAGGTGTGTGGCTCGGGCATGGAGAGCATCATCATGGGGTGCTCCCGGATCCGTGCCGGAGATGCCGATATCGTGGTGGCCGGGGGCATGGAGAGCATGAGCCTCGCCCCCTACCTAGCGCCCCGGGTCCGCAGCGGTCTCCGTTACGGGGACACCCCGCTCATCGACAGCATCAACCACGACTCGCTCGAGGACGCCTATGGGGCGGGCCTCATGGGAGTGACCGCCGAGGGAACGGCCTCCCGAAATGCGGTGAGTCGAGAAGAACAGGACCGCTTCTCGCTCCGGAGCAACCAGCGCGCGGCCCGGGCCATCGAATCCGGGTCGTTCCGGGCAGAAACGGTGCCCGTGCCGCCTGATCCTGCCCACGGTACCCCGGGCCTCGAACGCGATGAGGGGGTACGCGGAGATACCACCCTCGAGCGGCTCGGAAAACTGCGTCCAGTATTCAAGTCGGACGGAACGGTCACCGCCGGCAATTCCTCTCAGCTCTCGGACGGTGCGAGCGCCCTCGTGCTCGCGAGCGAAGCGAAGGTGGCCGCCCTTCGCCTCGAACCCCTGGCCTGGATTCACTCCTTCCAATCCGGGGGAGTCGAACCAGTGCGCATCACCGAGTCGCCCATCCCCACGGTCCGGGAGCATCTGGCGAAGATCGGATGGGGCATCCAGGACCTCGACCGTGTCGAGGTCAATGAGGCGTTCGCGGCCTCTACGGTCGCGTTCCTCAAGGCATTCCCGGTCTCGGACGACCGGTTCAACCCAACCGGTGGTGCGATTGCGCTCGGCCACCCGATCGGTTGCTCGGGGGCCCGCATCGTGACCACGCTTGCCCACGGTCTCCGAATCTCCGGAGGGCATCGCGGGCTTGCGACTCTCTGCATGGGCGGAGGCAACGGACTTTCGATCATCCTCGAGAATCCCGCGGCGGCCTAGTCTGGCGCTCGAGCTTCGAGGTACGCGGACGGCAAGCCTAATATCCCCTCCCCCGAGTCGCCAGCGACCTGTGTGATGCCGGGCAATTTACCCTCACAGACCCAACCGACCCCCTCGGCAGTGTCTTCCGCATCGACCAACAGGAACGCTCACCCCACCCTCGATGGGGCACGCCGGGGTTTGCGTCGGGGAAGGTCCGGCTGGGAACGTTCGAAAGCCTGGATGCGGACGGCAGGAGGGGGACGACTGTGGATCGTGTTTCTCGTGGCCTTCATCGCGCTGGGGCTCCTGCTGATCCCCTATGCCTATCTTCCGCCATCCGAGAACGGTCAGAGCGTGACCAATGCGAAGGGCACCTTCTTGCTGTCCCCTACCGACATCTTCTATTCGGGTAATTCCGCCGCCTACGTCAGTCTCAACCTGATCGGGAACCTTACCCAGAAGTTCACCGGGAACGTGACGGTGAATCTCCTCAACGCCACGAGCAGCGTTCCCACCCCAAAGAACACCCTCTTCCTCCTGCCGCAGGTCAAGAGCAGCTACTTCAGCCTGTTCCTCCACTCGACCCAGTTGCACTCCGGGTCCAATTCGGTCGCCGTGGCCTTCAACGACACGGTGGTGGCCACATTCCTCGTGACCGTGGGGACCGCAAGTTGGATCCCGTGGCTCGATATCGGCGCGCTCGCCCTCCCGTTCCTCTTTGCGCTCACCGTATGGCTCGCACCCCCTCGACCGCGGTGGATGGCGGCCCTCTCGGTACCGCTCCTCATCGCCGTAGCGGCACTCTTTGGCCAGCGCTACGACATGTTCTTCATGCTCAGCTCGGGGGTGAGAGAACTGGTCCACGTCAATCCCTTCGTGCAGTCGGCCGCGGTACCCGGTTACCTCAAATGGATCTACCCGCCCTTCTACGTTCCTTATAGTGCCCTGAGCGCCATCATCTATCACTCGGTCCTAGGGCTTCCGCTGCCTCCGAACAGTCAACTCAACTATCCGGGAGCGTATCTCTCGAATCCTTACGCTTCCTGGCTTGCGTTCGTTCCCGCGCAGCTTCCGATCTACTGGCTGATCCTGAAGGTGCCGATGCTGATGGGAACCATCGGCATCTACTACCTCCTGTCACGGAAGTTCAAGATCCCGTCCGCGGAGAAACTCTGGCTGCTCAATCCCTTCGTGATCCTGGTCGGCGTGGGTTGGGGACAGCTCGACATCCTCGCGGCCTCGTGCCTGGCCCTTTCGCTCCTGTTCTATCAGAAGGGAGACACCTTCAGTGCCGCCGGATTCGCGGCGATCGGGGGAGCGGTCAAGATCTTCCCCGCCCTTCTCATTCCCTTCATCCTCTTGCGAAGCCGCCAACGAACCCGGGACCTGCTTCCCATCCTCGCGACCGTGGGCGTGGTCTTCGCGATCTACTGGTACACCGGCTCCGTGATGGGTGACCTCGGGACCCTCCTTTCCACGAACTCGCAGCCCAATTCCTACGGGGCCTTCTATGCCAACGGTCTCACGTGGCAGATCCTCATCCCGTGGCAGAGCTTCCCCCCGCTCCTCATCCTGGTCTTCGCGCCGCTCTATCTCTACGAGATCTTTCGGTTCTACCGTGGCCAGGCCGAACTCGCCCCCATCATGGTCGAGGTCTTCCTCATCTTCTACCTCACCTACAACCTCGTCAACTCCCAGTATTTCATCTACATCGTCTTCCTGCTCCTGCTCGCCAAGGACTACCGGGGCGCGCTCCTCTTTTCCTTCCTTCCGGCGTTGTACCTCCTGTTGACCCAGAGCTTGACCTACTTCATCAACCCGGCCCTCTCGTACTGGTACTACGCCTCGCCGCTCGGGCAGGCGGAGCAGCTGCAGCTCATCGTGGTCACCACGACGCACCTTTCTTGGATCCTCGCGCTCGCAGCGACGGCAATATACCTTATCCGGCTGCTGCGAAGCGATGGGATCCATGCGCTTAGACGAGACGTGCGTCGCGCTCTTCGCTTACAACGACCGGGAGCGCCTGGAACGGATACTTCCTGAGGTCCTGCGCTCCGGAGTGGGTCGGATCGTCGTGGCCGCGGACGGGGATCCCTCCCAAGAGGAGTATCTTCGCACGGTCCACGACCCGCGGCTCATCGTGTCCTTCCGGGCCGAGCGGGAGGGAAAGGCACGTGCGTACAATCGAGTGCTCGCTCATCTCACGTCCTCCCCGCTGGTCTTCCTCGTGTCGGCCGACGTGGGGGTCGACCCCTCGGTCTTCGGGCACATGATGGCCCACTTCCACGACCCGCGTCTCGGGGTCGCCGTCCCTAGGGTCCAGCCCTCGAACACGGGCACGATGGCGACCCGCGTCGCCCGCGTCCTATGGGACCTGCACGATGTCCAGCTCGGGGCGCTGCCCAGCGACTCCCAGAACGTCCATGGGGGCGAGTTCGTGGCGATCCGCGGGGAACTCCTGACCCCCTTTCCGGAGAACCTCGTCAATGACGACGCGTACCTCTGCGTCCAGGCGATCAAGCGAGGGTTCCGGCTCCGGTACGCCCGCGAGGTCGTCGTACAGAACGAGGTGCCGAGGTCCCTCCGGGAACTCTTGCGACAGCGTCGCCGGGTGAATTACGGTCATTGGCAGCTCTCCGAGCTCGGCCTCCGGCCCGCCATCCTGACCAGCATGTTCACGCAGGACCTACGGAGCGCGTTCCGCATCCTCGCCCGATCGGTGCGAGAATATCCGCAGGACATCCCCTACCTTCCCGCGCTCGCCCTGGAAGAGGGCTTTGCGATCGTCCTATCCCACGCCGACCGACACGGACCGACCGATCACACCAAGTGGGCGATGGTCGAGCGAGAGAGCCCCCGAAGCTAGGGACCCGGTCCTCCGACTACAACCCCTTCACGCGATAGTCGAACGGAAGACGCTCCCCGGGATATTTCGTATCCTCGTAGGCCGTCACGAGGGCGGCCAACATGGCGAGCGCCGTTCCAATGAGGAAGAGATAGATCACTCCAGAGTAATCGATGGAGAGCGAACCGTTGAGGCCCTGGAAGTTGAGCGACAGGATCAGGACCGCGTTGAACGCGATCAGTAACACGTAAACCACCTTGATGAGGGCCCGGAAGAACCCGATCGGTCCAAACCACCGGGTGGGTCGTGACACGTGCCGGATCCCCGATAGCAGGGCGAGCACGACCCCAAAGTCGATGAGGAGCTGGA
>JAKAOF010000029.1:0-1517 GCA_021823345.1 Thermoplasmata archaeon
CTCGACCCGCCGCCGGATTTCGGCGCCGAGGACGAGGGGGGATTGAACTCATCCGATGGTGATTTAGTTACGTTCGGCGGGGGCGCTCCACTGCTACTTGGGGTTGTCGCCATTTTCCACTCCAGGAATTCGCTGATGGGGGTAAACGGGTAGCTCATATAAATACTCTGTAAGAAAAAGTTCCTTCCCGACGGGTGAGGGAAGGGATGCAGGTGCCGGGACTTTCGCGCGCTTCGCGGAAGTTCTTCCGCGAGCGAGTTTCGAACCCGGGTAGTTAGCTTGGAAGGCTAAAATCCTACCACTAGATTACACCTGCGTCCGAAGGTCCTCACAAGGGCGTTCTTTCTAAACCTTTGCTCCCGCGACAGCGTGCTGCTCGTGGAGACCGCATTCCTTCGTCCCGCTCTCCCACCACCACCGGCCCGCGCGGCGGTCCTCCCCCGGCTTGATGGCGCGAGTGCACGGGGCACAGCCGATGCTGGGATAGCCCTTGTCGTGAAGTTCGTTGTACGGCACGTTCCCCTTCCGGATATACTCAAAGACCTGACTTTCCGTCCAGTCGGCCAAGGGACAGATCTTGGTCACCCCCTTTCGGGTCTCATCTTCGGCGACCTTGCGAACGGCCGAGCGGCTGGCGGTCTGCTCGCGCCGGAGCCCGGTGATCCATGCCCCTACCCCCTGCATCGCCCGTTGCAGCGGCTCGACCTTCCGCACATGGCAACAGAGTTGTCGGTTCGCCACCGAGTCATAGAAGAGGTTCGGACCATGGGCTTGGGTCATCTCTTCGACCCGGGACGCTTCCGGGAAGTAGACCTGGATGGAAAGCCCATAGCGGCTCCGGGCCTCGGACATCAGCCGGTACGTCTCTTCCGGGAGCCTCCCGGTGTCGAGTGTGAATATCCGGACCTTCGGGGCCACCCGGGAGACCATGTCGAGCAGCACCATGTCCTCGGCTCCGAAGCTCGTCGACAGCGCGAGACGGCTCCCGTACTCCTCAAAGCTCCAGCGAAGGACATCTTCGGCGCTCCCGTTCTCCCAATCAACGTGACTTGGCTTCTCCATGGGCGTGTCCCCAACAGCGGGGAGCCTATTAATAGTGTTTCTTTTTGCACAGTTTGCCCATAGACATGCGCAAGTTCTGCGTGCGTCTCCCGAGGAAAAGGTTTATTCCGGAAACGCCCTCCGGAATCGTGCAGCACAATGCGGGTCCTCCGGATCAACGATTACATGGGAGAACCCGGCGGAGCGGAGGCGTACATCGCCCAGATCTCCCGCCACTTGTCCGCCCAGGGCCATCCCCAGAAGATCTTCACCATCAGCAACGTTCAGGACCTCATCAAGTACCAACCTCTTCCATGGGAGGAGGTCTATCCCTTGCGTCCGCTCGGCATGCGCCGGCTTTTCGAGGACGTGATGGGCGAGCCGCAGATCCTGGACCACCTGAAGGAGTTGGCGAGCGAGTTCAAGCCGGACCTTATCCACCTCCATCACTTCGACAACATGTTCACGCCGGTCTC
>JAKAOF010000029.1:1617-18418 GCA_021823345.1 Thermoplasmata archaeon
TTCCCGGGTTGGATCGAGGGGGCGGCGAAAGAGGAATTCTTCAGTCGCGTCCACATCTTGACCGTCCCGTCGATCGCCTACGAGAACTTCCCCCTGGTGAGCATGGAAGCGATGGCCCGGTGCAAACCGGTGCTCGGGAGCCGCAATGGAGGGATCCCCGACCTCGTCCTCCACGAGGAGACCGGGCTCCTTCTTCCTCCCGCCAATGTCGAGGCCTGGGCCCAGGCGATGCTCGAAGTGCTCCGCCAGCCCTCCCGGCTCGCCGAGTGGGGTCGGGCCGGACGCCACCACTATGAGCAAAACTTCCGTCCCCAGAACCACGTCCAGGGACTATTGAACGTATATTCTAGTGTGCTTACTGAGGCGGCATAGGAACCATGGACCGGGCTCTCTGGCAGGTGTCGTACCCGAAAGGCGTACCGAAGGAGATCGAGATTCCCAAGGAGACCGTACATGGGATGCTTCACAAAGCCGTTGAGAAGTTTCCCTCGACCCCGGCCGTCATCTTTGCCCTCACCCCGACCGTCTCCAAGTCCTGGACCTACCGGGACCTCTGGAAGCAGATCGTCGCCTTCTCTCGGAACCTGGCTGCGCAGGGTCTGAAGAAGGGGGATCGGATCGCGCTCTTCCTCCCGAACTGCCCGCAGTACATCATCGCGTTCTACGGTGCCCTTCGGGCAGGACTGACCGTGGTCCAGGTGAGCCCGCTCTACGTCGGGGACGACCTCGTCTTCCCGATCAAGGACTCGGGGGCCAAGGCGGTCGTGACGGTCGACCTGCTCTCCCACCACCTTGAGGAGGTCTGGCCCCGGATCAAGGACCGCAAGCTCATCGTGATCGTGGGACGCTTCAAGGACGTCGCCCCGTTCATCGTGGGAAAGTTCTTCCTCGAGGGGGCCCTCCGCAAGAAGGGGATGGACCCCAGCCTCCCCACCAAGTACGACTTCCAACTCTTCACGAACTTTCTTCAGGCGGGTCCGCCCCTACCGAAGATGCACTTCGATCCCGAGAAGGACGTGGCCGTCTTCCAATACACGGGGGGGACCACCGGCCGCCCGAAGGCGGCGATGCTGACCCATCGGAACCTAGTGGCCAACGCCCTGCAGCTGCGAACGTGGGACGCGGAGTCCCGGGAAGGCAACGAGCGCGTTCTTTCGGTGATCCCCTTCTTCCATGTCTACGGGATGACGGTGGCGCTCAACTATCCGCTCTTCTTTGGCGGCACCCTTATCGTCAACCCCGAGAAGCCGAGCCCGGACTCGGTACTGCCGCTCATCGACCGCTTCCAGCCGACCGAGTTCCCCGGCGTGCCGGCCCTCTACAACGCGATCAACAACGACCCCCGGGCAAAGTCCCTCAACCTGCGTAGCATCCGCGCGTGCCTCAGCGGTTCCGCGCCCCTCACGGTCGAGATCACGAAGAAGTTCGAGGAGCTGACGGGAGGGAGGCTCATCGAGGGTTACGGCCTTTCGGAGGCTTCCCCGGTCACCCACGCCAATCCGCTGGTCGGGAACCGGAAGATCGGAGCTATCGGGCTCCCGGTGCCCAACACGGATATGCGCATCGTCTCGCTCGAAGACCCGACGAAGGACCTCGGGATCGAGGAATCCGGAGAGCTCGCGGTCCGGGGTCCGCAAGTGATGAAGGGATACTGGAATCAGCCCGAGGAGACCGCGCTCGTGCTCAAGGACGGATGGCTCTTCACCGGGGACATCGCCCGGGTGGACAAGGAAGGGTTCGTGTTCATCGTCGACCGGAAGAAGGACATCGTCCTCGTGGGCGGGTTCAACGTCTACCCGCGCGAGGTCGAGGAGGTCCTCTACGAGCATCCAGACGTACTGGAGGCGGCCGCCATCGGGGTCCCGGACGACAAGCTCGGAGAGGTCGTGAAGGCGTTCGTGGTGCCGAAGCCGGGCACGAAACCGCAACAGGCGGACATCATCGATTTCGTACGTTCCCGGATCGCGCACTTCAAGGCCCCGAGGACGGTCGAGTTCGTGGATTCGCTCCCGAAGACCCTGGTCGGCAAGGTTCTGCGCCGGGAGCTCAAGAAGTCCGTGGAGTCGCCGGTCCCCAAGGCGTAAGCCCGACGCCGGGGGGAGGCGCTGATGCCAAAAAAGGACTATTACGAGGTGTTGGGGGTCCCCCGCACGGCGTCGGCCGACGAGGTGAAGACCGCCTACCGGAAGTTGGCGCGCCAGTACCACCCCGATCTCAACAAGGAGAACCAGAAGGCGGCCGAGGAGAAGTTCAAGGAGATCTCCGAGGCCTACGAGGTCCTCATCGATGCCGAGAAGCGGCAGCGGTACGATGCCGTGGGCTTTGCCGGGGTCCAGGAGGACTTTGGTCCCAGCGGCTTCACATGGCAGAACTTCCACCACACCGGAGACCTCGAGGACATCCTCGGCTCCGACATGTTCTCCCAGTTCTTCGGACGCCAGGGGGGAGGCTCCATCTTCGACCTCCTGGGAGGCGGGTATGGAGGACGGTCCCCCCAGCGCGCCCGCGACCTCGAGGCTTCGCTCTCGGTGAAGCTACTGGACCTGGTCACCGGAACGAGCAAGGAGATCGAACTGGTCCGGCGGGAAGCTTGCCCGCGCTGCAATGGCTCGGGAGCGGAGCGAGGGACGAAGGTGGAAACGTGTGCGGAGTGTCGGGGAACGGGCCAGGTCCATCGGGCCGTGACCCGGGGATACACCCGGATGATCTCCATCACGGAATGCCCCGAATGTGACGGGACCGGGAAGAAGATCCTGAAGAAGTGCCTGGACTGTTCAGGTTCGGGAGAGGTCCGGCGGCGCCGGGTTCTCAACCTCCGGGTTCCGCCCGGATTGGAAGATGGGACCGTGCTCCGGCTTGCCGGGGAGGGCGAGAAGGGCCGGGACGGACGTTCCGGGGACCTCTTCGTACGTATCGAGGTGGAGCGGGACCCCCGGTTCCACCGAGAGGGTCGTACCCTTTGGAGCGAGATCACCGTCGAGCTCGGCCAGGCGCTGTTGGGGGACAAGGTGAAGATCCCTACGTTGGGGGGAAGTGCGCTCCTCACCGTTCCGGCAGGGACCCAGCCCGAGGCGATGCTCCGCCTTCGGGGAGAGGGCTTGCCGCCGCCGGGCGGTGGGCACCGGGGGGATTACCTCGTCCGGGTCCATGTGCATCTCCCGGAGACCCTGTCCGATGGACAGCGGGACGCCGTGCGCAACCACTTCACCACCGGTAGCACCGCGACAGATGGCGCCTGGCGGGGAGGGATCTTCGGCCGCAAGCGAACGTGACCCAGGAACACTATTTCACGGAAGAACCGACCTCCCGCCCCTCGGTTCGCGAGGTCCGTTTGCTCTTCAACGGTCGGATCCTTACGTTCAAGACCGGGGCCGGCGTCTTCGCCTCGGAGGGGCTCGACCCCGGGACCGAACTGTTGGTGGAGAACATGGTCTTGGAGGGAGACGAGCGGGTCCTCGATCTGGGGTGCGGATGGGGACCGATCGGCATCGCGGCGGGACTCCAACTTCCCCGCGGTTCAGTAGTGATGGTCGATGTGAATCGGCGGGCGCTGGCCTTTGCCCGACAGAACGTCCGGGAGGCGGGCCTTCAGAATGTGGATATCCGGGCCGGGGGGCTCTACGCCCCGGTCGCGGAGGATTCCTTCGACGTGATCGCCACGAATCCGCCGTACCACGCAGGACGGGAGCTCCTCCTGCGCTTGCTGGACGAGGCCCCACAGCACCTGTCCAAACGGGGACGGTTGCTCATGGTGGGCAAGGGGTCCCAGGGCATCCGCTACTACCAACAACACTTGGAAGCCGGTTGGGGGTCGGTCGAAGTGCTTGGACGACGCGGAGGCTTCCGCGTCCTCGAAGCCCGTCAGCCCTCGCGCTCCCCGTAGTAGGACCCCGATGGGGATCTTGGACCAGTTCGAGCACCCCCATGGACGAACGGGCCGGCTCGTAGGGTGGATCCTGACGTGGGCCAATCGATCCATCAACGTTCGCCTCATCGAGATGCTCTCGCTCGAAGGGCGGGAACGCGTACTGGAACTGGGGTACGGACCGGGAGTGGCCCTCGAACTCATGGCCCGACGGCTCCCGCAGGGACACCTTACGGGGATCGACCCCTCGTCTACGATGCATGACCAGGCGGCGAAGCGCAACCAACGTCTCGTGGCGGAGGACCGACTCGACCTCCGTGTGGGGACCCCCCCGCCCCTGCCCTTCCCCGACGGGAGCTTCGATGTCGTCTATTCGGCGAACAACGTGCAGCTATGGGACCCCTTCGATGGAACGCTGGCCGAGATCTACCGGGTGCTCCGACCCGGAGGCCGCCTCGCCATTGCGGTCCAAGGCGTGGCCGCTCGAGCCCAGGGGGGGTCCCTCGGAGGAGACATCTCTGAACTCGACCGTTCCCTTCGACAACACCTGGGCACACCCCTCTGGGAGGGCCATCGATCCAAAGTTCTTCGAGTGTGGTTGGGACGCTCCTTGCTGGTCATCGCCCGAAGGCCCGGCACTGCCCCGCCCTGAGTCAGGATCCCTCGTCACATGACCCGGGGGTCCCACAGGATCCCGTTAGGAACTGCCTCTTCTTGGACCTTTATGCATCGACCCCTTGAAGGACCCGGCGGATCCCGATGTCGAGGGTCATCTCACATCGGACTCCCAGCGCTCGCCGGGTACGGGTGGGGTCGACGGCAAACTCCGGATGGAGTATCTCCACGTCGGCGCGAGGATTCTCTACCACCTTGACGGGGACCTCGGGACGATCGGGGTGGAGCTCTTTCCACATCGTGGAGACCCGGTGGGCGATCTCGATGACGGTGGCCGTTTCTCCGCTGGCCACGCAGAACGTGGGAACCTCCGGTGGTCTCGGGCGCAGGAGGTACCGGACCGACGCTTCCCAGTGCGCGCAGACATCTTCGAGGTGCACGTAGTCCCGTCGCTGCGTTCCGGGGGCGTAGACCTCGAGGGTCCCCCCGGCGAGGGCCCGTGCGGCGTAGAGATTGAGTACATTCCCCTTGGCGACGAGGGCGCCCTCGGAGCGGTAGCTCCCGTAGAGGTTGCTCATGCGTAAGACGGCACCGAGCGCCCCTCCATCGTCCCGTAATGTCTGCGTGATCACTTCCCCCTCGGCCTTTTGTTGAGAATACTCGTGGGTAGGCCGAGCCGGGGTCGTCTCCGTGATCGGGAGGTTCGCTGGGATCCCGACCACGGAAAAGCTGGAGGCGAAGGCGATCGGGATCTTCCGCTCCCGACAGAAGTCTGCGAGCCGGCGAGTGCCGTCCACATTGACCTTCCGAGTCCCGGAGGGGTCGCGTTGGCACATGACCACCCCGGACCGGGCGGCCAGGTGTAGGACCACATCGCAGTCGGAAAGGTGCCGGAGGGACTCATCAGAGGCAAAGTCTGCGTGAACCACCGGGACGCCCGGGGCATTCACCTGCACCGGACCACTGTGATCGTCGACCAGGCGAAGGTTCATCCCGTCGGCGATGTAACGCTGCACCAGCCGCCCCCCGATGTAGCCGGATCCGCCGGTAATCCCGATGACCGCCATATCCAATCGCCGAAGTCCGTTGGCTACATATCCTTGACAAAGGCGACCTGGAGTCGAAGGGGAATTCGTGGGTCAGGCGGGGGGCGAGGGAGGTACGAGGGCCCGGTCCGCAATGTCCTCCACCTGATCGACCATGATGAGCCATCGCAGGTACGCATTGAGGGCGGCACGGAGGGCCGAGAGCGAGTCGGCTCGGATCGTGAGCGTGATGGAGCCGTCCGTTTCCGCGATGGAAACCGTGCTCTTCCCCGCGACCTCCCCCATCTCGGGAATGAGGGCCCGGTAAGCATGCTGCGCCTTCTTCGGCGGAAGCCCGGGAAGTGTGACGTGCGCTACCCAGTCCTGCGATTCGGGCATGGATCATCCCCTGGTTCAGCGCCGGGCTTTGCCGGAACGGCCGGCCAGTAGCCGGACCGTCTTGCGCTCGGCCGCCTTTCCGTACGCCTCTGGTTGGAACAGACCGGCGATCTGGGCGCGGGGGACCCATTTCCTGAGCTCCTTGCTCTCCTGGGCTCTCACGAGGAGTTCTTTCCCCCCCTCCGGACCCAGGTCGCGGGTCAACTGTCGGAGCAGCTCATGTGCTTCCTGTCGGGGCATGCCCTTCCGTGTGAGCTCCAGCATGACGTTCTCGGTCATGGCCGCTCCCCCGCTGGCCTGGAGGTTCGCCCGCATCCGGTCCGGGTGCACGCGCCATCCCGTCACGATCCGGGTCATCCGGACCAGCATGTCGTCCAGGAGGATGACCCCATGCGAGACGAGGAAGCGCTCGTTCGCGGAGTTGGCGAGGTCCCGTTCGTGCCAGGAGACCATGTTCTCGAGCGCCGTGTGCGGAAGTGCTCGAAGCAATCGTGCGAGCGATGAAACGTTCTCCGAGTTGATCGGGTTCCGCTTCTGGGCCATGGTCGAGGAGCCGACCTGCCGCGTTTCCTCGAAGGGTTCGGACAGTTCGCCGATCTCCGACCGCTGGAGGTTCCGTACCTCGGTGGCGAGTCGGTCCAAGGTAGAACCCACGATGGCCATCCAGCACACGAACTCGGCGATCCGGTCCCGACCGGTGATCTGGGTTGGGGCCTGCTCGACCCCGAGCCCGAGTTGGCCCATGACCCCGCGTTCGACCTCTTCGGCGTGCGCGCCAAATCCAGCGCCGGTGCCGACGGCCCCCGACATCTTCCCGACGGCGAGGCGGGGGCGCATCTGGTGCAACCGCTCCTCGTGACGGTCGAACTCGAGCAGGAAGTTGGCGAGCTTGTACCCGAAGGTGGTCGGGACGGCGTGTTGGCCATGCGTCCGCCCCACCATGATCGTGGACTGGTGGAGCTTCGCCTGCTTTTCCAAGGCTTCGACCAAGGAGTGTAGGGAAGCGGATAGCACGTCGGCGGCGTCTCGCAACTCGAGGCCGCGCGCCGTATCGAGAATGTCGTTCGAGGTGGCGCCCATGTGAACGTACGCCGCCCCCGACCCGGCCACTTCCGTGAGGGCCTTCACGATGGCCATCACGTCGTGCTGTGTCTGGGCTTCGAGCTCTTCGACCCGCGCCAGCAAGACCCGGTGGTCGCTGACGGCGCCCGAGATCGATCGGGCGGCGGAGGCCGGGATGATCCCTTCGTCAGCGAGGGCGCGCGAGAGCGCGGCCTCGACCTCCAGGCAATGGTCGAGAAATGCGGTCCGAGAGAAGAGCTTTCGCGTGGCCTCTCTCCCGTATCGGAACTCGATCGGGCAGAGGGGTTCGGACTCCATGCATATCCTCCGCCGCGGGTCAGGGCGGCGAAGACTTAATAGTATGGTAGGGCTTTCATACCACGGAGATAGGATGGGTTTTCGTTCGCGTCGTCGTTCGTTCGCGCGGCGGCGACTCCACGCCAGTCACCGAGGGGTGGCGGCGGTTGTCGGGACCTTGCTCGCCCTGCTCGTGTTCCTGGCCATTTTCGGCATATTTCTTTCGGACTATCTGCCCTTGTGGATGCAGGATAACGAACAATCCCTTGCCGCCCAGGTGGAAAGCCAATTCGGCGGGATCCAGAACACGATGGGTTCGGAATACTTGTCCTCGGATGCCGGGTATCAGGCCGCGAATCCGGTGACGATGCAGTCCGGCGGGGTGCCAGTGTTCGCCCAACCCACACAGGGCATTCTGTCCTTCACCGGGAACCACCAGCTCTTCACCAACGTTTCCTTCCGCCTGGATTCTTCCACGGGGCAGGCCTACTACCAGAACATCACCACGGTGGGCGACCTGACGATGTCGCTGCCCAACCGGTACTACGTACCGATGACGTTCGACCTCCAGAATGGGGGCGTGATCGAGGCCCAGAGCGGTGCGTCCCAGCAGAACATGATCTTCGCCCCGAGCGTTGTGGCGAACTCGAGCGGGGGAGTCTCGACCCTCTACATGACATTGTTTGCCCTCTATGGCAACAACTCGGTCCTCAACCTGCCCACGGCCGTCGTCTATACCACGTTCCTTGCGAGCCAGCAGTACCCGGGTTACGCCGGGACGTATGTCGACGTCAACTTCACTACCCAGTACCCCTGCGCGTGGGCGACCTATTGGAACAACACCTTCGGATACCTCAACAGCACGCAATACCCGTCGACGCTGAACGTGCATCCCAACCCGACCCAGGCCTGCGTCCCGGGGGGCACGGGTGGTGTCACGCTCATGCACGTGTCGTTCTCCGCTGTTAGTCATTTTATACTTTCTGTGGCTGATTTCACTGTGAGCGTCGGGCAATCGACGTAAAGGAGGTCAAGGGAGGGAAATGTCAGCGGAAGTTGGGCATCACCACCGGATCGCTGTACCCACCAAGAAGCTTCGCCCCGGCACCGTCACCCCGAAGCCGCTCCAGTCGGAAACGGTAGAACCGGACGCCTCCCAGACCCTCGTGACGGCGATCCCCGCGATCACCGACCCCACGGTCAAAGAGATCGATTTCATCCAGGTCCAGCCTCCCTTCACCTATGCCCGGGTCACCTTCGACGACAAGCGGAAGGAGTTCCTTTACGAGGTGATCGAGCCCCAGCTCAATCGCCGTGAGCGCGAACTGCTCGCGGACATCAAGGAATCCCTGAACCGGATCCTGGGCGCGGAAGGAGGGATCAACAAGATCGCCGACAAGCGGGCCTACCTGCGAGGCAGCGTGGAGACCTACATCAAGAGCCGGGCGATCAACGTCTCGTCCATCTCGTTCGAGCGGCTGAGCTACTACATCCTGCGGGACTTCGTGGGCTACGGCCCGGTGGACGTCCTCGCCAACGACCTCGGGGTCGAGGACATTTCCTGTGATGGGGTGGGCGTGCCCATCTACATCTTCCACCAGAAGTACGAGTCCCTGCGAACGAACATCGTCATCGATGACGAGGATGTCCTCAACGGGTTCATCGTCATGTTGGGCCAGCGGTGCTCGAAACAGGTCTCCGTTTCCTCACCGATCCTGGACGGGACGACTCCGGAAGGTCACCGTGTTCAGGCCACGTATGCCCGGGAGGTGACGACCCGGGGCGGGACGTTTACGATACGTCGGTTCAAGGAGAAGCCCTGGACCCCGGTCGAGCTCATCAAGGCCGGAACGGCCAGCGAAGAGATGGTGGCCTATCTCTGGCTCGCGGCCGAGAACGGTGAGTCCCTCATCATCTGCGGGGGTCCGGCGGCCGGGAAGACCTCGACGCTCAATGCCATTGCGCTCTTCATCCCTCCCACCGCGAAGATCGTATCCCTCGAGGACACTCGGGAGGTCAACCTTCCCCATGAGAACTGGATCCCCGGTGCGACCCGGTCGGGTACCGGTGACCGGGGGCCCGACGGGAAGGCGGCGGGAGAGGTCGACATGTTCGACCTCGTGCGCGCGGCGCTGCGGCAACGACCCAACTACATCATTGTCGGAGAGGTGCGGGGCAAGGAGACCTACACCATGTTCCAGGCGATGGCGACCGGGCACACCACCTACTCCACCATGCACGCCGACAGCGTGAAGAGCATGGTGAACCGTCTGGAGAATCCACCGATCAACACCCCCCGTATCCTCCTGTCGGCCCTTCGGATCGTCATCATCCAGGCCCAGGTCCGGGCGGGTGACCAGTCCGTCCGGCGGGTCAAGCAGATCCTGGAGATCGTGGGGTTCGAACCGGAGACGAACGAGCTCATCACGAACACGGTCTACGAGTGGGAGCCGGCGGGAGACAAGTTCGCCTACAAGGGCCACTCGTTCATGATGGATACCATCATGGAGTTCAAGAACCTCACCCACGAGGGCATGGATTCCGAGTTCGCCCGACGGGTGGCCGTGGTGAAGTACCTCAACGAACACAACATCACCGACCACCGGGAGATCTGGAAACTGATCACCGGATACTACCGGGACCCGGCGGCCATCATGGAGCGGATCGGGTACAAGCCGCCTGCAGCGGAGGTGGTGGGCTAGGTCCCTTCCATGGGCGCGCAAGGACTGGTCGAGGATACTCCCTTTGAAGGGCGGGCGCGTGTCGTGCGCATCAGCAAGGGGTCTCGACCGACCTATTCAGGTCTCACCCCACTCCAAGCCATCGCGTGGCGCAGGTTCCGCACCAAGTACGAAGCCGACGGCGCCGTAGATCCCACCCTCGAGGAAGACCTCCTCAAGGCCCACATGCGGATCGGTGGGAAGGAGTACATGGCCTACGTCATGTTCGTCACGTGGATCCTTGTGGGGGTGGGCATCGGGATCGCCGTGGTGCTCGCGGTCCTGGGCCTCTTCGTGCTGGGGGCCGGACCCATCATGCTGCTGTTCGCCGGGGTCGCAGCGGTCTTCATCCCCCTGGGAGGATACTTCGGGCTCAAGTCCGCCCCGGCGGGCCGGGCGAAGGCCCGCGGCCGGGAGATCGACCGCAAGATCACCGCCGCCATGAGCTTCATCTCGGCGATGGCGAGCGCGGATGTGAACATCGACACCATCTTCCGCGAGCTCGGCAAGGAGAAGATCTACGGGGAGGCCGCGGAGGAAGCGGCCTGGATCACCCGCGACACGGAGCTCCTCGGCGTGGATATCCTGACCGCCATCAAGCAGGGAGCCATCCGGACCCCCTCCCGGAGGATGCAGGATTTCCTCCAGGGCGTGGTCACGACGGCCACCACGGGCGGCCAGCTCAAACCCTACTTCCTCATCAAGGCCGAGCAGTACGAGAACGAGAACAAGCTCGAGACGGCGAAACGGATCGAGACCATGGGGCTCATGGCCGAGACGTACGTCACGGTGGTCGTGGCCTTCCCGCTGTTCCTTATCATCATGATCGCGATCTTCACGGTCGTTGGTACCGGGGGTGGCGGAATGTCCGTCGTCCTGTGGGCAATCGTCGCGGGCATGCTCCCCGGGCTTCAGATCGTGTTCATCTGGATGATGCTCATCATGTCCAAGGAGGGAGCCCAATGATGCCCGCGAAACCGCCGACCGGCAAAGCGGCTCCGAAGCCTGAAGAGGGGTTCAAGGACATCTACGTCCTGTTCATCAGCCTCGGGATCGGGGTCCTCTTCCTTCTCATCGGATTCCTCTCCTATGCCGGAGTCATCGGCTTCCAGTTCCGGGCCGGAGAGAACGGGACGGTGGCCAACCCTGAACCGCTCAACATCTTCCTCGACTGGATGGTCCTGGCGGCGCTGGTCATCTTGGGCCCGTACGGTATCGTTCGCGCCCGCAAGCTCTCCCGCATCAGCGGGATCGAGAAGCGCCTTCCCGACTTCCTGCGAGACGTCGCGGAGGCCGGCCGGTTCGGTATGACGCTTCCGGAGGCGATCATCGTCGCCAGCAAGGGGCGCTATGGTCCGCTCACGGACGAGATCAAGCGCATGGCGAGCCAACTCGAGTGGGGCGTACCGGTCACGGAAGCCCTCTTCCTGTTCCGGGACCGCATCAACACCCCCCTCACCCGGCGGGTCGTCTCGATCATCATCAAGGCGAACGAGGCCGGAGGCAATGTCGCGGACGTGCTCACCATGGTCTCGCACGATGCCAAGGAGGCCCAGCTCTCCGAAGAGCAGCGCCGGATCAGCATGTCCACCTACCTCGCTGTGATCTACATCTCCTTCGGAGTGTTCCTCGTCACGATCTACATCATGGCGGCGACGTTCCTGCCCGAGATGATCACGGCAGGGAGCCAGATCGCGGCCAGTGCCCAAGCCTCGGCGGGGTCCGCGGCCGTCGCCATATCGGTGCAGTACATCCCGGTGATCTTCCTTGCCTTCTTCGTCGCCGTCATCGTCCACTCGATCGGGGACGGCATCATGGCGGGCGTCATCGACCAGGGCAAGATCGAGATCGGGATGATGCACGCAACGTTCATGCTCATCGCCGGATGGATCTTCATGCGATTCCTGGTGCCCGTACTTAACGTGTGAGGAAAAAAAGGTCATGGCGCAAGCAGCACGAACTTCCAAGGTCTCCACGACCGAGGAACGTAAGAAGGCATTCTTCCCGGCCCACCTCAAGATCGCCGCCGCCATGGGTGGCAAGGGAAGCCCCCATGCCGTCCGAGTGGGGCGCATGGGAGCGCTGGTCCCGACGGCCGAAGGGGAGACCCCCGGCACGGGCGTCATCACCCCGATCCCCCCCATCACTGACCCCAACGTTACGGAGGTCGACATGGCCCCCATCCTTGACCCCCTCTCCTACGTACGGGTGACCTTCGACAACTCCTCCAACAGCTACCTCTACGAGGTCATCGAACCCCCCATCGAAGAAACCGAGAAGGACCTCATCAGCACGCTGCGCGCCATCCTCATCGACCGTTTCCGCCCCTTGGTCGAGGAATCCGACAAGGCCAAGCGGAACGAGATGCGGCGGCTCATCGATTCCGAGCTCCGCACCATGGGGCTCTCCCCCAACCCTGTCGTGAAGGGGCGAGTAGTTTACTACCTCGAGCGGGACTTCATCGGCTACGGCCTGGCCGACGCCCCCATGAGGGACACGGAGGTCGAGGACATTTCCTGCGACGGAGTCGGGATCCCGATCTACATCTACCACCGGAAGTTCGGGAGCATCCGGAGCAACCTCAAGTTCGGTACCTCCGAGGACCTCGACAAGTACGTGGTATGGATCGCCCAGCGCTCGGGTCGCCACATCTCGGTCGCGAACCCGATGCTCGACGCCACCATGCCCGAGGGGAGCCGGTTGCAGGCCACGCTGGGGACCCACATCACGAAACGCGGCAGCTCGTTCACCATCCGTCGGTTCCGGGACAATCCGTTCACTCCGGTGGACATGATCAAGTTCCGGACGATGAGCGAGGAAATGATGGCCTATCTTTGGATGGCCATCGAGAACGGCCAGTCCATGATGGTGTGCGGAGGGACGGCGTCCGGGAAGACCACGACCCTCAACGCCGTGCTGCTCTTCATTCCCCCGCAGATGAAGATCGTGTCCATCGAGGATACCCGGGAACTCAACCTCCCGCACGAGAACTGGATCCCCTCCCTGACCCGGGTCGGGTTCGGGGCAAAGAACATCATCACCGGGAAGGCCCCGGGGGAGATCGACATGTTCGACCTGCTGGCGGCCGCCCTCCGGCAGCGCCCCCAGTACCTCATGGTCGGTGAAGTGCGTGGTGCCGAGGCGTTCATCGTCTTCCAGGCGATGGCGACCGGCAAGACCTGCTACACCACCTTCCACGCAGAGAGCGTGAGTGCCATGGTACACCGGATGGAGAACCCGCCGATCTCGCTCCCCCGTTCGCTCGTGGCCGCGTTGAACCTCGTCCTGTTGCAGAAGCAGGTGAAGGTGGGCACGAAGATGACCCGGCGGGTCCAGAGCCTCACCGAGATCGTGGGGATCGACCCCGAGACGAACGAGCTCATCACCAATGCCGTCTACAGCTGGAACCCGGCGGACGACTCGTTCCCCTACAGCGGACATTCCTACATCTACGAGCGGATCGCGCAGGCCCGGAACTGGTCGATGCGGGAGATCGACCGAGAGGTCAAGCGGCGGACGGAAGTCCTCGAGTACCTCAAGTGGAAGGAGTCCCGCTCCACCCGGGACCACCCCTTCACGCACCGGGACGTCGGGAAGATCATCTCGTTCTACTACAAGGATCCTCAGGGAGCCTTGACCGAGATCCGGGAAGACATCAACAAGGCCCGCGGGCACTAAAACCCCTGAAACGACCGACCGCAAGCTTTTCAAGGGAACGCCGTTCTCCCCCAGAGCCGAACCATGGTCCGAAAGCCAGCACGGATGTACCGAAAGGTCGAGGGACAGATTTACACCCGGAAGGAGTACATGGGAGGGATCCCGCATTGCCGGGTCACCCAGTTCGACACCGGGAACGTGCACATGACGTACAAGTTCCACTTTGACATGGTGGCCAACGAGGCCGCCCAGGTCCGGGACAATTCCCTCGAAGCGGCCCGGGTCGCCATGGTGCGGGTGATGGAGGCAGTCGCCTCGAACAACTTCCACCTCAAAGTTCGAAAGTACCCCCACCAGATCCTCCGGGAACACAAGATGGCCACGGGGGCGGGGGCTGACCGTATCTCCGACGGGATGCGGCTCGCGTTCGGCAAGCCCGTCGCCCACGCCGTGCGGGCGAACATCGGAGACGTGCTGTTCACGCTCTCGTTCCGGTCAGAGAACCTCAATGAGGCGAAGGAAGCGGTCCGCAAGGCCGCCTGCAAACTTCCCATGCCCATAACGTCCCTCCTCACCGTGCGACCCGAGGTGGTCGAAGGCGCCCGAGCGGCACCGATCGTCATCGCCCCGGTCGAGACGAAGCCCGCGGAAGGGGCGGCACCCGCCGAGGGAGCCGCCGAAGGAGAGGCAGCACCGGCGGACGACAAGAAGGGCGCCGGAGTTGCCGGCAAGGCACCCGCCGGGAAACCGGCGGCCGGAAAGGCCCCGGCGGCCGCTGCCGCGAAGCCCGCGGACAAGAAAGAGGACAAGAAGAAGAAGTAGGCTACCGCCGGTAGCCCACTCCCTTCGGTCCGGAACCGTTCACGGTCCGGTGTGCTCGAGGCGGCCGCCTTCGGTGACCTTCCACTGGCAGTAGGCGTAGAGGGCATCGTAGTAAGGAAACTGGAGCCGCTGGTTCTCGAGGTCGTCCTTCGCCGTCAAGCGGAAGCCCGTGGCGCCCGCCTCGAGCCCGGCGGCCTCCGCCCGCTTCCCGGAGCCTCCATCCGCGACCCGGACGATCTCCGCGAGGTCGCGCAGGGCCGGGTCGGTCAGATGGTAATTCCGGATGATCGCATCGAAGGTCACGAACTCCTGCCCATTTTCCTCGTAGTGATGGAGTTCCGCGCCGGGAACGTCAAAGGGGGTGGCATTCTCGCGGCGGGCCACCGCCAGGACCTGGTCCTTCGGCACATAGAGAAACTCCGCCTGAGGGTCCACAAATTTTCGGATGAGCCAAGGGCATGCGATCCGGTCCACTCGAGCCTTTTCCCGCGTTATCCACTTCATCGTGCTTCCCCGGTCGCTCGATAGGGCTGGGCGAGATAATGATGATGGGCGATGCTAAGACCGCTCCCGATATGCATTTCCCGACATGCCGGACTCGATGGTCGAGCGATCCGAAACCCCGGAGAGAGGCGCCGGGGAGGGGGTAGGAAAACCATCGACATCCGCTCTCCCGGGGCACGGTCAACGCGACGTCGGCCTCCTCTACCTGGCCCGTACCTTGCGGTCCTGGGGTGGGGGGGCGCTCGCTGTGGCCCTCGCCCTCGACCTGGCCGTGACGTATTCGAACGTGCTGGCGGGAGTCTTCCTGGCCGTTTCGATGATCGCGGCCTCGGTCTGGTCGATCGCCGCCGAGCGGATCGAACGGGCGATCGGACGCAAGAAGACGTTCGCGGTCTCGGCGTTGGCGTGGGCACTGGGGGGATTCCTTCTCTTCCAGGGGGTCTCGTCGGTCTACGCGGTCGTCCTCGCGCTCCTACTGGGAGGGATACTGGCCAGTGCCTCGGACGTGGGGCCCCTCCCGACCCTCGAGCAAGCCACCCTCGGAAGTGTCGTAGAGGATGCGCGGCGCACCCGTTCGTTCAGTTACTACAACCTGTTGGGATACCTGGGGAGCGCCGCCGGAGCGTTGACCGCCGTGCCGCTCACGGATTTCGGCCGGGCGTTCCTCCCGGCCCCCGCCGACCTGGTCCTGTTCGTGTATGGGGTCGTGGGACTCGCCCTCATCCCCACCTATTTCCTCCTCAGTCCGTTGGCCGATCGGGTGCCAGAGCGAACGGGGCGTAGAGCCCTTTCCCCGGAGTCCCGCCCGAAGATCCTCGCCCTTTCGGCGCTGTTCAGCGTGGATGCGTTCGGCGGAGGGTTGGTGGCGAACTTCCTGGTCACCTTATGGCTGCGCGCCCGGTTCTCTGCGAGCGGGGAGGTCATCGGGGTCATTTTGGCCCTGGCCATGGGTGGGGCGGCCCTCTCGCTCCTCCTCGCCGTGCCTTTAGCCCGCCGTTTCGGGCTGGTCAACACGATGGTCTTCACGCACATCCCCTCCAGTGTCATCCTCCTCCTCTTTGCCTTCGCGCCCACCCTGGGGATCGCCGGCGGACTGTGGGTCGGACGCTCGCTCCTTTCCCAGATGGACGTACCGACCCGGCAATCCTTGGTCCAGGGCATTGTGTCTCCCGAGGAGCGCACGGCCGCCGCGGGCTATACGACGGCGGCCCGCACCACATCGGCGGCCGGGGGTCCCATCACGGGAGAGTTCGTTGCGTTGGGAGGGCCTTGGTTCGCCGCCCCCTTCGTGCTTGCCAGTTCGACCAAGATCGCCTACGATCTTGCGCTCTTTGCGGCATTCCGAAAGGTTCGCACGCCCGAGGAACGCCGGGCGCGTTAGCCGTCCAAAATAGGGCCGGTTCCGAGAGCGGGGGGGGAGGAAAGGTCGATTTACCCGCTGGTGGGAGGGGTCTTCGCCGCGGGCTTCTCTTCCTTCGGAGCCGCGGCCTTGGGGGCGGGCTTTGTGGCGGCAGGCTTGCCTTCGGACGAAGCGGGTTTGGGAGCGGGGGATTTCTTGGCCGGAGCTGCGGCCGGCTTCTCTTCCGCCTTTGCCTTAGGTGCAGCAGCGGCCGATGCCGGTTTCGAAGCGGGCTTCGGTTTGGCGGGCGCGGCCTCCTTCGCCTTGGCGGCCGCCGCAGGGCGTGCCTTCTCCATGGCGCGGCGCGTAGCGTAGGCGCGGGTCCACTTCAACCGGTGTCCCACTCGTCCGAGGACGAGGAGGTCTTTCCGGCACACGGCAGAGCAAAAGTAGAGAACGGCCCCATCCCGGCGGACGAACATGGTGCCGGTTCCCG
>JAKAOF010000068.1 GCA_021823345.1 Thermoplasmata archaeon
CCGATCTCTCGGAGAAGCGCTTCCGTCGAAGGGGAGATCGAACTGACTCCCTCGGGCCGAAAGTTGCTTCGGGCCCGGACCCCCAAGGGCAACCCCCTCGATATTGCGGCCACTGCCGGGCTGATGGCGATGAAGCGCACTTCGGACCTTATCCCGCACTGTCACATGGTCCCGTTGACCGGTTCCTCCGTGCGTCTCGTGTTCACCCGGAAAGGAGTCCGGGTCGAGGCCACCGCGGAAGCGATTTGGCAGACGGGGGTCGAGATGGAAGCACTTCTCGGCGCTTCCGTAGCCCTCCTGACGCTCTGGGACATCGTCAAGACGGTGGAAAAGGACGACACCGGGAACTATCCCTCCACGCGGATCTCCGCGGTCCGGGTGGTCCGAAAGACCAAGCGGACGCCGTGAGCTCCGCCCGGATCATTTCGTGGTCCAATTCGGTTGACCGCGGGCTTATTATCGCGGACACGCTTCACCCACCGTGACGTCACCGGAGGATAGCCCTCGGCCCCTGCGGTTGCTCTTTGCCAGTGCTTTCGTCGATGGGTACAACCTCATCGTCATCGCCCCCATCATCCTCCTCATCAAGGAGTTCGGGATCCCGATCTCGCCCTGGCTCCTCGCCCTCCTTCCCGTGTCGGCGATCCTCGGGAACCTTGTGGGGGGGCTGCTCCTCGGCCACCTGGGCGACCTTTTCGGCCGTCGACGGATCCTGATCTGGGACATCGCGTTCTTCATCCTCATCCCCATCGCCTGTGCGCTCGCCCCTTCGCTCCTCCTCCTCGTACTGCTCCGGTTCGTCCTTGGGATCGGGATCGGAGGGAACTATCCCCTGACCTCCGTGCTGCTGTCGGAGTCCTCCTCCCGGTCGGTACGCGGTCGCCGGGTCGCGCTTCTGGGGGTCGCCTGGACCGCCGGGGCGCTTACGAGCTACCTCTTGAGCGCTGCCCTCTACCCGCTCGGGTCGATCGCGATCCCCATCCTGCTCGTGGCCGTGGTGGTCCCGGCCACGGTGGTCATCATCCTCCGCAGCCGGCTCTCGGAGTCCGAGACCTGGCGGCAGCAGATGGCCAAGCTCTCGCTCCGGGAGCGCATGGACCGGGCCTCGGTCGCCCGGTTGGTCGCGCCCGACGTCCGCCGGGGAACGGCCTACGCCGCGGGTTTCTGGTTCCTGTTCGACGTCGTGCAGTACGGGGTCAGTCTCTTCCTCCCGCTCTTGCTCGTGGTCTTCGGACACATCCAGGGAAGCATGGCGCTGACGCTCTCGGCCGTCCTCTACGCGGGAGAGCTCGGGGGCACCCTGGTGGGACTCCGACTGGTCGACAGCCTGGGACGCCGGACGTTACAGCTCTCCGGCTTCGCCGCCATGGCGCTTGGCCTCCTAGTGGCAGCGATCCTGCCCCTTTCTTCCGCCACCCTCGTCCTCCTGCTCCTCCTCGTCGTCACGACCGGGGTGGGCGTGGGTCCGGGGATCATGGAGTTCGTCTATCCCCCTGAGCTCTTCCCCACTCCGCTCCGGGCCACCGGCAGCGGATTCGCGCTCTCCATGAGCCGGGTGGGCGCCTCGGTCGGGGTCCTGGTCGTTCCGCTGCTCATCTCCCCCGTGTTCGGGAGCACGCGATACCTCTTTGCCCTGTATGGGGTGGTCGCCGTGGCCGCCTTCCTCCTCACTTGGGCGATGGCCCCCGAGACCCGGGGACTTCCGCTCCCCACCGGGTGAACGCATGGAGTCTCCTTCTTCGCACCATTCCCACAAGACCGTCTCGTTGGGATTCGGAGTGCTCACGACGACCGACAGCCGGACCGCGGGAGAGGACGAGTCCGGTAAGGTCCTGAAGGAGCTCATCGAGGTCGAGGGCCACCATGTGGCCCGATCCGGCTTGTGCCCCAATCGGGTCCCCGAGATCCAATCGGTATTGCGTGCGTGGGTCGCAGACCCCGAGGTGAACGTCGTGATCTCATCGGGAGGGACGGGTTTCGGTCCGCGGGACGTGACCATCGACGCCCTCGAGCAGATGGGCGGGCGAAAGATCGACAGCTTCGGGGAACGCTTCCGCGCCCTGAGCTACGAGCAGGTGGGGGTCCTTGCCCTCATGTCCCGCAGCGCGCTCTATCTCGTGGACCGTCACCCGGTGTTTGCGCTCCCCGGTTCTCCCAAGGCGTGCCGGCTCGCGGTCAAGGACATCATCCTTCCTTTCGTCCCCCATCTGGTGGGGGAGCTGGAGAAGCCCTAGGTCCCATGGAGATGCATCGGTTGACTCCGAAGACCTCGGTCCCGATGGCGCTCCGGCAGGTCCTCCTCCACGCCCGACCCCTCACCCAGACCGAGGTCATATTGGTCCGGGATGCCGGGGCACGGGTGGCCGCGGAGAAGGTGGTCTCAGGGGTCGACGTGCCGGCATTCCCCTGCTCGCACGTGGACGGTTACGCCGTCCGTTCGGCCGATCTGCGCCGCTCCTCGCCCCAGCAGCCCGTTCAGTTGCGCTTGATGGGGGAGGTCCATGCCGGAGAACTCTACCCCTACCGGCTCCGGGCCGGGGAGGCCGTCGCCGTCGCCACGGGGGCCCCCGTGCCCCGGGGCGCCGATGCGGTCGAGATGTTCGAGAACGTGGAGGTCGACGGAGCCGCGGTGCGCTTCCACGCTCCGGTCGCTTCGGGTGAAGGGGTGGATCCTGCGGGGGGCGACCTAACGCGAGGGACCCCCCTCATCGCGCCCGGCGACGTTCTGACGCCCCCCCTCCTCGGTCTGCTTTCGCTCGCCGGGAAGGACCGGGTGCGGATCTACGCTCAACCCCGGGTCGCCATCCTTTCCAGCGGCAACGAGCTCCGTCTCCCCGGATACGGGCGATTGCCTACCGGGAAGGTGTTCGAAGCGAATTCTTCGGCCCTGGCCTCACTGGTAAGGGCCGCCGGAGGCCGTCCGGAGGTCCTGCCTCCGATCCGGGACGAGGTGGGAGCCCTCGAGACGGGGTTACGGTCGGCGTTGTCCAGCACGGACCTCGTGGTCATCTCGGGAGGAAGCTCGGTGGGAGAGCGCGACCTGCTCCGGGAGGTTTTCCCCCGGCTCGGAACGGTGCTCTTTCACGGGGTGAAGGTCCGTCCCGGGATGCCGACCATCGTGGCGGAGTGCCGCGGGAAGCTCCTGTTCGGGATGCCGGGACACCCCGCGAGCTGTCTCACGAATGCCGTGTGGCTGCTCGTCCCCGCCCTGCGCAAGGTGGCGCGGCTCCCCGGCGACGGGACCTTCCCGCTCCGGGTCGTCATGGACAAGCGGACCCCGCTCCACGGGCATGGGTTCTCGACCGTCCTACCACTCGAGATCCGCGGGGAGATCGCCCGGTCGACGTTCCACGGGTCCCACTTCATCACGAGCCTTCACCCCGCGAACGGATACGCGATCTTTCCTCCCTCGAAGCGGGAGTTGCTCAAGGGAGAGAGGTTCTTCGCGAGAAAGGCCTCGTTCTTGGAGGGTCGCTGAAATGCGCGATGGATTCGGCCGCCCCACCGAAGACCTCCGGATCAGCCTCACCCAGCGGTGCAACCTCACCTGCGTCTTCTGCCACATGGAGGGCCAACCTCCCTCGGACCTCGAACTGACGCCGGAAGAGTTCGAGCGCTGCGTGATCGCCGCCAAGGAGGTCGGGGTCGAACGGGTCAAGCTGACGGGGGGGGAACCGACCCTGCGGACGGACCTGGTCGAGATCGTGCGCCGGATCGCACCGCACGTCACGGAGCTTTCCATGACGACGAACGGTATCCGTCTGGCCGAATTGGCTCGCCCGCTCGCGGAAGCCGGTCTGGAACGCGTCAACATCAGTCTCCCGAGCGCGGTGCCCGAGACCTACCGGGCCCTTACCGGGGCCCCGGCCCTTCCCCGGGCCCTGGAAGGGATACGGGCGGCGAAGGCCGC
>JAKAOF010000030.1:0-5666 GCA_021823345.1 Thermoplasmata archaeon
ACTTCCTGCTCCGACGTCACGGGTACCTCACCTGAATCTCCGGGGAGCTCCGCCCGGTCCGAGTCCCAGTAGATGTAGACGGCGATAGCGACCCCGATGAGGATCGCCGCCACCTCCGAGAGATCCAGTGACTGGAAGCAGTTGAGGGTCCACGGGCCGAGGGTGATGTTCGTGCCGACGGGACAAGAGATCGAGGAGTCCCCGCTCAGCGATGTGGCGTGCGGGGCGAAATGAAGGACCGGGGCCGAGGCCCCCGAAACGAGTAATGTCATGAGGAGCGCCAGCGAGAAGGAGCCGAGGATCCGCAGGGGGTTCACGCGCTCTTCACCTCGCTCATGGTCGGGTGTATCGTCTCGGGGTGCTCTCCCCCCAGACGCGCGAGGGATGCCGCCGCCTCCTCGCGAGGAAGCGCGGCCACGGGGCGGGCCGTGCCCACCGCCCAAAGTCCGGGGGTGGGAGCCGGGACGGACGGTGCCGCGGGGGCCGGGGAGGTCTCGTTGACCGAGACCCTTAGGTCATTCATGAACTCGTCGCGCATACGGGTCACCCGGGCGTACATCCGCCCCACGCTCCGCAGGAGTTCCTTGTTGTTCCCACCGAGCAAAAGTAGCCCTCCGACCAGGAGGAGGATTACCCAGTCCACATCGGAGAACAGACTCACCGTCGCGCCTCGTCAAAACGCTGGGAAAAGCCGATGCCTATAAGGTTAGCGCTTTTGGAAAATTGACCGGACGACGTGACGGGTCTACGCGGGCTCGGCCAAGAGCTCCCGGTGCTCCCGCTTCCGTTCCGACCGGCGCGCAAAAAATGCCCCGCCGAAATAGAGCGCCACCATCGGTACGGCGATGAGGATCATGGTGATGCCGGAATTGTCCGGGGTGATGACCATGCCGAAGACGAAGCAGCCCATGACCGCGCCGCGCCAGTGCTTCCACCAGAACGTCGAGCGGACGAGGCCCACCCGGGTCAGCGCATACACGAACACGGGCAGTTCAAAGACGATGCCGAAAGCGACCGTGTAGAGCAGCGCGAAGGTGAGGAAGCTGTCGGTGGAGAGGTACGGGACCAGCCCCATCGCCGCCACGTACTTGAACAGCAGGAAGAACGTGAACGGGGTGAGCCAGAGCAGCGCGAACAGAAACCCGATGGTGAAGAGGATCGTCGCCGGGATGGCGAGGGTCCGGAGCAGCTGCTTCTCGTTGCGTCGGAGGGCGGGGGAGAGGAACGCCCCGATCTCATGGACGATCCAGGGCATGGAGAAGACGAAGGTCAGCAGGAGCGCGATCTCCATCTGGGCGATCACCGAATCCCCGATGCCGATGTTGACCAGGATCACCCCGGGGGGTAGCATGTCGGCCCGCAGCCAGGCAAAGACCTGGGCCGTGACATTGTAGAACAGGTTAGGATACGGGTAGGGGATCGGGAACGGGGACCACGGGGCTTGGTAGAACCGGATCTGGAAGGCCAGGAAGAAGGCGAAGAGCGGGAGGACGACGTAGAGGATACGTATCAGGCGATGCCGGGCCTCATCGAGAATAGAAAGTAGCTTGGTGAGCTCGCTCATCGCGGCGGGCGTGCGTTGGGAGGCAGGAGGGCGATCCGGCGCCCGCCTTCGAGCTCGAGGAGCGAGAAGGTGACGAGCGGCTTGCCGGCGGGGGTCGAGATGACCCGGCCATCCTTGCCGGAATACGCACTGCCGCACTGCCCGCACATCCACCGGTCGAGGTCAGAATGGAACGTGAGGGGCGAAGAGTCGGCCACGCACTCGAGGCTCGCAGCCCGGAGATCTCCGGAGGGCGATTCCGTCACGAGTCCGTGGGTGATGCCGATCCCCGGTTGGAACAGTCCCGGGCCGGCTTGGGTCCCCATCCATGCGAACGAGAGCGGCCCGTCTCGGAGCTTCTGGCGGAACTCGGCGAGGCTCAGGTACTTGCCTTGGCTCACGAGGCACCATTCATTGTCCAGCAAGATGGCGGGAGCGGCCCCCTTGTGGGGGAGTCGCGCCAGACCCGGTGCCGGTCGAGCCGGACTAGCCCGGGGAAGGTCGGGGCCCATCACGGCCAATCCTCCACCGATGGCGGTGGAGACGAGCCGCTTCAGCTCCGCTCTTCGAATCTCATCAGGTCCGTCCGTCATCTCGAAACTTCCTAGTGGCTGGGTGAACCTAGCTCTGGGACTTCGTGGCGGCGTCACGAGCCTTGGAATCGGCGATCTCCTTGTCCACTTCCATCCGGCCCTTCTTGAACTCTCCCGTGGCACGTCCCAGGCTGTGGGCGAATTGAGGGATCTTGCTGGAGCCCCAGAAGAGGACTCCGGCCACGAGGAGGATGATCAACCAATCGTCGATGCTGTCGAACATGGCACCTCTCAAAGGGGAGCAGGACCGGTCCCCCTTATGAACTTTTGGGGGGCGTTGGCTGGGTAAATAAAGTCGACATGCCGCCTCCGAGGACCCGGGAGGGATGCTCCCTGGGATCGGTCAGGAGGGGCGGTGTAGGGAACGGGGGACTCCACCTGGTCCCCACGGGCGCTCGTCTCTCTCGGATTTCCGGAAACCATATGTAGCCCGTTCATCCCTCGAACGGCGGGGCCAGCATCGTGAGTCCGTGGGCGAATCTCGCAGTGCTCTACGCCCTGGCGGCGGGCATGTCTGTCTTTGGCGCCCTCGTGCTCTATCTGGCCTCGAAGGCGGAGCGACGGTTCGACCGTGCCCTCGTGGTCTTCCTCGTGGCGATGATGATCTCCATGGCCCTGGGGGGGGTGCTCTACGAGCTGCTCCCTCCGGTCGTCGGGATCGAGGTCGCGCTGTTCGAGGCCATGTGGGTCATGGTGATCGGACTGGGGTATCTCCTGAGCCAGCTCTTGGCGGAAGAGGCCTCCCCGGAGCCCTCCTTCTGGCGGGACCCTTGGTTCCTCGTCGTGGTGATCGGAGGGACGCTCCTGACCGAATCCATGGTCGGGTACGCCCTTGCCCTGGCGTCCGGTCTGGTGCCGGCTCTCCGGGTCCTTCCTCTCCTCCCTCGCATCGCCCTCCTCCTCACTTCGGGGTGGTTCCTCCTCCCGATGGCCCTGGAGATGGCGCTCTCCTTCCTGCTCTTGCGGAAGAGCGTCCCCCGCTTTGCGGCGGCGATCCTCGCCTTGCAGCCGGCGGTCATGGTCTTCTCGCCCACCCTGCTCAGTTCTCCGCTCGGGCAGACCATCCTCGTAGTGGCGGGAGGGTCGGTGATGACCGCCCTTTTCATCCTCATCATGGAGTACTTTACGCGCCAGCGGACGCTGGCGCTCGGTACCCTGCGGTACATCCTCGCCATCCTCGTGGTCTACTCGGGGATGATGGCGGGAGTCTTCCTGTGGGTATATGCATCGGACCCGGATCTGCTGGCGGCCGCCATCGTTGCGGAGATGGTCCTCTTCTTCGACGCCGTTCTCCGCCCGGCACGTTTCCGGACCAACGCGACGTACCGGTGGGATGCGGGAGCGCTCGTCGCCTTCTCCCTCATCTTCCTCATCTTCGTTTCCGAGTTCTTCATGGGGGCGGCGTTCGACCTCGCGCTGATCGGCCCCGGGCAATTCCTTGCGGCCCTTCCCACGATCCCCGGGGGCACGCCCCTCCTCACCCGGGTGGGGTACGAGTTCGCCATCGGTCTGTTCTTCGTGACGCTGGTCTTGGGGTCCGTCTGGTTCCTCGTGATGATGGGGTTCGAGATGGGCGCGCTCGTGCTCTTCAAGATGCGAGCCACCCGCAACCGCGAGACCCGGGTCCGCCTCGGGTTCGTGGTGGGGGCGTTCGCCATCTACACGGTCCTTCTTCCCGACTTCCTGTTGACGGGCAGTATCTCACGGTACCCCATGATCGGATGGAGCATGGGTCTCGGCTCGGGCGGTGGCATCACTCCGGCCCTTCTCCCGATCCTCCTGGCGACCTACCTCATCTCGGGCGTCCTATCGTTGCTCTTCGGAGCCCGGCAGCTCTGCTCCGGGCTCTGCTCGGCCGCCCTCATGTACCAGGGGAGTTTCTACGACTCCCTCAAGGTCTACCACCTCCAGTCCCCCGGGGGGAGGAAGTTGCGAGGGTCCCGATTGACCGCCCTCTACGGACTCGTCTTCTCCCTCTCCTGGGCCTCGGTCACCGCGGCCGCGGTCCTTTCCTACCTGAACTACGCGGGGACGATCCACCTGACCGTCTTCGGGGATGACGTGGCGTACTTCACGGAGGTGTTCTACTTCAATTTCCTCTGGTACCTCCTCTTCGTCTCGATCCCGTTCCTCGGCACCTACGCGTGCGTCACCTCGGGGTACTGCTACTGGGGGACCTTCAACCAGATGCTCGGGAGGCTAGGGTTCTTCCGGCTCAAGGTGCGAGACCCGGCGACGTGCGTCCGCTGTCCGGACAAGCCGTGCACGCACGCCTGTCCGGTGGGGCTGAGCGACCTCCCGGCCCACTTCATCCGCAAGGGGGAATTCCGCGCGATGAAGTGCATCGGGGTCGGGGACTGCGTCGAGTCCTGCCCCTATGACAACATCCTCTTCTGGGACGTCCGTCACTGGCTCCAAGGGCGGGGGGTCGGCCACGGTGCGGCCACGTCCATCCCGGCTCGCGGGGCGGGCGCTTCCCATCCGGAAGGACCGGCGCTGCGGACGGTGGTCAGCGACCCCTCCCACCGATCGACCGAACCCAAGGGCACGACCCGGGCGACACCCCGGTAAGGTTCGGCCAAAGTCTTTTCCCTCGGGAAGCGTCGGGAAGACATGTCCTCTTCACCCACGAGCCGTCGCACCCTGCTCTCCCTGTACTTTTCGACGATGGGCACCTGGGCGGCCTACGCCCTCGTCATCGTAGTTCTGCCCTTCCGATTCGCCGCCCTCGGGCTCTCCGTACTCGAGTACGGCGCGGTGCTCGCGGTGTACGCCCTCGGAACCCTGGTGACGGAGGGGCTCTGGGGGTACTTCGCCTTCCGCCTGGGCTCATCGCCGGCGATCCTCCTCCTCGGGGGACTGACGGCGACCGTCATGTTCGCCCTCATTCTCCCCGTCACTTTCCTCGGGTTTGCCGCGCTCTTGGGGCTCTACGGGTTGCTGGTCGTGTACTCGACCCCCTTGATCCGCTGGATGGGGATGACCGCCTCCGGTCCCGGCACGGAGAGCCGGGGGCTCGGTCGGTTGAGCCTCTTCTTCGGGTTGGGGCTGAGCGGCGGGACGGCCCTCGGTCCGGTGATCTACACCGTTTGGGGGTTCCAGTTCGACGTGATGATCGCGACCGTCGTGTTCATCGTATCCACGATCCCGTTGGCCCTCCTTCCCTGGAGTTCGCTCTCGCTCCCCCGGGCGACACGGAGCGGCAGGCAACCCCTCGCTTCCCTCTTCGAGCGCGGGTTCGTCATGGCCGCAATCGTGGTGGTGCTCTACTTCATCGCGTATTCCCTCGTGACCAACTTCCTCCAGTACTACTCCCTCGGGCTCTTTCACGGCACGATCGAGGAGGCGGGGTACACCATCGCCGCGGCCCGGGCGGCCGCGCTCGTCACGGGGGTGCTGCTCGGAGCGACCATCGATCGATGGGGGACCGGTCGGGCAGCGCCCGTGGGCTTCGCCCTTCTCGCGCTCGGGGCCCTCGGGACCGCCCTCTCCGGAAGCTACTCGGAGATGGTGCTCGCCACGATGGTCCT
>JAKAOF010000030.1:5766-18140 GCA_021823345.1 Thermoplasmata archaeon
GGTCCGGCCCCCGTGCTCACGGGGTGTCGGCCCAGTCGCTGCGTCCTTCGAACCGTCGTATGAGCTGTTGGGTGACCTCGAGGAGCGGATGGTGGCTCGAGTGGTCCACCTCGATGTCGGCGAGGGACGCGAGGTGGTGCTCCTTCGCGACCCGCTCCAGGCCGATCTCCATCTTCTCGAAATCCTCGGGATTGTCGCAGGAGAGCACAAAGGCGGACAGGCGGCGGAGCCCCATCTCCCGCGCCGCCAGCGCGCGGTGGTGGCCATCCACGAGGATCGTGTCGGACCCCTTGCGCAGGATGAGGATCGGTTCGGCGAACCCCCGCTCGAGCTCGTAGCGGCGCCCTTCCAGCTCGTCCTCGAAGACCTTCCACTGGGTGGGCTTGAGCCCTTCGATGGGCACGGTCTCTCGCCGGAGGGTGAACGTGACGCCGTAGCGTTGGGAAAGGAGCGCCTTGAGGGTCTCCGCCTTCATGGGGGTCGCCCGTTCGAAGTGGCTGCGCACGATGTCGAGATTCGACAGGATGCCGACCAGGGTGCCGTTCTCGTCGACGATCGGGAGGTCCCTCAGCCCGTAGCGGAACATGATCCGCGCCACGTCATCGAGGTCCATGTCGCCGAGGCCCACGTAGGTGCCGTGCTTGATGATCGACCCGAGTTCGCGTTCCCGGAAGTTCGAGCTCTTCAGGAGCTCCTTGGCGCTCACGAAGCCGACCAGGCGCATCCCGTCGGCCACCACCGGCATGCCGGCCCGCCGGCTCCGGATGAGCGCTTCGATCGCCTCCCCGACCGTGGCATGCTCGGGCAGGAACTCGACATCGAGGGTCATGTACTGGTGGACCTTCTCTCCCATGAGGATCTAATTCTCCGGCGGCGCACCGCCCGGGGTCTCAACGCGGGGCGCTACTTAGTTCCTTCCACGCCCGACCGACACGGCTCAGGCAAAGGCGAGGGCGGTGAGGGCGGCCGGGTCGCCCACGAAGCGCGGGCTCAGCGACCCGAGGCAGGGGGTCGCGGGATACCCGGGGGCTCCGGGGGAGGAGGGAATGTACACGAGGTCCACCACTCTCGGGAGGCTGAGCCGGAGCTTCTGCTCGATCTCCGTGTCCCGACGTTTCGACCACGTGAGATAGGATTGGACGAGATCGGTCGCCTCCGCCTGGGTCGAGAGCGGCGGGACCGCGGGAATTCCCGGAAGCGGTAGGTCGGCCGCTCCGGAGGCCACCTGTTGCACGATCCCTCCTCCGCTGATCGCGGTCTCCCGGCCGGCGACGCGTGCCCTCCAGGTGGTCTGCTCCCGGGCAGCGAACACGTCCGTCACCGATGAGGAAGGGTCCGCGCCCGCGGCGGAATTGAGCGCGATCGGGAAGGTGGCGGCGACCAGCATCATATCGGTGACCTCCACGCCCCGGGCCTTCCACAGCGCCCCGGTCTGGAAGGAGTAGGGCACTTCGACGACCCAGTATGGCAGGGCGAGATTGCCGGGGGTCCGCACGACCTTCACCGATCCTTGTCCCGCCTGCGCCTTCCGCATCTGGGCCGCCAAGGAGAGGAGGTTCTCCGTCCGGCCCACGTTGATGCTGCTCGCACTCACGTATCCCCCGGGCGCCGGGCTCGTGATCGTGCGCAAGAACACTTCCAACGTCCCAAGAACTCGCGCGTCCCTCCCGCCAGCACCCGTCGACAGGATGTCGGCCAGCGACATCGTGGCCCGAGCCAGGGAGAGGTCCTCGTCGATGCCGCCGATGAGCACGGACTGGTCGAAGTTCTGGAGCGCGATCTGCCGCGAGTTCAGGAGGTGCGGCATCGCCTCCTTGAGCGCGTCCCGGGCCTGCCGGGCGTCGTTCCGCATGAGGGCATCCGTCCCTTCGGCGAGCCCGGAAAGGCCGAGCAGCCGCTCGTAAAGGGCCTGTAGACGGGCACGCGACTTGAGGACGTCGGAGGCCCCCCGGCAGTTCCGGGCCAAGAAGGGATACCGGTCGGGACCCGGGTTGAGGAGGAGTCCGGCATTGGTCAGGAGGTGCCCGTAGGCGGTCGCGATCGCGTCGATGTCCGCGAGGTACTCCTGGCTGTCAGTGTCCACGGCGAGGGAGGTCACGGCGCGGACCTTGGCCTGGAAGACGAAGGCCTGCTTCGGATCCCCGGTGGGTCCCGACATGCCCGCGACCGTGAACGGGAGCGCCATCTGCCCGTGGGAAAGCAGGTCGAAGCAGCGGAACTTCATCTCCCGGTACTCCGAATCCAGGGCGGGGCGGATCCCCTGCACGAACAGGTTGTGGCGGGCGACCGGGTCGACCGCGCTCCCGCCGACCAGCGCTCCGGAATTGAGGGGGATCGCGTTCCGCAGGAAGCTGTTGATCTGCAAGGAGATCTGGTCCACGAAGGCCCGGGCGTCCACGATGCGCTGGGAGGTTCCGCAGTGGACGCAACGGATGACGTCGCCGGTAGAATCCGCCGGGAGGGGAGCGCCGCACGAACGGCACCGAAGGGCGACGGCTTCAAGGAGCGGAGGCGGGGAGGTGGGCGTCATCAGGCGAGCGGGTGGACCTGCCTTCGGAGCTGCTCGATCTGGGCCTCAAGGTTGTCCTGGACCTCCTTCGCCCGCAGCTGGGCAAAGCGGTCCGCCACGGTGTCGATCGAGCTGGCGCATCCCTTGCAGGCGAAGAGCACTCCCCGGGCGGGATCCGTCGAGCCGATGGCCCCGGGACCGGCGGAGATCCAAGGGCCCATTTCCGCCGGTCGCGTCACGAACTGCACCCCTTCCCCGGTGACCTCCCGGCCGCAGAACCAGCACTTCGCAGTACGTCCGTACAACTGGGCCCGCGCCGCCGCCTCCTGCGCCTTGCCCAGTTCGTTGGCCTGGGTCCACCAGTTGCGCGCATTCTGATTGTGCTCCGCGGCCTCCTGGGGGTGTTCCAGCACGACGGCCTCGCCCATCGCCTCCTCGGCCATGGCGGCCATGAACGGGGCCATCGTGATCGGGGACACGGGAGCCTGATGGAAGAGGTCGGGCAGGAGGAGGTTCTGGCCACCGAGTTGGCGATACTGCAGGGAGAGCGCCTGGTACCGGCGTGCGAGGTCGGCGTATTCCGCAGGGGAGCGGGCCTGGGCCGATAGCAAGGTTCGGCTCTCGGCGAGGATCTGCGCCTCCCGGGCCAGGACCGCGGCCGGGACCTGCGTAGGACCGACCTTCATATCCTGGGTTCCGAGCGGAGCGAGGCCCTGGGCGAGGGCCGAGTAGTCCTCGGGACCCGGGGTGTGGATTCCCAGCCCCGCCAGAAGCGAATACGCCACGGCCACCTGGACCATGGGGGCGTTCCCCTCCTCGGAGAACTTCTTGCTCGCTTCCTGGAAGCGCGCCCGGGACGCGGCAAAATCCCCCCGGAGCAGCTGGTCCTGTCCTAGGTCCATCAGTTGCCCGGCCGACTTGAAGAGTGGCATCTTCCGCTCGCTGAACACTCCTCGGGGGCAAAAGGTTTTGGACCCGCCGGCGACGCACCCGCGACTTCGGTCGGACGGTCCTACTTCGAGGAGTCCCGGAGGTACGCGGCGAGCAGGTGGAGGACGATGTGATGGACGTCCTCGATGTGTTGCATGTTGGAGGAGGGTACCACGAGGGCGATGTCGCAGAGCGCCTTCATCTTCCCACCGCCCGTTCCGATGAGCCCGATGGTGGTCATGCCCTGGCGCCGGGCCTCTTCGAGGGCCCGCAGGACGTTCGGCGAGTTCCCGCTCCCGGAGATGCCGAGGGCGACGTCCCCCTTCTGTCCCAGGCTCTTGACCTGCTCGGCAAAGATCTCCGAGTAGCTCGAGTCGTTCGCCCAGGCGAGGATGAGCGAGACGGGGTCGGTCAGCGACTGGCAGCGGAAGCGCGGGTGCCCCGGGGATATCGTGAGCTTTCCGATGTCCTGCGACATGTGGCTCGAGGTGGCCGCGCTGCCGCCGTTACCGAAGAAATAGATGTTCCGACCCTCCTTGCGGGCCTGTTCGAACGCGTGCGCGATCTCGGCCAGACCCTTCTCGATGTAGTCCCCGGAGATGCTCTCGACGGTCGTTTTGAGGTATTCCCGGGCATAATCTTCCACGTTCGCGGTCCCTGCCATGGCTCTTCCCTACCTTTCGACGAATATTATCTGTGACCCCGACGGGGCGAGCCGCATCGGCAGCCGACGGAACCCGTGGAGCGCCTGTTCGACCGCCGCCGCGCGCTCCGGGGGATGGGCCACGAGGAAAAAGCCGCCACCGCCCGCCCCGGTCACCTTGGCACCGATGGCCCCGGCGGCCATGGCCTGGGCGTACATCGTGTCGAGCGCGTCATTGCTGATCCCGTCCGCGAGCGACCGCTTGAGCCGCCATCCCTCTTCCAGCAGGCCGCCGACCTTGAGGTAGTCGCGTCGCATCAGCGCATCGCGGGTCTCCCGGGCCATCTCCCGCATGCGTCGGAGCGAGTCGATGTTCTCGGAGGTGCGGCTCTGCTGGCGGGAAAGGATCGCGCTGGCGGAGCGGGTCAGTCCCGAGTAGTAGAGTGAGAAGTGCGCCGCGAGGTCCTCCATCTCCTCCTTGGAGAGGGGGAGCGGCTGGACCTCGACATGCCCCTCCGCCTGGAAGTCGTAGTAGCGGATGCCGCCGAAGGCGGCGGCGTACTGGTCCTGTTTCCCGGCGGGCTCCTGGAGCACGTCGAGCTCGATCCGGCACGCTTCCCGGGCCAGGTCCTCGGGGCTCCGCAGGATCCCCCGGAAGGCATAGAGCGCGTTGAGGACCCCGACGGCGAAGGAGCTCGAGGAGCCGAGCCCGGTCCCCTCGGCGGGAATGTCCGAGACCGTGACGATCTCGACCGCCTCCGTCACCCCGGTCGCCTTCATGGCCTCCCGCACCATCGGATGATGGACCTCGTCGACCCGGCTCACGTACTCGGCCGTGCGCGAGTAGCTGACCCGGATGTCCCGGTCGAACTTGCGGTTCACGAGGACGTAGACGTGATAGTCGATGGCCGCGGAGAGCACCGCCCCGCCCCCTTGGGTCGCGTAGAAGGAGGGCAGGTCGGTCCCGCCTCCGGCGAAGGAGATGCGGAGCGGGGTGCGGCTGATGATCATGGGGGAACCGTGGGGGGAGACCGGGCGGGAGTGAAGAAGGTTTTGGCCCGAGCTCCCAGCGTGTCCATCGGCTCCATCGGGCCGATCGTGCTCCGGAAGCGCCCCGCCCGGTGGTCGAGCAGCACGCCGATCCCGCGGTCGTCCGCCGAGCGGATCATCCTTCCGAGGGCCTGCATCATGGCGCGACGCGCCGGGGCCGCGTAGCAATGCTCCCAACCGTTGCCGATGCTGCGGTCGAGGAACCGGGAGAGGGCCTCCCGCCGCGCCGAGGGACGCGGGTAGGGGATCCCGGCGAGCACGACCCCGCCCAGCTCCTCGTTCGGGAAGTCGATCCCCTCGGAGATCCGTCCTCCGCAGACGCCGAGGAGGACCTTCGCCTCCGTCGAGCGCTTGAACCCCTCCACGAGCCGGCTCAGGTCTTCGGTAGAGAGCCCGCGCTCCTCCACGACCGCTTTCCGTCCGATCTCCTCGAGCTCGCTCACCACCCCTTCCTCCAGCATCCGGCTCAAGAGCCCGAAGCTCGGGAAGAAGACCGCCGTCTTCACCGGGAGGGCGCGCACCGTCGCGACGATCTCCTCCTTGAGGAGTTCGATCCCCCCCTCTTGCTCGAGGTCTTGATAGCGCGAGGTCGATTTGTCCGATGCGAAGAGCAGCCGGTGCTCCGGCGGGAAGGCCGGCGGGGCGACGACCAGCCGGGAATTCGAGGGCAGTCCGAGCGAGTCCCGGTAGTCTTCGAGCGGAGCCAGGGTCCCGGACATGTGAACGGAGAGGTGGACCTGTTGCACCGGCTCGGCTCGCTCGGAGGCGTCCAGCGCGTACAGCATGAGCGCCGGGGCGGGCTCCTGGGACACGACCTTGACGTGGCTGGGGGGTCCGATGCTCCTCCATCCGAGGAGGAACACCGCGCAGTTGTACGCGTACGACCGGGGGATGAGATGGTTCCTCCGCTTGGTCTCCCGAAGCTCGTCCCCCCAAACAGCGAGAGCGTGGAGCGCATCCTCCCAGCGGGCCGAGGTGCTCAGCCGGCCACCGAGCAAGAGTTCCTCCAGCGCCCCTTCCGGAAGCAGCGCCTCCCCCTCTCCCTTCGGGAGGGAGCCCGAGAGTTCCTTCACCGCCTCGATCGTTCGTCCCAGGAGGTCCGCGGCGTCGACCCCGGGCGCCAGGGTGAACCCTCCTTGCACGCCCACTTCCCGTACCGCCCGCTCGAGGGACTCGACCGAGAGCTGTGAGGAGGAAAGCTCGCGGAGGTTCTCGGGGAGGTTGTGGGCCTCGTCGACCACAAGGTCGAGGTCCTCCAGCGGCACTCCGAGCCACGCGAGCAGGGACTCCCGGATCGAGGGATGGAAGAAGTTGATGTAGGGGGCGATGACGACCTTGGCCTCGCGGGCCAAGGACTTCGCCATCTCGTACGGGCAATAGCCCTGGTCCCGGGCCCAGATGGTGAACTGCGTCCCGTCCGGCATCACTCGCACCAGGTGCTCCCGGGCCTCGACGACCCCCCGCGCGAGGTTCGCCGCGTAGTACGGGCACCCCTCGATCTCGCGCACGCTGATGTGATCGTCCTTTTCGAGGGGAGCCGCGGAGAAGCGCTCCGAGCCGAGGTTCTCGACCGTGGCCCGCTTGCGGTCCGAGCACAACTTCCCATACTCTTCCGCGGTCGCCCCCCGGGTCGCCTTCCAGCCGTCCATCAAGGGACAGCGACCTTCCCGTCCTTCCAGGGTCACCAAGGGGATCTCCATTCCGGAACGCCGCGCGATCGCCCGTACCTCGCGGACCACCTGGGTGGCCTGCGAGTGGGTCCGGACCAAGTAGAGGATCTTGTGCGTGGAGGACAGGGCATGCTCGAGCAGCGGGGAGAGCACCGCCACCGTCTTTCCCGTGCCGGTCGATGCATCGAGCAGCATCGTCCCGCCCCGGGCCGTGAGCAGCCGTACCTCCTTGAGGACCGGCAGTTGCGAGGGTCGTGGCGCGTAGGGGAAGAGGTCAATCATGATGGGTCACCCCACGTTCGATGAGCCCGAGCACGCGCGCTTGGGTGAGGAGGCCCCGGAACCGCATCTCGACCCCGGTACTGATGATGACGACGACATCCGTCGAGTGGGTCACCATGGCCTGATAGGCCTCCGCCACGGAGGCCTCCTCACTGACCACGGCCGCGGGCACGGAGAGCAGGTCGTAGACGGTGGTGGTCTCGGCTTCCTCGGAGGAGACCCGCGTCAGGTCAGCCATCCGGACCATCCCGTACCATACGCCGTCCCGGATCACGGGGATGACCTCCTCTCGCTCGACCGCGGGATCCGAGAGCGCCTGGGCGACCGTGAGGTGCGGATCGAGCGGGGCGATCTTGGTGTCCATGATCGACACGGCCCGGATCCCCCGGAGGGCAAAGTCGATCGCCTCGTCCCGGTGCGATGGACTGTCGAGCCGGGTGTCCACCTGCTCGGCGTAGATGTGATACTTCCCCGTCGCGGCGTACGCGATGAAGATAGAGAGCATCGCCGGAATGAGGATGCTGTAGCTCGCGACCATCTCGACCACCATCACGAGCACCGCGAGGGGGGCTTTGGATATCCCTCCGAAGAAGGCCATCATGCCCACGATGGCGAAGACCGAGATCTCATCCGTCTGGACAAGGCCGGGGAAGAGCGCCGCGAACGCCACGCCCACCGTGGACCCGAGGAGCGCTCCCACCACCACGCTCGTGCCGAAAAGACCGGCCGAGCCGCCGCTAGCGACCGTGAAGCTGGTCGCGATCATGCGCAGCACCATCGCGAGCGCCAGGACCACGACGAGCACCGGAAGCAAGGACGATATCGAGGTGAATTCCCCGAACATGATGGCTTGGACAAAGCCGTAGCCCACGTTCAGCGAGGAGAGGGCCACGATGTGGTTCCCCCACGGGGAGAGATAGTAGAACGCGAGGACCACGGCCCCGGCCGCGAGCCCCCCGAACGCCGGAAGATACCGGCGGGAGATCGGCGCGGACTGGAACAGCATCTGCGTATGCCGGAAGATGAGCACGAACCCCACTCCGACCACCGCGCAAAGCGCCCCGAGAATGGCGTAGAGGGGGAGCTGCTCGACGCTCCACGGGACGCTCGTGAGCACCGCGCTCGGCGCCGTGAAGAGCGGGTTGAACCCGTAGAACACCCCGAAGATGGAATAGCTGACCACCGAGGCCATGATGGAAGGGAAGATGACCTCGGGCTCGAAGTCCGTCATGTAGAATATCTCGGCACCGTAGATGGCGCCTCCCAGCGGTGCCTTGAAGATCGCACTGACCCCCGCTCCGAGCCCGACCGCCATCGAGATGCGTCGTTCCTTGGAGCTCAGATGCAGGGTGTCCGCCCACCAGGAGCCGAAGCTGCTCCCGATCTGGGCGGTCGGTCCTTCACGACCGCCGCTCCCTCCCGTGCCGAGCGTGATCGCCGTCGCGATCATCTTGAGGGGAGCGACGCGGGTACGGACCTTCCCCGCCTTTTGGTGGAACGCTCGGATCGACTCGTCCGTCCCGTGCCCCTCGATCTCGGGGGCAAAGCGTTCGGCGATGAGCCCCACGATGAGCCCTCCCGCTCCCATCACGAGCGGGAGCAAGAGGATGCGCGGAGAGGAGCTCGACCAGGTCACGATCGAGCCGACCGGACCGCCCGGCTCGGGGTAGTTGATCCCCACGATGTACCCGAGGAAGAAGTCGGTGGACTCCTGCCAAAGGAACATGAACCCGGCCGCGCCCAGCCCAGCGATCACCCCAATGGGGAGGGCGATGATCGACCAGTGCAGTAGGTTCCGATAGATGGAGGGCCAGGGGCCCATCCCGGTCTCGAGCACCGAGCGCAGCCCCTTGAACAGGCGTCGCTCCTTCGGAATGCCCTGCATGGCCCACGCGGTGAAGTCAAGGGTAATTAGAACTCGTGCTTTATATCATGTACTAGCGAAAAATGATCCGACTATGCATTAACACTCAGACTCCCCCCTTCCGGCTGGAAGAGTTCACCGGGCTGCGCAAGGGACAGAAGATCCCCCTGGGCCACCACGCCCAGAGTGTGGGAGGGGTCGTCCCCATGATGTTCAGTCTTCTCCAGTCGGCGACGGGGAAGTGGATCCGCCCCCATCCCCTGTGGGTCTCGACGGGGCGACCCGGCACCCCTTCGGAGGTCAGCACGGTGGAGGGGTATCGCCTCGCGTTCGTCTCCGTGCCGGACGACGTGATGAAGGGTTATCTCGAGTTCAAACGCAGCATGTGGAACGCCTTTCACAGCATGGGAAGCTTCCCGCTCGAGGGCAGGGCCTACAGCGCGTTCCTCGACTATTCGCATCGTTGCGCGAAGAAGCTGCTCGAGTACCGCGACGACGTGGACGCCTACTACATCAACGATTACCAGCAGATCCTGGTGGGGTCGATGATCGGGCCGGCGGCCCCCGCGATGCTCCGCTGGCACATCCCGTTCAACCTGGAGACGATGTCGGGCCCCTTGCGCCAGTTCTTCCTGAAGAGCGTGGAAGGGTTCGACGGGGTCGTCCTCTCCACCCGATGGGAGATGGAGAGCCTCATCCGGGCGGGCTATCGGGGGAAGGCCTACCAGATCTACCCCTATCTGAACGAAGCCACGGTGCCGCGCGTGTCCCCCGCCGCGGTCTCGGACTTCCGGGATCGCTGGAAGCTCGGGGACGGGCCGGTCGTCCTGGTGGTAGGTCGTATGGACCCCCAGAAGCGCCAAGACATCGCCCTGCGGGCTTTTGCGCACGTGCGACGGAAGTTTCCTCGGGCCGTGCTCCTCATGGTGGGCAATGGCAGTTTCACCTCTTCCCAAGAGGAGGGGCTCCGGACGCTCAGCACCGCCGGCGCGTGGCGCGCCGGGCTCGGCAAGCTTTGCCGCACACTGCGGATCGAGGATGCCGTGCGCTTCACCGGGTACCTTTCGGATGTGGATATCCACCGGGCGTACGAGGCGAGCGACATGCTGGTGCTCTCCTCCGTGCAGGAAGGGTTCGGCCTCGTGGGGGTCGAGGCGTGGATGCATCGCCGGCCCATCGTCGTGAGCAGCGGCGCGGGGATCTCCGAACTGGTCATCGACGGGGTGAACGGCTACGTGGCCAAGTCCGGCTCGGTGAGCGAGTTCGCCCGGGCGATGGTGGGGGTGCTCCAGGACCGCGATGCGGCGGAGCGGATGGGGATCTTCGGCCAGAGCTCCGCCCGCCAGTGCTACGTGGACTTCGCCACCCGGCGCCTCCGCCGGATCTTCAAAGAGGTCATCACCGAGTACGCTCCGGAGCACCATCGACCTCGCTCCTCTCTCCGGATCACTCGCGCACAACGTTGATATCCTCGAGGAGACTTTCCCCGGCATGTCCGCCGCCGTCCGGGGAATCTTTCCATCGGGCGATCCGACCGAGGAGCTCGGGATCGAAGGGATCCGCGTGCCGGTCCACATCCGGGAATACTGGACCTCCCGACAGCGCGCGGCGAACCGTCTCCACGAGGTCTCCTATCGGGCGTGCTTCAAGCCGCAACTTCCCGCCTACTTCATCTCCCGCCTGACGCACCCCCGTTCGGTCGTCTACGATCCGTTCATGGGACGGGGGACCACCCTGGTCGAGGCCGCACTGCAGGGGAGGATCCCTTGGGGGAACGATGCGAACCCCCTCAGCACGCTACTCACTCGGCCGCGGTTGCGTTCCCCCGCCTTGAAGGACGTCGAGGAACGGGTCCGGTCGATGGACCTGGACCGTCGGGTAAAGGTGCCCTCCGAGCTCCGGGTGTTCTACCATCCCGATACCCTGCGGGAGATCGTCAATCTCCGGAACCGCCTCCTGCGGGACTCGAAGGCCGGCCGACTCGATGCCGTGGATGATTGGATCCGGATGGTGGCGATCAACCGGCTCACGGGACACTCTCCCGGCTTCTTCTCCGTGTACACGCTTCCGCCCAATCAGGCGACCTCGGTCGCCTCGCAGGCCCGCATCAACGAGCGCCGGAACCAGGTGCCTCCCCGCCGGTCGGTCCCCGACCTCATCCTCCGCAAGAGCCGTGCGCTCCTCGCTGACCTCTCCCCGCAGGACCGCGCTCGCATCCGGTCGGTGGAGGCGGACGCGCGACTCCTTACGATGGACGCGTCCGCGACGTCCTCGCTCCCCTCGGGGTCGGTCTCCCTGGTCGTGACCTCGCCTCCCTTCCTGGACATCGTGGACTATGTCCAGGACAACTGGCTCCGGAACTGGTTCTCCGGGATCCCGCGTCCGCAGCTCCGGCTCACGCAGGCCCGGACGCTCCCCGAGTGGGAACGCAAGATGACGAGCGTCTTCCTCGAGCTCGCACGCCTGCTCACCCCCGACGGCATCATCGCCTTCGAGGTGGGGGAGGTCCGCAACCGAACGATCCGCTTGGAGGAGAGTGTGATCCGCTGTGCCCTGAACGCCGGTCTCGCCCCGCGCGGGGTGCTCGTGAACGATCAGGCGTTCACCAAGACGTCCAACTGTTGGGGGGTCTCGAACGGGGAGCGGGGGACCAACACGAACCGCGTCGTGGTGCTGTCACGCGAGAACGCGTAGCGCATCCCGAGGGGATGCTCACGAACGCACCGAGCCGCCGAGAACGGTCCGGGACTTCCTACCGAAGGAGCTGGTCCCAGTCCCTTTCGCCGAGGTGGACCAGGATGATCTTGAACCAGGGAGCGTACTCTGCGGAATTCGCGCGCACATCGCTGAAGAGGGTCTCGAGCGGGACCCATCGGTATTCGGAGACCTCCCGGGGATCGGGGTGTGGCTCACCGGAGAACTTCCCGACGAACACATGGTCGTACTCGTGCTCCGTCATCTTGGTCCCCACACCGATACGGTAGGTGAAATCGAAGACCTCCCGGAGCTCGCAGTCGAACCCCATCTCCTCCCCCAGCCGACGGTGGGCGGCGGCCTCGATCTCCTCGCCGGGCTTGGGATGGGAGCAACAGGTGTTCGCCCACTCCCCGCCGGAGTGGTACTTGTCCTCGGCGCGTCGCTGGATGAGCATCCGCCCCTGGGAATCGAAGACCAATACAGAGATCGCACGGTGGAGCTTTCCGTCCCCCTGGTGGGCCCGAAGCTTCGGCTCCGTTCCGGTGGGCTTCCCCTGGGAATCGACGAGCACGACCTCTTCTTCGCTGACCCCGCCTGGCATCATGCCTCCTTTGGGTGCCGCACTTGCTGCCACCTTCGATTCTCCGGAAACAGGGGGGGAGAGCACGGAAAGGCTGTTAAGTCTTTTGTCGCGTCTCATTCTTTGCGTTGACAAGGTTTACGGGTCGG
>JAKAOF010000031.1 GCA_021823345.1 Thermoplasmata archaeon
TTTACTCCCCTGCTTCTCGACCGGAAGGTACCCGTGGTGCTCCTCGACATCTCTCGCCCGATGCTCCGGGCGGCGAGGCGGAGTTTACATCACCGGAAAGACCCTCGGCGCCCCTGGGGCTACATCGAGGCTCCCGCCGAGGACTTGCCGATGCTTCGCGACAAAAGCCTCGGGGCCATCACCCTGGTAGGGCTGTTCGGGTTCTTCGGATACGAAGGTGAAGGGATGATCCAGAGTGCTTACCGGGCCCTGCGCCCTGGGGGACTCCTGATCGTCGAGGCGCAGGCCGCGAGCCATGCGATCTTTGCCGAGCTCTCCCGGGACGCCAACCAGACGCTCCCGATCCTCCAGGAACCCAAGCGCCACCACTTCGACCGGATCCTCGAAGAAGGATTCCAACCTCTGGACCCCGACCACGCGGCCAACTGGGACTTTCGATTCTGGCGACCCCCCGAGCTAATGAACGCGCTCCACCGCGCCGGGTTCACCATAGAGGAGGCGATGTCCGTCGCCCCGACGCTGGGAAACCAGGACGCCGCGCTCCAGACGTATCGGGGGGACCGCCGCGCGTGGAAGAACCTCATCGAGACCGAGGAGATGCTCGGACATCGACCGGAGTGCCTCGGGGGCGGTTCCGTCTATCTCATCGCCGCCCGTCGCAAACGGGCCCGGTAGCCATCGGTTCCTTATGGAAGGGTGGCGAGGAGGTTCACGTCCTCCCGCACCGCCTTCGCGCTCACGCTGAGCAGGTGTTGCTCCTCGGGCGAGAGCGGGGTCTCCACGACCTTGACCAGCCCCTCCGCTCCCAAGATCACGGGCACGCTGAGGAATATCCCCTTCTCGCCGTACTCCCCGTTGAGCTCGACCGAGGCCGAGAGCAACCGGTGTTCGTTCCGGGCGATGGCCGTTGCCATCTCGAGCTGGGCGGCCGAGGGGGCATAGTAAGCGCTTCCCGACTTGAGGAGGTTGACGATCTCCGCTCCCCCGTTCTTGGTCCGCTGGACGATGCTGTCGATCTTGTCCTTGGGCAACAGTTCGGCCAGAGGCACGCCTCGGACGGAACAGCGGCTGATGATCGGGACCATCGTGTCCCCGTGGGTCCCTAGGACGAAGGCCACCACGTCGCTGGGGGACACATTGAGTTCCCGGGCCACGAAGAGGCGGAACCGAGCGGAGTCGAGCGTGCCGCTCTCCGCGATCACGCGCTCCCGGGGGAACTCGGTGACCTGCTTGACCAGGTGGGCCATGACGTCGACCGGGTTCGTGACGACGAGCACGATGGATTTCGGAGCATACTTCTTGATGGCTTCCGCGTGAGCGCGGATGATCCCGGCGTTCTTTCCGAGAAGGTCCGACCGGCTCATCCCAGGCTTGCGGGCAAAACCGGCGGTGAGCACGACGAGGTTCGCACCCGAAACGTCCTCGAGCTGGGTGGAGCCCCGCACGCGGGTGGTGAAATTGATGATGGGAGCCGATTCCTCGATATCCAGGGCCTTTCCCTGCGGAAGCCCCTCCACGATATCGACGATCACGAGCTCGTCGGCAAGGTCCGACTCGGCCAGCCGCTGCGCCAAAGATCCTCCGATAGCCCCCGCACCTACGACCGCAATCTTCGACCAGCGAGACATTTGTTTTTCCTCGAAGAAAAAGGCACCCAGTGCAATTAATAAGCTCTCTCTTCCTTACCGCTGGCGAGAATGGATACGAGCGCAGTACTGCTCGGCCTCGCCGAGCGCGACCGTTGGACGCGGCGGACGCAGACCCTGGAGCGGGAGCTCGCACGGACGCGCCGCAAGCTGCAGATGGCCGAGCGGCGCCGGCGTCGGCTCGACAAGGAACTTGCTCGGCTTTCGGAACTTTCCTCGGCCATGGCCGATGCCCACTTTGGCGGAGACAATGAGAGAACCCCACCCCTCCCTACGCTTAGATAATCTCGTCGAGGTGCGTCTCGACCTCGAGAAGACGCTGCTCGAGATCCGCGACCTTCGAACGGAGGAGAAGCGGCTCGAGCGACAGTTGGGTAAAGCCAAAAAGCAGGTGGCCTACTACGAGGATTTCCTCGCCAGTGCCGCCCGCGAGATGCGGGGACGGCGCGGACGTCTCGGCGAACTCTTGACCCGGTTGACGGGGTAGCGGGCCCGGACCCCCCATACTGTCCCCACGTCGCGCCTTCGACCCCTCTTCTACGAACCCAACGAAAGCGGTGCAAGATCCATCCTCCGGACAAAGTGCCCGCGGCGGTGTTGACCGCCCCGTTGTGCGACCAAAACCCCTTTAGGCGGCGTGCGCTCCCGGAGCATAGGGAATCATCGTGCGGTTGGTTATTTACGGCGCGGGGGCCATCGGGAGTCTACTGGGCGCTTTCTTAGCCCGGTCCGGGCACGACATCCTGCTGATCGCCAAGAAGCCACAGGCGGACGCCATCGAACGGGATGGGCTGAGGGTCGACGGGCTGACGAACCTCACGGTACATCCCCGGGTCGCCGAGAACCTCCGGAGCGGGGAACGCTCGGCGATGGTGATCCTCACCGTAAAGAGCTATGATACGGAGGACGCGTGCTACCGGATCTCCAAATCCCTCACCCCCCGACCGATCCTATCGGTCCAGAACGGCCTCTGCAACTTGGAGGCGATGGAGAAGGGACTCTCCAAGGGGGGATGGTCGAACCCCCGTCTCTACATCGCCCTCTCCGTGCTGAGCTGGGGCGCCACGCTGCTGGACCACGGCCGGGTACGGCATGCAGGGACCGGACCGTTCCTGGTGGGCGATTTCGCCGGGGGCCGGGCCGCCAAGCGGTTTGCCTCGCTCTTCGAAGGGGTAGGGATATCGACCCAGTACACCCACGACATCCTCTCGGCCGTCTGGCGGAAGGCCATCATCAACGCGGCCATCAACCCGGTCACGGCGATCTACAAGGTCCCGAACGGAGAGGTGCTTACAGAGCCCCTACGTTCCCAGTCCCTCGCGCTCCTCCACGAGGCGCTCGAGGTGGCTCGGGCCGAGGGGTACCGCTTCGCAGAGCATGAGATGGAAGAGGAGTTCTTCCGGGTGCTCGAGAAGACCTCCACGAACTTTTCCTCGATGTACCAGGACGTGCTTCGGAACAAGCGGACGGAGATCGATGCGATCTCCGGCCAGATCCTGACCCTGGGGAGCAAGCACAACATGAAGCTCCCACGGACGGAACGGGTCGTCAAGAAGGTCAAGTCCCTCGCGCCATCCTGAGGCAATCGGGAAGATGCGCACCATCCGTCAACTCGAGCCCCGGGGTCAGCGGGTGTTGGTGCGGGTCGACTACAATGTTCCGATGACCCCTCAAGGGACCGTGGCGGATACCTTGCGGATCGAAGAGTCCCTCCCGACCCTTCGGTGGCTCAAGGAACGGGGCGCACGGCTCGTCCTCATGAGCCACCTCGGACGGCCCAAAGGCGCATCCCCCGGACTCTCCCTCCGACCCATTGCGGAAAGCCTGTCCAATCTTATCGGAACCCCGGTGCATTTCGCGAACTCCTGTGTCGGAGCGGATGCCCAGGAGCTGAGCCGCACCCTCAAGGACGGCGAGGTGTTGCTCCTGGAGAACCTGCGCTTTGACGCTCGCGAGGAAGCGAACGATGCCTCGTTTGCCCGGGACCTTGCCCGCCTGGGAGACTGCTTTGTCGAGGATGCCTTCGGGACCGTGCACCGCGCCCATGCCAGCACGGTCGGCGTGCCCGAGATCCTTCCGGCGTATGCGGGATTCCTCGTGGAGCGCGAGGTGGAGGAACTGAGCAAGCTGACCCGCGACCCCAAGAAACCCTACACGGCGGTGATCGGTGGGGCGAAGATCCAAGACAAGCTCCCCCTGCTCAAGAACCTCCTGGACAAGATCGACCACCTGCTCCTGGGAGGAGCGCTCGGGGCGTCCGTGATCACGGACTCCCATCGACCGGAGAGCCCGCTCCACGGACCGATCCTGGACCTCTTGGAGAGTGCCCGCCGGGCCTCTGTCCAACTGCTCCTTCCCGAGGATTTCATCCTGCAGGACGGCCCCCGCGGGGCCATCCACGTGAGCGCGGACGAGAAGGTCCCCGCGGGCTCTTCCGCCATGGACATTGGCCCCCGGACCCGCGCGAACTTCCGCAAGGTCATTTCCAGCTCCAAGACCGTCTTTGTGAACGGCCCCCTCGGAAAGGCCGAGGAAGAGCCGTTCTCGCATGGTACCCGGGAAGTGCTGGGAGGGCTCCCGATCGAGGGATGCACCCGGATCCTCGCGGGGGGAGACACCGCCGGGATCATCCGCACCATGGGACTCGGTGGCTCGTTCAGCTATATCTCGACCGGAGGGGGCGCGGCGCTCGAGTTCATCGAGGGCCGGGAGCTGCCCGGGCTCCGGGTCCTCCCCGACCGTTAGTCACCGTCGCCGGGGTCGTACCACGGACTTCGCCCAGGCGAGGTAGGAAGGGTTCACGCTCTTCGCCGGGATCTCCACGATCTCCGGCACCTCATACGGATGCCGGCGGGCGATCTCCCGCTGGAGTGCCCCGACGCCGCTCTGGGGAACCTTGAACACGACCAACACCTCGTTCCCTTCCTCCAGGGACCCCTTCCATCGAAAGACCGATGCGACCGGAAGGAGGTTCGCACACGCGGCGAACCCTTCCTTGACGAGCGCCTTCGAGAGCGCGCGGGCCCCCCGCGTATGAGGGAGGGTGGTCAGGACGACGCTGAGCTCGCTGCGGGCGGGCATCAACCCGCCGAGAAGTCGAGCTTCGCCGCGGAGCTCTTCGCCAAGTCCACGAGGAACGCCTTCGCCGGCTCCGGCTTCACGTTGCGCATCCGCTGGTACTCGGTCTCGGAGATCCAAGCGGAGGCGTTGATGAGCATCACGCCCTTGTGCCGCTCGATCCCGGCCGTGTGGGTGTGCCCCGTCACGAAGATGTCCGGGAGCGGGTCGATCACCAACCCGTCCCGGGGGAGCGGGGCGAGGGGGATCTTCTGCCCGAAGGTCGGGGAAAGGTGACGCATGCTCAGCATGTGCTTCATCACCTCGGTAGGGGCCTCGTACCGAGCGCCGGGGATGTTCGGGACGATGTTGTCGAACCCCCTCCCGTGATACGCTTGGATGAGGATCCCGTCGAGGGAGAACAGGCTCGGGTTGCCGGCGACCCGCACGTTCGAGGGGAGGACGCGGCTGAACACCTCCGGGAGCGGGGGCTGGGGTTCGGCCGGGCACACCGCATCATGGTTCCCCGGGATGACCACGACGTTCATGTGACGCGGAAACTCCTTGAGGAGCTTTCCGAGCTCCCGATATTGCTCGAGGATGTCCTGGATGGCGAGGTCCTTCTCTTGTCCGGGGTAAATGCCGATCCCGTCCACGAGGTCCCCTGCGATCACCACGTGGCGGATGTCCTCCGCCAACGCCGCCTGGTCCGTACGTCCGTTGAGGAACGCCGTCAGCTCCTGCCACTCGTTGTACATGAACATCTTGGACCCGACGTGGAGGTCGGAAAGGAAGAGCACCCGGGAAGCGTGCGCGGTCTTCCGGGGTTCCCGGGGGACCGGGACCCCTGGCCGGAGGACTTCCTTCACGTACGGCAGCTGTCCGTCCTTGGGCATCCAGGAGCGCAGTCCCAGCACCTCGTCGTGGATGAACGCCCCCTTGCTCTGCGGGCTGTCGTGCGAGATGAGGAACGAGCCTTCTCCGGTAAGGTCGTCCAGCGTGAGCATGATGTGATGATGCTTTTCCGTGACCTTGACCTCCCGCACCATCCCGATGACGGAAAACTCCTCACCGGCGTGGCGTCGCAGGTCCTTGAGAGGGACCAGGTTCTTGAGCGCCGGACGCCCCCGCAAGAGGCGGGAGAGACGCAGGTAGCGGTCCGAGAAGAGCTCGAGAAATCCCTGCTCCGGGGTCACCTTTCGAGTGTGGGGGACGAATCCGTCGGCGACCTTCTCGAACCCGCCACTCGAGGACCTTCCAAAGGACTCCCGCAGGAAGCGGGACACCACCTCTTCCGTCAACACCGGTTCGTGGACCGCGGAAAGGAGCGCTTGGGAAAGCTCGACCGGAGTGGGGTTGAGGAGGATGCGGTCGAGCGCCGCCGGCTCGATGTTCTGGTGAACTTCAGCGAAGAGGTGGGAGACCGTCTCCCGGACGTCGGGGGGGGTCCTCAGGGGATCGAGGGGAGGCACCCCGTTCTCGCTCATGGCTAATTCAGTTTAACTCTCAACGAGTACATATCTGTTCTGTGCGTCGAAGAACCCGCACGCGCTTCGCGACCGATTTTGCCCCCGCCCGGAAGCGTACTGGTCATCTCCGCGCCTTGGGGGAGAGCCAGTCCCGCACCCCGTCCGAGATCAGCAGCAGCGAGAGCCCAAAGATCGTGATCCAAAGGCCCGGGATGATCCCGCCCCACCACCCAGCCCCGAAGGGATGACCGGGTTGGGGGAGGAGGGCCGAAACATACACGATGCCCGCGCTCAGCGTGCTTCCCCACTCGGGATAGTTGAAGGCCGGCACCACGGGGGCCACCGCCGAAGTGTTCGTCACGTACTGGCGACACATCGTGCCGGAGTTCGAATTGTCGTAGTACGTCACGTATTGAGAGGCCACGATGAAGGTCATGATCAACGCCACGGTGATCGGTATCTGGGCAAGGACCGGGGAAAGGGAGTTGGGCAGGATGTGCCGGGTCATCACCCGCGAGGTGGAAGCCCCGGAGGCCCGGGCGGATTCCACGTAGAGTGCATGGCGAACGCGAGCGGCCTCGCTGCGCACGAGTCGGGCGAAAGGCGCCCACATCACGGCGATGCTGGCCACGATGAACAGCTCGGGCCCTTGTCCCGGGGCAATGCGGGGGGAGAGCAGGATCACCACCAAGATCACGAAGATGAAGTAGGGAATGGAGAGCAGAAGGTCCGTAGCGCTCATCAGCACATAGTCGACCTTTCCTCCCAGGGTACCGGCAACAAGTCCTACCCCGACCCCTACCACCGCGGAGGGGATCGCGATGGCCGCGAACAGGAAGAGATCCCACCGAGAGCCGGCGATGAGCCCCTGGGCGATCCCGAAACCAAGGTACGCGGTCTGGCCCAGAGGATGAGGACCCAGGGAGAACGGCAGGAGCGAAAGGGTCGGACCACTGGGCGGGAGACAGTGCGCCACAAGGTTGGTGTCCACCGGGATGGCGGTCAAGGTCGAGGGATAGAGGAAGGGAGCGGCCAGGGCCGAGAGAATGAACAGGGAAAGAAGGCTCAACCCGGCAGCGAACGCCCGTCGGGTGAGCAGCTCCCACCACACCGACCCCGTGGTCCGACGCCGGAGAACCACCTCGGTCGTACCCTCCGTTCCATCGCCTCCGTCCGTGTCCCGGTCCGTGCGCGGCGCCCGCCAAGAGGTCACGTACGTGACCTCGGGGATAGCCAGTCCCGCAGTCCGTCCGAGATCAGTAAGATCGCTAGACCGAAGATTGCGATCCAGAGCGCAGGGATGAGCACCCCCCACCAATAGAGACCGAAGGGGTGGTCGGGCTGGGGAAGCCATCCCCCGGTGAATGCAAGTCCTGCGCTCAAGATCCCACCCCATTCCGGGTAGTTGAACCAGGGCACCACCGGGGCCACCGTCGACGTGGTGATACCGGCCGTGGAACAGCTCGCACCGTTACCGGTGATGAGGGCGGTGGTGACGAACTGCGATGCGATGATGAAGGTCAGCGTGAGTGCGACCGTCACGGGCACCTGAGCGAGGGCCGGTGCCGAACTGTTCGGCAGCATATGGCGGAAGACGATGCGGGCCCGAGACGCCCCCGAGGCCTTGGCGGACTCGATGTACCCCATGTGGCTCACCCGTCGGGCCTCTCCCCGCACGACCCGGGCAAAGGGCGCCCACATGACGGCGATCATCGACCCAATGAAGAGATAGGGACCGTTCTCGACCGAGGTCCGGGGCAGCGAGATGGCCACGACCAGGATCACGAACAGGAAGTACGGCATGGAAAGGACGGTGTCGGTCGCCGTCATGAGCGCCCAGTCCAGCCGACCACCGTAGGAAGCTGACAGCAGGCCCACCACGGTGCCGATGATCGCCGAGGGGATCGCGACGATGCCCATCAAAAAGAGGTCCCACCGGGACCCGGCCACCAGCCCTTGGGCCACGCCGAACCCCATGAACTCCGTCTGTCCAAAGGGGTGCGTGCCGAGCGAGAACGGGAAAAGAGTGAGCGTCGGTCCCGAAGGGGCGGAGCATTGGGCCAGGAGCGCGGTGTCGATCGGGATGGCCGTGAGGGTCTTCGGGTAGAACCACGGAGCGATGAGCCCGATCGCAACGTAGACGGCAACGATCATGGCCCCCGCCAAGAAGGCGGGGCGACCCAGCAGGGAACTGACCGTCTCCCACCACGGGGACCTTGCCGCCCCGCGGGTCATTCTTCCCCACCGGTTGCGTTCGAGATACGGGGATCCAGGGCTCGGATCACGATGTCCGAGATGGCATTGGTGATGACCACGGCGATCGTGAAGAGGTAGACCAGCGAAACGAGCTCATCGGGATAAACCCCGCCCGAAAGGGCGTTCCAGGCGGACGTTCCCAGGCCCACGTCTTGGAAGACCACCTGCACGACGGTCAGCGTGATAAGAAAGGCACCGAAGGTCGTGGAAAAGGCCGAAACGTACAGGGGCAACGCCCGACGCGAGGCATGTTTCCAGAGCAGGGTTCGTTCTCGGACGCCGCGAGAGCGGGCTGCGACGACATCGGGCTCCTCGGCGGACTCGGCGGAAGAAGTCCGAATGTAGCGCAGGTAGATGGACGAATAGATCAGGGCGATGATGAGGGACTGGAGCAAGGTCCCGGCGGCCACATACGCTTCGAGGAGCCAGGCCCCGTGCCATGCGGCGTCTATGAGCGGGAATCCCGTCGGGGTGGTCGTGAAGTAGGGGGTGATCCAGCTCGGGAACCCTCCCATGTTGTTCTGGTACCATGAGAAGTTCTCCGGCATGAGACCGAAGACGGAGGACTCGGCCCCGAACAAGTGGATCCAGGTGAGGTAGAACCAGCCGAGGAAGTAGAGCGCGAGCACCACCGTGGGCCAGAACAAGCCAAAGGCGGAATAGGCGCGGGTGGCGTTGTCCAACGAGTGGCCCCGTTTCCAGCCGGACGCAAGACCTAGCGGGTACGAGATCAGGAGGCTCAGCGCCAAGCTCACCAGTCCCAGCTCCAGCGTGGGTCCGATGAGCGTGAGGACCGAGACGGAAAGTCCCGTCTTGCCCAGGACGTAGGGGAGGTCCACTTGGAGCCAGCTTCCGGTATAGAAGGTGACGACCGCGGACTTCCAATCCATGAGGTACGTGAGATAGCTCGTGTCGGAAGGCGGTGTCACCATTTCTACGAGGATGAAGACCAGAGTGACCACAAGCAGGAGTCGCACGATGACCCCGAGGGCGATCTGGGCGAGCGAAAACACCGACGCTCGCCACCGTCGATACGAGTCGGACTCGTAGAAATGTTGGGACCACCGAAGGGTCTCGTTCCTCAGTTCGGTGCGCAAGCGAGAGAAATCGCGGTACCGCAAGAGCCCGAGTATCGGCAGGAGCAAGGACAGGGGATAAGGCGCTCGCCGCGGCTTCCGAAACGCCCCGAGCGCCAGACGATCCTCTCGCCGCTTGTTGACATAGAATCCCGTCTCGTAGAACAGGCCGAAGGCCACCATCCCGACGCTGACCCAGAGGACCCCGAGCAGGAGCCAGGGGGGCTGTGGAGGAGGGACGGGCGGGACGGGAGCCGGGAGCACGGTGATGCCGACAGAGGTGCTCGCCCGGTTCCCCTCGGAATCCGTGACGGTGAGCGTCACGGTGTAGCTCATCTCGACGGTGGCGTTGAAGGCATGACTCACTTGTGGTCCATAGGCGACCGGCAAACCCGGACCGAAATTCCAGGAGAAATTGTACGGAGGGAAGCCTCCGCTGGGGGAGGTGGAGAACACCACCGTGAGCGGAGAGACACCGCGAACGGCGGATGCGGAGATTTGGAAGGAGAGCCCACCAGGAGTTCCCCCAGATGGGACGAAGAGTTCCCAGGGAACGATGGTGTCATAGTGGGAGGGGATCCCGCCAAAGAATTCGAACAGGTTCGCCCGGATCGAGGGCATGCTCACGAAGGACCCTCCTCCCACCGCGGGAGGGACCTCGAGACCCGGAGTGAACTCGCCCGTCAGGTTCTGCCAGGTCCCATTGACCATCAGCCAGGTGTCGTTCAGGACCCCGTGCTCACCGAAACCCCCGAAAAGCAGCAAGTACCCACCGGCAGTCACGGTCGAAGCGGGGGCGTATCGGGCAGAGGGGGCGACCGTCGGGGACTCCTGCGTCCAGGTCCGGTTGGAGAAGCTCCACGTGTCGTTCCACGACACCGTACCGTTCGTCCCGCCGAAGAGCACGGCGCTACCCGACACCGGATTGTAGCCGAACGCGCTTCCCCAACGGCCCGCCGGAGCGTGAGGGACCGGCAATTCAACCCAGGTGCCCCGTTGGAAGAGCCACGTGGCATTGGATGGGGCCCCACCGGGACCCTGCCCGCCAAAGAGGACCATCGAGCTCAGGTTGGCGTCCCAGACCATCGAGGCAAACGCCAGCCGGGGAGGACTGGCCGGTGTGTGCAATGGGCTCCATGCGTCCGTGTACCCATCATACTCCCACGTGTCGTTGTAGTAGGTCGAGTTGTCCCGCCCCCCGAAGAGGATCCCGACGTTCAGGAGCGGATCGAACGCGAGGGCGGCGCCTTCACGCGGATGCGGCGAGGGGGTATCGACGATGAACCATGTTAGGGCGCCCCCGTCGTTGGCGAACACCCAGGTGTCCCCACAGACCCCGCCACAACCAAGACCACCGAAGACCAGCCCCTTCGATGGGACTCCGGCGAGCCAAGTTGCGCTGGCATTGGAACGCGCACTCACGTTGTAGACCGCCTGCAACGGAGGTTGGGACCAGACGGGTGGGGTTTGGAGGGGATGGGACCCACTCGCCGTTTGGGCTCCGACCAGTGGGGCCGAGAGCGAAAGCGCTAGCAGAATGATCAGTATTGGACCGAACCAGGTAGGTGTCCCTAGTAAACTTTCCAGCGAAACATCCATGCCAACGATGTACTATGAGCTCATGACGCATATCAAGGGTGGCCCCGAGGGGTGTTTAGAAGAATAGCCAATCCGCCCGGAAGGCCATGCGCTTCGGCAACCGACTGAACCAACGGGCCTCCGAGATCTCCTGCGGGACGCGGGGGGAGGGGCGACCCGAAGACCAGTCGGCCAGGTACTGGTAGATGTCGAACCGGACGGGAGGATCCCGAGGATTGGGGGAAAAGTACGAATTTCGGTAGATCCTCCACAAGAAGAGCCCGGTCACCCGGACGCCGGCCTCCTCCATTATCTCGCGGACGACGGCGGCCTCGGGCGTTTCCCCCGGTTCCACGCCCCCTCCCGGGGTCATCCAATCGTCGGACCAACCGGTCCCCGGGTGCTGTCGGACGAGCAGAATCCGATGGAGACGGTCCTCGACGCGGGCGGCAACGCCGTAAGTCACCCCCAGGTCGATCCGCCGCTTGAGACGGTCATAGACCTGTTGAGCGACCGGGTAATTGCGAGGGATCTCCTGCACCTTCCAGGACCCCGCCTTGGGTCGCCGCGCGGGTCCGGTTGGCCGCTTCCCCTTACCCTTAGGTCTCATGGATCCACGCTTCATTTTCACCGCCGTTCGAAACGAACTCGCGGGCGTAGCCAACCGGAGAAAGGTCTTGAGCCTTTTTTAACCCGGGCCCGTAGGGTGGAATTGGACTGATGAAATGGCGGCTCGGGGGACCTACGTGCCGAGGACCGTCCCCTCGAGTGACCCCCGCGGTTGGTGAAGCGGCGAATTGGTTACGGACGACGGAGCACCATCGTTTCCGTCCACGAGAAACGAACCCGCTAGTCTTTATCGCTCCCTGGGCCGCCCAAGGGGGTTTCCCCCTCCGGGGCTCCCGCGCTCGTGGTCGGCTTTCTCCTCCACAAGTAGAGTACGACACCCGCCACGATTGCCGCTGCGACCACCCCGATGATGATGTACCCTTCATCTCCCGGAAGACCCAGGACGCCAGTCGAGGTTGCGGGCGGTGACTGGATCGTGATGGTAACATTCGCCCAAGCCGACTTCCCGAACAACGTAGCCTTCACGGTCAAGTTGACGGTTCCGGTCGTCGATCCTGCGGTGAAGACGGTGGACCCACCGGTCGTGTTGCTGAGGCTGCCAAGGCGGTTGCTGAGACTCCAAGCGTACGTGATGCTCGACGGACATGGGCCCCCATTGCACGAAGGGATGGCGGTGGCCGCTTCGCCTGTGTTGAGGAAGATATCCCACGTGGTCGTCACCTGACCCTTGCCACCTCCCTGGGCGACGGCTACGGAGTTCAGGGTCGGGACCACAGAGGTGCTGATCGTGATGGTCGCCGTGCTCCCTTTCGTCACGCCGTTCAAGGAGGCATTCACATAGAGTGTCACCGTCCCGGCGGTGGTTCCGGCCGTGACCGTGACCGGATCCCCGGTGGTGGAACTGAGAGTCGCGTAGTGGTTTGAGAGGGACCAGGAGTAGGTGGTCCCGGACGGACAAGAACCGCCCGTGCAGCTGACGGAGGCGGTGAAGCTCGCTGACGTGCCCACCTGGAGCGTATCCACGGGGGGTGCGAGAGTGACACCAGAAAGGACTGGGCCCGACGACGAGACCACCGTGACCGAAGTGGTCGCGGAGACGCCTGCCCCCGTGGTATCATTAGCGTATACCCGTACGGTGAAACTTCCTGTTGCGGTGGGAGTGCAGTGCAGGCTAGCGATGTCGGACGTAGAACAGCCGGCGGGGAGCCCGGTATACACATAGGCCAGTGCTCCCGTACCCCCGTGGACGGAAACTGTCAGCACCGTGGAATTTCCCAGGGTGATACTTGCGGGGACGGCCGTAAAGCTCGAGAGCGTGGGAACGGGGTTCACCGTCACCGTGTCGCCCGATGAGCATGACGTGTTCGGTGTGTTCGAGCTGTCGGATACCAAGTAGGAGTACGTGGTCGTCGAGCCCGGGGACGCCAGATAGGTCTTGGAGGTGCCTCCCGAGACCGGGCTAGTGCAAGCGGCCCCGGTGTACCAGACATAACTGTAGGGAGCAGTTCCCCCCGAGGGGTTCGCCGTCAAAGTGACCGTCTGACCGACGTCGATGGAGGGCGAACTGGGAGTAATGGATCCCGCCACCAGCTTTGAATTCACTGTCACCGTCGAGGCGGCCGACGTGTTGGTCATGGGTGCGCTCGCACTGTCCGTGACTACCGCGCAGTAGTAGGTAGTGTTGGATGGAGAGACCGTGGTAAACACCTGGGGGCTCGTGGCCGGGTTGATCGACTGGATCAACGTGCTGCTGGCACTACACGCCGTCGTGCCAGAACTGTAGAGCGTCGCCGTGTACGTGGACGTGCCGCCGCTCCATGTGGCACTGAAGGCTACCAACTGGCCATTGTCGATGGTCTCCGTAGATGGGGAGAGTGTTGGCGCCCCCAGGGTCTGGTCCACCACAACCTCCACCGCATGGGAAGCCGAAGTGTAGCCAGACACCACCGAGTCCGTGACCACCGCGCAGTAGTAGGTCGTCCCGGCTACAGTGACCGGGGGAACAAAGGTGGTCCCGGAGGTCCCAGTGTTGGTCGAGCCAGAATTGCATGTGGACGTGGCTGAGCTATACCACTCCACGCTTGCCGCGTTGGATCCGGCGTAGGTCACGGCGGCGGTTAGGGTGCTTGCCGTCTCGCCCACGTCATAGGAGAGGGGACCGGACGGAGACACACCCACGGTAGGATCCGCTTGGACGGTCACAGGGCTAGACCCCGATGTGGTGGAAACCGGGGTAGTCGCACTGTCAGTGACCGCCACGCAATAATAGGTGGTGCTGGACGGCGAGACCGCAGCGAACGCTTGCGGGCTCGTGGCCGGGCTGATCGACTGGATCAACGTGGTGCTGGCACTGCACGTTGTCGTGCTAGAACTGTAGAGCGTAGCTGCGTACGTAGATGTGCCGCCACTCCACGTGGCACTGAAGGTCACCGACTGACCATTGTCGATCGTCAAAGTGGACGGTGAAAGGGTAGGCATTCCCATGGCCTGGTCCACCATGATCTCCACGGCATTGGATGCTGACACGTAGCCGGGTACCCCCGAGTCTGTGACTGTGGCGCAGAAGTAGGTTGTCCCGACCACACCAACCGTGGGAACGAAGGTGCTTCCAGAGGTCCCAGTGTTAGTTGAGCTAGAACTGCAGGTGGAAGTGGTCGAGCTGTACCACTCCACGCTTGCCGTGTTGGATCCGGTATAGGTCACTGTTGCGCTCAGAGTGCCTGCCGACTGACCCATGTCGTAGGACAGCGGTCCGGTCGGGGACACGCTGACGATCGGGTCTGCCTTCACGATCACAGGGCTAGATCCCGAAGTGGTAGAAACCGGAGTGGTCGCACTGTCGGTGACCACCACGCAATAATAGGTGGTGCTGGACGGCGAGACCGCAGTGAACGCTTGCGGGCTCGTGGCCGGGTTGACCGACTGGATCAGCGTGTTACTCGCACTGCACGAGGTGGACCCAGAACTGTAGATCGTCGCCATGTACGTAGATGTGCCGCCGCTCCATGTGGCACTGAAGGTCACCGCTTGACCATTGTCGATCGTCGAAGTGGACGGTGAAAGGGTGGGTGTTCCCAAGGCAAGCCTCACGGTCACGGTGCTGAACGTTGAGGTCATAGACACCGGGGTGCTAGCGCTGTCGGTGACGACCACGCAGTAATAGGTCGTGCTGGACGGGGAGACCGCAGCGAACGTTTGCGGGCTGGTGGCCAGGTTGACCGACTGGATCAGCGTGTTACTCGCACTGCACGAGGTGGACCCAGAACTGTAGAGCGCCGCCGTGTACGTGGACGTGCCGCCACTCCACGTGGCACTGAACGCCACAAACTGGCCATTGTCAATGGTCACGGTGGATGGCGACAGGGTAGGCGTTCCCAAGGCCAAGCTCACAGTTACCGTGCTGTACGTTGAGGTGATAGAAACCGGGGTGCTAGCGCTGTCGGTGACGACCACGCAGTAATAGGTCGTGCTGGACGGGGAGACCGCAGCGAACGACTGTGGGCTCGTGGCGGGGTCGATGGACTGGAGGAACGTGCTACTAACAGTGCACAAGGACGTGCCAGAACGGTAGAGCGAAGCGATGTACGTCGACGTGCCGCCACTCCACGTGGCGCTGAACGTCACGGACTGACCATTGTCAATGGACACGGTGGACGGCGACAAGGAAGGTGTTCCCAAGGCCAAGCTCACAGTTACGGTGCTGAACGTTGAGGTCGTAGAAACCGGGGTGCTAGCGCTGTCGGTGACGACCACGCAGTAATAGGTAGTGCTGGACGGGGAGACCGCAGCGAACGTTTGCGGGCTGGTGGCGGGGTTGATCGACTGGACTATCGTGCTGCTCGCACTGCATGAAGTGGACCCAGAACTGTAGAGCGCCGCCGTGTACGTGGAAGTGCCGCCACTCCACGTGGCACTGAACGTCACGGACTGGCCATTGTCAATGGTCACCGTGGATGGCGACAAGGAAGGCGTTCCCAAGGCCAAGCTCACGGTTACATTACTGAACGTTGAGGTCGTAGAAACCGGGGTGGTAGCGCTGTCGGTGACGACCACGCAGTAATAGGTCGTGCTGGACGGGGAGACCGCAACAAACGGCTGTGGGCTCGTGGCGGAACTGATGGACTGGACCAGCGTACTGATGGCACTGCACGAGATTGACCCAGAACTGTAGAGCGTCGCCGTGTACGTGGACGTGCCACCGCTCCATGTGGCACTGAAGGCTACCGACTGACCATTGTCGATCGACGTAGTGGACGGTGAAAGGGTGGGCGTTCCCAAGGTCGAGTCCACTGTTATTTCTACCGCATTGGATGCCGAAGTGTAGCCAGGCACCCCCGAGTCCGTGACCACCGCACAGTAGTAGGTCGTCCCGGCCACACTGACCGGAGGAACAAAGGTAGTCCCGGAGGTCCCGGTGTCGGTCGAGCCTGAACTGCATGTGGAAGTGGCTGAGCCATACCACTCCTCACTCGCCGTGTTGGATCCAGTATAGATCACGCTTGCGGATAGGATGACTGCCGTCTGACCTATATCATAAGAAAAGGGACCTGAGGGGGAGACGCTAACGGTTGGGTCCGCCTTCACGGTCACCGGGCTATACCCCGAGGTAGTGGAAACACGAGTGGTCGCATTGTCAGTAACCACCACGCAGTAATAGGTGGTGCTGGATGGGGAGACCGCAGCAAACGCTTGCGGGCTCGTGGCGGGGCTGATCGACTGGACCAGCGTGTTGCTGGCACTACACGAGCTTGTCCCAGAACTGTAAAGCACTGCCGTGTACGGAGACGTGCCACCACTCCACGTGGCGCTGAACGTCACCGACTGGCCATTGTCAATGGTCACGGCAGATGGCGATTGGTTCGGTACTCCCAGGGGCTGGTTCACGACAACCTCCACCGCATTGGATGCCATCGCGTAGCTCGGCACCCCGGAGTCGGTGACCACCGCACAGTAGTATGTCGTCCCGGCCGCACCGACCAGGGGGACGAACGTAGTTCCAGAAGTCCCGGTGTCGGTGGAGACGGAACTGCACGCGGACGTGGTCGAGCTGTACCACTCCACGCTCGCGGTATTGGATCCAGTGTAGGTTACGGTAGCCGTCAGGGTTCCTGCCGTCTGGCCGATGTCATAAGATAGCGGCCCCACCGGAGACACGCTGACGGTTGGGTCGGCATTCACCGTCACCGTGCTGTACACCGAGGTGGTGGAAACGGGAGTGGTCGCACTGTCAGTGACGACTACGCAATAATAGGTGGTGCTCGACGGCGAGACCGTAGCGAACGCCTGCGGACTCGTGGCCGGGTTGACCGACTGGACCAGCGTGTTGCTGGTACTGCACGATGTTGTCCCCGAACTGTAGAGCGCCGCCGCGTACGTGGATGTGCCACCACTCCATGTGGCGCTGAAGGTAACTGATAGGCCATTGTCGATGATCGCCGCGGATGGTGAAAGTGTGGGTGTTCCCAGGGCCAAGCTCACGGTCACAGTGCTAAACGTCGAAGTCGTCGAAACCGGGGTGTTAGCGCTGTCGGTGACGACCACGCAGTAATAGGTGGTGCTGGACGGCGAGACCGCAGCGAACGTTTGCGGGCTCGTGGCTGGGCTGATCGACTGAACTGGCGTGCTACTCGCACTGCACGAGGTGGACCCAGAACTATAGAGCGCCGCCGTGTACGTGGACGTGCCGCCACTCCACGTGGCACTGAAATTCACAGACTGACCACTATCGATGGTCACGGTGGATGGTGAAAGGGCCGGTACTCCCAGGGACTGGCTCACTACTACCTCCACCGCATTGGATGCGAACGCGTAGCCAGGTACTCCGGAGTCGGTGACCACCGCGCAGTAGTATGTCGTCCCAGCCACACTGACCGGGGGAACGAACGTGGTTCCAGAAGTCCCGGTGTTGGTCGAACCGGAACTGCAGGTAGAAGTGGCTGAGCCATACCACTCCACGGTAGCCGTGTTGGATCCGGTGTAGGTCACGGTGGCGGTGAGGGTGCTTGCCGTCTGGCCCATGTCATAGGAGAAAGGCCCTACCGGAGTAACGCTGGATGTAGGGTCCGCGTGGACAGTGAACGAGGCCGTCTCGGGACCCCATATCTCAAAGAAGTAGTCGCTCACAGTCAACGTCACGGTATAGCTCCCCGCTGCCGTGGGAGTACAGGAGAGCAGTGCTCCCCCGTCCAGCTCACAGCCCGGTGGGAGCCCGGTCCAGCCGTATGTGTACGGGGCCACCCCATAGAGGGGTGTTTCGGAAAGGGTGACGGTTTCTCCCACATCGACGGAGGTGGCGGAGATGACAATGGGAGCGGATTGCAGTGGGGCATAGTAGACCCACATGAGCTGCGCCAG
>JAKAOF010000032.1:0-4000 GCA_021823345.1 Thermoplasmata archaeon
CGACCGGAAACTCCCAGGTGCACCCTCCGTACGTCCAGGTCGTGTTCGTGGTCGAAACCACGCTCTACGATGGCGTCTATGACCCGTCAGCTGGCGATACGGGGCCTTACGGCAACCCCGACCCGTGCGGCGGGCCTTGTTTCGAGTCCGACGGAGTGCCGTTCTTCGTGAAGAACGCGGGCCAGATCGCCAGCGACATCACGATGAAGAACGCAGGAGTCACGTCCTCGAATGCCATCACCTTCGCCATGGTGGATTACTTCTCCACCCAAGGCCAGGACCACGATGATGGCGATGGTTCGGAGTACAACGTGGACGTTTCCACCTTCCAACCCGCCGCCCAGTTCGGCACCTCCGTCGGGAACTTGGCCACCACGGGTCAGCTCTTCGGGTTCAACTGGAATCCGATCGCCTACAACTACGGGGACTCGGACTTCTCGGACAACTTCCTTTCCTCCTCCATGATCACCGCGATGTACGGCGCCCTCAAGGGGTCCGGGCTCGGCTGGTCCACGAACGCCAGCACCTACCATGTCATCGTGTGGATCGGATCGACCCTTCCCCGAGACCCGGGATTCGTCGGAAACTACGGAGTGACCTACAATGACTACGGCGGAGGGAACTCCGCAACCTGTGAACCCTCCTACAACTACCCGGGCGGCCTGACCTCTCCCAACTGCGAGACCATGGCCCAGATCGTGGCCCTGGCCCAGCAGGAACACGTCATCATCGACACGGTCGACCTCCCGGATGGAATGACCGAGGCGGGAACTCAAGACTATAATGCACCGAATAGCGCAGGCGCCCAACAAGATGTGAAAGCCATCTTGAACGCCGGGTGCTATTTAGCATCGCAAACGGGTGGTGATTGGGAAGGTCCTACGCCTTCCTCGTCGGGGGTCGGATATACCTGTCCAGCCGCCACCACGGGAACGACGGATGGCAATCTCACGGATACCAATCGCGGCGCGGGATGGGCCTGGGGGAATAATCCCACTTTAGGTTGGGCATTAACGAACATTCACTTCCCGAGTTTCGCTTCCAACGTTACGGCCTACGGTGCCCGATCCGACACATTCCAGTTCATTCCCACCATCGGCATCACGATGGGGCCCGGGGCAGTCACCTACAATTGCATCCACAACGGGACCAATATCGACGCCCTATGCCAGCAGGCTCCCCAATACCCCGTTGGTTCCGGGATCGGCTGGGCATGGCCTTACTCGACCATGTATCTCCATGACTCATGGGGCGTGACCTTCAACGTCTCCGTGTCATCCACGTTCCCGACCACGCAGCTCAACAAGTTGATCCCCGTCGATTGGTGCGCGACTAGCCAGTACGCTACCTGTCAGGGGGGGCCCCCCACGTACGCTGAAGTACGGTACACGAATTATGCGTTCAGCGGGGTCAACGACTCTTTCCCACCCGCGTTCATCACCGTGATCGCCCCCTCCTTGATCACGCCACCGCCTCCTCCACCACCTCCCCCCCCGCCACCCGCACCGCCGCCGCCGCCAATGCCGATTCTCAGCCCGGTCGGGGTTCAAAATCCGGTCGGAGTGAATGTCCCCGTCGGAAACCCGCTGAGCAACCCCGTGGTGACGAGTGTCACTCAGCCCACCTTGGTGGGAAACATAGTGGCCACGCCGCTCGGCCAGGGACTCATGAGCGCGGGCTTCGTCGGGGTCTTTGCCACCATGGGGATCGCCTCCAAGGTGAAGCAGCGTAAGATGGTGGGCATGCGTAACGTGGTCAAGTCCAAGGCGCCGGCCGGTCAACCCTCCGGGGGCGACACTGGGTCCATCGGCGTGATGGAATAGACCGTTACGCCCTCGGATCTCACGCACCCCTTGAGCGCCTTCGGCTATGCGCTTGCCAAAGTCGTGGGGGGTCACTACCGGGTCAGCCCGGGCCCGTTCCATGGGTGTGGTCGGTTGACTCCTTCACCGGCCGACCCGAATAGATTCAAGTCTGGGGGAACATGGTACCGGCAGGCTCTCGGAGCTTGTCGACCAAGATGAACGTGGCACGGAGTGGGGAACGGGTCCCTGAAAATCCCTCGCCGTCGGGGGACGCGCCAACAACCGCCGCGGCGTCGTCACCACTCCTTCTGCAAGTTGGAAGAAACGCTCCGATCCCGCTACAGTTCATCGAGCTTTCCGGGGAGTACTTCGCCCTTCCCAGCCAACCCGGTGGCCATTGGATGAGTCAGGCGCTGCGCGCCGGGTCGGTTCAAGTGACGCTCCCCGATGGAAGTGTCCGTACCTGCATTCCCCGCGGCGTGACCGACCCGGTAGAGAAGAACGCTGTCCGGGACGCGATGCGGAGAAAGGTCGGTACGGAGGCGTGGGGACGTTACTACGGCCCCGGCGGGTCCTCCGGGGAGATCCCGCCCCCGCTAGGATTGCGCCCCTCGTCGTCCAAAGGGGACCTTTCCCGAGTCGACCGAGTCCGAGGGGAATTCGACACGGTCTCTTCCAGCTACACCAGCATCAATTCGAACGACCCCCTGGCAAGGTATCTGAAAGGTCGCTCGGCCGAAAGGCTGGCCCGATGCTTCCGCTCGAAGGATCCCCTGCTTGAGCTCGGTCCCGGCACGGGTCTTGAGACCCTGCCGCTCCTTCAGGTGGGCCACACGATCTCCGCCGTCGATATCTCCCCCCGAATGCTTTCAGAGCTTCAGGAGCGAGTCGCGCAGGTCCAGGCGCCGGGGAAACTGACGACCATCGAAGGCGACATCGTTCGCCTGGAGGAGGTGTTGCGAGACGTCCCGACAGGCGCGTTCCGCGGAGCGTACTCCACGTTTGGGGCCCTCAACCTCATCCCGGACCTCACTCCGGTGGCGAAGGCCCTGGAACGGTTGCTTTCCCCGGGCTCCTCCCTCTATCTTGCGTTGCTCAATCGTTGGGCCATTCCCCCCCTCCTCTACCAAGTGATGGAAGGGCATTGGCGGGAAGCTCGATGGTCGCTTCGGACGCCGATCCCCGCCGAAGGGTCCTACTTCCCCCTCGACCTCTATCCGTGGAGCCCGACCCAGGTGGAGCGCGCATTTTTCCCGGGGTTCACGTTGAGGGAGCGGGAGGCGGTGTCGGCGATCATGCCCCCACGGCACGCTCCGAGACTCTACTCGTGGTTCCGACCGGAGGGACGCCAGACCCTCTGCCGCTGGGACAGCCGGCTCGCTCGACACTGGCCCTTCGATGCGTTTTCGCAGTGGATATTCTATCGCTTCGAGCGTTCCTGAGGCACGCTACACCCGCTGAAAGACGAAGAGGGTCTCATCCCCCAAGACCTTGAGCCATGGGAGTCGACCGGCGATCCGGTTCGCCTCACGGACCAACCGTTGAAGGACGGTTCCCTTCACCCGGGGAGCGAGGTACGGCGGAAGTACGACCGCTAGTCCTGTGAGGGAGACGAGGCGGAAATTGCGCGGTACCTTCTCGAGCAGCTCTGGCACGGTGTAGTAGCGGCTTTCCACCGGTTCCCCCACGACCTCCACCTGGACCTGGGGGGCCCGGCGCCGGGCAAGCTCCGACCGCTTGCCCAGCCAACGATAGAGGACCGTTTCTCCGAAGCAGGGACGCGTCCGCAAGGAGATCACGAGAAATGCCCCTGGGTGAGTCACTTTGCCTGCGCCGGCAAAGAACCCTGGAAGGTCGGGTTCCGTGTTGAGGGCCCCGTTGAACGAATACACGAGATCGAACTCTTGGGCAAGTTCGTCGACGTGCGCCGCGGGGAGCACCCGCATCTGGATGCGGGAGGAAAATCCGCGCGTCGTCAGCTTCAGTCGCGCAAAGTCGATCATCCCTTCGGCGACGTCGATGCCCACGAGATCGGCATGGGTCGCCGCAAGTACCCGGGAAGCCTCCTGCCCGGTTCCGCAGCCCACTTCGAGAATGCTCTTCGAATCTTTCGCCAGCGGGAGCAGTGTCCCTACCTCCACATCGCGGATGCCTCGGTTGACGAAGTTGGAAAGGATCACCGGGTCATATCTCGG
>JAKAOF010000032.1:4100-17613 GCA_021823345.1 Thermoplasmata archaeon
CTCACCCAGCGTCACGTTGTCCGGGGGATGCTCGCTGATCAGGAAGTCGTGGGCAACATCGACCATCGTGAACGCGGGAGGGTCCGGGCCATCCACTTGCGCGGTGATGTTCCCCACGGGCTGGACCCGCTCCATCGAGCAGGGGTCCGAGACGATGCTCTTGAGATCGAGCGGAGCGATCTCGGACTCGACTCCCCCATAGTCATAGTTCCACGGGATCCCCGCCCGATTCAGTTGGTCCAGGATGGAGGGAAAGCCCGAGACCGATGACGGGGCCACCCCATCGGTCGTCCAATTGCCAACGTTGGCCGTGATGTCGAAGAATCGGTTCGGGTCGGTCGGCCCCATCACGCCCGTGAAAAAACCGTCCGACAGCGTGAAGTTCTGCGCGTACGAGTAGTAGATCGGGATCTGGGCCGAGGTATAGTAGCCCACGGCCGCGGCCGGATCCGACACCCCTCGGGAGGCCGCCTCGGCAACAAAGTTGTTGTTCTTGCCACCATTCCAGTCCACAAGCTCCGCCGGACGGTCATGCGGGAGGTCCACGGATAAGGTCGCATTCAGGGGATAGGGGGAAACGGTCTGCGAGGAATTGAAGGACACGGGGAAGCTTCCCGTGGGGGGATAGCCTACCGTGCCCGGAAAATCCCCAAAATAGTTCTCGAAGGCATGATTTTCCTTGACGATCCAGAACACATGCCGTATCGGCGTATGGGTCGAGTAGGTCTCGGGAAAGGTGGTGCACGATGTGGCGGCCCCGGGAGCATGTTGAATGTCGGGGAGCATGGATGGAAGAAGGAGGACCGCGAGGATCGCAACCGCAATGATCGTCCACGCCCACGGGGACTGTGTTACCGTCCGAAGCCCACTTGGCCTCGAGGCAACGGGTCGGACCGTAGGCGGGTCCGTTCCTGGAACTTCGGCGCTATCGACCTCTCCCATCCCAGGTTAACTCCGTCGTCTAAGATCCCCCGTTAGTACATCCTTGCCCGAACTGCGCCAAAGCGAGGGCCCCACTGGCGTCTGCAAGTGCGTAGTTGTACGTTCCATTGTAGGCACCGGCTCCGCCGATCAAGACCCCACCAAGCCCCTGGATACACTCGGACCATTGTACCTGCCCGTCCGAGAAACTGCTCGGCAACTGGCCGGTAAGGTCCGTGCTGGCCAGGGACGGTCCGCAGAACAGAAAGGTCGCGGGACTGGCGGGTTGGCCGGCGATCGTTCCGTTCCCCGCCACCAACCATGCCTCATGGCCGACAGATTGGATCGTGTTCACCCATCGTCCGAACGAGGAGGGGAGGGCGGGGGCGGCCACTTCCTTGTCCCCTTGGTAGATCGCGAGCGTGGCGGGGGTTCCTCCGCCCACCATCCATGCGGACCCATTCGAAGCGGCGGCCAAGACCGCGTTCCCCGCAAAGGGCGAGCCTGGCAGGAGGTCGGTATAGCCGTGCGGTCCGAGGTAACCGAACACATGATACCCGCCGATCAGCCAACCCGAGCCGTTCCAGCGGATCTCCTGGACCCAGGAGATCCCGTGCGAGCTCGGGGGGAGCAGCGGGGTGAGGTCGGTCACTTTCCCGCCTTGGACCTCGAAGAGGGTTGCTCCTTTCGAATTGTTGCCACCGACAAGGACGGCCGTCCCGTTCGTGGCGGAAGTGAAGAGCCCGAAATCGTGCTCGGGTCCGGGAGGGTAAAAGGGGAGTAGCTGAGAGGTGATGTTGACCATCTGGTCCCCCGTCATAGTCGCGAGGAACGGCGTTCCATTCTTTCCAGGAAGCTCGGTGCCCGGTAGGACCCATTGGGATCCATCCCACGCCGTCCCGAAGAATCCCACATGGGTGCTAAAGGGAAAGACCACCGAACTGAGGTTGGTCGTTACCGGGGATCCGGACCCTAGGGAAACGGAGACAAGCGCGGGATCAAGTCGGCCCCGGTTCCCATCGATCAACAGGGAGCTTGCGTTGGCGGAGAAGGCGGCGACGATCCCTGGCCGGAACGCCGTCCCGAGGAGCGCCGTTTCGTTGCTGATCCGAGGGGCGGCGCAAGAATTGGAAGAGGGAGAATGCAGGGGTCCCGAGGGAAGGTAGTAGAGTACCGCCACCACGGTGATCGCCGCAACGAGCAGCGCGAAGACCGCAAGGAGAAGTCTTCTTGGTCTCCTTTCGGGTCCCCGATTCCCCGCCGCAGGATGAGAATTGTCCACGGCTCAATGTGAGGTCTTGAACTCTAATAACGTCACTCTTTGGCGTCGAAAAGGACATCACCTGTAGCTAGTCCTTGGTTCGGTACCGTACGGTGAACGATTCAACCCGCGGAGACGTGGCCAGGGTTTCGGGTCCTGAACGCCTAGAGGTACCCCGAGTCCCGGTCCCGGTTCTCGGTCTCGTTCCAGTAGTAGTAACCCATCCCGCGTCGTTGCGCTTCCGTGCGGTCGGCCTGGACCCCCTTTTGATAGGAGCCGTACTTCGCTCGGATCTGCTCCTCGATCGGGAGCGCCCGGCGGATCGCTTCGGTCACGTGTTTCGACTCGATGAGCGGGGCATGCTCCACCGTGGCGAGGTCCCCCGCCATCCGGATGAGCCCGCCCATCTCGCGCAGGCGTAAGGTGAGGGCGTTGCGCACGCCATCCAGCTTCTCGGCCCGGGTCCCAGCTTCGGTGATGAAATCCGCGAGGGCGCGGCGGTCCATGTGGGGAATGCGGCCGTCCGTGACGACCTCCTGGGCGCAGAACTGGGCCAGCTTTCGGCGGTTCTTCTCGGTGTCCGGCATGGTGGTGTCGAGAAGGACCTCGTATCCCCCGCCGGTGATCCGGGAGCGTAGCGGCGCCAGCAACTGGGGCAGGTCGTTGATGTTGCACGCGGCCACGAGGATGAAATCGCAGGGCACATCGTCGACCCTCACGGAAGCTCCCGCGCTCTGGGGATTGCGTCCCGAGATCGGGAAGCGCTTTTCCTGCATGGCGGTCAAGATGTACCGTTGGAGCTGACCAAGATGCGTGATCTCGTCAATGAACAGGACGCCCTCGTGGGCCTCGTGGACGGCCCCGGGGATGACCCGATCGTAGGGCAGCGTTCCGAGTTGGGGATGTCCCCCGTAGGGGTCGTGCCGAACGTCCCCCAGTAGCTCTGTTTCGCTCGAACCCGTGGCCATCACGAACGGGATCCGGTCCAACTTGACCAGTACCTTTCGGGGGCTCTCCTTCTGTTTCTTGCGACGGTTCTCCATCGCCCGCTGGTCGAGGACCTTGATCATGTCCCCGGCCCGCTCGTACGCGACCACCTCTTCCACCCCGTTCCGGACGCGCGTGGTGCGAATGGTCGAGTTCGGCCCTTCACTGGCGTTCACGGTCATCTCGAGGATGCCGCCGACCAGGTCCCGGAAGGGATTGCCGGTGGTGGACGTCCCCGAGTTGGAGGCCAGTTGCTTCATGGTGTTGCAACTCGGACAGTACCGTTCGGTGGGCAACGAGTGGAATCCGCATTTGGGGCAACGATATCCGAGCCGTTCCGCGACGTTGGGGGGGGCCTTCTCTGGCGAGATGAGCTCCCCTTCCAGGTAGGAGTCGCTCTCCCGCTCGGTGAGCACTTCGGCGCGGGAGGCCACCTCGGCGGTGGGTCGCTCGGGCATCTCGGGGTTGTGGACTACCCGGATCTCTTGGCTGGGGCGCTCGAGATGGAGGGCGAGCGCCTGCGCCGTCATCGACTTTCCGATGCCGGGGGGCCCGACCAGCAAGAGATGCCGGCGTTGGAACGCCGCGATCCGGCTGATCTCGACCGCTCGCTCCTGGCCGATGATGCGTTCGAGCGGATCCGAAGGGATGCTGAGCTCCCCGGTGTCCTTGACGTCCTCCAGGGCCACGGGCTCCTTTTGAGGAGCCCGGGTTGCCCCGGAGGACTCCTTTCCGGTCATCTCTAGGCGGCTTCGATATCCGCTCGGGTGAAGACCTGGATGCCGTCAGGGACCTTGCCGATGGCTCCCAACCGCACTCCGACGACCTCACGGATGCCTTTCTCGTGGGCGACGTCCAAGAGCCGCTGGCTCACGACCCCGTCAAAGACGAGGGCGCTCGCGGGCTTCTGAAGGGCGAGAACGCCTTCGACCACGTCCTTGGCCAGCAACTCGACCTCGATCGCGTCGCCTTCCCCGAGGATCCGGGCCCTCGAGGGGTTATCCAGTTCCTTCAGGATGCCGAAGAGCTTCGCCATCCGCGGGGACAGCCGGCTCTCGGGCGGGGGCGGCGGAGGGGGCGGTGGCGGGGCGTTCATCGGGGGTGGGGGATTGGCCCGCACCGCCCGAGCACCCTCCGGGGGAGGACCGCGGGGTCCACCACCGACCTGGGGGGGGGCCCGCTCGGAGTCCTCCGAGGGGGGACGCGTGGCGCCCGTCGCCTCGTATCCGCTGATCTCGAGGTACTGCTGGATGGGCAGCTTGTTGCGGAGGCACTTCGTGATCTGCTTCGCCGTGAGCTCTTCCACCTCGGTTCCCCGAGGAGCCCGGGCGACGAAGTCGACGTCCATGGTCTGGAGCATCTCCCGCAGGATGAGCTCGCCTCCCCGGTCCCCATCGGTAAAGACCGTGATGGTCTTCCCGCGCGAAAGGTCCTTGACGGTCTGCGGAACACTGGCGCCCTCGACGGCGATGACGTTCTTGATGCCGGCCCGCAGGAGATTGACCACATCGTTGCGTCCTTCGACCACGATGAGGTTGTCGGCGTGCTCGACGTTGGGTCCGGCCGGGAGCCGCTCCTTGCCGAAGGTGGTGACTTCCTCGACCTGGATGGTCTTGCGGAGTTCTTCCGCGAGGTCCATTCCGGTCTCCTTCCCGCCCTCTTGCATCTGGGTAAGGAGGCGCTTCGCCCGGTCAACGATCTTGCTGCGCTTCTCCACCCGGATGTCCTCGACCGAGACAACCTCGATCTTGGCGTGGCAAGGTCCGACCCGGTCGACGGTCTCGAGACTGCTCGCGAGGATCGCCGTCTCGACCTGGTCGAGCGAACTCGGGATCTGGATCTCGCCTTCGCTCTTTCCCTTCTTGGAGTCAATGTTCACTTCGATACGGCCAATGCGACCGCTCTTCTGCAGTTCCCGGAGGTCCATCTCCTCCCCGAGGAGCCCCTCGGTCTGGCCGAAGACCGCACCGACCACGTCGGGCTTGTCAACGACTCCATCTGCAAAAATCTTCGCTCGTATCATGTATTTCGCGGCGTTCGGGTCTAGGTTCATCTTCGTTTCCTCTTTCTCGTTGGGGCACGCACCGCGGGGCCGGAAAGGTTACAGGTCGGTTCTAGCGTTGACGGATGGTACCCGAGCGTTCGAACGGCTCGCGAGGATCGTGAGACTTCCTCAACTCGGTATTCAGTGCAAAGCTGGAGTGACAAACCAAACCGGCTGGGCGCATGCTGACCGGATTGAAGGGACGGGGGTATATAAGCATGACCGAAATCAATCATGCGGCGATGGACCCCGATCTCCCCCCTCCGTTCGTTTTACATGGCGGAACGGGAGGATCCAGAACCCCGCAACGCCATTTTCGTGCAACGTTCTCAAAGGACCGGCCATCCTGACATATCGGTGTCCCCTAGGATCCGTCGAGTGGCCCTGCCGGGAGCCGGCTCCTCCCGGACCGGGGCTTACGGGTTCGCCGGAGGGGGTGGGGGCGGGGGGGTTCCCGTAGGGGCGTTCGGCAGGGGTGGAGTGGAAGTTTCCGGTGGCGGCGGGGCCGTGGAAGCCGGGTGCTCAAAGTAGAACCCTCCCTTCGGGCCGCCGAGCCGTAGATAGATGAGGGCAAGCAGGAGCCCAGGGATCACTCCAAAGATAATGCCAAGGATCACCCAGAGTAGCAGGTCCTGCCGAAGGGTCTCGAGCTGCCCCTCCTCGGCCAGGGTGTTCCAGTGTCCGAAGTGTCCGAGAATGAGGAGGTCCGTGAGCCCCCAGATGACGGCATAGACCAGCCCGAAGATGTCCCCGGTGGGGAACGTCAGGTGGAGGAGGCCGATGATGATGAGCACGACATCGACCAGGGCGACGATCCCGGCGATCACGAGCCAGAGCAGGGTGATCACCCGGCTCACGTTCAGGAAGTTCTTGAGTTCCGGATTTCCCTTCGGTGGTGGAGTTCCCATGGTAACGAGCCGGGAGGATTATCGCTGAGGTATTTAGCAAGGTGCTCACTGCGGGTCCCCCGTGTGCCCCTTGTGTGTCCCCCGTGTCCGCCGTCCTCCAGGGGTTCCTTCGGACTCGCCAACTGACGAATCGTTATTCGACAAATTAACCTAAAGTTTATTAGCTCACCAGCTCAAGGGTATACTCAGCATGGTGGAACCCGGTCGGGCCCAAGCCGTCTCCGAGCTCATGGAGAAGATGGCGGGTCAGGTGGTCTTCTCCTCCCAGCCCGGCCGGACCCTCCGCAAGTGGAGGACCGACTTCGATGTCACGCAAGTGGACCTTTCCCGCCACCTGAAGACCGTCCCTTCGGTCGTCGCAGACTACGAGGCGGACCGCCGGGCGAGCCCGGGAGCGCACTTCATCCGACGTTACATCGAGGCGCTCATCGAGATCGACCAGGGACGGGACTACCGTTTCATCCGCCGCTTTGGCACTTCCCCGCGGACCGAGGGGATCTTGGGCATCCGCGAGTTCTCCGTCTCGGTTCCGCTGCGGCAGTTCGTCGAGACGATCGGAGCCGAACCGGTCGGGGACGTCGACCTCCAACGCGACATCCATGGCTACACCATCGTCGATGCCCCCAAGGCGATCCTTTCGATGGGCTCGCACGAGTTCGTGCAGATCTACGGCTGGACCACCCAGCGGGCGCTCATCTTTTCTGGCGTGAAGTACGGTCGTTCCCCGATGGTCGCCATCCGTGCGCACCCCCTCAAGCCCGCCGCGGTGATCTTCTCCGGAACGAAGCGGGTCGATCCCTTGGCCGTGCGGCTTTCTGAGGTGGAGAACATCCCCCTCTTGACGACCCTCAAGACCCCTTCCGAGATCATGCAGTGTTTGGAGGATATGTAATGAAAGGCAACGGAGCAGGAATCGTGAGCTATGGAACGTACGTACCTCGGTACCGGATCTCCCCGGATGAGATCGGCCGGGTCTGGGGGGTCGACGGGGTGGCGATGGGGAAGAACCTCAACATCCACTCGAAATCCGTGCCGTCGCCGGATGAGGACACCATCACGATCTCGACCGAAGCCTTGCGGGTGGCGATCGCCCGAGGCAACATCGATCCCCGGGAGATCGGGGCCCTCTATGTCGGAAGCGAGAGCCACCCGTACGCCGTGAAACCGACCGCCACGATCGTGGCGCAGGCCGTGGGGGCGACCCCGAACTTGACCGCGGCGGACTTCGAGTTCGCCTGCAAGGCGGGCACAGCGGCGATCCAGGTGTGCATGGGGCTGGTCTCGAGCGGGATGATCAAGTACGGGGTCGCGATCGGATCGGACACCTCCCAAGGAGCTCCCGGCGATGCCCTGGAGTACTCGGCCAGTGCCGGAGGCGGCGCCTTCGTCATCGGCAAGGACCACATCATCGCCAAGATCAATGCCACGCAAAGCTACACGACCGACACCCCCGATTTCTGGCGCCGGGAAGGCCAGCGGTACCCGAGCCATGGGGGAAGGTTCACGGGAGAACCCGCCTATTTCCGGCACGTCACCGAGTGCGGGAAGGGGATCATGAAGGCCGAGGGGACCACGCCGGCCGACTACCAGCATGTGGTCTTCCACCAGCCGAACGGGAAGTTTCCCCTGCGTGCCGGGAAGATGCTTGGCTTCAATGACGATCAGATGCGCTACGGGATGGTGACCCCATGGATTGGGAACACCTACTCGGGAGCGGCGCTCATCGGGCTCGCCAATGTCCTCGACCACGCCAAGCCCTCGGAGCGGATCCTCGTCGTGGGCTACGGCAGCGGTGCCGGTTCGGATGCCTTCGACGTGACGGTGACGGACGAGATCTCCCACTATGACCACAGCATCGGGACCCCGGTCCAGAAGGACCTTGAAGAGGGGATTTCCATCAACTATTCCATCTATGCGAAGTTCCGAGGCAAGATCCGCTTGAGCGGGGAGTGAAACGATGCGGGAAGTAGCGATACTAGGTGTGGGCCAGACCCAATTCGGAGAACTGTGGGACCGGTCCTTCCGGGAGATCGGCATCGAGGCGGGGTTCAAGGCCCTCGAATCCTCGAAGCTGAGCTCGAAGGACCTTTCGGCCCTCTACATCGGGAACATGGCGAGCGGGGCATTCATCGACCAGGAGCACGTAGGACCCCTTGTGTTGGACTACTCCGGGCTGGCGGGACATCATATCCCCTCGGTCCGGGTCGAAGCGGGGGAGGCCTCCGGGGCCATGGCCCTCGCCCAGGCCTACCTCGCCGTGGCGAGCGGGGCGTACGACTTCGTAGTGGTGGGAGGAGCCGAGAAAATGACGGACGTGCCCGACGAACGGGGCGCCGCGATCGCCTCCTCCACGATGGACCAGGAGTGGGAACGGGTGTTCGGGGCCTCGATGGCCTCGCTCTGGGGACTGATCGCCCGCCGACACATGATCGACCACGGCACGAAACGGGAGGAGTTCGCCCGCCTCAGCGTCCTCGATCACGAGAATGGGTCCAAGAACCCGCTCGCCCATTTCCGCAACAAGATCACCCTGGAGCAGGTGCTCGGGGCGAACCCGGTCGCCGAACCGCTCGGGATGCTCGACTGCGCTCCCTCCTCCGACGGGGCGGCGGCGCTGGTGCTCGGACCGCTTGAGACCGCTCGGAAGTACACGGACACTCCGATCCGGATCTCCGCCAGCCAGATCGCAACCGATTTCGTGGCCCTGATGCATCGCCGCAGCATCACCACGATCGACTCCACCGTGATCGCTGCCCAGCGGGCGTTCCAGCAGGCCAAGACGGACCCCTCGCACCTCCGCCTCGCGGAGATCCACGACTCGTACTCGATCGGTGGACTGATGGCGCTCGAGGACCTGGGCTTCTACCCGAAGGGAGCCGCAGGAAAAGCGCTCTCCGACGGAGCGGTCGGTACAGGAGGCAAGCTCACCATCAACACTTCCGGAGGGCTCAAGGCCCAAGGGCAGCCCTTCGGTGCGGTCGGGATCGCCCAGGTCGCGGAGATCGTCCGCCAGCTCCGCGGCGAGGCCGGACCACGGCAGGTGAGCGGACCCGAGATGGGCCTTGCCCACAATGTCGGGGGGTCGGGAGCCACGTCGATCGTCCATATCCTGTCGAGGGTGAACTAAGATGAGCGTAGCCAGGTTCTGGAGAGAGACGCTGCGCCGATACAACCTCGGCGCCAGCAAGTGCCCGGAGTGCCAGACCGTCTTCTTCCCCCCCCGGTCGGTCTGCCCCCAGTGCACGGTGCACCGGAAGTCCATGACCAAGATGGAGCCCTGCCAACTCTCCGGAAAAGGGGAGATCTTCTCCTATACCACCGTCTACGAGGCGGCCGATGGGTTCGAGATGCAGGTTCCCTACGTCCTCGCCCTGGTCAAGATGGCCGAGGGACCCGTGCTCACCGGCCAAGTGGTCGATGTGGACCCGAAGGAGGTGCACGAGGGGATGCCGGTCAAGGCGACCTTCCGCAAGCTACGCGAAGACGGGGATAGCGGGGTCATCCACTACGGGTACAAGTTCGCAATCGTGAGGAGCCCGACAGCTTCCAAGTGAGTGGCCTTGTCCTCGAGTAATCCCGCCGACAGATCCAATGCCCGGGGGGGAAACCCGCCCCGGGAGGAGCAGGACTACGTCCGGGGATACGAGGACGGCGCTCGCAGTGCGCTCATGGAGGTAATGTCCTACATCGCCAAGGGACACACGGCCTCGGAGGTCCGCTTCATGGCGGAGACCCGCCTGTCGCACCTTCGGGGAGAGCTCGAGGAGCGACGACAGGCGATCCTGCGCGGTCCGGCGACCGTACCGAAGTCCACCTTGCTCCCTTCGCACCCGCGGGGCGCCGAAGGGGACGCCGCCGCCCCGCTTCCCCCCCCCATGCCGGGATACAGCTACCTCTTTCTCCGGGACGGCCACCAGCGCGCGCGCGAGTTCGTGCGGCAACTGCTCGAGAAGGGATTGCCCGCGGTGCTCATCACCCGGCAACCCCAGGACCTCCCCCCGATCCCGAGCGACGCCAAGGTGCTCACCCTCGTCCTGGATGCCCGGAACAACGAGGAGTGGCAAGGGATCGAGCTGTCCGGGAAACATCCGGTGCCCGCCGATTCGTCGGCGATCACCGGCATCGTCACCCGTTTCTTGGAAGGTGCGGGCCCCCAGGTGGCCTGCTATTGGGAATGCTTCGAGTTCTTCGTCAGCGAACGGAACTACGAACAGTCGCTCAAATTGGTCCACTGGCTGAACTCCACGCTCCTCGCCAAGAAAGGTGTACTCGCCTTGAGCGTGGACCCGGGAACCCTCTCCCAGACCCAGCTCCGGAACCTCCGGGTGGACTTCAACCTCTGCGACGAATAGTTGGGCGGACGTCCGCGGGAACGCGGTTCAGCCGATAGACCGTCAGGTCCTCTCCGGGGACCTTGCGAGCGCCCACCGGTTCGACCTCCCACCCCTTCCCGAGCTCGCGGGCGGGAAATTTGCTCGGACCCCTGGCCGATGGAATGCTCGCATGGAGCACATACGCCCTTCCCCTCGGGGCGAGATGCTGCGGGAGCATCTTCAGGAAGCGTCGCAGCGTACGCTGTCCATCCTTTCCCCCGTTGAGTGCGAGGTCCTGCCAGGGGTCCGGGTCCGTCTCCGGCGGCGTCGTGGGTAGATAGGGGGGATTGAAGAGCACCACATCGAAGCGACGGAAGCAAGAAAGCAGGTCTCCCCGCACACAGTCCACCCGAAGATCCTCGGCGGCCGAGGTCTCCGTCAGCCATTGGAGCGCGTACGGATTGAGGTCCGAGGCGATCGCCCGCGCACCGGCCCGGGCCGCGGCCCGGCTGGCAAGCCCCGTGCCGCACCCGACCTCGAGCACGGATTCCCCCGGGCGGACCTCGGAAACGGTCGCCAGGAGGAGAGAGTCCTCTCGAACCGGGTAGACCTGCTCGGGACCCGCGACGCGGAGCCCGTCAATGTCCATGGAGCGCCTCCACGACGAGGGCGGTGGCCGTTTCGCTCCGATGGCTCAGAGGAACTGCTCGAACTCCTTCGTGAGCTCAGGATACTTGTCCTTGACGAGCTTGAGGATGTTGAGCACGTTGAGCTTCTCGACCGAGTGTCCGGAGATGGCGTCGATGACCTTGTCAAAGACCTCGTCGGAAACCGAGACGAGCTTCTCCTTGGCGAGCCAATTCCGGTACTGCTTCTCCTCGATCCGCGCCCGCCACCCACGCTCATACTCCATGAGCCGTTCGTGGGAGACGTTGTCTTCCTTGACGGCCTTTGCCGCCACTTCACCAGCGATCTTTCCGGCGATGCAGCCGTTCGCGATCCCCCCTCCGGTGATGGGGTCGATCATGCGAGCGGCATCCCCGACCAGCATGATGCCATCGGCGACCGCCTGCTTGATCGGGGGAGAGATCGAGACCGCACCGGCGACCATGTCGATCTTCTTTCCCTTGGCGTACCCGGGGTGCTTGTCGATCCAGCGGTCGAGGTAGGCCTTCACATCGGCGGGGTTCTTGAGCTTCGATACCTGGACCCCGATGCCGACGTTTGCCAGGTGGTCGCCCTTGGGGAAGACCCAGATGTAACCTCCGGGCGCCACCTCCCCGAGGTAAAAATCACAATAGCGCGCATCAGAGTCCACATTGGTCATGCGGTATTGGATGCAGGAATCCATGTCCTTGACCTGCAGGTTGGTCGGGAGCCCGGCCCAGCGTCCCACCTGGCTCTCGAAGCCGTCCGCGCCTACGGTGAGCTTGGCCCGGATGTGGAACTCCTTGCCGTACTGCTTCGCCTTCACCCCGGTCACCTTCCCGTTCTCCTTGGTGACGCCAATGGCGTGGGTCTTCAGCATGATCTCGGTCCCGGCGTTGCCGGCATCGATGGCGAGGGCCTTGTCGAACGCGTCGCGCTCGATCACGTAGCCGACCTCGTTCCCGGCGTGCTTTTCGTTGATCTCGAAGACCCGCTCCGAGGGAGAGAAGATGCGGGCCCCTTCGACCTCCACATTGATCCAGCGAGAGGACGGGGTGACCCCCACTTCCGAAAGCCATGCCTTCGAGATCCCCTCCCCACATCGCACGGGGGACCCGATCTCCTGGCGCTTCTCGATCATGATGACGTTCGCACCATTCTTGGCGGCAAACTTGGCCGTGGTGCTCCCTGCAGGTCCCGCTCCCACCACCAGCACATCGCACTCGAGATCCGAATTCATGTTTTACCTCCCTGGAAAATGAAGATCGGGGTGCAGGGCATGGTCGCACGTCGTTTGACCGATCGAGATCGCGCCCACCGGACATGCCTCGACACAAATGTTGCACCGTGTGCACTTCGCCTCATCGAACTCGATTCGCCATTCATTCAAGTAGATCGCATCCAACGGGCAAATACCGACGCAAGCGCCGCACGAAAGGCAAATATCTCCCTTGGACACGATATGCAGCAGCTTCTTGTTCATGGGGTTCTCTTTGAGTGTGGCCGCTCGGGCATTTAACTCTTTGTAGCTTTCAAAGTGACACTTGACGCCGGAGATTCCTGGGCGATCCGACCTTGGGTCCCGGCCGTGGTGATGAGTCGGGTGAAATACCCCGCAAGTGCGGCAAGGAGCCGCACATAGGCGAGCGCGGAACGCTGGGTCTCCAGCATGCGACGGTAGCGGTACTGGGACCACATCTGACCATGCTTTTCGGTCAGCTGCTTACGGCCGTACCCGTTCCAGAAGGCTTGGAGAAGGAAGCGGAAGATGCTGGTGCGGGAATTGTGGTACACGACGGCCTCGGGACGGTAGACGATCTTGGCCCCGTGGCTCACTGCGCGGAGATTGAGGTCGATGTCCTCGGCGGTCTCGAAGCGTCCGTCAAACCCCGATAGCCGCTCGAAGAGCTCCCGGTCATAGGCGAGGTTGCAGGAAGGAAACGTGACGTCCATCCCGCGATGGAAGAGCTCCACCCGTTCCAGCGTGGCATACTTGGGGACCCCGATGGTCAGCGTCTTTCCGGCCACCACGCTGCCTTCCTGGAACCCCTCCTTGAGGGAGGTGAGCCAGTGGCTGTCGGCCACGCAATCCCCATCGATGAAGTAGACCCGACGTCCCCGGGCCTTCTTTACCCCGAAATTCCGACCGGCACCCCGGCGACCCTGCGCCTGATAGATGCGCAAGACGCCCGGATGGCTCTTCGCGAATTCCTGGGCGATCTCCCAGGTCTTGTCGTTGGAGAACGCGTCTACGAGTACGATCTCGAGGGGCGGCTCTTGACCCAAGAGGCTCTCGAGCAAGTGCTCGAGGTGCGCCTCTTCGTTGCGAACGGTGATGACGATGGATGAAAGAGATTCGTTCTCGGGGGGCCTAGCGGTTGGCAAGTTCCATGACCACCACGTCCTTCACGGAATGCATGCTCTTAAAGGG
>JAKAOF010000033.1 GCA_021823345.1 Thermoplasmata archaeon
ATGACCGTGGTGGTCTCGGGAGGAACTGCTCCGTATTCGTTCATTTTCACAGGGTTGCCTCCGGGATGTAGCTCCCAGGACTCGAACCAACTTTCGTGCAAGCCGACCTCTCCGGGAAATTTCACCGTGGGGGTGACGGTGACCGACAGTGCCCAACATTCTACCACGAAGAACCTCGTGCTCACGGTGACCGGGACGGTCTCTCCACTCTCTGTGAGCCTCTCGTCGAACTCGACCTCCATCCCGGCAGGTTCGGGTGTCCTTCTGTCCGCACTGGTCAGTGGAGGGATCGGACCGTTCACCTACACATGGTCGTTGAACGGTACGAATGTTTCGTACGGTCCGGACGAGGCAACGTGGACCGACGCACTCCCCCATACCGGCACCTACGTGTTCAAGGTGTGGGTGGCCGATGCGAAGGGCAAGGTCGCTAGTAGCTCGACGGTGAGCGTGCAGGTCGTGCCCCCCCACTCGACCAACGCGGTGCCCGAGGCCTCCCAATGGTGGATCGTGCTTCTCATCGTCGCGGCAGTCGCGATCGGAATGATCGCCTACGCCGACCATCGCCGGAGAGTTTCCCGGCAGGTTTCACGTTCCCAGGAGGCCGCCGCGGCAATGGCCGTAGCGCCGGTGGCGGCCACCGCCGGAACGTCGGCCGTGCCGGAGGTACCCTCCGAACCCGGTTACCCTGACTACCTCGCAACATCGTCACCGGCTGCGGGTGACCTCGGGTACGCGGCAGAGGCTCCCGCTCCCCCTGCTCCGGAAGGAGCCGAAGGGTACGCCCCCCCTACCACGGAGGAGCTCCCCGCGGCAACTTCCGAGCCCACCGCGTCCTATCCGACCGAAACTCCGGCGGAATCTCCACCCCCGGAGACTCCCGATGTCGGATACGGAACTCCTCCGGTCCCGGAAGCGCCCGATGGTGGGACAGCTCCCGAGTACGAACCCGCTCCCGTTCCTTCCGCTGAAGCGAGCCCGGTTCCCGAGTCGGGAGCGGAGGCTTTGGCGCCCGAAGCGATGTATCCACCCCCCGAGGTCCCTGGAGGTGCGGAAGAACCTTCTCCCGATGCCCTCTCGTCTTGCCCTCAGTGCGGCACCCCTCTGACCTCCGAGTCGTATTGCAGCAACTGCGCGGTCCAATGGGTCCGGGATCCTGAGGGGTGGCCTGCGGCCCCCGCTCCCGCCGAAGCTCCTCCCTCCGAAGCTGTTCCGGCTGAAGTTCCTTCCAGCGAGGAGATTCCCCCCGAGCCGCTGCCTCTGACGGAAACCGAACTGGAGTCTCCACCGCCGCTACCGATGGAGCCCTTGACTCAGTGCCCTCAGTGCGGTGGCCCCTTGGATGCGGAAATGGGGTGCGAAACGTGCGGGGTCATCTGGGAACGCCAACCGGAATCGCCTTCCGAGATGCCGGAGAGTTCAGCGGATCTGCCGGAAGAGCCCAGTTATGCGGCCGAGGACCAGTCGTTGCCTCCTCCCCCCACCCTGGATGCTTCGGTCAATCCACCGACAGAAGAGGCCTCCTCCTCGTCCTACCTGGGACGAGTGTGCCTCGTCTGCGGTGGACCATTGGAAGGAGACTATTGCTCCACTTGTGACATGCACTGGGAAAGTGGAGGGCCTCGTTGAATTCGTGCCTGGGGAACCGAACATCCCTTCGGAACGATGCCACCGTTTTTTCTCCTCGAAGGCAGATTTTGTGTGCTACCGGTGCATTTATCTGGCCGTACTGGGTATAGTAGGACAGGGTTAGGCGGGGTGCATGCAAGGGTGGTTGAGTACCCACGCTAGGATGAGGAGGCCGGGCTCTCGGGGCAGCATGCGCCCTCGGGTCTTTACCGTTCTCCTCATGCTGTTGCTACTGCTCTCTTCGTTGGCCATCGTTGGTCTCGGGGCACCCCCGGTTGTTTCGCCTCCATCCAAATCCCGTGCCCAGATCGTTCGTATCTCTCCTCCGGGCGCCCCCAGCAGTAGTTCCCCGTCACGGAATTCTGTTTTGAGCGCCCTCAGTCCAATGCCTTCGTCTTCCCATCCGGTGAGGACATCGTTCTCCCCCGCTCCGTTATCGACCGGGACCATGGGGCAGGTCTCACGGGACGAGCTCGGTACGATCCGACCCCACAACGTCTCTAATCCCTACTACCTTCAAGAAGGAGGCACCTTCGCCCAGTTCTCCGGCGGCAAGTGGGGAGGCTTCGGGAGTTGGTACATCAACGTCACCCTTCAGACCAGCCCGTACTCCATGGGCTACGAATTCAATGGACTGACCAACAAGGGCGACTGGTATCAGGTCCTCGTAGGCTACAATTGGCCGGGGTGCAGCAGCGGCTTCGAGATGCTCTATTCCGGGTGGAACGATACCGGAAGCAATGTGGACAGTACATGGTGTGACCCCAGCGTGTCCCTCAGTACATCGGACTTTGTCGCCCTCGATCTTTACATCGACAACACCAGCTCCGACACTTACTACAAGGACGCCTGCATGTACGTCTACGACTACACGACCGGGTTGGGCTCCAGCAGCGATTGCTTCACCCAGGCCAACGGCGGGGCGACTCCGCAGGACAACTATTTCGTGACGCTCAGCACGGCTTCGAACTCAAACGGATATGCGACGGGCCCTTGGACCGAGCTCATCGACGAATCCTCCACCTCCTGCCCTACCTACTCGGGACTACCCGACATGGTCTACCAGTTCCCCCAGGTATTGGGCGTGTATGTTTCCGGGTACGTTCCATGGTCCGATGAGTTCAAATTGGGAGGAAGCACCTGTTATTTCGACAGTTCCAATCCGATCATCTCGTTCGTTCCGGGGGACCACACGGGCCATTTTTCCCAGGAAGCCCCATCCTACGGTCCGCACTGGGTAGCCGCACAGAACGCCTCTCTGGGCTCGGCGGGCGATTGGCTCTTCTCCACCGACAATACGACGACCTCCATCCCCTCCCTTTCCATCAGTGAATCGCGGAACAAGGCGGATCTGAACCAGTTGGTCACGTACTCGGCGAGCGTCAGCGGCGGTGTTACCCCCTATACGTGCCACTGGTACTTGAACAACGTATCCCAGGCGAGCACAAGCTCGTGCTCCTCCTGGGGTTGGACCCCCTCGGCCGTAGGTACCGATGATGTGGTCGCTACGGTGACCGACGGTTCGGGGAGAACGTTCGGGAATTCGAACACGGTCTTCGTCGTCGTGTCCAGCGATCCTCTAGTGAGCCCCCCGACCGCCTCTCCCGGTTCGGCGGGGATCGACGCGAACCAAACCGTGCTCTTCACGAGCGCTATTCCCACCGGCGGTTCCGGCGGGTACACCTACGCTTGGACCCAGTTACCTACGGGGTGCACCAACTCGGCCACGTCCACGGATAGCTGCAAACCCACCGCCTCCGGGACGTTCTCGGTCACGGTCCAGGTCACCGACTCGAATGGTTACCCCGTCACCGGCTCCATCAGCTATCTGGTGGACAGCGATCCTACCGTGGGAAGCCCTTCGGCCTCCATCGCCTCCGGCGGGATCGACGTCGGCCAGCTCGTAGAATTCACCAGCGCCGTCCCGGTCGGAGGTTCGGGGGGGTTCACGTACACCTGGTCATCGCTTCCGACGGGCTGCGCGAGCTCGGGCACCAGTACGGACAACTGCACACCCACGGCACCCGGGACCTTCACCGTCACCGTCGTGGTCAAAGACTCCCATGGAATGACCGCGACGGGATCGATCGTCGGCTACGTGGTGGACTCGGACCCGGTGCCGACCATCACCCCTTCTCGACCCTCGAACGGGGTTGACAGGGGCCAGACCGTCTATTTCAATGGCTCGGTCAGCGGCGGTTCGGGGGGGAATACCTATTCCTGGTCCTCCCTGCCCACGGGCTGCGTCAACTCGGGGACGTACTCCGACCAATGCGTGCCGACCGCCTCCGGCACTTTTACAGTCACCCTACAGGTGCGGGACTTCAACGGGGTTGTGGCGACCACTTCGATCACGTATTCGGTCGATACCGATCCTCTGGTCGGCACTCCGACGGCATCCCCAACCTCCGGGGCCATCGATGTCCACCAGCAGGTCATCTTTACGAGCGCGACTCCCTCCGGAGGGCTATCTCCCTATGCGTATTCCTGGATTTCCCTGCCCACCGGGTGCGCCAATTCGAACGCCGCCACCGACACCTGCGTTCCGACTGGATCGGGCAACTTCACGATTACCGTCCAAGTGACGGATTCCAATGGCGATCCGGTCACCGGATCCATCGCAAGCTACGTCGTGGATACGGACCCCACGGTGGGCAGCCCGACGGCTTCTCCCATCTCTGGAAAGGTCGACGTGGGGCAGACCGTGGTCTTCACGAGCGCCACTCCCTCGGGTGGAGCGGGAGGTTTCTCGTACTCCTGGACCATTCTCCCGACCGGTTGTGCGAACTCCCTGGCAAGTTCCGACACGTGCGTACCGACCGGGTCGGGAAACTTCACCATCACGGTGCGCGTGACGGACCAGAATGGCTACATTGTCAACGCCACCCTCCCGTACACGGTGGTTGGTGACCCCACCGTAGGGGCCCCAACGGCTTCACCCGCGTCCGGTCACATCGACTACGGCCAGAGCGTCAAATTCACGAGTGCGGTCCCCGCCGGTGGGTCCGGAGGATACACCTATGATTGGACCTCCCTGCCCACTGGATGTGCGAACTCCGGGGCAGCAATCGACAACTGCGTTCCTACCGTCTCGGGAACGTTCAACATCGTCGTGCAGGTCAAGGACTCGAACGGTTTCCCCGTCAGCGGTACCCTCTCCAACTATGTCGTGGACCCTGACCCGAGTGTCGGTAGCCCGTCGGCCTCTCCGGCATCGGGAGGTGCCGACGCGAACCAACCGATCGTTTTCACCAGCGCAACGCCGAACAGCGGCTCGGGCGGTTTCACGTACTCGTGGACGTCCCTGCCGACCGGGTGCGTCGACTCAGGCACCTCGACGGACGACTGCACCCCGACCGTAGGTGGAGCCTACACGGTGACCGTCCGGGTGACCGATTCGAACGGCTTCGAAGTCAACGGGACCATCCCCGTTTACACGGTCGATACGGATCCGACCGTTGGTTCCCCCTCGGCATCTCCCCTCTCGGGCAAGATCGATGTGGGCCAATCTGTCACGTTCACTAGCGCAACCCCGAGCGGGGGATCTAATGGATACGTCTATAGCTGGACCTCCCTGCCGACCGGTTGTACTGACTCGGGGACGGCAACGGACACGTGCGTCCCCACGCAGCCCGGAAACTACACGGTCACCGTGACCGTCAAGGATTCGAACGGGTACTCGGTCTCCGGGACGCTTGCTCCGTTTGTGGTGTACCACGACCCCTGGGTCTCCCCTCCCTCCGCCAACCGAACCTCCTCCGACGTGGGCCAGCCCGTATCCTTCTCCTCGAGCGCGTTCGGTGGACCTCCAGGGGGCTACACCTATCATTGGTCCGAGTCTCAAAACGGGCTCGGGTGTACTCTCGTAAACGCCGCGGCGGTCGCATGTCTGCCCAGTTCCCCCGGAAATTACACCGTCTCCCTCTATGTCGTGGACGGCAACGCTAACCCATCGCCGACCAACACTTCCACCACGTTCACGGTCTACTCGGATCCCCTGGTGACGGCCCCGGCACCCAACCGCACATCATCCGACGTGGGCGAGCTCGTGGTCTTCTCCACTTTGGCGTCGGGCGGAAGGACTCCGTATCTCACGTACACCTGGAGTTCATCTTCGTCATACTTTGTCTGCGGTGCCTCCACTTCGGCCACCCTCACCTGCTCCGGGAGCCAGGCAGGAAACTACACGGTAACCGTGGATGTCACCGACAGCAACAGCTTCGTCTCGCCCACCGATACTTCGGCGAAGTTCCAGGTCTTCACGGACCCGATGGCATCGGCCCCCATCGCCAACCGTTCCACGGCCGACGTCGGGCAATCCGTAACCTTCCAGACCCAGGTCACCCGCGGAACGGGGAGCTACCCGACGTACACCTGGACCGAATCCTCATCCTTCCTCGGCTGCACGTTGGTCAATGCGCCCCAGATCAGTTGCGTCCCCTCTCAGCCGGGGTCGACATACACCGTTTCCGTCCAGGCGACCGACTCGAACGGGGTGACCACGAATCTGAACACCTCGGCGAGCTTCACGGTGTTCGCCGACCCCGTGGCCTCCACGCCCACCCCGTCCGCGCCCTCGGTCGACCTCAACCAGTCGGTCACGTTCCAGACCAGCCCGTCAATGGGTACGAACTCCTACACCCAGTACGTGTGGACCGAGTCCTCCCCCTCGATGGGCTGCGCCAACCTCAACCAACCGTCGAACCTTTGCACTCCTACTCAGTCGGGCACCAACTATGCGGTATCCGTCTATGTCGTCGATTCTAACGGGCAACCGTCTCCGGTGGTGACCTTCTCTCCTTTCTCCGTCTATCGAGACCCGGTGGCGGTCGCCCCGGTCATCTCTCCGGACCCGATCGACGTCGGTCAGACGGCCAACTTCTCTGCGAGCGTCATCGGAGGCTCGGGAGGGTTCACGTGGATCTGGTCGGGAGTTCCCTCGGGGTGCGCAACCTCGGGCTCCACGATCTCCTGTCGGCCCGTGACCACCGGCAACTGGTCCCTCAACTTCACCGTCAACGATTCGAATGGGAAGTATTCGACCTCGAGCTCCGTCCAGCTCGTGGTGAACTTGGACCTCACCGGGAGCTTCACCCCCTACACCAATCAGACCAACGAGTCCGGGCAGACCAACAATTTCACCGCCTCGGCATCGCGGGGTACTGGTCCCTACTTCTACCAGTGGCGGATCAACGGCACCGCCGTGCCCGGTGCGACCCAGGCAGTGTTCGGGTTTTACACCACACACTCGGGGACCTACCTCATCAACGTCACGCTCAGGGATGCGGCCAACTGGGTGTTCTGGATCCCCGCGATCACCGACACGGTCACCGTGGGACCTGCGGTGACCATGGCGGAGAACCTGTCGACCGTTGATGTTGGGGTCTCCGTGGCCTTCACGACCACCCATTCCGGGGGTATTGCCCCATATACCTGGACCTTCTATCTCAACGGCACCGTTGTGATACAGAACGGACAGTGGCAAGATTGGAACGGCACGTTTTCCGGGGCGGCGACCTATGTGGTGTCGGTAGTGCTCTCCGACTCGGATAAGGCCCACGTGAGCGCGTCCGTGACCCTGGTCGTGAACGCGCATCCCCGGGTGCTCATCTCTCCGGCGCTTCCCGCCATCGATCTGGGGGAGAGCGACAATCTCTCCGCCGTGCTCTCGGGGGGCACGGGACCCTTTGCCTACGCCTGGTGGCTCAACGGCAGCGCGATCACCGGCGCCACCCAACCGTTCCTCAACTTTAGTGCCACCGGTGTGGCGTCATACCTCTTCAATGTCTCGGTGCGGGACTCTTTCGGGGAGACCGCTTGGGCGATCTCGTTCACGCTGGTCGTTCACGCCGACCCGATCATCTCGGTGAGCGCTTCTCGTTCCATCCTGGACGTGGGAGAAACACTGAACATATCGGCGAGCGCATCCCTCGGGACTCCGTCGTATCATTGCTCGTGGGAAGTGAATGCCACTATCGTGGTCGGCGCCTCCTCCTGCACCTCGTTCGCGTTCATCCCTTCGGGACCGGGGACGGCGTGGACGGTCGAGGCGATCGTCGTGGATGCCACGGGATGGACTAGCGGTTCGTCCATCTTGAGCTTCAAGGTGAATCGCGCACTCTCGGTGGCCGCATCGATCCCGGTAGCGCACGGGGACGCCAATCAAACCTTCGCGTTCTCCGGGATTATCTCCGGTGGCACTCCGGGTTTCTCCTGCCAGTGGTACGTCGCCGGAGCCGCGGCCCCGGGCGCCACCAACTGCACGACCTTTTCGTTCACACCGACCCTTTCGGGGAACTATTCGGTCACGCTCTCCGTGACCGATGCGGCCCTGGCCGTCGGAGGCTCACCTCCCGTTTCGCTGCGGGTCCAGACCGATCCCGCCCTGCTGCTGGGAGTCGTGACCCCTGCAGTAGATGTGGGTGAGACCGTCAACGTGACGGCAAGTGCCACCGGCGGGACCCCCGCTTATTCCTGCACTTGGTATCTCAATGGGGCGGCACAGCCCGGCGCGAGCTGCCAAGGATTCACCATCGTGGCAAGTACGACGGGGACGCTGCTTTTCAATGTGACCTTGATCGACAGTGCGGGCTTCCACTACCTGACGAAGACGGTATCCATCAGTTCCTACGCGGCCCCGAGTGCCAGCGTTTCTTCTCCCACCCTCAAGATGGATGCCGGGCAGTCCATCGTCCTCAATTCCTCCGTGTCCGGTGGGGCGCCGCCTGTCTCCTGTCAGTGGTTCGAGAACGGTACGGCCGTCATCGGGGCCAACTCCTGCAGTTCATTCACTTTCTCGCCATCGGGTGCCGGGAACTACACGCTCTCCCTGGTCGCCACCGACTCTGCGAGCCCTTCGGAGCGGGCTCCTTCCATTAACGTGACGCTACAGGTCTATCCTGCGCTCAGAGTGTCGATGAGCGGGGCCCACGCTACCGACGTGGGGATCAATCTCACGCTCACGCTGCTCGTTTCAGGCGGTGTCCCGAGCGATGTTTATTCTTGGTACCTTAACGGTTCGCTCGTGGCCGGGGCCGCTGGTTCCTCCTACCTCTTTGCCCCGAGCAGTGCCGGCACATACCAACTCACGGGAGAGGTGACGGACGGGATCCTCAACAGCCAGAAGAGCGTGTCGAGCATCCAGGTGTTCGGGCACCTCGCGGCGACGCTCTCTCCGGTGGGGACCTATTACCTGCCGCTCAATGCGAACCTCACGATCACTTCGGTTGTCCTCGGGGGGGCCGCCCCGCTCCACTACAGCTGGACGGTCGATGGTGCGGGCGTCTCGGCCCAAGGGCCGAGCTTCGTCTTCGTCGGCACCACGGCGGGAACGTTCGCGATTGTTGTGGCGGTGTCGGACTCGGTCGGCGGCAGCTCGTCCTCCGCTCCGCTCTCCGTCGTGGTCGTTGGAGAATCGGTCGCGATCTCCGGGGTGTCTCAGGCCGAGGTAGGTGTCCTATCCGTCCTCTCCGCCCAGGTCACGGGCGGTGCGGCGCCCTACTCGTTCAACTGGACCGTCAATGGACAGCCCCAGGCGGGTGTCGTGGGGAGTTCCTTTGACTGGACGCCGTCGCTCGCGGGAACCGTGTCCGTGACCGTGACGGCCAAGGACGCCCACGGGATATCATCGAGTTCGACCGAGCATGTCGTGGTCGTTTCGGCCGTGACGGTGTCCCTCTCCTCGTCCGCAAGCGCCGTGGACGCCGGTCACAGCGTGACCATCTCCTCCCAGGTCGCCGGAGGAGCCAGCACCTACCACTACGCATGGCGGGTCAACGGCCAGTTGGTCTCCGGAGCCAACGGGACGAGCTACGTCTTCTCCTCCCTCCTCCCTGGCAGCTATAATCTGAGCGTTCAGGTCACGGACGCGGTCGGGGCAACATCGAACAGCGCACCCCTTTCGATCCGAGTGCTTGCGGATCCTTCGGCCCATCTAGCGGCCAACGTCACCCGGGTCTCCGTCGGGCAATTGGTCCACTTGACCGTGAGCGTCCTTGGAGGAGAGGGTCCCTACACCGTTAGCTGGCTCCTCAATGGAACTCCGGTGGGGAACTCCGGAACCTTCGGTTACAACTTCACTTCGATCGGGGCGGGTACCTACTCGTTCACCGTGGTGGTGGCGGACAAGCTGGGAACGAAGGTCGTCAGCAATGAGGTCAACGTCACCGTGGTTCCTACCATGACTCCCACTCCTGGGAGCAAGCCGGCGTCGGGCTTCCCCTGGTGGCTCATCCTTGTTCTGATCGCCGTTCTCATCGGCATCATCTTGCTCGTCCTGCTCGTGCGGAATCGGAGACGGTCCGCGAGCCCACCTTCTCCGCCCGCAGCGGCGGACGCAACGGCGCTGGCTCCTCCGGGGTCAGCGTCCCTGCTGCCCGCCGCCCCGGAAGCTCCCCTCGCCCCCGATTCGGCGGTTGCCCTCGGGGGGGCCGCCACCCTGGTGGGAGCGTCCGCGGTTTCCTCCACCGGAGCCGCGCAAGCTACGGAAGAAGGGCCGGTTGCCGCCCCCGCTGTGGCCGACTCCGGCGCCGTCCCGCATGAGCTAGATTCGACGATTGCCGCACTCGACCAACACCTGAGCCCGGGGCCCTCGGTCTCCGATGCCGAGTCGGACCAAGCCTTGGCCGACGTGCTGGACGGCACCGCCCCCGCCGAGCCTCACGTAACCGAGGAGGGGGTCCGCCGGTGTTTCATCTGCGGGAACCTCCTCGAAGCGGACTACTGTCCCGTCTGCATGATGCACTGGGACAGCACCGAGTGACGGGTCGGGTAGTCGCATCGCTTTCGCCTCCCCTTTATCTTGCCGGTCGCTTTCGAGCGGTCCGTGGAGATCCCCCGTCTCGAGATCGGCGCCCGCGCGCTCGACGCACTCCTGGGCGGCGGAGTGGAATCTGGTTCTCTCACGGAGGTCTATGGCGAGGGAGGGACCGGGAAGACGAATCTGTGCCTCCAACTGGCGTGCCAAGTGGCCCGGCGCAACCTCTGGACCATCTACGTGGACTCGGAGGGCATTTCCATCGAGCGCCTCGTGCAGATCGCCGAAGCGCATGGGCTCACGAGCGCCCAGGCCCTTCGTCGGATCCTCGTGGATACACCGAAGACCCTGGAACAGCAGGAGATCGTGATCGAACGTACGGCCGATGTCATGCGGGAGCGCTCTGGGAAGTTGGGGCTGGTCGTGGTCGATTCGGCCACCACGCTCTATCGACTTGCCCTGGGGCAGGAAGGAGAGGACGCCGCCCGTCAGTCGCTATCCGCCCAGGTCGCCAATCTTCTGCACGCCGCGCTCGAGACCTCGCTCCCCGTGGTCATCACCAACCAGGTCTGGAAGGACATCCATTCGGACACCTTCGAACCGATCGGGGGGTCCTTCCTGAATCACATTGCGAAGACCATCGTGCGCTTGGATCGGCTCAAGGAGGGCTGGCGGCGGGCTACGATCATGAAGCATCGTTCGCTCCCGGAAGGTCGGACCGCGGACTTCTGTATCACGGCGCGGGGAGTCGAGTAAGAGTTCGTCGAAGGGGGCGAGGCGTCGTTCTACGCCGGGACCCGACGACCGGACGCTTCCCGCTTGAAGCCTCCGAAGTCCCCGACCCCTCGGAGCACGGTTCCGGGGAAGACCGGACCTTCGGTGCACACGTGGTAGGGTCCGAAGGCGCAGGCATCGCACAGGTTGATCCCGCACTTCATCATGCGCTCCAGCGAACCGAAGTAGGGCACCCCGTGGGCTTCGGCCGACCGTAGCGCCTTGACCATCATGACCTCCGGGCCGCAGGTCCAAAGCGCATCGAACTTCTCCCGCTCGAGGTACCGGTTCACCAGCTCTGTCACGTAACCCTTCGACCCTTCGGAGCCATCATCCGTGGAGACCTCGACCTTGGCAGCGAATTTCCCAAAGCGCTCTCGGAAAAGCAGTTCGCTCCGAGTCGTGGCGCCCAACGCTACGCTGATCTGTGAGCCCTTGGCCACTGCAGCTTCCGCCGCCGGAGCAAGCACCGCCGCTCCCGAACCCCCGCCGACAATCAGGATGCGCGCAGGCGTGATGTCGAAGTGATTACCATAGGGTCCACGGATCCCCACGAGGTCGCCGACCTTCGCCTCGTTCAACTTCCGGGAGGTGTCTCCCATGACCTTGACCGTGATCCCTTTTGGTCCTCGGGGATCGACATACGAGAGGGACATGGGGACCTCGTCGACCCCGGGAAGCCATACCATGATGAACTGGCCCGGAAGTGCGGCAGGGGCGTATCGGAACCGGAGAGTGACCGTGGAGGGGGTCTCTCGAACGACCTCCTCGATCCGGACCATCTCCCGCATCATTGCCCCAATGTCAGAAGCAGGGCAAATAAGATATGCGTCCCGACGAATTGAAGGTCATGCGGCCCGCCCACCCCTGCTCGGTTTGTGGGCACTCGACCTCGGCCGAGTGCGTGAGCGTGGAACGGGGTCATCGGGGCCCGGTGGGTCTGCCCTGCATGGGCTGCGGATGTCGATGCGTTCCGGGCGGCCGGGAAGTCCCGGGCCGAGATTCGAGACGGGACCCCGTCATCGGGCCCACCCCTCCGGAAGGTCCGGGACGCCGGATCGAGAAATCCGAGGGCGGAGATTGAAACGGTCCTTTATTTGCGATGGGCGGCACCCACGGCTTCGCTCACCGACGTGAATCCCCGTTCCCGGAGCAAGGTGTCGAGCCCGTTCGCAAGATCCTGGAAGAGCATTGCCCCTCTATCGGCTACGGCCGTTCCTACCTCGACCAGAGAGGCTCCGGCAAGCACGTACTCAAAGACATCCTCGGCACGCGAGATCCCGCCGATGCCCACGATCGGGATGTGAATGCGTTCGAAGGCTCGCCAGACGAACGCCAGCCCGATCGGCTTGATCGCCGGGCCACTCAGCCCCCCGGAGATGTGCGAGAGCACGGGGCGCATCGTGACCGGATCGATCGCCATCGCACGAAGGGTGTTGATCGCCGAGATGGCATCCGCTCCCGCCGTCTCTGCGGCTTCCGCGAGGCCCGCGGGGTCCTGCGTGTTCGGGGTGAGTTTCGCCCAGACCGGGATATGGACCGCCGCCTTCACGGCAGCGACTACCTCCGCCAAGAGGGCTGGGTCGGCCCCGATCTCGCTCCCGTATCCTTTGGCATGCGGACAAGAGAGATTGAGCTCGACGGCGGCGACCCCGAGCTGCTCCATCGATCGGGAGAGCTCGGCGAACTCCTCGGGCGTTCCCCCGAAGACGCTACCGATCACGCGTACGCCCTTGCTGAGCGCAAAACGAACCTCTTCCCCATAGCTTACGATCCCGGGGTTCGGAAGTCCCATGGCATTGAGGAGTCCCCAGCCCTCGAGCTTCTCGATCGTGGGGTTGGGATACCCGTTCCGGGGCTCGGAGCCGATGGACTTGGAGACCACTCCCCCCGCTCCGCCGGCATATGCACGCGCCAAGGACTCTCCGCTCTCGCCCCAGATCCCGGAGGCGAGCAGGATGGGGTTCCGGAAGTCCACTTTGGTCACCCGGGTCTGAAGACAGTCCATCGTACCTTGTGGGACACGTTGAGATATATATCTTGGCAAATAGGTTTCTTCCATGAAGCTCGACCGGCTGACCGACGAGGCCAAGGAGGCGTTGGGGAAGGCATACACCTCGGCCTTGGAGCACCGACAGCAGGGGGTCGAACCGGCGCATCTCTTGCGGGCCCTTCTCGATGGAGAGAGCGCTGTGCCGGAGATCCTGGCACAATCCGGGGTTGACGTCCCCCAGCTCACGACCGCTTTAGACACCTACCTGGACGGGCGCCCGACCGCGGAGCACGTCGCCCCGGCCGAACAGTATATCTCGCGCGAACTGGGAACGGTACTCAACGGTGCCGAGAAGCTGGCGGACAAGCGCAAGGAGGCCTACGTTTCCGCTTCCTACCTTCTCCTGGGGCTTCTCGCAGAGCCGGGCTCGCTCGAACCCCTCCTCGCCCGCGCAGGGTTGAACGAGAAGTCGGCTCGTCAGGTGATCGAGTCTCTTGAATCCAACGCCGGTCCAGCCCAAGAACCCGGGCCCGCCGTTGGCAAGTCCCTCCGGAAGTTCTCCCGGGACCTCACCGCCCTCGCGCGCGAGCAGAAGCTGGACCCCGTCATCGGTCGGGATGAGGAGATACGAAGGGTGGTCCAGATCCTCTCACGGCGGACCAAGAACAATCCCGTCCTGATCGGGGATCCCGGCGTGGGCAAGACCGCCATCGTGGAGGGTCTTGCTCAGCGGATAGTCCTGGGGGATGTTCCCGAAGCCCTCCGGGACAAGACGATCGCCGCACTGGACATGGGTTCGCTCCTCGCCGGGGCCAAGTTCCGTGGAGAGTTCGAGGAGCGCCTGCGTGGAGTCATCAAGGACGTGGAAGGCTCGAACGGGAGCGTGGTGCTCTTTATCGACGAGGTGCACACCCTCGTCGGAGCCGGTGCGGTCGAGGGGGGCGCGCTCGATGCCTCCAACATGCTCAAGCCGGCTCTGGCCCGCGGCACACTCCGGGCGATCGGGGCGACGACGACGGAAGAGTATCGCAAGCATATCGAGAAGGATGCGGCGCTGGAACGTCGCTTCCAACCGATCCTCGTGGGCGAACCCTCGGTCGCGGACACGATCTCGATCCTACGGGGCATCAAGGAGCGCTACGAACTCCACCACGGGGTCGTGATCCATGATTCCGCGCTGGTCGCCGCCGCGATGCTCTCGAGCCGCTACATCACGGACCGCCACTTGCCCGACAAGGCGATCGACGCCATCGACGAGGCGGCGAGCTTGGTACGTCTTTCGGTGGATTCCCGACCCGCCGAGATCGACGGGCTCTCCCGGCGTGTCCGCCAGCTCGAGGTGGAACGGGTCTCCCTCAAGAAGGAGACTGATGCGGCCAGCCGGGACCGACTCAAACGCATTGACCGTGAGCTAGGCAACCTGCGGGAACAGGAAGGGGCCCTCACGGCCCGCTGGAAGCGGGAGAAGGAACGCATCGACGAGATCCGTCGTCAACGCAAGGAGCTGGACGAGGCGCGACGCCAGGAATCCGAGGCCGAACGCAAGGGAGACCTCGAGGCCGTCGCCCGGATCCGCTATGGGACGATCCCGGGGCTGGAGAAGTCCCTCTCGAGCACCGCCTCCGCCATCGACAAGGAGAAGTCCGGGACCTCCCGCCTCCTCAAGGAGGAAGTGGATGAGGAGGACGTGGCCGAGGTCGTCTCAAAATGGTCCGGCGTCCCCGTCGCGCGCATGCTCACCGGCGAGATGGAGCGGCTGCTGAAGATGGACCAGGCGCTTCGATCCGAGGTCATCGGCCAGGACGAGGCCGTGAACGCAGTCTCCCAGGCGGTCCGACGGGCCCGCAGTGGCCTCGCCGACCCCAACCGACCCATGGGGGTCTTCCTCTTCCTTGGTCCGACCGGTGTCGGGAAGACCTACATGGCCCAACGTTTGGCGAACTTCCTCTTCCACGACCCTCGCGCCATGACCCGTATCGACATGTCGGAGTTCATGGAGAAGCACAGCGTCGCCCGCTTGGTGGGTGCTCCCCCTGGCTACGTGGGCTACGAGGAGGGCGGCCAGTTGACGGAGGCCGTACGGCGGAAACCCTACACCGTGCTGCTGCTCGATGAGGTCGAGAAGGCCGCTCCCGAAGTGATGAACATCCTTCTGCAGCTTTTCGACGAGGGGCGCCTCACCGATGGCCAGGGACGCACCGTCGATTTCAAGAACACGATCGTCATCATGACGAGCAACCTCGGAACCGAAGCCCTCTCCGAGGAAATGCCGGAGACGGAGCGCCGGAAACGTCTCGACCAGTTGCTGCGGGGCTTCTTCCGACCGGAACTCCTCAACCGCCTCGATGATATCGTCGTCTTCCACGGACTCTCCGCCGAGGAGGTCCGCCGTATCGCCCGCCTCCAGCTCCACGAGGTCGAGGACCGGCTCCGGGAACGTCGGATCCAGCTAAGGGTCAGCGATGCGGCCGCAGATCACATCGCTCAAGCAGGATTTAGTCCCGAGTTCGGAGCCCGACCGCTGAAACGCACCGTCCAGAAGCTCCTCGTGGATCCCATCACGGTCAAGATCCTGGGCGGCGAGGTCCGGGACGGTCAGGAAGTCTCCGTCGACCTGAAGGACGGCGAACTGGTCTTCGCCGTGGCGAAGTCTAAGAAGTCTCCGGCTGCGAATGGATCCGGATCTTGAGCGTTCGCTCGATCTTCCGGACGAGGGCATCGGAGGGAACGATCGAGCCAGACTCGAGCTTGTGGATCACGGAGCTCTTCTCGCTCAGCAGGGTCCCGAACTGATCCTGGCTCAAGCCCATGCTTTCCCGGGCCTTTCGAATGCGCTGGGGCCATTCCGACAGGAGCTCCATGGGCGGCATCTCCGCGAAAACGTCCTTCTCTTGCGCCGGGGGGCGTCGGGGAGACCGGGCCGATCCTCCGGAAGTTCCCGGGGCCGCTCCTCCGGCTGTCGCCGGGGCGTGCACCGTTGTTCCGAACTTTGCACACGAGGAGCACAGGTGAAGTTCCGCACCTTCGATCTTGACCAGGGACAGCTCGCCAGTATCCTTTCCACACATCTCACAGAGCATGCGCATTCTCCCCCAATCGCAACGGACTGAGGACGAATAGTTCTACATCGCTCAAATATATTAAAGAGCGGTTGGGTCTTACCCTCGTGGGACCGGCCCGGGCGCAAAACATGGGGTACACGGAGTTCTGCGGAAAGAAGGTCGCTTCCATCGGAGTCGGGACCTGGAACATGGGGGGCCGAGATTCCCCCGATTTGCGTAACGATGCCCGGGACATCTCCGTCCTCCAACTTGCCCTCGCAGCGAAGGTGAACGTCATCGACACCGCCGAGATGTACGGGGCCGGGCACGCCGAGGAACTCGTCCGAGAGGCGGTGCGGGGGGTTCCTCGGGACAGCCTGGTCATCATCTCGAAGGTGCTGCCCAGCCATCTTTCGGAGCATCTTCTCCGCAAGTCCCTGGACCGGACGCTCCAGCGGCTGGGTACGGACTTTCTGGACCTGTATCTGATCCATTGGCCCCCGGCGGACCTTCAGCTTGTCAAGGAGGGGTTGGCGACCATGGAGAAACTCGTCCAGGAAGGGAAGATCCGCCACCTCGGGGTGAGCAACTTCGATGTGGAGGAGATGCGATTCGCGCAGGAGTCCCTGCGGAAAGAGGAGCTCCACGCCAATCAGATCGAGTACAGCCTGATGGAACGGTCCCCGGAACAGGAAGTTATCCCGTTTTGCGAGAAGGAGGGGATCGGGGTCATCGCGTACACCCCCTTGGCCGACGGGAAGGTGGCGAAGCTTCCAGCGGTCCAAAAGGTGGCGGCCCGTACCGGCCACACCCCGATTCAGGTGGCGCTGAGCTACCTCACGGCCCACTCGATCCCGATCCCGAAGGCGAGCCAGAAGGCGCACATGATGGAAATTCTTGGGACCTTGGGCTGGGAGCTCTCGGCGCGCGAACAGACGTCGCTCTAGGCTCGAGAGTTGGGGATTTTTTCGGTCCTCTCCTCCCCCTTGAAAATCGCCCCCTTTCTTGTCTTGCTCCGGGGGAGAAGATGTGAGAAACCCCTGGTTCCACTGGAGGGAAGTCCGGGAGACTCCTTATATTCAAACCCACGCTATGGCATGGCATGGCAGATTCGGGTGTAGCCCACAAGGAGCGCGTGCGCCGTCAGGTGAAGTGGTTGCCCATTCTCTTGGGGTTGGGAGTGATCCTCGCCACAGGGACAGTGGTGGCCGACGTGGTCCTATCGTATACTCTATCGAACAGCGCGAGTTCGACGACCAGCAGTCCGTTCAGTTGGCAGCAGGGACCTAACTATGCTACCGCTTCGGGACTGAGCTTCATCACGGACACCTGCAACCCAAGTGCCGTGGGGGCCGCATCCACCAGCTGTTTCTCCCTCTCGGCGTCGGTCACCAG
>JAKAOF010000001.1:0-104952 GCA_021823345.1 Thermoplasmata archaeon
TCCACGGCCCCCCCACCAACCATCACTTCGTTCACCATTTCACCCTCGAGCGTCAAGGTGGGTTCGAACGTTAGTTTCTTGACCTCGGTCTCGGGAGGGATTTACCCTATCACCTTTGTTTACACAGGTCTCCCTCCTGGCTGCTCATCCTCGGATCAGAACGCATTCAGCTGCGTCCCAAGTCAGGTCGGGAGTTACCCGGTAACCGTTACCGTCGCCGACGAGCAGGGCCGAAGCAACTCTACTACTAAGATATTGTCAGTGGTGTCCACTGTTTCGGGTCTCTCGGCCACCTTGAATTCCTCCTCCAATTCCCTTTACGTGGGAGCACAGTTCACGCTGTCTGCCCATGTACTGGGGGGGGTCGGAACATTGAATTTCATTTGGGCAGTCAATGGTACCAATGTGAGCTACGGTCCTGACTCTCTTGCGTGGCAGGTCTTGGGAACTCACGCTGGTACCTACACTTACATGGTATGGGTCTCGGACTCATCTGGACAATCCACGGCCTCGAATCCTGTGGTAGTCGAGGTGCAGAATCCCCCTATCAAGTCTTCGAACAACAACTCCACTAAGAGTACTCCGTTGGGGCCAACGATATTGGGCATCCCCATCGTTCTGTTGGTGATTATCGTCGCCCTCGCAGCGATCGTTGCCTTCCTATTGTTCACTCGCCGGAAGAGCAGAACTCCACCAAAGCCGGTGGCACTGCTGAGCGAACCGCCCCCACACGGGGATAGCTGGGCGGGTTCTTCTGCATCCCCTCAGCGGACGGAAGGCGCGTCCGATGCCCGCACAAAGTAATCGATAGGAAGAACCCGGTTTGTCGAGCGAATCACGCCCAGCCGTTTAGTGTCTCACATTTGGGAGAGTTGATTAGGGGTATTGTTCTGCCGCAGAGATGCCCTTGAAGCGACTCCTGTCGGTGTGCCGCAGTGGCATCCCTTTAGTTTCCTACTTTCAGAGGCGGGCATGAGCCGACCCGTGCATCTCGATACGCGCTCGACCCTCGAGAAACTGCAACAATTTTGGAACGAATCCGAACTTACCACCGATGCGCAAATGAACACGGCGCGTCGAAGCTATCTTGAGTTTCAATCGCGGAGGTATCTGGACGTCATTCGATTCCTCAGCCCACTGGCTCCCCTCAAAGGGCATGAGATCCTCGATCTGGGTGGGGGAGTCGGTTCCCTGGACGTAGCGATGAACGCTGAGTTCGGGGGGACGTATGATGTGGCGGATTACTTTCTGCCTCCTGCCTCTGCGGCAAATGTCGCCTCCAAGTTCGGCATCCGTCAGTACTACCGGTGCAATCTCGTCGAACCCGACCCCCTGGTGTCCGTGTCGGCCCAATACGACCTCATCCTCATGGTGGAGGTCATCGAGCACCTGCTCGTCAACCCACGCGTGCTCTTTCGCGGGTTGAAGAAGTATCTGAAACCCTCTGGGAAGGTTCTCATCGCCACCCCCAACCAGGCGCGTCTCACGAACCGTCTGCGCCTTCTTCGGGGCCGTTCGATCCGGGATGGAGCGATGGGCGATATCTACGCTCCGGAAACCAACGCTCCGAACGGACACGTGGTGGAGTACACGGTCGCTGACCTCCGAGGGCTCTTCCAGCTGGAGGGGTATTCCCTCAAGATGGCCCAGATCGTTCAGAACCCTCCCTCCCCGGAGGGGAATCCCATCCGGGCCCATTCCCGCTCGGGCCTCAAGCGGGCCGGGATCCGACTCATGAACTCCGGTCTCGCTCGAAAGCTTGCCCTGGGGGATGAGCTCCTCGCACTCTTCCAGAAGAACTGAGGAGATCCGTTCGCGCAGAGCCGGTGCTGGCGCCCCACGCGACTACGGATTCCCGGGTGGTGTGGGCAGGCTGGGCCGCTCGGGCTCCATGGGGGACGCTTCTGAAGCCGGAGGTTGCGCCGCCGGGGTCGTGGCCGGTGGGGGCGGGGAGGACGGAACCGTGGTGGACGGTGGTGGGCCGGGAGGGGAGCTCGGGGAAGGCTCGGCCTTGGGGGTTTGCGGAGTTCGAGGACGGCCCAGCACCCACCGGAGCAGCACGACCCCCAGCGCGATCAACGCAAGGACCAGCGCCGCCAATAGGGGCCAGTCCGAGACGGACGAACTGCTCGACGGGCTGCCCGAGGGAGTTGACAGCACCGTGAGGGTCTGGGCTGCGGTGACCGTACTGCCTTGCCCATCCTTCACGATCACCTTGACATCGAAGGTCCCCGCCGCCGACGGCGAGCAACGGAGGAAAGCTCCCGTTGGGAGCGAACAGCCGGAGGGCAGGCCCTGCCAAGTGTACTGGTACGGCGCCGTCCCACCCCCGGCGGTGATATTGAACGTGGCATTCTGCCCGAGCAGGATCCGCGCGGGGAGGATGCCCAGGTACGCGGTGAGCGGGGAAGGAGAAACGGAGATGGAGAACGAATGGTTTGCGCTCCGGCCGAGCGAATCGTTAGCCCAAACCGTGGCTCGGAAGGTCCCGTATGTCGTATAGGTGTGCTGCACGACGCTTCCCGCCCCGAACCCTCCGTCTCCAAAGGCCCACCGGTAGGCCACGGCGCCCGACCCTCCTTGCGAGCTAGCGTTGAACGCCACGAGGAGGGGCGAAGAACCCTGGGTCAAGGACGCGCTCGCCGAGATCGAGAGATTGGCGGTGGGCACCCCGAAAACCGTGACCGCGGTCGGGGCTGACGTGATGTTCACCCCGGAGGAATCCGTCACCGCCAGGGTGACGGAGTAGTTGCCTGGAGTGGTGGGGGTGCAGTTGAAGGTCGGTGCGTCGTGGGACGCACAGCCCGTCGGCAACCCCTGCCACAGATACGCATTGGTGCCCGATCCACCGGTCACGATGTCCAGCAGGGAGAGCGGAGACCCCGCCAGCACCGGTTCTGGGGAGATGACGGGGGCCGAAACCTGGAGCGGCGCAAAGACGGGGAAGTTCAGGGTTCCCGTAGTGAGCGCCAGCCCGTTCCCATCCACCACCGTTTCGGAGACCGACAGGTTGCCGAGGGCGACGAAGGTGCAGTTGTAGGCGAAGCCGGCACCCGAGCAGGGATCTGCCGAGAGGCCATGCCAACTGGTCGCGTACGTCCCGGACCCACCTGTGGCGTTGGCGAAGAACTCCACCGTGGTCCCCACGTCCGCCGAGGACCGGCTGGCCTGAGGGACCGTCGCCTGGACGAGGGAAGGGTCTACATTCAAGTGGGTGACGTTTCCCGTGACCGACGGGATCCCGTTCGCGGTGGTGACCAGATTGAAGATGGCATAGGGACCCGGCGCGGTAGGCGTGCAATTGAGCACCGCCCCTACGGACACGGTGCAACCCGGCGGGAGGTTCTCCCAGTGTTCGCTGGGGTTCCCTGCGCCTCCACCCCGGGCGGGAGCGGAGATCGACAGGCTCTGCTGTCCCGCATCGAGCGAGTTCTTCGACAAGGTGGGGGTGGTCGCGCGCAACTGGGGGGCCACGGTCCAGGCGTCGAAGAGCCGGCCGATGGCGGAGTAGTAGCCCCCCCACAGGAGGAGGTAGCCGTCCTGGGTCGACCCGTCCCAGGTCATGAGGGTACCCTGGCGAGGGCTCGGGGCGGGGTCGGACCAGTAGATGAAGTACCAATTATCGTTCAGGAAGATCCAGTTCTCGCCCGTATCCCCTCCGATGAGGATCGTCAGGTTGTCCCGGTAATCGAACGCCAGGCTCGGGTTGAACAGGGAGTTCGGGTTGGACCCGGAGCACGCAGGGCTACAGAGGGCGACCCATGTGGTGTTCTTTGCGTCGAACTTCCAGGTGTCGTCCAAGATCCCCACCGAGTTGTATCCCCCAAAGAGCAGCACCCCTCCGATCATGGGGTCATAGGTCATCGCGGCCGCATCCCGCACGCCGGGGGACATCGCCGGGGAGAGCTTCGTCCAAGTTCCCGCCGAGAACTCCCACGTTGCCCCCGAGTAGAGGGTGGTAGGATCGTAGCCGCCGAAGAGCAAGAGTGGGCCTCCCGGTGTTGCGGGTGCTAACGCCGCGGATTCCAGCGAGGGAGGTGAGGTGCCTGTCGTGATATTGGTCCAGCTCCCCGCTCGGAAGGCCCAGGTGTCGGAGAGGAAGTTCGAGGTGGAAAGCTCGTACCCCCCGAACAGGATCACCTCGGAGTCCACTGCGTCGTAGGCCATGGCAAAGCTCAGTCGGGCGCTCGGGGAGTTGGATGGCCCGGGCAGGGCGGGGGTGATGTTCGTCCAATTCCCGGCGAGATAGGTCCAGGTGGTGGGAAAGTGGGAGTTCGTGCCGGGGGAGAAGTCCACCACGTAGCCATCCGCCGCGTCGTAGACCATATTGGTCTCCCAGGAGTCGGCGGGGTGGTTCCCCGCAGAAGGATACTGCGCCGCCCACGTAACGCCGCCGAATCCCCACAGGATGTCCTGTATGCCAAAGGAGCCGTTGACCCCTCCATAAAGGAAGGGTTCTCCCGCCACGGGGTCATAGGCTTCCGCCGCCAGGTAGGTCCCGAACGTCAATGAGGTCGCCACGGTCCAGCGGGGGGTGATCGGGTCGAGCTGGTCGCAATCGCGCAGGATGCCCGTCGCCCCGGCGCCTCCGCAGAGCAAGAGGAACCCTCCTTCGGGCTCGAGGGTGGCAAAGAACCGGCCTGCGGGGTTGGGGTACAGCAGGTCCGTGATGTTCCACCAGCCGGTGGAGTTGAACACCCAGGTCACGTTCAAGATCCCGCTACCATCGAAACCTCCGAAAAGGACGTCTCCGGCCAGCAGAATGGAATAGGAGAGCGTGGACGCGGCGAGGGGGCCGGGTAGTGTGGGACCGCAGGACCCTTGCTCGCAGATCTCCCGCCATCCCGTGGAGCGGGAGAAGTTCCAGCTGTCGCCCAGGGTGACCCAGGTGTTCTGAATGTACGAGTCGCCGCCGTAGAGGAAGACTCCGGCGGAGGGGCCCTGGGTCATCGATGAATACAGACGGGGAGACGGGGAGTCGGTCGCCGTCACGATGGACGGGGTCAGGTTGTACCACTCTGGGGTCGATCCCGTGAAGTTGAGGCCCCAGGTGTCCCCGTAGACCTCGTTCGCCCCATACCCTCCGAAAAGGATCACCATGTGGTCCGAGGCATCGTAGGCCATGGCGGCATAGGCCCTCGGTGCTGGCGAGTTGTGCGGGAACACCTGGAGCCACGCTTGACTGGAGGCATAATAGACCCACGTGTCCCCAAAGGAATTCGTGTTGGGACCATTCCCGCCGAACAGGATGGTTCCCCCGATGTCCGGGTCGTAGACCATGTTGCCCCCTGCCCGAGGGGAAGGAGTTCCGACCGGAGCCCACGCCGGGGGTGGCGTAGTTGACAAGGGAGCGCCGGAGCCGGCTGGCGCACCGACAACCGGCATGCTTGGGAGGCTAGGAACGCGCTCGGTGACCGGAACATGCGGGTCAGGGTGAGATGCGGACTGCTGTGGGGAGTTCAAGACCGGACGCGGAAGCTGCGCGTGACCTGTCGACCGTAGATTCCCGGTATCGGCGTGGAGCCACGGGGGAACGCCGGGAATGACCAAGACGAGGACGAGCGCGAGGGCCCAATACTTCCGCGTCAAACCTTCACCTCGCCCGGGGGGGAAGGCGTGGGTTCCGGAGAAGGGGCCTGGGCGGGGGTGGGTGACGTGGTGCTCGGAGCAGCGGGCTGCGCGGGCGGTGGCGCAGATCCTCGGCGTCTCATGACCCCGACCACGAGCATGATCGCCGCCAGCACGAGCACAACCGCGACCGCGGCAAGGAGGGATTCCGGTACCGCCGGGGCGGAGTTCCCTGAGGACGGTGACGGAGAGCTCACGTTGACATCCACCAGCTTGGAGGTAACTTGCCCCCCCGAGGGGTCCGTCACGACCACGTCAAAGGTATAGCGGCCGCCATGCAGCAACTGGAGGTTCCACGTCGAGCCGTTTGCGGTGACATTCGTGCCGTTCTCTTGCCACTGGTAGGAGTACGGTCCCGATCCTCCAGTGGCCGAGGCGGCGAGGAGGATGCTCCCTCCGGAGGGCACCGTGGACGCCGAGACCGAGATCGATACTTGGAGCGGGGGCACCGTGGGCACCACCTGCACGGCCGCGCTCGCCGTTGCGTTGTGACCGAGCGTATCGGACACCACGACCGAGAAGTTGTAGATGCCTGCCCGGGAGAGGAGATACTCGAGAACAGGGGAAGTCGTCACGGTGCGGGACGTGCCGTTCACATGCCAGGCAAACGAAAGCGGGGCGAGGCCCCCGGACGCGTTCGCCGTCAGGTTGACCGTTTCTCCCAAGGAGCCCGCTGTCGGCACGCCCTGGATCTTCACGGAGAGGGGGGGCGGGGCTCGAGTCGTGAACGTAGCGTTCCTCACGGCTACGCTCCCAGCGGAGTCGGTCATGTTCACGGAGACATGGTAGGTGCCGGCCGCGGTCGGAACGCAGGTGAACGCGGTCGCGTCCTGACTGGCGCACCCCGGGGGAAGTCCGGTGTAGTGGAAGGAGAACGGAGCGGTGCCGCCGCTGACCATGACGTTGAACACCACGGGGCTCCCCAGGGTACCGTTCGAGGGGGAAATGGACAGCCCCGAGACCTGTGGGACCGGGTTCACCACGATGACGAGCGGGATAGCGATTCCGGAAGCGTTCGAGGTGGAGTTCACTTCGAGTTCGACCGGCCATTCGCCCACGGTGGAAGGGAGGCAGGCGAAGGCGCTCTGGTTCGAGGTCGTGCACCCGGCAGGAAGCGCACTCCACCAGAAATGAAAGACCCCGTTCCCTCCCATCCAGTCATGTACCGTGGCATTCAGGGACACCGAGTTCCCCAGGTCGATGGCGCTGCGGGAAGTGGTGACGGTGACCACGAGCGTCGCGAAGGCGTTGAAGGACTTCCAGATCCACGTGTCCCCAATGTTGATCTGGAGCTGATCGCCTCCGAAAAGCAGGTCGCCGTCGGCGGCCGGATCGAAGGCCATGGCCGCTCCCGATCGCGGCGAAGGCGAGGTGAAGTTGTTGCTGTACCATGAGGTGTTGTAGAAAAACCAGGTCTGATTGTAATCCTGGGTGGCATTGTTCCCGCCCAAGAAGAGAAGGGCGGTTTCACCGGCGTCCCAAGCCATGCTGGCGCCCGACCGCGGGCTCGGGGCACGGGGGGAGGTCAACACAGGGGCCCAGTGGCCCGAAAAGAAGCTCCAGGTGTCGTTGAGATAGGTGCCGTTCGTGCCGCCAAAGAGCACCACGCCTCCGGTATGGTTCAGTTCCGGATAGTACGCCATGGTGGAGCTCCACCGAGGCGAGGGCGACGGTCCGGCAGTGGCGGAGATGTTGCTCCAGGTTCCGTGAGCGAACACCCAGGTGTCATTGAGGGGCGTGTTGCGGCCGACGGAACCTCCGAAGAGCACCACCTCGGCGTCTCGGGAATCATAGCACATCGAAGAGTACCACCGAGCGGAGGGCCCCGGTCCCGAAAGCTCCGTCCAGACGCCGCGGGCATAGGTCCACGTCAGGCCCTGGGAACCCTGGTAGAGGACCACGTATCCGTCCGCCGCATCGTAGGACATGAGATCCGAGGCCGAACCCGAAGGCGATGTCGCAAGCTTCGAGGTGATGTTCGTCCAATTGCCATTGGAGTAGGTCCAAGTGTCGTTGAGGTACGCGAAGTTGTCCCCGGTACCCCCGAAGAGGAGGACGTATCCGTCCTCCGCATCGTAGGTCATGGCGGCCGATGTGCGGTTAGCCGGGGCCGAGGAAGGGGATGTGCTGAACCACCCCCCGGTGCCCAGGCCATGGGGGTGCGTACCGGGAGTTCCAGGTGCGTCCACGCGGGGATCCGACGCATGCGCCATGGCCCCCGGCATCACGAGCAGGGCGAGCACGGCAAAGGGTACCAGGTTCATGCGCAGACTCGGTTTCATGGGTGGTTGTCCGGTGCCGGGGTACGGGGCCACCACCAGACGATCACGTTGGCCACGAGCAAAGCGGCCGCCCCGGCCAGGAGCGCGTACCACCAGAACGGAGTGGAGGAAGCGGTCACCGTCGGGGATCCGACAAGTACCTGCAACGAGGAGGACGCGATAGCTCCATCGGCATCCGTTACGACTAGGGTGACGAGATAGCTCCCCGAAGCGCCGAAGTTACAGGAGGAGGTCGCCGTAGCCGTGAACTGGCAGGTAGTAGGCGTGACATGCCAGTAGTAGAGGAAGGGTGCCGCTCCCCCCGAGATCTCCGCCGAGAAGCGGGCGGTCGAACCGGTCGCCACCGGGTCGGAGCTGGCCGAGATGCCGTTCAACGAAAGCGGTGGCACCACGGCCAAGGTTCCGGCGACGACGCTCGCCGCCTCTCCGCTGGTGTCGTTCACCTCGACCCCCACGGTGTAGTTTCCAGGGATCGTGGGAGTGCAGGTGAGCTGCGGCGAGTCCACTGAGCGGCAGCCCGGGGGAAGTCCGGTCCAGGTATAGGAATAGATGCCCACTCCCCCTTTCACGAGGGTGGACATCGACATGGAGTTCCCGGCTTCCACCGAGGATCGGCTCAGGCGGCTCGACACGATGGAAAGCGGTGGGGAGACCTCGAGGTGGAGCACGGAGCTCTTGGCGGAGAATCCCCGTCCGTCCGTGACGGTGGCTTGGACGGAATAGTTGCCGCCGGTCGAAGGGGTACAATGGATGACCGGGGCATCCTGGGAGGCGCACCCCGGCGGAAGTCCGCTCCAGGCATAGTGCACGGGGCCCATGGCGTACTCGGGGGTCACCGACAGAGTGACCGGGGTGCCGGCATCAAGCGCCGGGGGGGTTGCCGTGATGGCCGAGAGGCCCAGGATCGGGACGATCCCCAGGGTCAGGTTCCGCAGCGTCTGGTTTCCGGCGGTGTACTGCGTCTCCCCGACCACGACCGCGTTCCCGTTGGACAAGGACAGTTGCGCCGAATCAAGATGGGGCCAGAGGAAGTACCGGAGAAGGCTCTGGCTACCGCCGGTCAGGAGGTAGACCCCCACGTCCTTCCCCGACTGAGCGGCGAGCACGAAGCCCCCGCCATCGGCCGCCGCTTCCACCCCGGAGATATTGTTGCCCCCATACCAGTAAGCGAGCGGCGTTCCGCCGGAGGACCGCAAGAGTTGTACCTGGGAGTTGGTCTGGTTCCGGTAGAGCACCCCGATCACGCCAGGAGCGCCGGCGACCCCGAAGACCTGGGAAACATTGTAGCCCGGCAGGCTCGGAATGTTCCACGAGGTGCCGGAGGAAAGATTCGTGACATGGTGGCCGAGGAGCATGTCCTGCCAGGAAAGGAGGCCGGAGGAGCAGTCAAAGGAGGTGATCTGGGACGGGGCCGTCACGGAGGCGTTGTAGAGCTCCATGCCCGTCGCAAGATCGTATTCGACCAGGTTCCCCGTGTGCGCGAAGATCGTAGGGGTGTCGAAGAACGCCACCCTCGGGTCCGTCCCGCAGGCGGAATAGACGGCAGAGGACGGGAAGCCCCAGCTGGCGATCGTTTGAACGGGGCTCCACGATCCGGTCCCGGCGTTCAACTCGGAGTACTGGAGCAGCGTGTTCCGGATCGCGTAGGGTGAAGTGACCGAGGTCTCGGAGCCCGGGAGGGCTTGCCACATGGCGAGGAGCGAGCCGTCGGGGAGCGTCGCGAGCGTGGGTTGGATGGTGTCCTCTCCCGGGGTCGCCGGCATAGCGACCGGTTGCACCGTTCGCCCCGTGGGGTCGACATGCAGGAGCCCGATCGAGAGCCCTTGGGAACGGGCACGTGAGACGTTGTCGGTCGCATAGGCGAGATACGAACCGTTCGAGCCGCTCGCGAGACTGTAGCTCCCTTCCGGGAAGGTGTCCCCCATGAGGGTTCCGTTGAACGCCCCGGGGGTCCACAGCAGTTGCTGGTAGCCCGTTCCGTTGTAGAATCTCGGGCCGATGACGAACGAGCCGTTCGAGGTCGTGCCGTTCTCCGGATGGTGCACGCTCCCGGGGGTGGGGTTCCCCTCCTGCCAGAACGTCCCTTGGATGAGGTTCACCGACGCTGAAAAGAACCAGGCGCTCACGGAGACATAGACCGTCCCCGCGATCAACATTCCACGCAAGAAGGGACCTGTGGACTCAAGGTAGATGTCGAACTCGAGGGTCCCGCCGAGCGAGACCCCGAAGCCGAGGATGCTGATCCCCACGGCCACCCCGATGATGACCTTGATCAAGGTCTCGAGGTTTGCCACCTGGGCCGGCAGGATCCCCAGAAACAACGTGCCCCCTTGTTTCTCGCTCAACCATAAACTCACGCCGACACTGAGCGTGAAGGTGAAAGTGATCGTGAGGCCGATGCTTCCCACTCCGGGGATCGAAAAGCCGAACGGAGAGATCGGGATCGAAGCGCTCACGGTCGTCGAGACGGTGACCCCGACGCTGAGGTTCGTGAGGACGAGGTTCGAGACGAACGATGAACCTTGGAGCGTTTGGACGATCTGCCACTTTCCTTGCGCGCTCGCGGAAACGGATATGTTGAAGGGAAGGCCGGCGATCTTGAAGCTCGGGAAGGCGTACGCTCCCGTGAGCCCGACCGCCCCGCCGGAGGAGATCGAAAGTGAGATCGACACCGGCGAAACTAGGTTAGCCGCTCCGCTCAGCGGGCTCGGAAGGCTCGCACCCAACTCCTTCGCAAAGTCGAGCTTGATCGTCGCCGACAGGGTCCACGACCAGTTGAACGGGGCGTACCCCGAGCCCGCGTTGGGCTGCGAGACCGTGCTCGTCAGCGTGACGAGGTGGGTGTAATTGAGCGTGGGGATGACGTAGTTCCACAGGGTGGAAAGGAACTGGTCGGGTTCCACCAGTCCGAACTCGTTCGAGTTGCCGACCGGGAAGTAGGGCTCCTTGACCGCCCCGCTCGTCGCATTGAGGTCGAGCACGGTGTGAACTACCGCGCATTGGAACTCGACCTGGAACTCGATCTGCTCGAAGCTCCCCATCTTGAGGATGTACGACTGGGGAACGTTCACGACCCACACCAACTGGTTGGAGGGGGCGACGAGGGAGGTTTGGACCGTGAGCCCTCCCAAGCCGACGATGTCGGCCTGCACGCTATTCGGGAACCACGCGCTGGGGGACGAGTAGCTGTACGCATTCGCCCATGCGACGATCCCGAAATCGTTCCCCTGGTTGGGGGCAAAACCGGGCCCGAGGGCGGACATCGCGCTCAATCCGGGGTACATGACGGCGTACTGCCGGTAGAAGTGGATCGTCAGTGGCGAAGGCTCCACCTCGACCGGTGTCGGCCCCGAGACCCCCGTCTCGTTGGCCGTGTCCGTCACGGTGACCGTGATGTTGAAGAAGTTCGACCACGGGTTGCTCCCGCACGATGCGCTCAGGACCGGGACGCACCACGCTTGATTGGCCCGGGTCCCGCTGAAGTACTGGGTCGGCCCGGGTCCGCAGCCGGTCGGGTTGTCGTTGTTGACCCAACTCCGATTGTAGTAGGTGTAATGGCCCGTTCCTCCGAGGACCGTGACATTGAGCCAGAGCGCGGATCCGGAAGCGACGTTATTCGGGGCGGCGTAGACTTCCGGGGTCACGGGGAGCCAGAATCGCCAGACCTCGAACGAGCCATAGAGGACCTGGTAGGGGTTCGTCAACCCTCCGTAGAGGAGGACACATCCGTGGGCGGGGACCGGGTTCCCGCAGTCGGAAGGCTTCGGATCATACACCATCATCGCGCCCGAACGCTCGGAGGGCTCGGGCTTGGTCCCCGATCCGAGTCCGGCGAGCGCCGTGAGATTGACCCAGGAGTGGGAAACGGGCGAGGTGGTATCGCCCACGAAGGCGTAGGTCCCGTTCGTCCAGTAGGGGTGGTTGTACCCTCCGTAGGTGCCGAACGCCCCCCCGAAGTTCATGAGGAAATCGTTCGCCGCGTTGAACACCCACGGGACGGAATACGTGGCGTTCAGCGTGGAGGTGCAGAATCCCACGTCCGCAGGGCAACCGGGGACGATGGGTTGCCACTCCGGAATGTACGGAGCGTACGGTTGCGGAGCGAGGACATAGTAGTGGGCTCCCTGCGCGACCCAGTTCGCCGGAGTTCTATTGCCCCGGGCGGGAGACTGGATCTGCTCATACCCCACGTTCGGGTCGCGCATCAGCACCTCATGTAGGATGGGATCGAACGTCGCCTGCATGGGGCCCACGAACTGCATCGGCCCGTAGTTGTTCGCGAGCCAGAGGTTGATGTCGTTGGTAAGTTCGGACCACCCATCGGTGGGGAGGTACTCCCACGTCCGGTTCGTGGACCCGTTGTCGCAGGGGGACGGGCAGCTCGTGTTCGCGGCGAATCCCCCGATGGCGAGGAGGCACCCGGTCATGTTGTAGATCCCGATGGGGTGCACGTCGCAGGTCGAATAGTTGGAATCCCAGACGAGGCTCGTCCCGCGGATCGGCGGCATCAAGGACGTGCTGTAGAGGGACGTGATCATCGTCTCGCTCGTGACGTTCTTCCAGACCCCTCCGGCGTACTGGAACTCGAACTCGGAGTTCGTGCCGTTGTAGCCCAGCAGCATGACCACACAGCCATGAGTGCCCACGAAACAGTTACTGGGATCCGGGTCGAAGGCGAGCGAAGGATAGATGGCGGGACCGGTGTTCCCGCCATTCGGGATGAACGGCGTACTGATATTGAGGTAGGTCCAGGTGGCACCATTGAAGGTCCATGTGCCCTCCCAGCCCACGAGCATGGTGTAGTTGTCCGCGGCGTCGTAGACCATGCCCCCATTGGACGAGTCATCGCCCATCCCTGTGCCGTTCGAGACCATCGTCCATGGGGTCCCTGATGCGCCGAGGGGGACGACGGTCCCTTGCGGGCCGGGACAAAGCGGAAGCCACCCCTTGGGCACGGGGCATTCCGACGTGGGTCGGGGCGTGGGGGGCACGTGCTTGGTCACGGCCTCGTTGTCGGGCAGCGACTTCGCGGTGTGGGGTACGGGCCCGGAAAGCTCGACCCCGGCAACATTCGAGGAGAGGAGCACCAGGACGAAGAGGATGGCTAGGGCCGGAAGGTGACCGGTCGTCAACCCCAAGAACCGCATCCTCGGAACAAACGTATCAACAACCAAAAGTCAAATTAACTTTGCCTAGATTCCAATCCAATTGACTTGAGGCGCGCTCAGGAATAGCGCACCCGGCCCTTGATCTCCCTGGCTCTGAGGATATTCCGCTTCGCGTCCTTCGTGCAGCCTTCCTGGTACCCCCGGAGGAACTCCTCGAAGGCCGCGTCCGCGTCCGGGAGGAGCGTGTTGAAATCTTCCTCTACAAGATGAAGATCGATCCCAAAGTCCTCGAGCTCCGGGGTACGGGATCCCATGGAGAGGTCGAGAAAGGCGATCTCGCTTCCGGTCCACACCACGTTGGAGCCGGTGAGGTCCCCGTGGGAGATCCCTCCGGAGTGGAGCTTTCCCAAGGTCCGCCCGAGATCGTGGACCCGCTGCCGAACGTCCTCCGCGGGAACCTCCGGGTCCGTGAAGAGGTCGGTCAGCGTCCGGCCGGGAACCCGTTCCATCACGAGCGAGCAGCTCACCTCATCGACGTCGAACACAAAGGGGGTATGGATGCCGGCCCGACGGGCCTCTCGAAGCAGCCGCACTTCCATGCGGAGCCGCTCCGTCCGGATCTTGAGATCGAACGCTTCCGCGCGGTATCCCTTGGGAACCCGGGTCTTGCGGATGGCGGGGAGACCAAGGTAGGTGTCCCGGATGACCGTGGCCTCCGCCCCGTCGCTCGGGATCGTGTCGGTACCTGGGGAAGTTACTTCCATGAGCGGATGATCGCTTCGCGGGCCAGGCGAGCCGCGAGCGCGCTCGTGTTCCCGTGATCGAACGGCGGGGAAACTTCCATGAAGTCCATCCCGATGAGGCGGGTCCCGACCCGGTCGATCACATGCTTGACGTCCAGCGGGGTGAGGCCGAAGGGTTCGGGGGTCCCGGTCCCCCCGGCATAGGCCGGGTCGATGCAGTCGATATCGAGCGAAATGTAGATCTCGCGCTTTCCGGCCATCCGGAGGACCTTGTTGATGGTCGCGTCGATCCCGGCGCGGTGGACCGCATAAGCGTCGATGAATCGCAGACCCGTCTTCCGGATCGCCTCGGTCTCTTCGCGGGAAACGGACCGGACGCCGATCACGGCGAGGTTGTCGAACCCGATGTGCTCCGCCATCCGTCGGGAGGAGCAGGCGTGGCTGCGGGGGTCGCCAAGGTACTCGTCCCGGAAGTCCATGTGCGCATCCAGGTAGACCACGAACACCATGCGGTCCTTGGGAATCGCTTCGACGACCGGTGCGGCGCAGGCGTGGTCCCCGCCCAGAACGAGCGGGATCTTGTCCTCCTTCCAGAGCGGGTTGACGGTCGACCGCAAGGCTTCCGCCATGTCGGCCGCATTTCCGAACTCCTCGAGGTTCCCGGCATCGTGGATGGGAATGTCGGAAAAGTCCTTGCCCGTTTCGAGGTCATAGGTCTCGAAGTTCCAAGAATGGGTACGGATCGCATCGGGCGCGAAACGTGCTCCGGGTCGGAAGGAGGTCGTCCGGTCGAACGGTACTCCGAGTACCACGTAGCGAGCCTCATCCAACGAGGCGTTGGCGTCGGCGAACTTCCCCGCAGGTACGGTGCGCAACATGCGTTCGTGCGAGCTACACTGAGTTTAATAGTCCTCCGTACTCCGACGAGGTCAAGGGTCATGACGGAAGGCACTGGGACGCTGTCGGTCAAGGATCTCCACGTATCCGTGGCGGGCAAAGAGATCCTCAAGGGCATCTCGCTCACCGTGAAGAAGGGAGAGCTGGTCGCCGTCATGGGTCCCAATGGTTCGGGCAAGAGCACGCTCGCCTACGCGCTCGCCGGCCACCCGCGCTACACGGTCACGAAGGGGTCGGCCACGCTCGATGGGAAGGACCTCCTCCCCCTCACCCCCGACGCCCGGGCCCGCACCGGGCTCTTCCTCGGCTTCCAGTACCCGGTCGAGGTCTCCGGCGTCTCGCTCTCGAAGTTCCTGTGGACCGCGTACACCCAGCGGCATGTGGCCGAGGAGATCGACATCGACGCCTACCAGTCCCGACTGGACGGCAACATGAGCCAGTTGGGGGTCGATTCCGGATTCCTCAAGCGATCTTTGAACGAAGGGTTCTCCGGGGGAGAGAAGAAGCGCATCGAGGTCCTGCAGATGTCCACGCTCGAGCCCAGTTTCGCGATCCTCGATGAGCCCGACAGCGGACTCGACATCGATGCGGTCCGCGTCGTGGGGGAAACGATCCATCGGCAACGACGGGCCGACCTCGGCATCCTCGTCATCACGCACTACCAGCGCATCCTCAAGTACATCAACCCCGACCGCGTCTATGTCATCGTGGACGGGGTCGTTGCCAAGGAAGGCGGCCGGGAGCTCGCCGAGGAACTCGAAGTCAAGGGTTACGACTGGGTAAAGTCCTCCGGGTCATGAACATCGAGGACTGTCGGAAGGATTTTCCGATACTGGAGCGCTCGTTCCACGGGCGGCCGTTGGTCTACCTAGATTCGGCCGCGACGAGCCAGAAACCAACCAAGGTGATCGACGCAGAAGCGGAGTTCTACCGGACCCTCAATGCGAACGTGCACCGCGGGGTGTACGCCCTTTCGGAAGAGGCGACCGCCGCTTACGAGTCCGCACGGGAGCGCACCGCACGGTTCATCGGAGCCAAGGACCCGGAAGAGATCATCTTCGTCCGCGGCACCACCGAGGGGCTCAACCTCCTCGCCACGAGCCTCGGGCGGAGCCACCTCCACAAGGGGGACCGGGTGGTCTCGACCGAGATGGAGCATCACTCGAACATCGTGCCGTGGCATTTTTTGCGGGAGCACCCGGGGATCACGCTCGACTTCATCGGGCTCTCCGATGACGGGGAGCTCATCCCGTCGGATGTCGAACGCCTGGTCACCAAGGGGACCAGCGTCACGACGTTCACGCATGTCTCGAACGTTCTCGGCACGCTCAATCCGGTCCGGGAGATCGCCGACCGGGCCCGGGATGCCGGCAGCCTGTCGATCCTGGACGCCGCCCAGTCGGCGCCCCACATGAAGCTCGATGTGCAGAAGCTCGGAGTGGATTTCCTGGTCTTCTCCGGGCACAAGGTCTTCGGACCGACCGGGATCGGCGTGGTCTGGGGCCGCAAGGAGCTGCTCCAGCAGATGGCGCCCTACATGGGCGGAGGGGAGATGATCATGGAGGTCGAGAAGGGGAAGGTCAGCTACAAGGACCCCCCGTACAAGTTCGAGGCCGGCACTCCGAACGTGGCCGGAGCGGTCACGCTGGCCGCCGCCCTTGACTACGTGGAGGGCCTGGGGTGGGAAGCGGTCGCTTCCCACGAACGCGATTTGGTCGCGGACGCCTGGACCCGCATGAACGATGCGTTCGGAGACAAGATCCGTCTTTACGGCCCTTCTCCCAAGAAGGGGCACCACGGGGTAGTCTCCTTCGCCCTCAAAGGGGTCCACCCGCACGACATGGCATCTCTCCTCGACAACGAGGGGGTGGCGATCCGAGCGGGCCACCATTGCGCCCAGCTCATCATGCGCCGCTACGGCGTCCCCGCCCTGACCCGGGCGAGCTTCTCCGTCTACAACACAAAGAACGACACTTCCCGCCTCTTGGATGCCCTCTCGAAGGTGGAGGCCTTCTTCCGGGGACCGGGCTGAAGGGGTCCCTTCGGCGGCTACGGCGGCGCTTCAAAAGATATAAATAGCATATGCTGATTAAATCGGGCCGGAGGTAATCCGGGTATGCAGGACTCTTCTCAGCTGACCCCGCTCGACTACACGCGCTATGACTTCAAGGACCCGGAGACCTACAAGGTCCGGACCCGGCGTGGCCTTTCCCGGGACATCATCCGGGAGATCTCCCGGATCAAGAACGAACCGTCCTGGATGCTCGAGTACCGCCTCACGGCGTACGAGAACTTCCTCGAGCGGCCCATGATGGACTGGGGCCCCGACCTCTCCGACATTGATTTCGATGCCTACACGTACTACGCGAACCCGCTGGAGGGCGAGCCCCGAAAGAAGTGGGAGGACCTTCCCGCCGATGTCAAGAACACGTTCGACCGCCTGGGGATCCCGAAGGCGGAGCGCGAGTTCTTCGGAGGGGTGGGAGCCCAGTACGACAGCGGAACGGTCTACCACAAGATCCGGGAGGACCTCCAGAAGAAGGGGGTCGTATTCACCGACACGGACACCGCGGTGAAGGAGTATCCCGACATCCTGCGGAAGTACTTTGGAAAGATCGTCCCCTACACGGACAACAAGTTCTCGGCGCTCAACAGCGCCGTGTGGTCCGGGGGCAGCTTCGTCTACGTGCCGCCCGGCGTGGATGCCGGGATCCCGCTCCAGGCCTACTTCCGGATCAATGCTCGGTCCGTGGGGCAGTTCGAGCGGACGCTCATTATCGCCGACAAGGGTGCCAAGGTGCATTACATCGAAGGCTGCCTCCCCCTCGGGGAGGAAGTTCTCGTGGGGGACGACCTCGTCCCCATCCAGGAGGTGACCCAGGGCCAGACGGTCCTCAACAGCGCCGGGGTGGAGACGAAGGTCGAGAAGACGATGGTACGCCCCTTCGACGGGGAACTGGTCAACATCGCCCCCGTGTCCGTCGGGAACGCCTTCCAACTCACCCCGGAGCACCCGGTGTTGTGCGTTCCCCGGCGCAGCGTGCAGACCGCCCGGCGGAACGACCGGAAGCTGACCGATGTGGACCCGCGCAAGCTCCGCGCGGCGACCCCCGAGTTCGTCGCCGCCGGTGAGTTGAAGGAAGGGGACTTCCTTCACTACCCCATCAACCGGACCGAACGGGACGATCCGGAGCTCAACGCCCCCCTCCTGAAGATCCTGGGATACTACCTTTCCGAGGGCTGCGCCCAGAGGATCCAGGGGCGCGAGGCGATCACCTTCACTTTCCACCCGGAGGAGCAGGATCTCGTCGCCGAACTGGACGAGGCCGTCTTTACCGTCACCGGAAAGCACCTGTGGCGGAACGAGCAGCCTCGGAAGCATACCGTGACGGTCGGTGTCTACTCCAAGCCGTTGCACGCGCTCTGTGTGCGCCACGGCGGGAAGTCCCCTGAACAGAAGAAGCTCTCGAAATCCGTGATGGACCTTCCACCGGCCAAGCAACGGGTCCTCCTGGAGAGCTACTACAACGGTGATGGCAAGGTGTACGAACGAAAGGGCACGGTCCACCGCGTGATGACCGCTTCCCGGCACCTTGCCTTCCAGGTCCAAGAGCTCCAGGCCCGGCAAGGCATCTACGCGACGATCCACGTCCGGCAACCGTACCAGGAACGGACGAAGGGTGGCAAGGAGATCTCCCACCGGGCGCTCTACACCGTGTACCATCAGGTAGGGAAGAGCGCACAGGCCGTGGTCCGCGTCGAAGACCACTTCTTGGTCCCGATACGATCCATCCACCGCACGCCGTACAAGGGGAAAGTGTACAATTTCCACGTCGAGGGGGACAACAACACCTACCTCACCAAGGGATTCTCCGTTCACAACTGCACGGCTCCCATCTACTCGGACAACTCGCTGCACGCCGCGGTCGTGGAGGTCATTGCCGAGCCCAGTGCCAAGATCCGATACACGACGGTCCAGAACTGGTCGAAGAACGTCTACAACCTCGTGACCAAGCGGGCGTTCGCCTACGAGGACGCCCTCGTCGAGTGGGTCGACGGGAACATGGGCAGCAAGGTGACGATGAAGTACCCGTCCGTGTATCTCAAGGGACGGGGCGCCCGGGCCGACATCCTCTCGGTCGCGTTCGCGAGCGAAGGGCAGGTCATCGACTCCGGGGCCAAGGCCGTTCACGCCGCCCCCGACACCTCATCCAAGATCGTTTCGAAGTCGATCGCGATCCGCGGCGGGAGGACCTCCTACCGGGGGCTCCTTCACGTGGCGCGCGGGGCGACGGGGGTGAAGGCGGCCGTCCGGTGCGACGCGCTGCTCCCGGACGGCATCAGCCGCTCCGACACCTATCCGTACAACGAGATCCACGAAGAGGACGCCACGATCACCCACGAGGCCGTCGTCGGCAAGATCGGGGAGGAGGAGATCTTCTACCTCATGAGCCGCGGGCTCAAGGAGTCCGACGCGATCCATCTCATCCTGATGGGGTTCTTGGCGGAGTTCTCCAAAGAGCTCCCCGTGGACTACGCCCTCGAGCTCAACCGACTCATCCAGCTCGAGATGACCGGGGCGGTCGGATAGGTTCGCGCGGCTCGGCGCGGGCCCTAGTCCTCTTCCGTGGGAAGGGGGCCAGAGACCCCCTCCTCATCGGAACGGTGGCGGAGCGTGGCTTCCTCGAAGGCGGTCTCATCGATGACCGGGACGGCGGGTTCCTCCGCCTTCCGGTGCACGGCCTCTCCCCGCGCTTGCTCGGAGTCGGAGATAGAGAACAGCGGTTTGTCGGGAGATGTTCCCATGCGGGTGACGATCCGCCGGTCGTTGGTGAGCCACACGAGGTAGGCGATCAGGCTCTCCCGGGTCAGGGCGGGGTCCTTCATCCCCGTCAGGAGGTCATCCATCGTGGCGGGCCCGTGGGACCGGAGGTGATCGAGGATCGCCGCCTGACGTCGGGCGTCCTCTGCGATCTCTTCTTCGGTGGCGTCCTCGAACGGCTCTCGCGAGCCGGTAGGACGTTCGTCCTCATCCTTCCGGCCGGAAGTGTCTCCTCCCCGTCGCCGCAGGAGCACCAAGAGCACCGCCGCTCCGAGTGTAATGGCGAGCGAGAGGAGGACGGGCCACCCCGAAGCGGCAACGCAGGAGATCGCCCCCGAACACGCGGGGGTTGACGCCGGGGTTCGAGCGCCTATCGGCGGTACCTGGATGGATGCCAAGGGTACGCCCGAAGAGCTTACCACCCGGATCTCACCGCCTCCGGTACCCTCGACTGTGTAGTTCACCGCAACGTAGGTCTGGGCACCATAGGAAAATATCGGGGAGCGGAGCGAGCTCGTGTAGCTGCCCCAGGTGCTGTTCACGTAAACGAAACCTCCGGGGACCGGATTTCCGTACTCATCCGAGATCTCCCAGTCCGTGTCGTTCTCGGTGGCGTTGAGGTAGAGCGTCTCCGGGTGGCTCAGTTCGAGGTGATCTGCCGCGGGAGCCCAAAGCACCGAAGCGTTCCAACGTGAAGCGCCGGAGGCAGCGTGGATCGGAAGTCCAAGTCCCGCGAACGAATAATAGACCTCCCCCGCGGAGTATTGCGAGATGTTCAGGACGATGGAACCTCCTTGCCAGGCCAAGGCGGGCACGGGGACCACATGTCCCGGGCCCGGAACGTCGGCACCGACGCCGGAGTAGTTCACGAACGGTCCTTGCGAACGGTTGACCGGGACGGACCCGTTCATGAGCAAGGAGAACGACACCGCATACCCGGGAACGGTATTCCCCCAGGCGTCGACCGCCGTCAGGGCCATCGAGAGGTTCTCTCCAACCACGACGGAGATCGGGGGGATGCGCACTTGGATCCCGGCCGCCGGACCGGGCACTGCTTGGAACGTGAAGTTGGTGGGGAGGGACGACTGTAGGAGGGTCCGGTTGTACCAAACCTGGTCCGTCACCGCGATCGAGTACGTCCCGGGGACCCATGGCACGATCCGCAAGGTGCCGTTCGGATCGAAGCCGGTGGAAACATCCGAGGGATCCGGCAACGTCCAGTTCAACGTGGAATTGGGATTGCGATCATTGGCCTGGAGGAAGTCTGCGGAATGGACCACGACCTCGGTGCTGGCCGCGAGGAGGGTGGGAGATGATGCCGGCGACAAGACGAGGATCGTCGTCAACGTCGAAAATGTGTTCCCGAGGCTATCCTGGATGCCTCCAAAGACCCACTTCGTTCCGGGGGTCGCGTACGTGGTGTTGAATTCACCGCAGGAGCTTCCCGAGGGCACGGCGGACCACGTCCCGGGGACGGTCCCGTTGGGATCGATGGTGAAGCGGTAAGGACCCGTCCCTCCGGTCAACACGCAGACGGAGATGGTCACGTTCCTTCCCGCGACGGTCGCGTTGTCGGTGGCTTGCACACTGGTACGGATCTGGGCGGTCAGGGGACCGACCACCAGGTACGCCGCGGACGACGGAGGGGCGAGGTACCCCAGGGAATCGCTCACCGCCACGGTGACATTGTATCGTCCTTCGATGCTCGAGGGGAGGGTCTGATTCGGCTGGCTCGTGGTACGATTGTCCCAGCCATTCGGGGTCTGGATCGACCAGACGAAGCTGTAGGGTGCTTCGCCGCCGCGGGCAACCACGGTGCCATTCTCAGGATCCCCGAGGCTGATCGAGGTGGCCTGGAGGTCAAGGTGCGAGGAGGGGTCGACGAGGACGGTGACGTTGACCTCCCCCCATCCGGTGCCCCCGGCAAGGTCGAGCGCCTGTACGAGGAAGGTGTAGTTCCCGGCGGTGCTGGCATTGTTGACCACCGAGAAATTGAAATGAACGGAGGCCCCGGTTCCCACGGGCGTCCCCCGCAACGTCCACCGGTAGGTCCATGTCGAGGCATTTCCTACCCCCCCTTGGGCGCGGACGCCCAGGGTAACGACCTGGTTCGCGTCGACCCGTGCCGAAGAGCTGTATCCCGTCAACCGGGGCGCGGAAAGGACCTCGATCACAAACTGGGTGCTCGCATTCGCACCCAAGTGGTCAACGATGGAGCCCCACACGGTGTAATTCCCGGGAGCCGCGAAGGTCAGGTTCGATCCGGAGAGGGTGGTTCCCCCCAACCTCCAGCTGAAGGAGTATGGCCCGACCCCTCCCTGGGGGAGGCCGCACAGAGTCTCGGTGACGCCGACCTCCGTCGGGTTCCGGTCGGCGCCCGCGGGGCAGCTTCCCACACCCGAGGAAGGTATGGCCAGCCCGACGTGGGGAACTACTCGGATGCCGATCCCGCCCGAGACCACGTACGCTCCGGAGTAGTCTCTCACCTTGACGAAGGTCGTGTAGTTTCCCGCGGCGCCAAAGGAGTGGGTCGCTGCGGAGGGCCCCCCTGAGTAGGTGGTGCCATCACCGAAGACCCAGTCCAAGGAGTAGGGCGGGGTGCCCCCTGTCACGCATGAGAGGTTGAAGAGGGTTGGAACACCCACCTCGGTGGGATCTTCCGCCGCGACCGGCGCACAGGGAACCGCCAGCGGAAGCACGACGTCCACGTAGAGGACGAAGGTCTGCGATACGCCGAGCGCGTCGGTCGCCGTCACGCGCACCGTGTAGTTCGAAGAGACGGTCCAAGAGTACAGCAGGTAGGGGGTGTCGGTGACGTACGTGTGTCCGTCGCCCGTGGACCAAGTGAACGTGACCGGAGCGACCCCCCCGGTGAAGCTCGCGGTGAAGTTGTCGCTCGCACCCGGGTCGACTGGATTGTACTGAGGGATGATCTGAAGGCCCGCCATGGTGGTCGCCACTTGGACGTAGAGGTGCCCCGACGTGCTGAAACCCTGCGTATCGTTCGCCACGAAGGTCAGGTTGCAGAGTCCGGTCTGGGAGGGGGTCCAGGTGGTGTTGAAGGAACGTGAAGTGCCGGTACCGGAGCTGATCCGGACCCCGTTCGCGAGCCACTCGTAGGAGAATTGACCCGTACCCCCGGCGAAGGAGGCGCGGAGAAGGACCCGAGTGCCCACCTCGTCGTTCACGGTTCCATTTGATCCGACCGACACGTTCCCCACCTGCCCTTGTAGCAGGAGCGAGCCCGGCGGGGCATTGACGGTCATCGGATGCACGCCGACGTACTTGCTCCCGATCGCATCGATGATCGTAATGGACACGTTCTCGGTCCCCTGCCAGTCTGGTAGGAAGGTACAGGTGGAGTTCGCGTACGATGCGAGGGTCGTGGCGGCACACAGGTTCATCGTTCCGGAGGAGTTCCACCAGATGTGCATGGGGAGCGCTCCCCCGGCCACGGAGGCGTATAACGTGGAGTTGTGGCCGAGGTCGACCGCGGACAGGGTCGTACCCGCCCCCGTCACGAGGAAATCGCTCCAAACACGCACGTAGGTCGACCAGCTCGCCCCGATCTTGGAGGAGTCGGTAACGCTTGCACCGACCTCATCGACCCCGACCGAAGCGTATTGCACGGATTCGGTGAACGAGGAACTGGGAGAGGGAGCGCTGCACGAGTTGGTCGTGTTATTCGCGGGGCGCCAGCAATAGGCAAAATCGGGTACGCCGCCCAGCACCTGCAACGTTGGGTGATAGGTTCCCCCGGCATAGACGTCGGACGGCAGTCCGTCGACCTGAAGGGTGGGCCTCGGGACCACCGTGAATTTTGACTTGGTGGTCATCTCGGGGCTGGTGGAATACCCGTTCGTCACCTCGGCCACGGGTTGATAGGCCACGGCCGTGGTGCCGTTGTCCCAGTAGGTCACGTTGAACTGGGCCCAGATGGACACCTTGCCGCTCCCAATGGGGTCGACGTTGCACGGGGCATGAACGGCACTACCCGACCCCGTGGGCCATAGGAGACAGGTGTACGGGTAATTTTCGGCCGCCAAGACGTTCGATACCCCGTAGATCACCGGCGCTCCGGAATCGTTCTCCAGCGTGGACGCGGAAAGGGTCCCGGCACTGGTGGAAATCGCGGACACGGTGATCTCGGTCACTGAAGTGGTCTCCTCCACCCCTTCGTACGAACCGCTCGCCTGAAGGGTGACCGAGGTGGTGCCCGCGTTGGGTGAGGCATCCAAGGTGATCGTGGACCCCGTGGCGGTCACGCCCCCTCCGAAGGACCATCCGTTCGGCATCGTCGCAAATCCCCAGTCGTACGAAACGGAAGGAGCTAACGTCGGATTTCCGCACGCGTCAAAGGCCGAAGCGGTAAGGGTGAGGGGACCCCCCGTGGTCCCCCACGCCTCGGATCCTGAACTACTGGAGACGCTACTGAGGGCGTAACAAACGTTGATCCCACTGCTCGAGTAATATTGCACATATCCCGCCGGGAGGCCCACGATCGACGGATAGTCGGGGGTCCAGGGACCGGAAAATGTACACGTGTCTCCGGACGGGCAAGGGCCGGTGGGTAGGACATAATTGACCGAGTAACTGGCGGTGGTCGAAGTTTCGGCCTGCGAGGTCCCGGGGCCGGAGGCACTCATGTAGCATCGGTCCGTCTGACCCGCGCCCTGCGTCTCGACCTCGTACGTCTGCGCGTAATACACGACCCCCCACCCGGCGGGCGATGGCGGTGACGGACCTCCGTAGACCGCAATGGTCCCCGTGATCGTGCTGGGGGCCCCCGTAGCGTGACACGGGGCCACCGGGCCACCATCGGATACGGGTGCAGTGGTCGATAGACCGGGGACACGCCATGAGCCCGTGTTTCCGACAGGGTCGATCCAAGCCACCCCCGTGGGGACCAACAGCACCAAGGCAAAGACCACCGGGAGCAGAAAGCATGGGGACCGGGTAATTCCGGGCATCTTGCGCCGAGATGGTGAGAAAACGAAATGAGACAATTCGTACGACATATTCGTGGTCAAATGAGGTCGGTTTGCGTCCGAACCTATTTAACCGTGGCCCCCCGCATCAAAAACAACGTCGTAGACCTATCAGGTACGGTTCAAGGTGGAGTACACCGTACAACTTGCCATGTTGAAGCGAGGCGTGGGGGAACTCGTATTTGGAACACAATGCTTATAAATCGGCAAGTGGTGCCTCGCCGCATATGTCGGCCCCACAGTCGTCTGGAGGCTATCCGCCTCCACAGACCTACCCGCCGCCCTATGGACAGCAACAGCAGTACCCTTCCCAGGGTCAGTCTGCCAGCTATCCACAGGCGTACCAAGCGCAGCAACAGTACCCGAGCTACCAGCAGCCCGCAGCGGCCGCCCCGGCTGCGCCGGCCCCCGCAAAGGGAGGAGGCCTCATCAAGATCATGGCCATCCTTACCCTGGTGGGACTTGTACTCGCTGGTGTCGGATTCCTGGTCGTGGGCCTCGGAATCGAGGGCATCGTCCACTGTGAGACGCCGGGCAATTGTAACGGGCAACAGTCGGCGAGTGCCGATACCGCTGCGCTGAACGACAGCGGGCTCGGATTCGTTATCGCCGGTGTCGGACTCCTGATCTCGGGCATTGGGTTCGGAATGATATTCCTCGCTCTCCCGAAGAAGTTCGACGAGCTGGCGCCGAAGCAGTAAGTCGATCCGCCACGGCCAAGGACCGGAGGGGGAAACCCCTCCGCTCCAACCTTTTTTCTTGATATTTGTTCAGCTCGTCACAGTTGAACCCATGTGCTGGCGGGGATCGCCCGCATTCCACAAGATGCGCGTTCTAACGCTTCGCCTGAACGCGGAGATTGATGAGCTGGAGTAGTTCCTTGGGGATGCCCGCCTCCTTGATCCGATCGAAGGAAAGCCGCCCTTCGCCGACACCGCGCACGAGAAGATCGACCCCGAAGACCGGGGCATGCTCCGGAGTTCGGCAGGCGGGGCAGAACGTCGACACGGGCCACGGAGAGCCCGTGTCCACGGCCACCTCCCGTAGCTTCTCCTCGACGGTGGGCACCGCCCCGAAGGGAGTCAAGCAGACCGAGCACAGTCGTACTTCGTGCTGGGCTCCGAACAATCGAACGCACCGTTGGCACCGCGGCCAACCATCTCCCTGGGACATGTCGGCCATCGCACCACCGCAAAGTCCGCAGAGGGGGTTCCCCCCCGACGGCTTGACCTCGAAGAGATTGATGTTGAGTCGCTCCGCCGAGGCCCGGAGGGGTTCTTCGACGGTCTCGCACGCCACGCCGGTCTCCGTGGTGACCGCCTCATGGTCGAGGGCATGTCCCATGGCGACCTCCGCAAGGTGGAGAAAGGATTGTCGTGTGGCGGTGGGGCTCGCCACCAGGACCCAGTCCCGTTCCTTTGTCCGGTAGACCAAGGGGGCCGGTCCATCCTCCGATGCCGTGGCGGTGAGCTCGGTGAGGGCCATCCCCTTCCCTAGGGCCCCCGACTCTACCAGGGCGTGGTATATTCGTTGGGCTTTGGCGTCCACGACAATCCTGAGGGCGTCCTTCTCATAAGGATGTCGAGAGATTGGGCACCGGAAGGGGTCAAACCTTCTCGGAAATCCGCTTTCGCAACTCGGCGAGCGCTTCCTCCTCCATGAAATGCCGGGAGGAAGCGGGTGCGGGAAGGATGAGCGAGTGTAGGGGAGGTCCAAACTCCCGATGTTCGAGCTGGGCCCTCGTACCCACCCACACTCCTACGTCCGGCCCCCCGGCGCGGGCGACCACGGCGAACTCCCGATCCGCCGGTGCCACCCCCTCGTGGAGCTCTTCCTCGAGGCGGCCGAGATGCCGGAGTGCCACATCGGCCGTGAGGAAACGACCAGCCCGGGGGTCGAGATCGAGCAAGATGAGCGAGTGCATGCCCGCGGCATCGTTCGCCTGGAGAGCACGATACGGAGAAAGGGGGCGGTACGGGGACCCTTCCTCCGGATAGGGGAGCGACACCACCCGACCGAACTTGTACTGAAAGAGGCCGACCAACCCCGGCGCGGCGGTGATGATGCTCGCTCCATGGACGACCCGGGTGGAGTGTCCGGCCTTCTCTGCGGCCAGGCGCAGCGAGAGGTGGGTCGTGGCGGCGAACGCGTCGCCGGGGACCAAGAAGACGACCGTGCGCTCGGTCGCGAGCGCCTGGAGGATGCGGGTCTCCCCCTCGACCTCTTCCCGAGAAAGTGTCTCGACCGGCGTTCCCGAAAGAGAAGACAACCGGGATTGCCAACCGGGAGCGAGTCCCGCCGTGTACTCTTCGGCAAACGCCTTCGGAGCGGCACGGAGCGCCTCGAGCCCTCGAAGGGATATCCCCAGTTCATCATGGAGTCCCACCCCCACGAAGACGAGCTCGCCCATCGGAGTCCGCCGTTCACGAGCCCCGGATCACGAGGATCGGGCAGGGAGAGATGGCAAACAGCTCCTCCAGGAACGGGCGCGTGACGAACTCCCTTCCGAGCCCCCGTCCCTCGTCTCCGAGGATGCACAGGCCGTAGCCTTCCTTGCGTACCTCCTTGAGGATGGCGCTGGGCAGGAGGGCGTTCGACTGGAAGAATCGGGCCGGGAAGAGGACCGTCTTCAAGACCCGCGGCACGCTGCGCTGGCGTCCGTGGAACTCGTGACTGGTGCTGTCCTCTTCCGTCCGAGCGGAGCCGGACCGCATGTGCAAGGTCACGATGGGGAGATTGCCGAGCTCGGCGGACAAGGTCTCGGCGACCTGCATCGTCTTCGGCGGAGGCTGCACCGTGAGAGTGGGGAGGATCACCTTGGAGGCCCGGGTGGCCGAGAGGGCCAAGGGATTCACGACCAGCACGTCGCAGGAGGCGTGGTTCAGGATCGCGGAGCTCGTGTGGCCGAAGATCTTGTGACGATGCCGGGGATCCGCCGTGAGGGTCATGAGGATGGCGTCCGCCGAGAGCGCCTCCGCCCGCTCCAGGATCTCGATGGCCACATCCGGCGCGACGACCACCTCGGGGGTCACCTTGATGTCCAGCGCGGCCGCCGCCTCGTGGGCGGGGATCACGATGTGGAGCGAGGAACGCCACCCCTTGGCGATCTCGGGCATCGAGACCTCGTGGATGACGTTGAGGATGTGCACTTCTCCTCCGCTCTCCAGGAGCCGCGAGGCCAATTTGACCAGGGGTTCCACGTAGGCCGGGGTGATGACCGGGACGAGGATCTTGCGATACATCGGTTCCCGCTAACCGGCCCCCTGCTGTGCCATGAGATCGATCAGGCCCCCATCCAACTCTACCACGTTGACGTACATAGCTCCGACTCCCGGGACCCCGGATCCCCGGATGTAGGAGTTGACCAACGTCGTGAGCTCCGACTGGGATTCCCCGGTGAAGTACGCCACGCGGGGGATCTGGACCAACGCACCGCACGGTGAGATGTCGGGGTCGACGCCGCTCGCCGAGTCCGTCACGATGTCCGGTGGGATGCCGCAGGCGCTCGTGATGTTGTGCACCCCGGTCTCGTTGATGTAATAGCGCGTCTCGTTGAGCAGGTTGGGGTCGGTCGGGCCGTACGGGGTCTCGTTCCCCGCCCCGGTGAGGTACTGGTAGTCGGTGTCCGAAGGGCGCGACCAGAAGAGCCCCCGGTAGGGGCAGCTCGAGAGGTTCCCGTTCCAGTAAGCGCAGGTGATGTTCTCCCCCAGCAGTGTCGAATAGGAGGTTCCGTTGGGGCCGCTCACGATGCTCCCTCCCGCCGAACCGGGGTCGGTTACGTCCGCCAAGTAGGGGGCGACCGCCGTCAGCGTGAGGGGATAGGCCAGGCTTGCGAAGAAGAGCAGGGCGAGGAGGAAGACGAGCGCCGGGCGGAGTGGCGATACGGGGTGCGTGCTCTCCTCGGTCATAGGTGGAGGAGGGCCTGTCGCACGGCCCCGGATGCGATCATGAAGGTCGGGTTGGAGAAGAGGGTCTGGACCCCGAGATAGACGAGCTTGATGCCGATGAAGGCGCTCACCAGTCCCCCCACCCCGTAGATGAGCAGGTTCCGCCGCAAGAGCTCGACCGCCGACTGGGGCCGGAACGAGGCGCCCCGCATGGCGATGGGGATGAGGAGCGGGATCATGAGCGCGTTGAACAAGAGCGCAGCGATGACGGCCGTCTTCGGGTCCGTGAGCTGCATGATGTTGAGCGTTTCCATTCCGGCGAACCCGACGAACACGGCCGGGATGATGGCGAAGTACTTGGCCACGTCGTTCGTGATGGAGAAGGTCGTGAGCGCCCCCCGGGTGATGAGCAGCTGCTTGCCGATGGAGACCACTTCGATGAGCTTCGTCGGATCACTGTCCAGGTCGACCATGTTGGCGGCCTCCTTGGCGGCCGACGTTCCGGAATTCATGGCGAGACCGACGTCGGCCCGCGCGAGCGCCGGCGCATCGTTGGTCCCATCCCCGCTCATGGCGACGAGACGGCCCCGCGACTTCTCGTCCTGAATGATGGAGAGCTTCTGCTCGGGTTTGGCTTCCGGGACGAACGCATCCACGCCGCTCTCGATCGCGATCGCCTGGGCGGTGAGCCGGTTGTCCCCGGTACACATGACCGTGCGGATCCCCATCATCTTGAGCTCGCGCAGTCGGTCCTTGATCCCGGGCTTCACGACGTCCTTCAGGATCACGAGCCCCAGGACCTTCTTGTCCACGCAGACCGCGAGCGGGGTCATTCCTTCGGTCGCAGCCGCCTGGGAACGTTTGGTCAGAGATTCCGGGAAGACGGTGGCGTAGGTGGTGATCGCCGACACGGCCCCCTTCATGTACTCGACGCCTTCGGGAGTGACCAGGCCGGACATCTTCCGCTCGGGGGTGAAGGGCAGCGCCCGGCTCTTCTGGGCGTCGACCCGATCGGGAAGCACGCCCTTGAGCCCCGCGAGGCGGATGATCGATTTGCCCTCCGGGGTGTCGTCCAGAGCGGAGGACGTGATGGCCGCCTTCATGAGCTGCACCGGCTCGACGCCCTCGCACGGGATGAACTGGACGGCGAGGCGGTTCCCGACGGTGATCGTTCCCGTCTTATCCAGGATGAGGACATCGAGGTCGCCCGCCGCCTCCACGGCCTTACCGGACTTCGAGACGACGTTCGCCCGGGTGACCCGGTTGATGCCCGAGATGCCGATCGCCGAGAGAAGCCCTCCGATCGTGGTGGGGATGAGGCAGACGATGAGCGCGATGAGGGTGCCGAGGTTGAAGAGTCTCGGGTAAAGGAATCCCAGGAGGTAGGCGAGCGACACCACGACGACCAGCAGTGCCGAGGTGAGCGCCGAAAGGAGGACGGTGAGCGCGATCTCATTCGGACTCTTGTCGCGAGTCGTCCCCTCGACCAGACGGATCATCTTGTCCAGGAAGCCGAATCCGGGCTCCGCGGTGATCCGCACCACCACCGAGCCCTGAATGACCCGTGCGCCGCCGATGACGCTCGTCTTGTCGCCTCCGCTTTCGCGGACCACGGGTTCGGACTCTCCCGTCATCATGGACTCATCGATGAGCGCCCCCCCCCGGACCACGTCCCCGTCGAGCGGCACCATTTCGCCGGCCGCGATCTCCACATGGTCCCCGGAGTGGAGCTGGCTCGAGGATACCCAGCGGCGAGAGCCGTCAGGAATGATCTGGCGTGCCCGAAGCCCGCTGCGGACCTCCTTCAAGCTGTCGGCCTGGGCCTTCGCTTGGGCCTCCGCGAGCGCTTCCGCGATGTTGGCGAACCACAACGTGACGAAGAGGATGATCGTGAGGGTCAGGTAGTACGTGGGATCGTACGCCGGACCATCGAGGTCCGGGAAGAGCCAGGGAGCGAAGGTGGCGAGCAGCAGGAAGAAGAAGAAGATGTAGACCACCAGCATGATCGGGTTGTGGATCTGGTGGCGAGGGTGGAACTTCCGGAGGGAAGCTCCGATGGCCTCTCCCCAGCTTAAGGTGGCCTTGCGACGGACGCTGACCCGGGCACCATGGGGAAGCGTGAACGGGGCATCCTCGGGCATCGTCTCATCCCCCTCCCAATAGGCCCTGGGCGAAGGGCCCCATGACGAGCACTGGGAGGAACAGGAGCCCGGTCACGATGGTGATGAACAGGATGAGGAAGACCGTGAAGGTGCTCGAATCCGTCTTGATGGTCCCGGGCCCGGGGGGCAAGGGCGACTGGGAAGCGAGGGTGCCGCCGATCGCGAGCATGGCGATCATGGGGAGGTACCGACCCACGGTCATCACGACCGCCCCGGCGAGGTTGAAGTACAGCGTGTTGTCGATGAGCGAACCCATGGAACTGCCATTATTGGCCGACTCACTGGTGAATTCGTAGAGCACCGCCGTGAACTGGTGGGAGGGAAGTCCTGCCGGGGAGAACTGGGCCAGCCCGAAGATGAAGGCCACGGCCGTGGGAATGAGGATCGCAAAGGGGTGGGAGAGGATGACCACGGTGCTCCAGCGCATCTCGTACTTCCCGATCTTCTTCCCCAGGTATTCCGGGGTCCGCCCCACCATCAGTCCGCCCACGAAGATCGCCAGAAGGGTATTGATGAGCAGGAGACCGAAACCGGTCCCGTCCCCCCCGGGCGCTCCCTGGATGAACATTCCCCAGAGAAGATCGGCCTGGGCCCCCGGAGTGAGTGCTCCGATGGACATGCTGGTGGACCCGACGTTCCCGTAGACACTGGCGATCTGGAAGAGGGCACTTTCGGGCAGGGTGAAACGTTGCTCGGCCCCCACGAGAGGACCCCCCGCCTGGGAGATCCCCGTCGACATGAGGAACGGATTGTACGATTCAAAGTAGAGGAAGAGAAGAATGGCGACCAGGAAGATGGTCAGGGCGGCGATGAGCAGCGGCCGCCCCTCCCCCTCCTTGCGCACCATCCGAGAGAACATGAAGGGGGCGGAGAAGGGGATGATGAGCATCAGGAAGATCGCGATGAGGTTGGTGATGGCGGAAGGGTTCTGGAGGGGGCTCGCACCGTTCGCGGCATAGAACCCCCCCCCATTGCTCCCGAGCCATTCGATGGAGTCCCAGGCCGCCACGGGTCCGAGCGGGATCCCCTGGGCCGGACCCGCGAGCGGCACGATGTTCACGCTCTGGGCCAACGTCTGCGGGACGCCGGCCAGGATGAGCATCAGCGCCCCCAGGATCGAGATCGGGAGAAGCACCCGCGTGAACGCTTGGGTGACGTCAAGATAGAAGTTGCCGATCGTCCCGTCCTTGCGGAGGAAACCACGGATCAAGGCTACCCCCACGGATATCCCGGAAGCCGCTGAGAGGAACATCATCATCATGAGGCCGAAGAGCGAGCTGAACAGCGAGGTCTGGAGCTCGGGGGTGTAGTGCTGAAAGTCCGTGTTCGTATCGAAGGAGAGCGCGGTGTGGACCGCGAGGTCCCAGTTCATCCCCGGGGCGTTCCAGTAGTTGAGGGGGAGGTAGCCCTGCAAGAGAAGCAGCACGAACACGAACACGGTCGCGGTGGCGTTCAACACGAGGAGCGCGACCGCGTACTCCTTCCAGCGCATCTGGCGCGACGCATCGACCCCCATGAGCCGCAAGAGGGCGGATTCCACCGGACGCATCACGGGGTCGAGGAACGTGGGTCGCCCCACGAAGACCTTCGCCATGTAGCGGCCGACGATCGCGGCCGAGACCAGGCCGAGAATGATGAGGACGATGACGTCCGGTAGGGTCGAGATCGCGATCATTCCCGTCAGAACTTCTCGGGACGAAGGATCGCGTAGAGCAGGTAGATCGTGATCGCCACGGAAATGCCTGTGAAGGTGAGGAGGCCGGCGTGATCAGCGATGGCCTGCAATAGGGCGTCCATGGAAAGACCCGGTTTTCGGGCTCACGTAGAGTGCCCCCGTTTAAACCTTTCCGGAACAGCCACCAGTCCATCGGGACGCCCCGCGGAGCGTCGGGCCACCCATGGATGGGGGGTCCGGGACAGGGTTCCGGCACCTAATCACCCCTGAAATCGTGACTTCGACGGAGCTTCCGAGCCCCGCGACGCCGTTCGGACCTTGGGTCGGTGAGCGCACGATACTTCGGAGGGCGCATGACCGGCCACCTTCCCCCGAACTCGGAGGAAAAGTAGACCAAACGCTACGGAGCCGTAATATACGGAGCCTGAGTAAACGGCGCAAAATGCCCGTTGCACGCGCCTCCAGTCACAGCGCGACCTCCCTGGTCAGGTCGGAGTTCCCTGAGGGACCGCTGGAAGACTACCGGGTCACCTTTCGTCTTCTACGGCAGTTGCTGGGGGAGGTCCTCTCCCCGTTCGAACTGCTGGTCTCGGATTATCTAGCCCTCAAATTCTCCGCCGAAAGCCCTATTCGGCCCGGGGCCCTGTCGGGATGCCTTGGGATCTCTCCCGCGGCGACGACGGAGCTCATCGACCGGCTCGAATCTCGTGGGTTCCTTCAGCGGGAACGTGACCCGCAGGACCGTCGTGCCTCTCGTATCGCGCTCACGCTCTCGGGTCGGAAAATGCTGTCGGAGGCGAAGACCGCCTACAGCCAGTTCCTAGTCAGCGTGCAGCAGGAGATGGACCCGCGCGACCTCGCCGCGCTCGAACGGGGTGCGCGAGGGCTGCATGAGGTGCTGAGCCACCGAACCAAAGAGGGTTCCCTCTGATCGAGGGGAACGGACCGTAGACATGGCGGATTACAAGTGGACCGTACTGTCAAACACCACGCTCGGAGCGCTGCTCGCCTCGTTGGACGGGACGATCGTCCTCATCTCGCTCCCCGTCATTTTTCACGGGCTCGGGGTCAACCCCTTCGACCCCGGGAGCTTCCCGCTCCTCCTGTGGATGCTGCTCGGTTACGGGGTGGTCACCGGCACGCTGCTCGTCAGCTTCGGACGGCTTTCGGACATCTACGGTCGTGCCCGGATGTACAACATGGGGTTCGCCATCTTCTCGTTGGGGTCGATCCTGCTCTTCGCCGACCCGCTGAGCGGGTACTCCGGCGCCTTGGCGCTCGTGCTCTTCCGGCTGGTGCAGGCCGTGGGCGCGGCCTTCCTCTTCGCCAACTCGGCCGCCCTCCTTACGGATGCCTTCCCCTCGAACGAACGCGGGATGGCGATGGGCGTGAACCAGGTCGCCTTCATCGGGGGATCGATGCTGGGCCTCATCCTGGGGGGCATCCTGGCGGGCATTCCCGACATTCACCTGGGCCCCTTTGTCCTGCCCACGTGGCGGACCATCTTCTTGGTCAGTGTGCCGGTCGGGGTCGGAGGGACGATCTGGGCGTACGCCCGGCTCCGCGAGATCTCGACACGACGGGCAGGCCAACGAATCGACTACGTCGGCAATGCCACCTTTGCCGCAGGCTTGATCCTCCTCCTCGTTTCGGTCACCTACGGGCTGCTCCCCTACGGGTCGTCCAGCACGGGCTGGGGGAATCCATGGGTCCTCGCCGGGCTCCTCTCCGGGGCGGGGCTCCTAGCCTTCTTCCTCTGGGTGGAGCGAAAGGTTCCGGACCCGATGTTCCGGCTCGAGCTCTTCCGGGTCCGTTCCTTTACTGCGGGAATTTCCGCCGCCTTCCTGGGGTCGATCGCTCGGGGAGGCATGATGTTGCTCCTTGTACTGTGGCTCCAGGGCATTTGGCTCCCCCTGCACGGATATTCCTTCGCAGAGACACCGCTGTGGGCGGGGATCATGATGACCCCGATGATGATCGGCTTCATCGTCTCGGGACCGCTCTCGGGACGACTTTCGGACCGGAAGGGCGCGAAGACCCTCGCCACCCTGGGGATGGGTATCGGTTCGATCACCTTCTTCCTACTGGCGCTCCTGCCGACGGACTTTGCCTACTGGGAGCTCGGTTCGATCCTCTTCGCCATGGGTGTGGGAATGGGGATGTTCGCCTCCCCCAACGCCGCGGCCATCATGAACTCCGTCCCGCCCGAGAACCGGGGGGCATCCTCCGGGATGATGGCCACGCTGCAGAACATCGGCCAACAGGCGTCCCTGGCGATCTTCTTCACGGTCGTCATCGTGGGGCTTTCCGTGCACCTCGGCCCATCGGTCAACGGGGCCCTCCTGGGGGCCCAGGTCGGGTCCCCCGACCGCCAGATGCTGGTCGGTGCGATATCCGCCGACCCGACCGGGGCGTTGTTCGGGGCCTTCCTGGGAGAGAATCCCATGACGGGTCTGCTCGCCTCCCTATCGCAATCTCCCGGATGGGTTCCGCTTTCGGCCTCCACCCAGAACACGTTGCTCGCTCCGCACTTCTTCGCCACGGCGATCGCCGCGGGGTTCTCCACGTCCCTCTCCGAAGCCTTCCTCTTCGCCGGCACGCTGACCGCGGTGAGCACCCTGATATCGGCCCTGCGGGGCGAACGGTACGTCTATGACGAGGCCGTGGGGGCCCCGAGCTCCCGACGGGAGTTCTCCCCGCCGATCGAAGCGGCGGGCGAGGGCAAGTAGTTCCCCGAGGGGTCTACTTCCTTACCAGGAATTGGACTTCGCAGTGGGCCCAGGCCGTGGGGTCCGTCCAAGGATCTCCCGAGTAGACCTCCCGATGGCCGCGGACGGCCGTGATCTCACCATCCTTTCGGCGCCACCGTAGCCAATCGTTGAGACCGTGGTAGATGATCCGGTCGGCGATCTCATCGGGATCGAAGATCGCGTAGGCCGCGTGTCCGGCCTTCAAGGTCTTGACCTGGATCCTCCCCTCGGATCTGGCGGCACCTCGGATCTCGAGACACGCCTCCCATCGGTCGTCCTTGGGCGATTGGAATATCCACTTCCCGGTCCGAAGATGGTGCTTCTTCGCCCACGCCATGAGCTCCCGGAACTCGGGCCGCAAGATCCCTTCTTTCCAGGGTCCCACTCGGACGATCGACGCCACCCGGTAACTCGGCACCTTCTTGATCGCAAAATCGACAGTCACGTTCCTAACGCCTCTGGGTGACATATAGACCAGGTCGACACTTAGTCTTGCTCCCGCCCCAGGGCGGCTTCTGCCTCCCGGGGTCCCTTCGAACGGGGACCACGTAAGCGGGTACCGAGGGACCTTGGCAGCCCCCCTCTCCGCAGTCTACCGGTGCCGTTCCGAGTTCTGAAAGTGCGGTCATGGTCCGCACAAGGCGAGTTCGGCGGAGCCAGTGACCGAAACTCCACGTGGGCACAAACTCAAATACCCTCGGTACTCTTGTGGGTCTGAATCAACGAAGAACGTGCAAGAGTACGATCCCCTGCAGGAGATTACCAAGGAACTCGACCGCGAAGAATCTGTCCTCACCGTGCGAGTGGAAAAGCGGCGGTACAACAAGCCCGCGACGATCATCGCCGGGTTCCCGAAGGATACGGATCTCCACGACATCACTCGTCAGTTGAAGACCTATCTTGCCACCGGTGGCACCTCCAAGGATGGGGAGATCGTGCTGAATGGCGATCACTTCCGCCGGGCGAAGGAGAAGCTCGAAGCCCTCGGATATCACATCTCGGGAGGCTAGACCGCCGTTAGCGTTCTATTCCAGGTCCATGCAGATAAAACTAGTGGAAAAAGGGCACGACTTCCTGCGCCTTTCGCTGCCGAAGGGCGCCGAGACCATCTTGGTACCGCTCGTCGAAGGGTTGCAGGCCGAGGACGCCGTCATCGAGGCCCGGTACTACATCGGGCACCCGTTCGCGGAAGAACCCGGGCTCTATCTCAAGACCAAAGGGGAGAAGCCCCAGGCCGTGCTGAAGCGCGTCCTCAAGTCGCTGTCGGAAAATTACTCGGACGCCCTGACCCGGTTCGACAAGGCCACCGAGAAGCAGCGGAACTGATCCTCTTACATCCATGCTGAAGGAGTGCGTCAAGCACGGATATTTCCGCGGAGAAGTCTGTCCCCTGTGCGGGGACCAGGCCCGGTTCTTCATGGACGACCGGGAACTCGACCACATGGCCCGTATCGTGGCCGGTATCCTCCGTCATTTTCCCCCCCGTTACGGGCTGACCCCCGGGCCCAACGGCTGGGTGCAGATGCGGGACCTCGTGCAGGCCATCAAGGCGCAGCACCGGAACTATCCCTGGCTCAAGGGCCACCACCTGATCGCCCTCGCCATGACCGACCCGAAGGGACGCTACGAGCTCCGGGACGATGCCATCCGGGCGACCTATGGTCACACGGTGGAAGTGGACCTTGACCTTCCTACGGACAACATTCCCGAGAGCCTCTACTATCCCGTGACCCCGGAAGAGAAGGACCTCGTGCTCGAGGTCGGATTGCGGCCGACCGACCGCAAGAAGGTGCATCTCTCGCTCACGGCCTTAGATGCTTTCAGCGCGGGCAAGGTCCGCTGCGAGGCACCGACGATCCTCTCGGTGGACACCCGGAAGACGGTCGAGGACGGGCACACGATCCAGCGGGCCGGGAAGACGGTCTTCTTGGTCGACATGGTCCCTCCGGCCATGCTTTCTCTCTACGATGGAGAGCTTCCCTCGGTCGAGAACGGGGCCGCTCCCGACGAGTAAGCTCTCCTGTAGGGGACGGCCGCGAGCCACCTCGTGCGAGCCGCGTTGATCTGAACGAGGGCCTAGAAGGCCACGCCGTGCACCGGCGGGTTGGGATCGGTCTGGGACCGCAAGAAGACCGTCGAGTCGGGAGAGGCCGCCGAACGGTTCAACGATCCGATCGATTGTTGGAGGAGTTCATAGGCCGCCGAAGTCTCAGGGTTGGCCGAATCCGTCGGGCCCCGGTGGTAGATCTGGAGCCGGTTCCCTTCCATCACCAATGCGAGGCGTTCCGGGGTCGATTCCGAGGTCCACAGGAGCGTGGTCCGTTCTCCCTCTTCGAACGAGCCCACCCAGCGGAAGCGACCGAACCAGCGGCCCGCCATCGACCCCAGGACCCGGTTCGAATCCGTGACGTGCGTCAGCCGGAGTTCCGCCTGGGGCCGCTCGCCCCGGGCGGGGAAGTGTAAGGTCGAAGCTCCCTCCGCCGGGAGGAAGCTCCGCTCGGGGATCCGGTAGCCCATGTCGCTTCGCTCGACGTGCCCTTCCTTCTCCAGTCGGTGCAGGGTCCGGGAGAGGCTCTCCTGGTGAACTCCGAGAGTCCGCCGGAGCCCCGCGAAGGTGATTGCACCCGGAAACTCCGACATGAGGTCGAGGACCCGCTGGTCCAGCGGGCCGGAGCCTCCCCACTTAGGACGGGACATGCCCAATCTACCTGGGTCGGGCGTATTAGTTTTTGCAGGTCCCGGGAGCTACACCCGCGGGAGGGGCCATTTCGGCCCCTGCCCGGGGCCTGGCATCGGGAGCGGCGGGTGGGGTCCCGTTCCCAGCGGGGCCCCCTTCAGTGCGGATACACCCATCGTTGGTCCTCGGGTTCACTCGGAGAAGAGCTTGTCGAGCTTCTGGCGGATCACCCGCTCCTTCTCCTCGTACTTCCGGCCGCCGTCCCAACGGGCGTTGACGAGTTCGACCAGAAGGGTCGCGACCTGGTCGAGCCAGGGCCCTTCCTCCTTCTCGAACTGGGCCTTCAGTTTCTCCCGCAGGAGCTCATTGTGCGCCCGGTAGGCGCTCCAGACCCACGGTCCGTAGTTGTTCGCGTTCTCGGTCTCGTATTCGGTCCCACAGCATCCCTCGCTCATGTTCGTTCCCTTCGAGTCGCCTCGATCAACCCAAGGCCTGCGGGGGGTTGTTGACGGGCATCGTGAACATCCGGTCACATCGCTTCGACGGCCGTGACCTGGACTTCCGGTGTGCCCCGGCCCAAACGGAACGCTTCACGGTAGTGCACGGAACGTGCCTCTCCACTTCTTGACCTGGCCGGGGCTGTTGGACCCCGGGGTTGTCCTCGCTTCATCCCGCCGGGCGACCCGCCCGTGTTTCTGGTCAGGAGGGACCACTTCTCGGAGTTCAGGCTCCGCGTTGGCGAAGCCAACAGGGTTGACGCCGTGCATGCGTATAAGCGTCGTGGACACCTTAGGAGGGGTAGGGTCGGGTCAGGGCGATGATCCGCTCGGGGGATTCCCTGGTCCTAAACCGAGCTTCCCCGGTCCGGGGTTCGGTTCGATCTCCGCTCGTTCGCGCCCTCCGGTGGCCCGCTCCGGGGAGCTTGGAATTTTCCGTTCTTGTCAAATAACCACCGAAGACTTCGAATGACACGTCATAGCAAACAGAATACTCATATACTCGAGGCGGAATTTCGCCCTGTAATACATGGGGGCCTCCATAGATGCCTGAAGTGGTACTCACCTGCGACTGGACGATGATGAGTAACCACAACGGCAAGGAGTTCTTGGGCTTCGGGACGACTACCCCGGCCCTGGTCCTTCCGGAAGCGGCCTATCGGCGTCTCTTTTATCCCGAAATGAAGACCGACGCGGACGGCCATCCTCAGATGGCGCCGTACGGCCTTCGGAAGGTCGAGGCGTCCCTCATCGACGGGGGGTTCGACGCCCGGATCATCCATCCCAGCTTCCTGAGCCGCTACATGCCGGGGGAGGCCAAGGTGCTCCTCATCTCCGGTCACGATTACCTCGCGCTCAACCCGCCCTCGACGACCTTCGCGGGGATCATGAAGAAGGAGCCCCTGAATCGGGTCAACTTCATGCGGATGATGCGCCAGCCGCACGTGGTCGAGGCGCGCCGACGCGGGATGAAGATCATCGCCGGGGGACCCTGCGCCTGGCAGCTTTCGCCCGTGACCCGGCAGAAGCTCGGATGGATCGACGAGTTCGTCCGGGAGATCGGGGGCATCGACACGGTGGTGGAGGGCGAGGCGGACCTGTACGTCCGGGAGATCGTGGGGAAGGCACTTCGCGGAGAACCCCTTCCAGAGCACGTCATCATTCCCCCGAAAGAAGCGCCCAAGGTGGAGCAGATCTCCACGATGCGCTATGCCTCGGTCAACGGTCTTACGGAGATCGGGCGCGGCTGCTGCCGCGGTTGTTCCTTCTGCTCCGTCACCCAGCGGCCCACCCGGTGGTATCCGCTCGAGAAGATCGAAGCGGAGCTCGCGATCAACAGGTCGGTCGGGATCACCGACGGGTTGCTCCACTCCGACGATGTCCTGTTCTACGGCTCGCCGAACATCATGCCCCGGGAAGAGAAGATCCTGCCCCTGATGCAGATGGCGAAGAAGTACTACGAGCATGTGGGCTGGAGCCATGTCGCAGTGGCGACCCTCATGACGAAGCCCAACCTTTTGCCCAAGATCCACGACATCCTGTGCACGGGGTCCCAGTCCTGGTGGGGCGTCGAGATCGGGATGGAAACGGGAAGCCCCCGGCTCATCACGAAGGCCATGCCGGGCAAGGTGGCCCCGTTCCGGGCGAGCCAGTGGCCCGAGCTCGTGGTGCAGGCCGCGGGACTCCTGAACGACAACTCGGTCTATCCGGCATGCACGTTCATCGTGGGGTTGCCGCAGGAGACCGAGGAAGATGTCATTAAGACCATCGACCTTTTCGACGATCTATGGGACTTCAAAGCGATCCTGGTCCCGATGTTCTTCGTGCCGCTCGGCCACCTGGAGAAGAAGGACTGGTTCAAGCGCGACATGGTCACCGAGCGACAAAAGGAGCTCATGACCCGGGCGCTCTCGCACGGGATCCGCCAGTCCCGAGACCTGCTCAACGTGTTCTTCGAGAACAAGGAAGGATTCTCCGGACGTGCGTACCGCACGGCCTTTGCGAGCTTCATCGGCTTCATCGAATTCATCGCACGGGAGAAGGGCCTCATGAGTGAACCCAAGCGGGACTCCCGGACTCCCATCGAGAGCCCCCTGTTACACCCCGAACGGATCCCCTTGCCGACCATCCCGGTCCGATAGAGGTTGGACATGGGAACCCCACCAACTCAACAGATCCCGCTCGCCGACTTCCTGCCCACCCTCCCGCACATCCGGATGGTCGAGGAGAAGGTCGATCCGCACTTGGGCATCTCCCGGGAGCTGCTCCGGACCCCGAACGAGGCGGTCTGGTTCCGCGGGTTCCGGAACCCGAGCGTGGTCGGGAACCTGTGGCCCACCCGGGAATCCGTGGCCCAGTGCTACGGCGCCACCCCGGCGGAGCTCACGGAGATCTTACTCTCGGCCATCGAACACCCGGTCGCTCCGGCCCTCGGAGTGACGAGGGTCAGCTGGAGAGAACAGGAGACGAAGTCCGGGCTGGGCTCCTGGCCCGTCCCCCATTTCTTTCCCCGGGACGCCGGCCCCTACCTCACGGCCGCCGTCTACTCCGCCACCTGGAAGGGAAAGCGCAATCTGTCGTATCATCGGTTGTGGGTGCGCGGCGACAGTGGCGGGCCCATGCGGCTCGTTCCTCGTCATCTCGACCGGATGGTCCGGGAGGCCCGAAACGCGCGGGTCGAACTTCCCGTGGCCCTCATCCTCGGAGCTCCGATCGACGTGCTGCTGGCCGCCGCCTGCTCGACCGACTACGCTGTCGACGAGATGGAGATCGCATCGGCGCTGCACCAGCGGCGCACGGGATCCCCTCTTTCGGTCTTCGAACTTCCGAATGGGATCCGAGTGCCGGCACAGGCCGAGATCATCCTCGAGGGCCGGATCACGCTCCGGGATGAGGAGGAGGGACCTTTCCTCGACATCCTGGGCACCTACGATGCCCGGCGGGTCCAGCCGGTCGTGCAGATCGACACGGTGCACACGGTGAAGAGCCCGGTCCTCCACGCCATCCTCCCCGGCTCGAACGAGCACTTCCTCCTGATGGGACTTCCCCGGGAGCCGCTGATCCTTCGGGCCGTGCGTTCCGTGGTCCCCGGGGTCAAGTGCGTCCGCTTGACCGAAGGGGGTTGCGGATGGCTCAACGGGGTGGTCTCCATCGAGAAGCGCCGCGAGGGCGATGGGAAGAATGCCATCATGGCGGCCTTCTCCGGACATTTCTCGATGAAGCATGTCACCGTGGTGGATGCCGACATCGATGTCTTCAACGACCGCGAGGTAGAATGGGCGGTGGCGACCCGGCTCCAGGCGGACAAGGGGCTCATCGTAGTGCCCGGCGCGACCGGGAGCAGTCTCGACCCGAGCGCTACCAAGGAAGGGGTGACGACCAAGTGGGGGATCGACGCCACGCTTCCGGTGAACGCCCCCCGCGAGCCCTTCGAGAAGGGTCATCTCTAACCTGCCGGCAGCAGCCGTCGGGCGTGCGGGCGACATGCGAAGATAGGTCCGAACGTCATGCATCCCAGAACCCGGTCTCTCGCCATCGTGGCGCTGGCCGCCTCGCTCTGGGGAGTCTCGGGAACGGTGGCCCAGGCCCTCTTCGCCCAGTACGGGTTCCCGCCGCTCGGACTCGTCACGCTGCGCATGCTCTTCTCGGGAGTCCTGTTGCTCGTGATATTGCGCCCTCGATTTCCCCGACAGCATGTCGGACGTCTGATCGTCTTCTCCGTACTGGGTCTGCTCGCGGTGCAGGCGACGTACTTCCTGGCGATCGCCAACTCGAACTCTCCGACCGCGACGTTGCTCCAGAGCCTGTCGCTGCCGATGATGGCCGCGTTCGAGGGGATCCGGTCGATGGAGGGTCGCAACTCCCGGCTGGGGATCTCGGTCTCCCTCGCGGTCGCCGGAACGCTGCTGCTGACCCTCGGGCAGGTGCGGGCCAGTCTGGCGCTGACCCCGCTCGGGCTCCTGTTCGGACTCCTCTCAGCGGCCAGCGCAGCCTACTACACGCTGGACTCCCGGACGCTCACGCAGAACGAGGACGCCTGGTCCGTGACCGGTTGGGGGATGCTGATCGGGGGAATTGTCAGCCTTCCGCTCGGTACGCCCTCACTGATCGCCTACTTTGGCCACGGTCCGATCGCCGACCCGTGGACCGTGATGGGGTGGGTGCTCTTCGTGCTCATCGCGGGAACCCTCCTTCCCTTCGGGCTCTACCTGCAGGGTCGCCGGGGGATCTCCGGGACCGAAGCTGGAGTGGGGGGCGTCATGGAACCGGTCTCGGCCAGCATCGTGGCGTTCGTCTTTCTCGGGGTCGTCCTGACCCCGCTTCAGTATCTCGGAGGGATCCTGGTGCTGCTGGCCGTCATCCTTCTCTCGCAGGCTAGCGTCTCCCGGAACGCAGCGAAGAACGGGGCTAGTCCACCACGGTCAACGTGACCTCTACGCCGAGATTGCTGTAGGCCCGCCAGTTGTACTCTCCAAAGGGGCGGCCCACGATGATGTGGATGCGTCCCCAGTGCCGGAAGAGCGTGAGGTCCGCATCTGAGGGATGGAGGGCCCCCGAGGGGTGCGAATGTACCGTGCCGACCACCGTGAGGTCGACCGGAAGCATGTAGAGCTGGAAGTTCGCGTGGCGTCGTCCCGCGGTCGTTCCGGGGATGAGCAAGAGGTCGGTGACCGTCTCGGCTTCTTCGGAGCGCAGGATCGCTCCGAGCTCGTTCGGAAACGTGGAGGCTCCTCCGGCAAGGATGCTCTCGAGCACGGAACGACGGATCTTGCGGATCGTGTGGGTCGAGAGGTGGGACGGAGCGTTGGGATCCTTCTTCCGCCGTTTCGGGCGGAACATCGGCATCGCGCTGCCTACGGCCCATCCCAGGAGAGGATGGACCGGACCCGGAGCCGTTGAAAGAACTCGGTCGAGAAACGGACCAGCGAGGTCCTCCGCGGAGACTTGAACACCTTGAGCTCGACCCCTTCGCCGAGCTCTACCTCATGGTAACCATCCACGACCGCGATGGTACTCCGGGGGCGCCCCACGAGGCGGATCGTAACCTCTTTCAACGGGCCCACGACCAAGGGACGGCCCGCGGAGGCAAAGGGGGCGATGGCGGTCACCAGGATGGCATCGACCGTGGGGTCCACCACCGGTCCGCCGGCGCTGAGAGCGTAGGAGGTGGAACCGGTCGGGGTCGAAAGGATGATCCCGTCGGCGCGGAGCCGGCCCACCGGGCGACTGTCGATGAGGATCTCGAAGGCGCGCATCCGGGCCACGTCCTTCACATGCACGACCACGTCGTTCAGGGCATCGGGCAGGCGCTCCTCCCAGATGGAGGTGGAAAGCATCATGCGCTGCTCCAGGAAGTACTTTCCACTGAGCAGGCGCTCCACGGCACCCTCGAGCTCCGCACCGTTCGGATCGACCTCGGAAAGGAAACCGACCCCTCCGGTGTTGATACCGAGGATGGGGGCTTCCACGGCCTGAGCCGAGTAGAACAAGCAGCCGTCTCCTCCCACGGCGATCAGGACGTCACCGTCAAACTCTCGGAGGGGGCGACCGGGAAGTCCCAACGCCCGCGCGGTATCGTCCGCCACAAAAAGCTCGCAGCGGCCCTCCAGCAGGCCATGTACGACTCGGGCGATCGAGAGTGCCTTGGGTCGGTCCGGACTCGCCGTGATCCCGATCCGCACCGGGGGTTCCGGGTGTTCGTCGCCCAGCTTCACCAGTTGCCCTCCCGTTTTCCTTCTTCGTAGAGCTCGCGGCTCCCCCACGCGAGCACGGAGGTGCGTTCCTTGAGCGAGAGGGGGAGATCGAGCGGGGAACCGTCCGTGGAAAGCGCGTCGCCGCCTGCCTCCCGGAGGATCAAGAGGGCCGCCGCAATGTCGGTCACGCGTAGGTTGGCCTGCTGCATCCGGCTCTCGGAAAAGTAGAGGTCGCCGCTGCCGCGGGCGACGAGCGACATCTCGAGCGATGCGCAGCCGAGCGACCGGGTCCGCCGTGCCCGGGATGTCAGGGCCCGAGCCTTGTCGGAGGAGTTGTGGTTCAGGTTGAGAAAGAACAGGTCGGCCCCTCGGCGCCAGCTACGCGTGGTGATCTTGCGCCCCTCGTAGTACGCCCCGTCGCCCTTCGAGGCCCAATAGGTCTTGCCCGACATGATGTCGTGGACCACGGCGACGTTGACATCGGCGAGCGACTTCGTGCCCAGGGCGAGGGAAACGGTTCCTAGCGGGAGGCCACACAGGACGTTGTAGCTGCCGTCGATCGGGTCCAGGGCGAGCACTCGGTCGCCTCCGCGCTCGACGTAACCGAGCTCCTCGGAGAGCAAGTTCCAGTCGAGCTTCTCCTGCTCCAGAAACGAAAGCACTTGGGCCTCCGCGACCCGGTCGACCTCCTCGGTCGGGCTGCCACTTGCCCCAATGGAGACCACCCGGTGGGGGTGGGGGGACATCCGTTCTTGGACGGTACCCCGTTCGACCATGTGGGCCATCCGGACGAGGAGGTCCAGTTCCTTGGGACGGGTGATCGCCACGAGTGCACGCTTCCGGAAGGTCCGGGCCGCTGAGAAACCCCAAGCAAAGATAAGCTCCGCCCTGCGGGGGCGGTGGGGCCTGAACCCCCGTCCGAGGGTATGGAAAACTATATATCTAACCGCTAATATACTTTTGTTGGTTTTTACCATGCCCGCAAAGAAGAACCCTCGCACCAAGCGCTCGACTGGAACGACCCTAGCGCCGACCGGGACCCCGGCAGCGGTACCCGCGCTCTACACCCCGCAAGCGGATCTGCAGCGGATGTTGCAGGCCATGAACCAGCGGTTCTCCGAGGTCTTTGGGATCGAGCCCTTCGTCGGGCTCCCCTCCCTGGACTTCCAGTTCCCCTCCCTCGCTGCGGGAGTGCGTCCCGTCTTCTCGGATGTCGTGGATCGGGGGGACCACTACGAGATCCGTTCGGACCTTCCCGGCGTGAGCAAGGAGAACATCAATGTCTCCCTTCATGGCACGAGGGTGGAGATCACCGCCGAGACCAAGAGCGAAACGTCGACCGGGACGGAAGGCGCGGCGTATCGGGAACGGTCCCAAGGCACCTACTACCGGGCGTTCGATCTTGACGAGGACCTCAACTCGGACAAGGTCGAGGCCACGTTCGTGGATGGCGTGCTAACTCTGACCCTCCCGAAGAAGCACCCGGTTTCCCCCGAGAGCCGCCGGATCCCGGTCCGATAGGCACCGGGAGCCCACCGAGAGCCAACACGAGGTGGCCCGAACAGCCACCTATCCCTCTCGGTGCCGCTCTTCTTCGGTGGACCCCGCGTACTGGATGGTCGTGCCCCGACATTCCAGAAAACGCGCCAGCGCATGGAACTCTGAGTTCATCGAGCGACGAACGGATGCGGACAAGGGGGCAAAGGGGCGGACCTCCACCTGCAGTCGATCCGCCTCGCTCCGATGGTTCCAAGTACCGATGATCTCCCCGTCGACCAGCAGCACGGGGGAGATCCACCCCTGCGGCCGATAGACCTTCCCATGATGGTGGGGTGGGACAAGATGTTGTCGTTCATGGTGCCCCAGGATGTAGGAGTCAAAGTAGGGGAGAATGCGGAGGGTCCGCCGTTCCGTGGGGACCCTTTGCAGGACCGGGAGGTCCTTCCGAAGGATCCACGCCGTCCCGCCGTCCACTTCGACGGGCGCCAGTTCGTTCGTTAGGCGCGTCCATATGTCCTGGGCATCGGAGTGCCGCATCTGGGTCCACGCCACGAAGTCCCGGGGTTGTGCGGGCCCGAAGCTCCGGAGGTAGATCCGGAGAAGCTCCTCCTCGGCGCGGGCTACGGGGATGTCTCGATAGTGCGGTATCCATGCGTCGGCCCGTACGAACGTGCTGACATTCCCGCTACCCGGTCCCGCGCAGACGACTCCCCGAGCGCCCGTGAGGTGGAGGAGGAAGTTCACCGGGAGGAAGAGGTCTCGGGTGCGGACCCAGGGGATCCGCCGTTCGTTCCCCCATCCCGCGCCCGAGGCCCGATCGACGACCCGTCCGCCCAGCCGGCGCGCCAGTTGGTGCCCGAGCTCGGTCTGCGTGCGCGGCTCATCGAGGCATGCGAGAAGGCCTTCGAGGGTCTCCTCCAGCGCCGCAGGAGGCACATTCCTTCGCAGTGCCCATCGCACCTCCTTCTCGGCCCGGGCCGCAGAGCCCCGTACGAACACGGACAGTTCTCGAGCGGGAAGGAGGAAGACCGTCCTCCGCATCGCCCAGGCCCGGACCAACGTGCGATCCTTCCAGAGCGCCCGTTCGATGTCCTCTTGACGCAACTGGGCGATCCGCGCCCAGATCGAGATCGATGCCGCCGGGGCGAGTTGGGCTTGGGCTCCGCCCATGGCGGAGACCACCGACGTAAGCTCCCGACGGAGCCCGCGTCGGGCCAGGTGATGGCGCTGCAGCCGGAACGAGTGGACCGCTTCCCGGGTGACCCGCGTGCCTTGGACCCGCTGTCTCGGCTTGCCGCCCATGACCGACCGACATGAGGGAGCAGAAAATAAGCACGGGGATGCTCCGAAGACCCCCTTGCGGTCCCTTGATAGATCCGGTCTCAGGACGCGGGTTCGTAGTAGTACTCGCCCTTCGACTTCTGTTCGCGGTCCAACGCGGAGCCCGCCTTGTTCACCCGGGGACGCAACGTCTCCTCATCCCGTCGGAACGTGACCTCGACCGCCCGCAGGAGCTGGTTCATGCCTTCCCGCATGACGAACGGCCCCTCTCCCCGCCCCTCCCGTTTCCCGTCGGCGCCTTCGGCGTGGAAGACCATCAGGCTGTCCGCCAGCAGGTCGAGGAAGTAGACGTCGTGGTCGACCACCAGGGTGGAGGCGCCCCTTCGCTCTGCGGACCTTCGGATCACCTTGGCGGCGTTCATCCGTTCGTCGGTGTCGAGGTACGCGGAGGGTTCGTCAAGCAAGTAGAGGGTGGCTTCCATCGCCAGGGAAAGAGCAATGGCGACACGCTGAAGTTCCCCTCCGGAAAGCTTGTTGAGGGGGGTCTCCAGGAGCGGGCGGAGCGACAGGCTCCCGACGAGGTCGGTCTCGAAGAAGGAAAGATCGAAGTCCTTCCCGGCGGAGAGGGCCATCACACGGTCTTTGAGGCACCAGTCCCCCTGGGCCTTCAGGTACTGGGGCTTGTAGCTCACTTTGACGGCCGGAGGGGACTCCCCATTGGTCGGGGGTTCCACCCCGGCGAGCATTTTCACGAAGGTGGTCTTCCCGGTGCTGTTCGGCCCCACGACCCCCACGGTCTCCCCCTTGTGGAAGGCTCCACCCGACACCTGCACCCGGAAGGCCGGGTACTGCTTCACCATCGAACCGAAGGTGACCAGGGGGACCCGGGCGGACGACGGCTTGGGGGGGTGGGAGGTGAAAACGACCGGCTCGGTGCGGAACCGTACGTTCTCCTCCCGAAGGTATCCGGAAAGGTAGGTGTTGATCGCGGTGCGTGTGGCCAAGGGGTGGGAAACGACCCCGAACGCGGCCGCCTCCCCATAAAGGAGGTGCACCCGGTCGGCGAGGTAGTCGAGGATCGCGAGGTCGTGCTCGATGATCACGACCGAACGCTCCTCCCCGAGCTCGCGCAGGAGCCGGGCGACGGTGAGCCGGTTGATGACGTCGAGGTAGCTCGAGGGCTCATCGAAGAAGTACACGTCCACGTCGGATGCGAGCGTCCGCGCGATGGCGGCCAACTGTAGCTCTCCCCCGGAGATCTCGGAGAGCTTCTTCGAACGGGCGGCGGAGAGCCCGGTGCGCTCGAGGGCCCGCGCCGCACGGTCCCCTCCAGATTCCACGAAGTCCGCGATCGTTTCCTCCTGGGTCGCCAGGCTGTCCACGTACTGCGGTTTCACCGCCGTCCGGATCTCCTTGCGGGAAAGCCGACGGAAGTAGGAGTGCATCTCCGTGCCCCGGTAGTACTCGAGCACTTTCGACATGTCCGAGGGCTGCTCGAAGTTCCCGAGGTTCGGGGTCTCCTCTCCGGAGAGGATCCGGAGTGCCGTTGTCTTCCCGATCCCGTTCGATCCAAGCAGACCGACCGTACCCTCACCGCCGACCGCGGGGAGTCGGAAGAGCCGGAACGCGTTCTGGCCGTAGCGGTGGACCATCTCGCCCTCCGCCGCCTCGGGGGTGTTGAGGATCTTGATGGCGGTGTACGGGCACTTGTGCACACAGATGCCGCAGCCGATGCACAGGTCCTCGGAGATGATGGGCTTCGTGTCCGAGCCCCAGACGATACACTCCTGGCCCATCCGGACCGGGGGGCAGTACGACCGGCACTCCCCCTGGCACTCCTTCGGGTGACATCGGTCGGTGAGCAGTACGGCGATGCGCGTCACTTCGTTCTTCCTCGGGAGCCCCGATCAGGGGGCCAGGGTGGGCAGCGTGATGTCCCGGACCCCTCCCATGTAGGGCCGCAAGACCTCCGGCAACGCGATCCGGCCATCGGTCGTCGCGAAATTCTCGATGATGGCGACCAGTGCCCTCGGAGTGGCGACCATCGTGGAGTTCAGCGTGTGGGGGACGACCTTGCCGGGCTTGCCGCGCTTCCCCAGGCGGATCCCGAGGCGTCGCGCCTGATAGTCCGTGCAGTTCGAGCAGCTCACGAGCTCCCGGTACTTTCCCTGTCGGGGGAACCAGCCCTCGAGATCGTACTTCTTGGCCGCCACGATCCCGAGGTCTCCCGTGCAGACGTTCACCACCCGGTAGGCGATGCCCAGCCGCTGCAGGAACTCCTCCGCGTTCGTCCGGAGCTCCTCGTGGATCTTCGGAGAATCCTCCGGGGCGCAGAAGACGAACTGTTCGATCTTTTGGAACTGGTGGACGCGGAACGCCCCCTTCTGGTCGACCCCATGGCCCCCGATCTCCTTGCGAAAGCACGGAGAGATCCCGGCCAGGCGGATCGGGAGACGGTCCTCGTCCAGGATCTCGCCCATGTGCAGGGCCGCGATGGGGTGCTCGCTCGTGGCGATGAGGTAGAGGTCCTCCCCTTCGATCCGGTACATGACGTTCTCGAAGTCCGCGAGGTCGGTGACCCCCTCGTACGGGGCCCGGCGCAGCATGTAGGGCGGGATGACGGGGGTGAACCCCTTCTGGACGAGCATGTCCATGGCGAGTCGCTGGACGGCCATGTCCAGTTGGACGAGCGGTCCCATCAGGTAGTAGAATCCCGCTCCGCTGTTGCGGCGGGCGCGTTCAAAGTCCCCGAGGCCGTGCGACTCGAGGTACTCCCCATGCGGGGGAAGGTCCGCCGGGGCGGTGCGTTTCTCTCCCCACTCCTGTATGACCTGGTTCTCTGTATCGTCCTTCCCATAGGGGACCGAGTCGTCGAGCAGGTTCGGGAGCCCCATGAGCAGCTCCCGGCGGCGCTGTTCGAAGAGCGCCTCCCGGGCCTCGAGCTCGGTGAGTTGGGCGGGAAGGCTATCGGCCTCCCGGCGCAGCGCGGTCGTGTCCGCCCCCGCCTTCTTCGCCTCGGAGAACTCCTTGGACACGGTGTTTCGCCGTCGGCGGATATCCCCCGCCTCTTGCTGGGCCTTCCGCCAATCCCGGTCCACCGCGAGGAGCTCGGCGAAGCGGGCAAGGTACGGGTCATTCCGCCGGCGGGCGATGTTGGCCCGCACTCGTTCGGGGTCGCTCCGGATGAGATCGATGTCCAGCATGCGTTCTCCCCCTACTGCCCCACGCGCACAAGAACCTTGCCGAAGACGTCCCCTTCCTGGAACCGTTGGAGCGCGGCCTTCCCTTCGTCCAGCGGGAAGACCCTATCGATGACGGGGCGGAACTTGCCCTCCGAGAGCAGTCGGTAGACCTCCCGGAACTCTGCTCGGGTCGCCATCGTGCTCCCCCGGAGCGACGCTCCGCGCCAGAAGAGCCCTCGCAGATCGATCTCGACCACCGGTCCGGTGGTGGCTCCGCAGAAGACCAGACGGCCCCCCCGGGAAAGCGCACGGGTGGAAGCGCCGAACGTCGCTTTTCCCGTGGAGTCGAAGAGGACATCAAAGCCCCGCTTACCCGAAGCTTCCCAGAGCACTTTCGAGAGCTTCTGGGGATCATCGTAGACGATGACCTCGTCCGCCCCGAGGGAGCGGGCTTTCGCGGCCTTCTCGGTCGAACGGGTGACGACCACCGTGTGGGCCCCGAAGTGGCGCGCGACCTGTTGGGCGGCCGTGACGAGGCCGCCGCCCGCCCCCATGATCGCCACGCGGTCCCCTTCCCGCACCTCCCCCACTGTTCGCAGGGCGTGCCAGGCCGTCATGAAGACGAGCGCAACCCCGGCAGCTTCTTCGAATCCGAGCCGCGGAGGGAGGGGGACCACATTGACCCGGGGGACGACCAGGTACTCGGCCGCCGTGCCGTTCGTGTGCTCGCCCACGATGCGATAGTTCGTGCAGAAGTTCTCGAGGCCCTTGCGGCAATACTCGCACGTTCCGTCAGCGAGGGAGGGGTCGACCATCACCTTCTGACCCACGAGCGAGGGCTCGACCCCCGCTCCCACGCGGTCCACGACCCCCGCGCCGTCCCCTCCGAGCACGTGCGGAAGTGGGATCGGGATCCCCGGGATCCCTTCGAGGGTGAACAGATCGAGGTGGTTGAAGCCGGCGGCCCGGATGGCGACCCGGACCTCTCCAGGGCCCGGTTCCGGATCGGGAAGGGTGAGCAAACGAATCTTCTCTAGTCCTCCGTGCTGCTCGAACCCGAGGGCCTTCACGTCTTGAGCCTCCACTTGGGGCCGTGGGCAGAGTCCTCGACCTCGATGCCCGCCTCGGACAGCTGCTTCCGGATGCGGTCCGCCTCCGCATAGTCCTTGCGCTGCTTGGCCTGAGCCCGGCATTCGAGGGCGAGCTCCACCGCTGCGGAAAGGCTGGCGGCCGAATCGCGGGAACGGGCGGGGGAGAAGTAGCCGAGGACCGTGCTGGCGAGGTCGTAGGGGCGCAGGAGCGCCACCAGATCCTCCTCCTGGAGGGAGCGCCCCTGCGCCTCGAGCGTGGCGTGGAGCTCGGAGTTGAACGAGAAGAGTCGCGCTGTCGCTTCGCGTACGTTGAAATCGTCCAAGAGGGCGTTCATCATCTCGTCCTCGACCCGGTCTCCGGATCGGTGCTGGGGGTCGGCAGGATACAGTAGCGGGGCCCGATCGATCCACTCCCGGAAGTCCTGGAAGTACGCCCGGCCCCCTCCGGGGAGCGGCACCTCCCGCGGGAACGTCTTCGCGAGGTTTTCTTCGATCTGGGAGATCAACCGGTCGTAGCCGACCCGGAGGGTCTCGAGAGCTCGCCCCGCTTCCTCGAGCGATTCCGGCCCGAGGTAGTCGAGAGGGCTCCGGTAGTGTGCGCTGAGGAGGAAGTAGCGGACGACCTCGGGGCGGAACTGACGTAGGGTCTCGTCGAGGCCGACAACGTTCCCGAGGGACTTCGACATCTTCTCGCCCCGCATGTTCAGCATGTTGTGATGCATCCAGATCGAGGCCAGCGGCGACTTCCCGGTCGCCCCCTCGGCCTGCGCGATCTCGGCCTCGTGGTGAGGGAACTTGAGCTCCATGCCTCCGCCGTGGATGTCGTAGCGGCTCCCGAGGACGTTCACCGCGATGGCCGTGTCCTCGATGTGCCAGCCCGGACGGCCATCCCCCCACGGGCTCTTCCACCGGGGCCCCAGCTTCTCGCCCTTCCACAGGGCAAAGTCCTCGGGGGCTCGCTTGCGGGGGTTCACCTCGATGCGCACCCCGGGCTCCAGCATCTCCATCCGTTGCCCGGAGAGCGCGCCGAAGGCGGGAAAGCTCCCCACGTCGTAGTACACATCGCCGTCGGAGGCATAGGCGTGGCCCTTCGCGATGAGCGTCTCGATCTGCTCGAGGATCTCGTTCACGTAGTCGGTGCATCGGGCGTAGAAGTTGACCGAGTCCACGTGGAGCCGTCGCATCGACTGGAGGTAGGATTGGAAGTTGCCCTCGGAGATCGCGTTCCAGTCGCGCCCTTCCTCCGTGGCGATCTTCAGCACCTTGTCGTCGATGTCGGTGACGTTCTGGAGGTAGAACACGTGGTAGCCGACCCGGCGCAGGAGCTTCGCCACCACGTCGTAGACGACCGCGGCCCGGCCATGCCCGATGTGGGAGGGCTTGTACGGGGTGATCCCGCAGACGAACATCGAGACCCGGGGGGGGCTCAGGGGTGCTAGCTGCTCGATCTTCCCGCCCAGAGTGTTGTGGATGCGGACCGCTCTCATCCTCTTCTATCCTCGGAGCGCTCCGAGCACGTCGTCGACGAGGTCCTGGGGGTCCTCGATGCCGACGGAGAGGCGTAAGAGGGAATCCGTGATCCCGCGGCGTTCCCGGTCCTCCTTGGGGATCGACTGGTGGGTCATGAGCGCCGGCGCTTCGACGAGGGATTCGACCCCGCCGAGGCTCTCCCCGAGGTAGAAGTACTTGAGCCGGGAAAGGAACTTCTGCGCTTCCTCGGTCCCTCCGTTAAGTTCCATGCTGACCATCCCCCCGAAGCCGCTCATCTGGCGGCGCGCCACCTCGTGCTGGGGATGCGAAGCGAGACCCGGGTAGATGACCCGCTTCACCTGGGGCTGGTTCGTGAGCGCCTGGGCGATGGCCGTGGCCCCTGCTTGGTGGGCCCGCATGCGGGCCCCGAGGGTGTGGATCCCCCGGAGGACGAGGAAGCAATCGAGCGGGCTTGGGACCGCCCCGGCCGCGTTCTGTAGCCATTTGAGTTGCTCATAGGTTTCCTGGTCGCGGAAGACCAGCGCCCCTCCCACGATGTCGGAATGCCCCCCTAGGTATTTCGTGGTGGAGTGAAGGACGACGTCGGCACCGAGCTCGAGGGGGCGCTGAAGGTACGGGGTGGCGAAGGTGTTGTCGACCACCACGGTCGCGCCGGCGGCGTGGGCCCGGCGGGAGATCTCGGCGATATCGAGCACCGTGAGGAGCGGATTCGTCGGGGTCTCGAAATAGACCACCCGGGCTGCGCTCTCCGATAGGGCCCGCTCCAGTTGCTCGGGCGACCGCAGGTCGACGTACTGCGGAGCCAATCCCCAGGTGCGCCGGGCGTGTTCGAGCAGGCGGACCGTCCCGCCGTAAAGGTCGTCCCCGGCAAGGATCCGGGACCCCGATTTGAGCGACCACAGGAACGTACCGAATGCCCCGAGGCCGGAGGAGAAGGCAAGGCCGCCCACTCCTCCCTCGAGATCGGCGATCGTGCGTTCGAGGACCGCCCGCGTGGGATTCGCGGTGCGAGAGTAGTCGTAGCCCTTGGTCACCCCCGGGCTGCTCTGGGCGTAGGTGCTCGTCAGGTACACCGGCACGTTGACCGCGCCGGTCTGGGGATCTGGTTTCTGGTCCCCCCCATGGATGGCCTTGGTATCAAATCGCATTGCCGTTGCCCGAGGACAGGAAGGTGACGAGGTCGTAACGGGTAAGGAAGCCGACCACCCCTTCCCCCGCACTTCCCTGTACGATGACGGCCCGTTCCTCCTTGAGGCGGGCCATGAGGGCGGTCAGGGGGTCATTGCGCCCGATCACCGGGAAGGGGGGGCCCATCAACTGGGCGACGGTGCGTTCGATGACGGTCGCATCGCGCATGACCTCCTTGAGAAGGTCCTCCTCGAAGAGGCTCCCGACGACGGTCTCCCCGGAAAGGACCGGGAGCTGGGCGATGATGTGCTGGCGCATGGTGGCGAGGGCACCGCGGACGGAGAGGTCCGGGCCCACGGAGACGACCGGGGGCTGGAAGTCCTTGGCCTGGAGCACGTCCCCGACCTTCATCGTCTCATCCATGAACCCGTTCTCCCGCATCCAGTCATCCGAGAAGAACTTCGAAAGGTATCGGTCCCCGGAATCGGGGAAGATCACGACAACGTTCGCCTCGGGGCCCAGATGGTTGGCGTCCGCCCAGCGGATCGCCCCGGCAAGCGCCGAACCGGAGGACCCTCCGACAAAGAGCCCTTCCTCCCGCGTGAGACGTCGGGCAAGAGCGAACGACTCCCGGTCGTCCACCGTCACGAAGTCATCCAAGAACTTGAACTCCGCCGTCTTCGGGATCATGTCTTCCCCGATCCCCTCCACCTTGTAGGGGGCGGCGTGGCTCATCTCCCCCGTCCGACCAAAATGCGCCAGGATCGACCCCTTCGGGTCCACTCCGATGATCTTGGTCTGGGGTCGCTTCTCCTTGAAATAGCGTCCGACCCCGCTCGCCGTTCCGACCGTGCCGATCCCCATCACCACGGCGTGCACGTTCCCGCCGAGCGCCTCGTAGATCTCCGGACCGGTCGTACGGTAGTGGGCCTCGGGATTCATGGGGTTCTCGTACTGGTTGGGGTAGTAGGAGTTCGGGATCTCGATGGAGAGCTTCTTCGCCACCGAGATGTTGCTCATCGGGTGGTTGGCGGGGACCTGGGACGGGGTGATGACCACCCGGGCCCCATAGGCCTTGAGGAGGCGGATCTTCTCGGTGCTCATCTTGTCGGGAATGACGATGATGAGGCGATAGCCGCGCACCGCGGCGACCATGGCGAGGCCGACCCCCGTGTTCCCGCTCGTGGCCTCGATGATGGTGCCTCCGGGCCGAAGCCATCCCTCCTTTTCGGCCTGGTCGATCATGGAGGGGGCGATCCGGTCCTTGATGGAACCCCCCGGATTGAGGAACTCGAGCTTGGCCCAAAGCTTGTAGTCGAGTCCCTTCCCGACCCGGTTGAGCGGGACCAACGGCGTGCGACCGATGAGGTCGAGCACGCTGGCGACCGCCAAGGGACGGGGCTCCATGGTGGGAGTCTATGCGCCTCCGTTCTTAAGGTGATTCGGACCCGTCACCCGACTCGGTCGCGACCGAGTCGGTGCGGGGGAGACCTCGGGGACTACTTCTTCGATCGCTGTCCCGGACCCGCACCGGCGGGTACGAACCAAATGTCCGTGATGGAAAACTGCGGCTGCGGCGAGAAGCGCGCTTCGACGGGCATCCCCACGTAGATCTCCTCTTCCTTGCAGTCCTTGAGGCGAGCGAGGAGCACGCTGTTCGCGCCCTCGAACTCGATCATGGCGAGGTTGTAGGGTGTTTCCTTGAGGAAGGCCTCTCCTCCAAAGTGGCAGGTGGTCCAGGTGTGCACCTTCCCCCGGAGCGGGAGGTCGACCCACTTCGTGGTCTCCCCGCAGAACTGGCAGTTGCCTCGGGGGGTCGCGAACACGTAGTTGCAGGCCCCACACTTCGTCCCCCGCAGCTTGCCGTCCGCCAGCCCGAGGAAGAACGGGGTGTCCTCCGCATAGCTGTGGATGTATCGGATCGCATAGGGGTTGTCGATGATGAGGTTCTCCTGCCCTTCCTTGTCGACAAAGATGGCGGCACCGTCCTTCTTGACGGCGGTGTTCACCTCTTGGAACTTTGCGCTCTTGAAGAGCTTCCTTCCGGTCATGGTGACCTCCGCTTGGTGGACTCAAGCACCGTCACCGTCACGGCGGATCCCGTGCCGGCGTGGCTGTGGATGGCCCCGCGACGGGCATTCGCGATCTGGAGCCGGGGGCTCCCGAACTTCTCGGCGATCTTGTTCTGGAGCTGCCAGAAGGCGAACACTCCCTGCATGATGCCCGTGGCACCCACGGGGTGTCCGCACGCGATGAGCCCCCCCGAGGGGTTCACCGGTATCATTCCGGCCTTTGGGGTGGGGAACCCGTAGTCGACGCCCTTGAGGAAGGGAGCGCCGCTCTCCACGAAATCGTAGCCCTCCCCGTACTTGCACAGGCCCAGGTCCTCGTAGGTCTGGATCTCCGAAGAGGAGTAGGCGTCGTGGAGTTCCACGAAATCGAGCTCCTTCTTGGGGTCCGTGATGCCGGCGTGCCCGAAGGCCTCCATCCCGGCCGAGCGTCCCGCACGGAACGAGTGGACTCCCGGATAGTCGAGGTCCGCGTAATCGCTCGCCTTCTCGTGCGGCATGAGGAGCACCTTGCCGAAGGGTCGGTCAGCGAGCCGCATGGTGTCGGTCCCGCATCCCACTCCCGAGATGAGCACCGGGTCGTCGCTGAGCTCGTGCGCGCGTTCTTCGTTGGTCAGGATCACCGTGGCGGCTCCATCGGACATGGTGCAGATCTGCTCCCGGGTGAGGGGATAGCTCACCATCTCGGAGGACAGCACGTCCTGAACGCTCAGATCCTTGGGGTACTGGGCATAGGGGTTGGTGAGCGCGTTCTTGTGGTTCTTCACGGAGACCATGGCCATCACGCGGGTGCCGTACTCGATGGCCTTCCGCTGGGCTTCCCGCTCGTCCTTGATGTGGGCGAACTTCTTCCGGCGGACGTACTCGTAGATGTGGCGCTGGACCATGAGGGCATAGTAGCCCGTGTAGAATCCGCCCAGCGGGAAGTCGAAGTTGGTGTCGCTGGCGAGGGCGATGAACTCGTTCCCCTTCCACGTGGGGACCCGGCTCATGGTCTCGAAGCCCGTCACCGCACAGACGTCCATGCGTCCGGAGGCCACGGCCTCGTAACCGGCCTGGATGCACTCTCCGCCGGTCGCTCCGCCCCACTCAATGCGGACGGACCCTCGGGGGTTGAGCCCGATGTAGTCGAGCACCATGCTCGCCGCCTTGAGTTGGCGGGTGAAATGGTCCGAAAAGTACGAGATACGCGTCCCGTCGATCATGTCGAGGGTCAGGTTGGGGACCGCGGCACGGGCCTGATCGAAGGACCGTTTGCACATCAGTCGAAAATCCATTCCCGGGTGGGCCTTCGCAAACTTGGTAACCCCTCCGGACACCATGTAGACCCGTCGTCCTGACCGCTTCGGGGACGAGGGGGTCGGCGTACCGGAAAAGACATCGCGCTTCTTTTCGGTCGGCATACTGCCGCCACAACCTCTCTCCTAATAACACTTGTCGAAAGCGGCTCGCGACATGTCCACGGGACGCGCCCTTCGGCCGTCCGAAGGACGTCTCCGCTAGGGAAGTCGAGCGGTACCGTTCGTCGTGCGAGGAGAAGGGGTTGGAGAGGGTCCCGGGGGGGTTCCGCGGGGCCCTCTCGGCCACGAGGGCTCAGGAGACCGTGATCTTGCGCTCGGGTTCGGGGTGGGCCTTCGGGAGGCTGACGGTCAGCACTCCGTCCCGGAACTGGGCCGAGATCTTCTCCGCCACCACGTCTTCGGGGAGGTCGATGGTCCGGCAGAACCCCTCGTAACTCCGCTCGTGGGAGAGGAAGTTCCTTCCCTTCTCCTCCTTTTCCATCGATTCCTTGGCCTCGACCTCGAGGCAACGTCCCTGTACCTTTACCTCGATGTTCTCCTTCCGGATGCCCGGGAGATTGGTGCGGATCTCGTAGGTACCGCCGCGGTCCTCCACGTCCGTGAGCGCGTTGATCCAGCGTCCCTCCAGACCGGGGGTCCACATCTCGCCCCAGGGGGCGAACTCCGTGAGCATGTCACTTCGCAGATTGTCAAAGACCCGGTCGAGATATTCGGCCAGGCCGCTCGTGGGTGTCGTGCGCACCGTTGCCAGGTGCTGGGTTGTCGGATGCTTCGTCTTCGCTAGCATGGCGCCTTTCCCTCAGGCAAGATATGCGAAGCCGCGTAGTTAAATCGGTCCAATATTCCAAACCGCGAGAAAGGCTAGCATCCCGCACGGCACGTTCGGGCCGTCCGCTCAAGGAGCCCCGCCTCCGTGCCGGAGGTACGCTTCGAAATTTCGAAGCGACGTAACTACATCTACCCCTGGGGCCCTATTCCTAAGGGAAACCGCCGGGGGGTTCGGGGAAGGTGAAGGGATCAGTCGTTGCACGTCGCAATTCTCGGAGCCGCCTGCGATGCGACCAACAAGCACGGATGTCCGGGAAGCTCCTCGCAACGCTCCTCGTCGCGGGGTTGATCGCCGGGGGGATCGTCCTCCTGGCCATGACCTGGCCCTCTACGCCCCGGTCCACGGCCTGTTCGGGGGTACCACCGGCGGCTCAGAACACTTCGCTCGACACCTTCGTGGTGATGAAGTGTGGGACCACGACCGACGTGGCCCCCGGGGGTCATTTCACGCAAGAGCTTCCGCGGCTCTCCGACACCGAGAGCGTGGCCGGCCAGTTCGCGGCGAACCGTACGGTGGTCGCTTACATGATGGACCCGACGGATCTCTCGAACTTCTCGGCCTTGCCACCGGGAACGTATCCGTCGCACTACCTTTGGAGCTCGGGGAACGTCTCGGCCGGGAACATCAGCTTCCGGCTGCCCGGGTCCCCGGCCACGGTATATCTCGTGTACTTCGATCCGAGCGGGACCGTTCCCGCCATGGTCACGGAGACCGAGGTCCTCGAGATGCTGTACCTACCCACTTCACCGGCGTGATCCGCCGAGTCGCGTTCTTCCCGTCTAAAGGTGGGCGTCCTCCTCCGTGGAAGAGGAGGACCGACGGGCCTTGGGCTGGGTCCGGCGCATGCGCGGGTTGGTCCGGGCGTTCTCCCCGGTGTCCTGCTCTTCCATGCGACGGGAGGCCGGCATGAAGGCGAGGGGCATCTCCATCGGACGGGAGCGGGGCGGGGGAGCGCCCACGGACTCGCGGTCCGAGGGCAAGGTGAGCGTGAGGGAGCACCGGGGGCAGCTCGCGAACTGGACGATACAGTGCCGGCAGATGTACGCTCCGCAGGTGTGCATGTAGTTCGCCGGGCCGCCGCATCCAGAGCAGCGCGCCCCCGTGGGGGCCGGGGTGAGCGAGTCCGCGGTGACCGTGTTGGAAGGCGCGGGGGCCGGGCTCTCCGGTGCGGGCTCCGCCGCCATGGACGGAGACGCCGCCGAGTTGGCCGGATAGGCGGGGGGCTCGTACATGGGGTAGGCGGGTTGAGCCGGAGCTTGGGCCGTCGCAGCGGCCGGGGCGGCCGCCGGAGCGGCCGTGACGGGGGACGGGGTATAATTGAGCGACGGCGGTGGGGCCTGGACATGGAAGTCCATCGTCATCGATTCGATGGCCTTGATGACCATCGCCTTGTAGATCCCGATGCTCAGGTTCTTGACCAGCCGGAACGGGGTACGCTCCTCGGGAGGCAAGGTGAGCGCCTTCCGGGCGAGGTCTTCGACATCGCGGGAGAGCTTCATCGTCTCCGGGTGGATGGTCATCGCCATCACGCTCTGGACGTACCCGGTCAGGCGCTGGACCTGGGCGAGCGAGTGCTCCGGGGGCGAGAGGAGCGCCACATCCGCCAGCGAGAGCGCACCGCGGTCGACGCTCGATAGCTTGCGTTCCATGGCCTGGGTGATGAGGTGGTAGGACATCCCCTCGAGGTCCATGATCTCCTTGTCGGTGAGCTTGTTGACATCGATCTCCACGACCTTGGTCGCCTCCCGCATGACCGGGTCGATGAGGTCCCAGGGGACCTGAAGGGTCATGAAGAGGTCGTTGCGGGTGACCGGGCGATTGGCCTGGGCCGACAGCACGAGGGCCTTCTTTCCATAGAGCTCGATCTGCTTCTCGCGGACCTTCTGGGTCGCGACGTTCTTCGCCTCGATCGCGGCCTCCAGGTCGGCGTCGAGCTTCAGGGCCTGGTCGATGGAGCGGAGCGCCTCATCCGGGTCCCCCACGTCCATGTAGACGAGCCCCAGGCTCAGGTGGGTGTGGGCATCTTCCGGGTTCAACCGGACGGATTCCTTGTATTCCCGGATCGCCTCGTTCTGGTGCCCGAGCTTCTCATGGACCTTGGCGATCTTGAAGTGGGCCTCCGCGTTGTTCCGGTCGGCCGAGACCGCCCGTGCGTAGGCATCTCCGGCCTCTTGCCACTTCTCTTCCTTGGACCAGAGATCTCCCAACCGCAGGAGCAGCGGTACGTGCGCCGGGCTGAGCTGCAGGCCCTTGACGCACGCCGCGATGGCATCGGACTGTGAACCAACGCTGCTCTCGGCCTCCGAGAGGTAGAGGTAGGCCTCGGCCGAGGGGGACTGCGGGAGGAACTCCATCACGAAGGTCTTGGCCTCGCGGCCCTTCCCGAGCTCAAGCAACGTCCGAGCCTTCCAGAGCGAGATGTCGGGGTTGCGCGGGGACTTTTGGAGGAGTTCCTCAAAGATCTCCAGCGCATCGGTGAAATGCTCCAGTTGGAAGCTGACCGACCCCCGCATGGACAGCACGTCGAACGAGAGCTTCTCGTTGACTTCCGAGGGGAACGGCGGTTCCCCGAAGCCCTCCAGGATCTTGGAGGCCTCTTCGGGCTGGTCGTTCTCATCGTAGGCGCGGGCCTTGCGGAAGTTGGCTTCGTACTTGAGCTTCGGATCGCCCTTGACCGCCTCCTCGTAGGCCGCGAGGGACTCCTCGAGCTTTCCGAGGTCGCTGGCGAGGTCCCCCTGCATGAGGTAGAGCCGCGGCACATCCGCCTTCTTCGGGGTCGTGGAGATCACGGACTTGATCGCCTCGTACGCCTCGTTCTTCTCTCCCCGGGCGAGGTGGATGCGGTGCTTCTCCTCCCATGCGCCGGCATCGCCGGGGCTCAACGTGAGGATCGCCTTGAGGGAGTAGAGGATCTCGTCGTCGTCATGCAAGAACTTGAACGCCTCCATCCGGAGGATCCAGACCCGGGCGTTCGAGGGATCGCGCCGGAGCAGGGCATCGATCTCCCGGCGGGCCTCAGGGACGCGCCCCGTCAGGATGAGGGTCTCGATGTAGGACATGAGGGCGAAGTTGTTCTTCGAGTCCAGGCCGAGCCCCTGCTGGTAGTAGCCAAGGGCGTCCTGGTACATCCCGGCCTCCTTGAGCGCATCCGCGATCTCGAAGTAGGCGCTCGGGTCCTTGTCCTGGAGCGCAAGGGCCGCCTTGAGCTGGGCGAGCCCCTCCTCCTTGCGGCCCTGCTGCGTGAGCATCCGGCCGTAACGCCGGAGATAAAGGGGGTTGCGCGGTTCGCGCTGGATGAGCATCTGCAGGTAGTGGACCGCCCGCGCATTCTCGTTGAGGGCGCGGAGCACCTCGGCCATCCCCCACAGGAGGTCGACGTCCTCGCAGCCTCCCTCGATGGCCTTCTGGTACGATTCGAGCGCCTCCGAATTGCGGGTGAGCTCCCGGAGCACGTGGCCCCGTTCCTTGAGGATGTCCCCCCGGTGCTCGTTGCCGGGAAGGTTGAGGAAGTTGTTGAAGGCCTCTTCCGCCTTCTCGGGCTTGTGGATCTGCTTGAAGACCTTGGCCATGCCAAGAAGGCACTCAGCATGCAGTTCCGGGGAGAGGCTCGCCCGTTCAAAGCTCCGGAGCGCTTCCTTGGCCCATTCCTCGCGCTGCGGGGACTCCGGTGGAGCATGCTCGGACCAGTACTGGTACATCCGGGCCCGCTCCATCGCGATGTCGTACGCCGTCGGGTCCTCTTCGAAGATCCGGTCGATGATCGGAGGAACATCCCGGTGCATACCGAGGGCCGCGAGGCACGTCTTCTTGCGCTTGAGGTAGGCCACGGAATTGGGGTAGGCCGCTAGCAGGAGGTCGGCGATGCGGAGGGCCTCGCGCCACTGCCCGAGCTCCGCAAAGGAGTCGCCCAACCACTCCATCGTGTTGGCGTCGTTCGGCTCCTTCGCCAGGATCGCGTTGGCGAAACCTACGACCCGGTCGTGGAGCCGGTGCTTGTGCGCCAGCTCGAGCCCCTTGTGGATGTAGCGGGTCTCATCCGGGTGATACCGGGCGATCTCAAAGTAGGTGGCGAGCGCCTTCTCGACATCTCCCTCGTCCGTGAACAACTGGGCCAGGGCGGCCTCGGCCTCCAGATTGTGCGGGGAGAGGCTGAGCCAGGCATCGTAGACACGCAGGCTGAGCTCGCGGTCGGCCCGGGCGACGGCAATGGCCCGCAAGGATTGGATGTTGGCCAGGTTCCGCGGGTCCAGTTCCAGCATCCGCATGCGGATCGCGATGATCAGATCCTGGTCGAGCTGTTTGGATTCGAGCGCCTCGGCGACCTCTTGGAGGACTCCCGCGCTCGTCTCGACCCGCTTGTTGAGGAGCGTGCGATAGAGCTCGAAGGCCTCGGGGTAGCGCTCCATCTCCCGGAGGATCCGGGCCTTGGCGAACAGGTAGGTGGGATTCTCGGGTTGGCTCTGGAGGGACATGTCGACGGCCTTGAGGGCCTCGTCATACCGACCGGCATTGACCAGGAGGTTCGCCAGGGTGAAGTTGAGGGTCGCATCCCGGGGGTTGGTTGCGATCAGTTGCTTGCAGGTGTTGATCGCTTCGCCGGTCCCCCCCATCCGGATAGAGATGGCCAGTTTCATCTGCAGCGCCTTGGGGTTCCCCGGCTGGATCTTGAGCGCACGGTCCACGTACTGGGTGCTGGCGGCGTCCAGCTGCTGGGCCTGCAGGTAGCTATCGATGGCTTCCGCGGTCTTCCCGAGGATCTTCAGGGCGTCGCCCTTGCTCGCCCACAGCGACTTGTCCTGGGGCGAGAGCGCGAGCGCATGGTCGAGGAGCTGCATCGCCACCTCGACGTCCCGGTTCATGGCCACGAGGAAAACGGCCTTGTGGTGGAGCGCCGGGACATAGGAGGGCATCAGGGCGAGGGCAATGTCCGTGGTGGAGAGCGCCAGCGCCTCCTGGGAGTGCTTGTAGAGGTTCATGGCGATGTGATCCAGGGCCTCCACCGCCTCGCGGGGCGACTTGGCGAGGTCCATGAACCCGGACTGGGCGGTCCGAACCGCCTCCACGAGGAATGCCACTTCCTTGTCGTACTCGCCGACCTTGCTCGCCTGGTCCGCCTGGGCGATGTACTGCATCACCTGCCCTAGTACTGGAGGTAGCTGACCGGCGGGTGGGTAGGAGGTGCTCATGGAGGAAATTTCCTGTAGTTCCAAAGAGGTCATCCCATATAAGTCTAAGTGGCAACAAATCGGGCCGTCCAGAGACCCTCGAAGATAGGCGGTCGGGCTCCGTTCCGGAACCGGGTCCGATAAGCTCCAGGCAAAGGCTTATTCTCCTCGGGAGGTCAGGACGGTGAGCCCCCGACTTGGTGGGGGGTTCGTCCGAGGGGCAAAGAACGGTGTCCGAGAAGTCGGCGTACATCTACGACCCCATCCACGGTTCGATCCACCTGAGCGGTGTGATGCTCGAGCTCATGGGGCATCCCCTCCTTCAGCGCTTGTGGGGGATTCGGCAGACTGGAATGGCTCACCTGGTGTTCCCGGGCTCCTCGCACACCCGGCTGGAGCACTCCCTGGGAACCCGGTGGGTGACGCGGGAGATGTCCGCCCATCTGGGACTCCCTTCCCGGGAGGCGACCTCCTTGGAGATCGCCGCCCTTCTCCATGACCTCGGACACACCCCCTTCTCGCACAGCCTCGAACCCGCCCTCGTGGAATCCACCGGGGAGAACCACGAGGATCGCACCGGGCGTCTGATCCGCGGCGATCTCCCGCGGGGGATGGAGGCCTTTGGCCAGGATATCCTCGAGTACCGCGCACCGTCCATTCCCGAGGTCCTGGAACGGCACGACGTGGACCCGAGAGAGGTGGCGAAGCTCTTGGGCCAAGGATTTCGCGAGAAGCCCTACCTCCGCGAGCTCCTGCACGGGACGATCGATGCGGACCGATTGGACTACATGCTCCGGGACGCCCACTACACGGGGGTCGCCCATGGGGTCGTCGACAAGAGCCGCATCATCGCGACCCTCGGTCTTCACCGCAATCATGTGGCCTTCTTCGAGAAGGGACGGGCTGCGGTCGAGGGGTTCCTCATCGGCCGTTCGCTGATGTACTCCTCCGTTTACTTCAACAAGACCGTGCGCGTCGCCGAGACGATGCTGCTTTCCGCCGTGGAACGGCATCCCGAGTTCCTCGACCGGGGCGGGGAGATCCTCACCGCCACGGACGGCAGGTTGCTGACCGCGCTCGACGCGGCCGGCGGGATCTCGCGGGAACTCGCTCGCCGGCTCGAGGCCCGGGTGCTCTACAAGGTCGCGATCACCTCGGACAAGGTCTCCCCGACCTTGACCGCCCATTACCGGGAAAACCCCGCCGAGCGCCGGGCGGCCGAAGATGCCATGGCGGAGGAACTGGGGGGGCGGGGAGGAAATGTGTTGATCGATATCCCTCCGGTCCTGGAGCTCCCCGGAGAAGATGTCCGGATGCTGCCGGACGAAGGCGCCGAGTACCGGCTGCTCGCAAAGGACCCGTACCTTTCCCGATTGGTGGGCCGTTCCCCGGCCCCATGGGAACTGGCGGTCTATACCACCCCTCAGTACCTTGCGGAGACCCAGCGTCGGGGATTCACGTGGCTGCGCCGTCACCTCCGGAGGTAAAGCGTTGGGCATCTCGTTCTTTACCCACTCGCATCCTTGGAGGGGGCTTCGAGGTTGGATTCACGATGTCGCTCGATAAGGAGGAGTTCCGAGGGCGGACCGCGCTGGTCACGGGGGGATCTCGGGGAATCGGCGCGGCGATCGTCCGCGAGCTGGTGGGACGAGGGATGAGCGTCGCATTCACCTACCGTGATTCCAAGGATCTCGCGAGGGGACTTGAGGAAGAACTGGTGGGGTCGGGAGGCGAGGCGAAGGCCATTCCCCTCGCCCAGGAGCGCGAGTCCAGCGTCCGGGACGCCCTGACGGCCGCTCGCGATTGGAAGGGGCATCTCGAGCATGTGGTGGCGAATGCCGGCATATACGCCTCGGCCGACGCCGGCTGGGACCCCCTCGACACCCTGGACCGCGTGATGGCGACCAACCTGCGGGGTACCTATGCGCTCCTTTCCGAGGCTATGCCTCACCTCAAGACCTCGCGCGGAGCATCCGTGGTCATCATCTCGTCGATCTTGGCCCGCCGGGGGCAGGTCGACGGACAGGCCTACCAATTGTCGAAGGCCGGCCTCAGCCGGCTCGGGGAGCTACTGGCATTGCACTTCGCCCCCGAGGTGCGCGTCAACACGGTGGCTCCGGGCTTCATCCGCACCGACATGAACCGGCCCGCCCACGAGGACCCAGATTTCTCCAAGAAGGTAGCCAAGTCCATCCCGCTGGGACGGTGGGGAGAGTCGGCCGACATCGCTCCCAGCGTCGCCTTCCTGCTGGGACCCCGGTCCGGATGGATCACGGGGACCACGCTCGGAGTCGATGGGGGATTGTCCATCGTCAATCCCATCGGTCCCCGGGCGCCCGAGAAGCCCCCCGAGGCGCTCCCGTCCTCGAGCAGTGTGGCCCGGGTGGCCTTGGTCACGGGCAGTTCACGCGGGATCGGGAAGGAGATCGCCTTGGAACTGGCGAAGGACGGGTGTGACGTGGTGGTCCATGCGCTCGACGACGTCGAGGGCGCGCGCCAAACGGCCCACGAGGTTGAGCGATGCGGCCGTCAGTCCCTTGTCGTATTGGGAGACTCGACCTTGGAAGCCGACAATCGCCGCATCGCTCGCACGGCCGTCGAGTGGAAGGGGAGGATCGACGTGGTCGTGTCCAATGCCGGAGCGGGGTTGGCCACCCCCGTGATGGACCTCACCCGGGAGGAGGTCCACGGGATGTTGGATCTCCACACGTTGAGCGCGATGACGCTGGCGCAGGAACTCGGAGGCCCGCTCGGGCGGACACGCGGGGTGATGGTGATCAATTCCTCGATCGCCGGGATGTCCCCTTCGACCGCGATGGTCTCCTACAGCCTCGCAAAGTCCGCATCGATCTTCTTGACCCAGGTGCTCGCCCAAGAGATGGCTCCTTGGGTGAGGGTCAACTCCGTGGCCCCCGGTTGGACCGATACCGCGCTGCTCTCTTGGATGTCGGACCGCCAACGTGCACGATGGGCGACCGAGATTCCCCTCCGCCGGCTGGGGACACCCGCCGACGTGGCGCTCGCGGTCAAGTTCCTGGTGGGAGAGGACGCCCGGTTCATCACGGGCCAGACCCTCGTGATCGACGGGGGTTTGACCCTCAAATGGGCCCTATCGGGCTGACGACGGTCCTTCGGTCCATCCGCTGTCCTGGATCCCCCCTTCGATCGGGGGGGGAAATCCTCCGCCGACCCCGGGCGGCCGAGCGGGCACCGCAACCCCTTAATCCACCGGTGCCTGGTCACCTGCGTGAATCCCAAGGAGGATTTCTCCTCGGTGGACGTCCATGCGGTCGCGGCGGAGCTCCGTTCGCTGGGAAAGGCGTGGATGGAGAAGGCCTACGACCTGGAAGGAAAGGGCCTTCTCATCACCCTGCGTACCACTGAACGGGACAAGCTCAAGCTCGTCATCGTTCCCGGACAGTACGTGGCCCTCGTATCGGGGGATGTGGGCCATCTCCCGGAACCGAGCTCGTTTGCCCAGTCCATCCGCAAGTACTTGGCCGGCCTGCCCTTGGAAGCGGTCGAGCAACCGGGCGGAGAGCGCTACCTCGAGCTATCCTTTTCGCGTTCGATGGAGGAAACGCCCCGGGTGCTCGTGATCGAGCTCTTCGGCGAGGGTAACGCGCTCGTGGTCCGCGAGGGCAAGATCGTGGCCGTGGCCACCTCCAAGGCGTGGGCGCACCGGGTGCTTCGGCCCGGCGAGGAGTATGTACGCCCTCCCTCCCGGCGCAACCCCCTCTCGCTGACCCTCAACGACATCTCGTCCGTCCTCGGCCACTCGAAGACCAATCTCGTGACCACGCTCGCTTCCCGGCTGTCGCTGGGGGGCCCGCTGGCGGAGGAGGTCGTGGCTCGGGCGGGGCTCGACCCCCAGGCGATGGCCCAGCTCGAACCGGACCGGACCGCCGGACCCGTTCTCACCGCGCTCACCTCGGTGCTGGCGGAGGTGGGGGAGACGCCCCACGGGTACCTCTACTTCACGGGAGGGTCCACCACCGACGTGCAACCCTATCCCTCCTTCCGATGGAAGGACCAACCCGACGTCCGGGTGGAGACCCTTCCCACGTTCTCCGAGGCGGCCCTGCGGTACTTCGCGGAACATCCGAAGGTCGCCAAGGAAAAGTCCGCGGAGGAGGTGGAGCGCCTGCGGCTCGAGCGCTTGCGCGCCCAACAGATGGCGGGCATTTCCGCCCTGGAAGGGATGGCGAAGGAGCTCCGAGAGGCCGCCGATGCCATCCTTTCCAATTATTCGGAGGTGGAGGAGCGGGTGAAGAAGCTCCTCGAACAGATCCCGGACGAGGATGAGGCCGAGATCGAGGTCCAGGGGAAGAAGGTGGTCATCGATCCCCGGAAGTCCCCTCGGCAGGAGGCCACCAAGCTCTACGACAAGGCGAAGAAACAGCTCCCGAAGCTCGAGGGAGCCAAGCGGGCCCTCGGCGAGACCGAAGCGGCGCTCTCCGGCATGGGCAAGAAGTCGACGAAGCGGGCGACGGCCGCGGCCACGCGGCTGCGGCCCGAACGGAAGAAGCATTTCTGGTTCGAGAAAGCCCCCCGCTGGTTCGTGGCGTCCGACGGCGTCCCCATCGTGGGAGGTCGGGATGCGAAGTCCAACGACGGGGTCGTGAAGCGCTATCTCAAGGAGAGCGACTACTACATCCACGCGGATGTCCACGGGGCACCCAGCGTGGTCGTGAAGGTCCCGCCGGGGCAGGAGGTTTCCCCGAAGGCGCTCGAGGAGGCCGGCGCGTGGTCGGTCTCCTTCTCGAAGGCGTGGCGAGCGGCCCACGCTTCCGCGGACGCCTTCTGGGTCCGCGGGGACCAAGTGTCCAAGGCCGGGGGGTCCGGCGAGTACGTCCCGGTCGGTTCCTGGGTGATCCACGGTACGAAGCAGACGATGCGGGACCTTCCCGTGGCGCTGGCGATCGGCGAGATCACGTTCGAGGGAGAGACCCTGCTCGTGAGCGCCCCTCCCGGCGCGTTTGGCCGAGCGGGCTCTCGGGTCTTATGGAACCTCACCCCCGGGGACGAGAAGGAGCGTTCTCGAGTGGAGAAGGAACTTTCGCGCGAGCTCGGGGTTTCGCTCGCGACGGTTCAGTCCCTTCTGCCAGGGGGCGGGGTCCGGGCCGAACGGGCGTAGACCCGCACGACCTTCCCGGCCGGCGCTTCATAGCCCTCGAGGTCGTAGGTCCGCAGTCCCACGCGGATCGCGTAGATCCGGAGCGGTCGCCCCCCCACGGAGAGGATCTCCCCCACGCGCAGCACCTGTTCTCGGGGCACTTCCGTGGTAAGCGGGATGGTCTTGGGGCCCGCGCTCAAGCTGACCTTCACCCGGGCCGGGCCCTCGATGGTCGCCCAGACGGTGGAGGGAATTGCGCGAAGGGCCGGGGGTCGCGGGCCCTCCGAAGGATACTCCACCCGGGTCACCCGGGCCCGCTTTCCCTCGACATCCAGAATGTCTCCCGGGGAGTACCGGCGGGCGGGCGCCTCGATGCGGGTCTCCCGAGAGCGTGCGCCGTCGGAGACCACCACGTGCACCGTGTTGTGGGGCGTCCGGACCTCGAACGGATGGGAATGCCGGCACTGGCCGCAGCGGGCGATGCCGGCGAGGTACCCCGCCGCCCGGTAGGCGCTCACGTGGAGCACCCGGTGGGGGGATTCCTCCCCGCAGGCGGGGCATCGCAGGGAGAGCGAGTGGATCGGCGCAGGGGGTTTCTTCACAGCACGCCCATTTCGGTGAGTTTCTCGGGAAGGTAGCGGTCCGTCACGTAGTTGAGCCCGTACTTCGCGAGCGACTGCTGTTCGGCCTTGCGACCCTTCTCCAGCATGAGGGAGATCTCGGTCCTCCAGAACTGGTCGTTGAAGCGCGGGTCCGTGAGTTCGGCGTTGAGGGCGCGGATGTCCTTGTCATTCAGGTTGTCGCTCGGGAGCTTGTAGTTCTCGATGTCGGAGGCCGTGACCCCGAGGAACTGCGCCGCCGGCGTGGCGAGGTAGCCCGACAGGTGGGCGGTCTTGATGGCCCCGAAGGCGACCGAGGCGTAGATCCGGAACGACCAGGGGTCCCCGTCGGTGAAGACCACGACGGGGAGCTTGAGCTCGCCGTTGATCCGCTTGAGGAACCGACGGGTCGAGCGCGCCGGCTGTCCCTTGAGGTGGACGAGCAGCGCATCGTGGCGCTCATCGAACCCGTTCTCCGCCAGCCGGTCCATCATGCCCCCGCACTCGATGGCCACCACGAACTTCGCGCCGGTGGAGTGGAAGGTGATCTTCTCCTTCTCAACGTTGTTCGGGAGCTGGTACCCTCCGTCCCCCACGTCGTCGCGGCAGTTGATCTTCTTCCGGACTCCCTTGCGGTTGACCTCCTCCAAGGTGAGGTCCCCGATGACGGAGGCCCCGTTCTCCTCCGGATGGAGACGGAAATCCTCTCGCAGCTTCTCGGTGAGGACCTCGAGGTCTTCGACCAGGAGGTTGGACTCGTCCTCGCTGTGGAACTTGGCCTCCTCCCACTGCTCGGAGATGTAGTAGAGCTCCCGCAGGGTCGAGGTCTTCTGGTCCCGGGCCATCTCCCGGATGAAATCGACGATCCAGAAGGTCCGCAGGAGCATCATGGCCCCATCCATCTTCCGGGCCGAGCGGGTACCGGTGAGGGTACCGAGCTTCCAGACCCCCTCGCGGAGGTTGAAGGCGATGTTCTGCTTGGTCCGTAGCGGGAGGCGCATCCAGGGGATGTCCCCTCGGTCGAGCTCTTGGTAGACCTTTCCGGCGAGGGCGATCGCTTGGCGGAGGGCTTCCTCCTCCTTCCCCAGGGTCGGGGAGCTATTCTTCGTCGTTGATTCCGGCGCTCTTTTCCGCGGCATCGTAATCCACCTCCGCTTCGGCAGCAGTCTCCTTCGACAAGGTCCGGGCCTCTTCCACGAGTTCCTTCGGCACGCTCACGTCCCAGTCCCCGGGCAAGGGATCGGCTCCCAGGAGATGGGCCTCATCGATCCCGGCCACGAAGACGTCCACATCTCCGGCCTCCGGTTGGGACCCCTTGGGCCAGGAGATCGCGACCTCCTTCCGACCGTTGGTGCCGAGCCGGAAGGTGTCCCAGGTCGCGCGGCCCAGGTCCGGCTGGACGGACTCCGGTGGCGGATCGGCCGAGAACCCGTCGGCAAGGGTCTCGCTCGGGAGCTCTAGGAACAGCTTGACCTTCTTCTCCGAGGAAGTGTAGTTCGTGAGCAGGAGCCCGCGGAACCCTTCCTTTTCGGTCCCCATCGGTTCGACCGCGACCACGTTCATGATCTTGGTGATGACCGGGGTGAGGTCGGGGACCGGCTTCCCCACCAGGGAGGAGGTCTTCTCGGCGAGGCGGGGTAGGATCTTGCGGATGATGGTGAACTTCTCGAGCGCCTGCGATCGCCGGGTCCGACGGGAGATGTGCAGCGAGAGCGACCGGGCCGCGGCCTGGATCGCGAGCGTGAGCTCCCGGTCGATGTCCTCGGTGGCGGCGACGGCCTCCTTGGCCTCGGAGGTGAAGGGCACCTTGGTCGACACCACGTGGACGAGGAGGAGCACGGGTCCGATCGGCAGCGTCCCGCTCTTCTGCTCGAGTCCGTAGCGGCGCCATTCGACGTTCGCCACGGCCTGGGAGATGGCACACCCTCCCTGTTGGAAGAGCAAGGGCACGCGATTGGCGAACCGGAGGACCTGGATCGGTTCATCCGACGGAAGGCCTCCCCCGTAGACCAGCCCGACCTCCACCAGGAACGGACAACCGGCGTGGACCTTGGCGGGACGGCTGATGGGGTTGGCGTAGAACTCGGGGCGCGCGGTGCCGAGAACGTTCTTGAGCCCGCGCTTGATCAAGAGCGGTCCGATGGGCGAGAGGCAATCGGTCGGGGGAGGGGCCACCTTGGCGGTGAGGAGCGCCTCCAGCAATCGCTCCACCTCGGCCGAGGACAGCGCCGAAGGCTTCTCGCTCCCTTTCAGCCCCGCAGCGTGGAGCACCTCGGAAGCGGTCCGTGGCAGGATGCCGGACAAGTTGCGAAGAAGGAAGTCCTGGACGGTCTTTGCCTCGGCGGCCTTCAGGCGTTGGAAGAGCTCCCCGAGCTCCATCCCGTGGGGATGGGGGGGGATCTCCCGGGGGAGCGGAGGTGCCTCCTCGCTCGCCCGCTCCCAGGTCGTCCGGGTCCCATCGGGCTCGACGAGGATGAGCCGCGCGTGCGGATTGACGATGGCCGTTCCCCGCAGGTACTCGTAGGGGGAGGCGCGGCCGCGCTGGTACTTTCCCTTGAGCACGAGCTCGATCCGCGTGCCCTGGACCTTGTCGTTCCACAGCGCGGGCTCCTCCTTGAGGACCTTGGGGAGATTTCGGGAGGAGTCGATCAGCAGGTCGACCGAGACGGCGGTCGGGGCTTCCCGGACCTTGGAGATGATATGCGCGGGAGTGGCGGTGGTCAACCCGGCGTAGAGCACCGCCGCCGAGATACCGATCCCTTGTTGACCGCGCGCCTGGCGATTGGAATGGAACCGGCTCCCGTAGAGCAGCCGGCCGAAGACGTTGGGGATCTCCCGGCGGACGATGCCCGGACCATTGTCCTCGACGGCGATCTTCAGCCGGTCGTCGCTGACCCGCGAGATCTCCACGATGACCTCCGGGAGGATCTGGGCCTCCTCGCACGCATCGAGCGAGTTGTCGAGCGCTTCCTTTACCGTGGTCAGGGTCGCCCGCTGGGGATTGTCGAACCCGAGGACCTGCCGGTTCCGTTCGAAGAACTCCGCGACCGAGATCTCTCGCTGCTTGGCGGCCAGCTCTTCGGCGATCGAGCGAACCTCCGGCATGTTTCCCTGGACCGTCCTCGGTCTGGGTAAATCTCCCCTCTAATAACTCCTATGCGCCGGAAGTGTCCCCCGGGGGGTCCTTCGGTCCGTTGCCGGACTTGCCTTTCTTCTTGAGCCAATTCTCGAGCTCTCGCGTGATGTCCTCCACGGAGTCCGGGGACCGGGCGGCGCCCCCGGGCTGCGGGGGGCGGCTGTCCTCCGGTCCACTCCCTCCCGCACCGGGTGCCGGGGGTTTCGGGGCTTCGGACCTCGGACCCTGGTTCGTCCGAGCAACGTTCGCCGAAGCCGCCCCGTCGCTGGGGCGGGTGGAGGTCGGACCCGGATGCCGGGGTCCCTCGGTAGGAACGGTCGAGGACTCGGGGGCAGGCTCGACCTTTCGCGGTTCCCGGCTTCCGGGAACGATCTCGTAACCGCAGCGTTCGCACACGAGGTCGCTCGTCACCCTTCCTCCACAAAGCACGCACGAGAGCGGGGCGTAGCTGGTGGGGGTGGTCGGTGGTGGGGAAGGAGGAAGGGTCGCCGCGGGCGGCGGGGGAATACCTTGCGCAGAGGCACCCTCTCCGTGCATGGACGTGAGCGGCATACCGGCGGACAAGCCCTCGCTGGGAGCTGCGACGGCGGTCGGCGCATCCGTCGCTCCGGGTGGCTCTCTCACTCCCGTGTTCTCGGCGCGGTTCGACGCACCGGACCGGGCGCGACGACGCCGCAGGATCAAGATTCCGACGGCAACGATCGCACCGAGGATCGCGATCACTAGAAGATAGGGGAGATACTCCGAAATCACGGAGGGGGCTTTGTTGGGTGGAGATGATGGGGACTGGACCAGCACATGCACCGTCGCGGTGGTAGCGATCGTTCCCCGAGCATCCCGCACGTCCGCCTGGAAGGAGTAATTCCCCGGGTAATCGAGCGAGAGCGCCCACTGACTCGCATCGGGGGCCTTGGTATCGTTCGTCCCGTTGAGCAACCAGACGTACTGATAGGGGGCTTGGCCACCCTGGAGGAGGATCGTCAGTTCAAAGCCTTCACCCGTGGTCACGGAGGTCCGGTTGGCGGAGAGCGCGACGGCGAGCGGGGGGATCGCGGGATGGACATCGAGGGTCGTGGCGGCCGTGGTCGACTGGCCGAAGGGGTCGGTGGCCAGGATCGAGACGTTGTACATCCCCGCGCTCGAGGGGACGCACGTCAGGTGGCTCGCATTGGTGGAGGTGCATCCCGACGGGAGGCCCGAGTAGTGGTACGTATAGGGAAGGTCTCCGCCGGTCACCTGGACCGAGAGATTCGTGCCCTGGCCCAGGGTAAGATTGCTCGGAAGCGCCTGGAATGACAGGACCTTGAGCGCGGGAGGGGCCACGCCCACCAGGTCGCTGGGGGACATGGTGTGGACCGCTGGAATCCCGACCGAAGAATCCGAGACGGAGTAGCAATAGTAGGTCGCGGAGGTCGGGGTGACATTGAGGTCCATCCCGTGGGCGCTCGCCACCAGGCTGTCCAACCCACAGTTCGACTGGGCACCGGAGTACCACGCGAGGAGGTACGGGGGTGACCCGCCCAGGGGGCTGGCCTTCAGGAGGAGCGACTGGCCGATCGAGATCGTGGGGTTCCCGGGAGTGATGCTCCCTGCGCCGAGCGCCGGGCGGACCGTCACGATCGACCAGTTGGAGGCGACCACGGCCGGAGTGCTCGCATGGTCCGTTACGAGGTAGCAGAATTTCGCGGTGGTCGTGGGGGCGACGGTGAGGTGGGTCGAATTGCTGTTCGCCACCATGGTCCCATTGCTGCACGAGGACGGTGACCCGCTGCTCTCGTACCATTGGAGCGACCATGGGAGGGTGCCTCCGGAGGGGGTCGCGGTCAGGTTCAAGGACTGACCCACATCGATCGACGAGTTCCCCGGAGACGGCCCGGCGGCACGTAGCGCGGGGTTGACCGTGACCAGGGACCAGGATGAATCTACGACCGACGGGGTCGTGGCACTGTCGCTGACGATGTAGCAAAAGTACGCGGTGCCCGACAGCGCCCCGGTCCACGACGCCCCGGTCGCGCCCGAAACGGGGGCCCCGGAACTACAAGGTATGGTGTTCTGCGAGCTCGAGTACCACTGGAACGAGTAGGGCAAGGTCCCTCCGGTGGGCGCCGACGAGAGGCGGACGGACTGCCCGATATCGATGGCGACGGAGGTGGGAGAAGGCGGACCCGCAAGCAGGCTCGAGTTCACCACGGCCCACGCGGTCGGAGACTGCGACCCGGCCGAGGGACTTCCCAAGGAACTGTCCCCGACAAAGTAGCAGTAGTATCGCGTGGCATTGAGGAGGACGGTGTAGTTCCACGCGGTTGCGCCCGTAATGACGGAATCACTTGCACAGGAGGATGAGTTGCCCGAGAACCATTGGTAGGAGTAGGGGGGGGCTCCACCGGATACGTTGGAGGAAAGGTGGAGCAGTTGTCCCGCGTCCACCTTGCCGGTCGGGGGGATCGGCGTGTTCGCCGACAGCACCGGGTACACTTTCACCGTATCCAACGTGGAACTGCTACTCGCCCCGGCCAAGTCGGTCACGGTGTAACAGTAGGAGGTGTTCGTCGTCGGTGCGACGGACAGGCTCGTGCCGGTCGCACCCGAGACCACGGAGTTACTGGAACAGGACGAGAGGTTCCCGGTGTACCACTGGTACGTATAGGGGGAGGTCCCTCCCGAGATGCTGACCGAGAGGGCGATGGACTGGCCGGAGTCGATCGCCGGCGTACCCGGGGTCGCGGGTCCGGCCGCCACGGGCGCGATGGTCGATCCATAGGATGCGGTCGGCATCACGCCATTGGGGGGGTAGGCATGGACGCGCGCCCACTGCAAGGAAATGCTCGCGGTGGACAAGCTGGCGGCGACCAGGGCATAGCTCACGTACTCGGCACTGGGAAGCGCATAGGTGGTGCTTGTCCCCGCGTACGCCACGTAATTCTCGTACCACGTCTGACTCCCCGTGGCGGTCCACGCTCCCCCCATGATCCCGGGGGCCAGTTGGATCGCCGGGGCCACCGGAGAAACCCCGATGGTAATGGATCCGACCCCCACGCTGCACGTGCAGCCGCCGGCATCATCGTCCAAGGTGTACCCCCCCGAGGTGCTGGAGCTCCCGTTCTGGAGGAAGAGGCCCGGATAGGGCCCCGTGACCGCCGTGACGTCGGCGTCGAAGATGATGGGGGGGGCAAAGCCCGTGGCCCAGGTGAGTCCGCCCACCGCCGCGCAACAGATCGTGAGCCCGTTGTTTTGGGTGATCGTGGGCCCCGAGACCACCACGTAACCGGAGGAGACCGTGGTCCCGGCGAAATCATCGTAGAAATCAAAGACGGTCGCGCCGTCATCGAATGCGGCATAGGTAGCGGACAGTTGCGGCGCTTCTCCGATCGGGCCCGCGCTCGATAGCAGAAAACAAGTTGTCGGGGCGAAGTCCATCCCGACCTGGACGGTGCCGAGGGCAGGGATCGACGCCAGCCGTAGCCAGACCACGGTGCTGGTGCTCGTGTTGGTGGCTCCCGACTCGATCCAGGCCGGGATCAAGCCGCCGGAGGACAACCGGAATTCGACATTGGACCAGTTGGAGTTGATGTAGCGGGCGAAGGTCGCGGAATCGATCGTCAGTTGCTCTTGGAATGGGGAGGGGGTCGGGGCGGACTGGGAGTTCGTGATCGTGATCGGCGTCTCCTCCACCACCGGGCATGTCGACAACGGCCGAGCGTCTCGTACTTCGAACGTTCGTGTCGGTGCTCCACCGAGCGAAGGCCCTGGGCCGGCAATATCCGCGGTCGCGGCGTGCGGCGATGGCGCCGGAATATCCCACCAGGCCATGGGCGCCACGATGAGAAGGGGGGCAAGGACGATCGCCGCGCAAAGGAGAGGGACAAGATAGGGGGTACGAACGGCGGTCATCCTGTGTATATTACACGGCCAATCGGTATGAAAAAGGTTATGGAGGGCCCTCCCGCCGCAACCGGGACCTCGGTCAGCGCGGACCGAAGAGTTCGCGGGCCGATAGCATCTTCAACGTCTCGTTCGAGCCATGGGCGAGACCCCCGGAACGGACATCCCGCCACCGCTGTTCATGGGGGAGCTTGGAGGAGTACCCTGCACCGCCGTGGAACTGGATCGCGTGGTCGAGCACCCGCAACGCGACCGAGTTCGCCATCCACTTCGCCATCCCCGCGCGACCGGGGGTGGCCTTCGAGGTCTCGATCTCCGTGAGGACCTGCTCGAGGTAGAGTCGGGTCGCATCGAGGAGCGCTCGGTCCTCGGCCAGGGCAAAGCCGACCGCCTCGAGATCCCCGAGGCGGGTGCCGAACACCTTGCGAGAACGAGCATGGCCGATCACCTCGGTGAGCGACGACTCGGCGAGGGCGAGATAGATCACGGCCAACATCACTCGTTCCTCGGTGAGCTCCTCGACGAGGTAGTGGAGCGCCTGTCCTTCCTCCCCGATCTGATGGGTCAACGGCACCCGGACCGCGTCATAGTGGACGGTTCCCCGCCGCATCCATCGTTCTCCCATATCGCCATGGGGCTCGACCGTGATCCCCCGGGTATCGCTCGGAACGAGGAAGGCCGTCAGTCCGCCGCCGGCTTCCTTGGGGCCCGTGCGGGCATAGACGATCGCTGCCTCCGCATCGACCGCGAACGCCGCCTCGCTCTTGGTTCCCTGGAGCACGTACTGTTCCGTGGATCCATCGGCGACCCTGTCCGCGGTCATCGAGAGCGAGCGAACGTCCGAACCCGCACCGGGTTCGGTGATCTGATTTCCCACGAGGCGCTCCCCGCGCAGCAGCGGCAAGTACCACCGCTCCCGGAGCTCCGGAGCTGCGCGCCGGAGCACCGCGCAGAACTCGGGTTGGAGGACGAGCTTGGCGAACACGCTTCCCCCCTGAGCCGCCAGCTCTTCGAGGAGGACGGCTTCGGTGCGGAAGCTCCACCCCCGGCCGCCGAACGACGGAGGCACCCGGGGTCCCAGCCATCCCCGGGTCCCCAGGGCCCGATATTCCTCCCAGGGAAAGGCGGGCGACGCATCGAGCGCCTTGGAGCGCGGTGCCAGGTGATACTGGTTCGCGAACTCCCGCACTTCCTCGCGCAGCGTGGTGAGGTCGACCGTGGTCATGGTTTTCGCGCAGGGCGCCTTCCGCCGGGGCGATAGGCGCCGATCACGTTAAGCTTCCGCAACTGGCGGGTCCGATCCGGACCGTACCCGAGGATCGAGCCCAGCACCCGCTGATTGTCCTGGCCCAGCCAGGGGGCCCCCCGCCATACCCGTCCCGGGGTGCGGGAGAGCTTCGGGACGATCCCGGCGCCACGCACCTTGCCGAGCACGGGATCCATCCAGGAAAGGAGCATCTCCCGGGACCGGTACTGGGGGTTGTCGGCGATGTCCTGCATCGTGAATATCGGGGAGAAGGCGATGTCGTGGCGCAATCCTTCCTGCTCCAACTCCGCCTGGGTCGCTCGACGGGTGAGGGCGGAGATACGACGATTGACGAGCTCCCGATGGGCGACCCGCCAGGCCATCGAGTTCCAATCCGGGGTATCCGGGAGGGACGCCCACTCGCGGAGGCGCTTCCAGCTCCGCGGGGTCGGTGCGGCGAGCACGATCCATCCATCCTTGGCCGGGAAGATCTCGTAAGGGTGGAGGCGAGGATGGGCATTGCCGTACCGGCCCCGTACCTTGCCCTGAAGGAAGTAATCGAGCGCCATGTTCTCCATCATGAGGAAGAAGACCTCGTACTGGGCGACGTCCACCACCTGGCCCTGACCGGAAGCCTGGGCGTGGACGTACGCCATGAGGGCGCCCAGCGCGGTGGCCATCCCGGTCACCAGGTCGTTGATGGCGGTACCGGACTGGGTGGGCGGTTCGGGGGGCGGCTTTCCCTGGGCGGACAGGAAACCGCTGAACGCTTGGGCGATGATGTCGTAGGACGGCCGCATCACGTAGCCCGGGTCACCCGACTGCCCAAAGCCGGAGACGTGGGCGATGACGATCTTGCGGTTCGCCTTCAGCACGGTGGCGTCGCTCAACCGGAACTTGTCGAAGGTCCCCGGGCGGGACGCGTCGATCCAGATGTCCGAACGGGCGACCAGGTCAAGGAAGACCTCGCGGCCCTCCGGTCGTGTCACGTCGAGCCCGAGCGAGAGCTTGTTCCGCGAGTACTGGACCCAGGATTCCGAGACCGTGTCCTCCGGGGGAGATCCTTGGGGGAGCATGGGGGGAAGGATCCGGGTCGGGTCGGCGTAGGGTGGGGCGAAGGGCGTGCCTTCCACGTGGATGATCTCGGCACCGAAATCACCGAGGATCGTCGCAGCCCAAGGACCCGCCACGACCCGGCCGGTGTCCAGGACCCGGATCCCGCGCAACGGTCCGAAGCGGGGTACGATCCTTCGGGACGGCATGGTGGTGCTCGAAGAGACCGTATTCCCCGTGCTATTTGACCGAGAGCCCGTTCCCGGGGCCCGGGAGGTCGGGACCTACCGGTAGATCCCTTCGACGGGGGGGAGCTGCTTGCGGATCACACCCGAGGCGGCCGAGAAGGACTTCCCGAACTCCTCATAGAACTTGATGAGGTCCGGGGTCACGGAGGGGTGCATCGCCGCCTTCGCCGCCTCGAAGTGCACTTGGGTCACCTTTCCTGGGGTGCTCGCTTCGCGGAGCGCCTGCATCCCGGCCTCCCGGCAGAGGGCCGCAAGGTCGCTGCCGACGTATCCTTCGGTGTCGGCGGCGATGTTCTCCAGCTCGACGTTGAAGAGCGGCATGCGGGCCGTGTGCACCTTGAGGATCTCCAGGCGGGCGGCCGCGTCCGGCGGGGCCACGTAGATGAGCCGATCGAACCGGCCGGCCCGCAGCAGGGCGTCGTCGAGCATGTCGGGCCGGTTGGTGGCGCCGATGACGACGACGTTCTGGAGCGGTTCGAGGCCGTCGATCGACGTCAGCAGTTGGTTCACCGCCGACTCCGTCACGATGCTCACGGGCCCGCCGGTGCCGCGGCGCGCGGCCATCGCATCCACCTCGTCGATGAAGACGATGGCCGGGGCGGCGGAGCGGGCCTTCTTGAAGATCATCCGGATCGCTTTCTCGGTCTCGCCGACCCACTTGCTCAAGAGCTCGGGGCCCTTGATGGAGATGAAATTGGCCTGGCTCTCGGTGGCGACGGCCTTGGCGAGCATGGTCTTCCCCGTGCCCGGGGGACCGTAGAGCAAGATCCCGTGGGGCGGGTCGACCCCCACCATCCGGAACATCTCCGGCTTCGTGAACGGAAGCTCGACAGCCTCCCGGAGGGCCTGCTTCACCGGGGAAAGTCCCCCGACGTCCGCCCACCGGACCCTCGGGATCTCCACGGTGACATCGCGCAGGCTCGAGGGCTCGACGTTGCGCATGGCATCCCGGAAGTCGTCCCGCGTGACCTTCATCTTCTCCAGGAAGGGGACCGAGATGGGCTTGTCGAAGTCGATCTCCGGGAGGTACCGGCGCAAGGCATTCATCGCCGCCTCCCGGCTGACGGCGGCGAGGTCCGCCCCCACATATCCGTGGGTCAGCTGGGACATCTCGACGAGGATCTCCTCTTTCGCCCGGTCGGTGCCCTCGATGGGCATGCCTCGCGTGTGGATCTGCAAGATCTCCTTTCGCCCTTCGAGCGTGGGGACGCCGATCTCGATCTCCCGGTCGAACCGTCCTGGCCGCCGCAGCGCAGGATCGATGGCATCTTCGCGGTTCGTGGCCCCGATGACGATCACATTTCCCCGTCCCGAGAGACCGTCCATGAGGGTGAGCAGCTGGGCCACCACCCGGCGCTCGACCTCTCCGGTGACCTCGTCCCGGCGCGGGGCGATGGAGTCGAGCTCGTCGAGGAAGATGACGGAGGGGGCGTTCTTCTCGGCCTCCTCGAACTTCTCGCGGAGCACCTTCTCGCTCTCCCCGTAGTACTTGGACATGATCTCGGGTCCGGCGATGGAGATGAAGTAGGCTCCCGCCTCGTTCGCGACCGCCTTTGCAATGAGGGTCTTCCCCGTGCCGGGGGGTCCGTAGAGCAAGACCCCCTTGGGGGGGGTGATCGCCAGCCGATCGAAAAGCTCGGGGTGTTTGAGGGGGAGCTCGATGACCTCCCGGATACGGGAGAGCTTCTCCTTGAGGCCCCCGATGTCCTCGTAGGAGACCTTGGGGGCTGAGATGTCCCGTTCGGTGACGGTCTTCTCCGACACCGAAAGCTGGGTCGACGCCGTGACGTGGACGAATCCCTTGGGAACGGTGGACAGGACCACGAAGGGGAGCGACCCGCCGCGATAGGACACGCCGGGGATCACGAACACGTCGCCCCGAGTGAGGGGCTTTCGCGTGACGGTCAGGGCGCGGATGAGGAACTCGTCGAGGCCGGGTCCGAGGTTGATCTCGGCCGCTTCCGAGGAGATCGGCGATATCGCCAACCGTTCCGCCGCACTGCAACCGGCCTTGCGCACGACCACGCGGTCCCCGATGGACACCCCGGCATTGCTGCGAAGGAGCGCTTCCATCCGGACGATGTTCTTCGGAGAAGCGTCCTCGTGGAGCTTGCCGATGAGCGCCGCCGTCGATCGCTTGGGACCCTGGATCTCGATGACGTCCCCGGGCTCAGCCTCCAAGCGGTCCCAGACGGAAGAATCGACGCGGGCGATGCTGAACCCAATGTCCTTCTGGAGCGCTTCCGCCACTCGCAGGGTCAGGGAGACGGACATGCACCCAACAATTAGACCGGGCGGGGATAAGGCTTTCTTCGTTTTTTGGAAAAGTGACTTCTCCCTTGCGTGAACCGTCGAATTCTTGGGGAAAACCGGCGGGGGCTCGGGCACCGGACGTTCCGAGCGCCGGGCGTAGTGGGAGCCCATCCTTCCGCGTAGGGCGTGGGTCCCGCCACTGCCCTTCAGTTCCGGTCGTCCCCCCTGGCCGGGGGTTCCCGGCAAGTGCGAAATACTAGTGATTCCGTACGTCAGAGGATGCGCATCACCCACCCGGCAGTTCTCCCCTCCACCGGTATGTCCGTTACGGACGGTAGGCTCGAGCTTCTCGTCGTGTGACCTCATGGTGTCGAAACGATTTAGTCGGCCGGGTACCCTCCTTCCGAAAGCGCGGTCCCGCTTCGTGAGCTCCACGGTCACCTCGCTCTTCGACTACGGCGTGATCGGGAACATGCACACGGCGAGCTTGATCTCGAACCAGGGAAGCATCGACTGGGCCTGCATGCCCCGCTTCGCCTCCCCGAGCGTGTTCGGCCGTCTCCTGGATCCGAAGAAGGGGGGGTTCCAACAGGTCTCTCCGGTCGAAAGGTTCGTCTCGACCCAGTCGTACCGCGCCAGCACGAACATCCTGGAGACCTTCTTCCATCTCTCCAACGACCGCTCGCTGCAGGTGACGGACTTCATGCCGATCTTCGACACCGCCGCATCGGAAGAGGCCACGATGATCGTCCGCCGGATCGAGGCCCGGCGGGGACCGGTCCCCATCCGCACCGCCTTCGCTCCCGCCTTTGACTACGCCCAGGCCCGCACTCAGGTCGGCCGGGCGGACGGGCGCATCCTCGCCACCGCGGGTTCCTACCAGATGGCCTACGTGCCTCCTCCCGGGGAAACGCGGTTGGGCTCGGACCGAGTGGAGACGTCCTCCGAGGTGCGCCCCGGGGTCCCCGTCACGGTGGAGCTCTTCTGGGGGGGCCGCCGACCCACCGCCGACTCCGCGGAGAAGCTCCTCGACCGCACGGAGCGGTATTGGCGGCGATGGATAGCGGACGCCGTTCCTCGGAGGCAGCGCGTCTCCGCGAACGCATCCCAACGGGTGGAGCGTTCGACGTTGCTCCTCAAGCTGCTCTCGCATCGGGATACCGGTGCCTTCGTCGCCGCTCCGACCACCTCGTTGCCGGAGTGGCCGGGAGGTACCCGGAACTGGGACTATCGATATTCTTGGGTGAGGGACACGGCGATGATCGCCACGGCCCTGACTCGCCTCGGTCATGTGGGGGAGGCCCGGTCCTTCCTCCGCTGGTCCCTGGGCAGGTCCCACTTGAGAAAGGATGGCAAGATCTGCGTGCTCTACGGCGTGCACGGGGAGACCGACCTGACGGAACGCGAGCTTCCCCATCTGTCGGGCTACCTCAATTCCCGTCCGGTCCGGATCGGGAACGGCGCCGAGTACCAGTTCCAGCTCGACATCTACGGGAGCCTTCTCAGTCTGGCCTACCAGATGACCGAGGTGGACGCCCCCTTCGTCGCCCTCGAGTGGCCACAGGTCGCTCAGCTCGCCACGGACGTGATGGAGTTGTGGGGCACGCCGGACTGCGGGATATGGGAGGTCCGCGGACCTCCGGTGAATTACGTACATTCCAAGTTGATGGCCTGGGTCGCCCTGGACCGAGCGTCCCGGCTCGCCGTCCGGTTCGGGCACCGAGCGGAAGCGATGCGGTGGGGTGAGGAGGCCACGAAGGTCCGCACCGCCGTGCTCGAGCATGGCTTCGATCGCCGCGTCAATGCGTTCGTCCAGTCCTTCGAGCATCATGTGGCGGATGCCTCCGTTCTCCGGATACCCATTGAGGGCATGCTCCCGTACACGGACCCGCGCGTGCTCGGGACGATCGAATACGTGCGTCGGCATCTTGCGCGGGGTCCCTTTGTCTACCGGTACCGGAGACCGGATGGCATCGCGGGTCCGGAGGGGGCCTTCCTGTTGTGCTCGTTCTGGTTGATCGAATGTCTGGCCCGGTCGGGTCAGCGGGAGCTGGCGGAAGAGTATTGGAGCGCCCTCATGGCCTCTTCCGGTCCCCTCGGGCTCTTCTCCGAGGAGTTCGATCCCAAGTCCGGCACTCCCCTCGGGAATTTCCCTCAGGCGTTCACCCATATCGGGGTCATCCAGGCGGCGCTCGCCCTGGAGCACTCCGATGCCGTCCCCGCGGGGGTCAACCCGCCCGTTCCGAAACCCTCAGCGGGCACCGGGAAGGTCCCGGCGTCACCGCGCAGAAGTTCGTGAGCGGAACCGACCTGCCAAGCTCCTTTTCGCGTTCCGCGCCGAACGAACCTCTAATAGACTTCCGCGTTCACCCACACTCGATGCCGTGGGCTGCGGAAGGCCGAGAGCTGGGAAGTTCGGTGAGCCGCCACGGGGTACCGTGGGACTTCGAGCCTCCCGCCCGGGCGTGAGACCATGACCGAGCTCGACGAACTCTGCGTCAACACGCTCCGATTCCTCTCCGTGGACATGGTCGAGAAGGCGAAGTCCGGACATCCGGGGCTTCCGCTCGGAGCCGCTCCGATGGCCTATGCCCTTTGGGACGGATTCCTTCGGCACAATCCCGGCAATCCCCAGTGGGCGAACCGGGATCGGTTCGTGCTTTCGGCGGGCCACGGCTCGGCGCTGCTCTACTCCCTGCTCTTCGCCACCGGATACGACCTCTCGATCGAGGACCTTCGTCAGTTCCGCCAGGTCGGTAGCAAGACGCCCGGACACCCGGAGTACCGGCACACGCCGGGGGTCGAGGCGACCACGGGTCCCTTGGGGCAAGGGTTCGCCATGGGGGTCGGGATGGCCATCGCCGAGGCCAGCCTTGCCTCCCGGTTCAACCGGGACGGGTTCCCGGTCGTCAACCATCACACGTACGGGATCGTGTCCGACGGGGATCTCATGGAAGGGATCGCCTCGGAAGCCGCATCCCTGGCCGGGCGGTTGCGGCTCGGGAAGCTGATTTACCTCTACGACGACAACCACGTTTCGCTCGAAGGGCAGACTCAGCTCTCCTTCACGGAGAACGTGGTCGAGCGCTTCCGCGCGTACGGTTGGAGCTGCATCGAGGTTCCGGACGGGAACGATCTGGGTGCGATCGCCGCTGCGATCTCCCGGGCGATCCAGGAAGGTAACGCCCCGACCCTCATCGCCGTGCGCACCCATATCGGCTACGGGAGCCCGAGGCAGGACACCAAGGACGCCCACGGCGAACCGCTGGGGGCGGAGAACACGCGACTGACCAAGCAGAAGTTGGGGTGGCCGACCGAGCCCCCGTTCCTCGTACCCGCGGAGGCCCTCCAACACCTGCGCCAAGCGCGCGAGCGGGGTGCTCGTCAGGAGAGCGAGTGGAACGAACTCTTCCAGGCCTATCACGTCGCCCACCCGGACCTGGCGAAGGAGCTCGACCGGATGCTCCGGGGGGAGCGTCCCGCGGGCTGGGAGAACTCGCTCCCGGATTTCTCGAAGGAAACCTCTCCCCTGGCGACCCGCGAGGCATCCGAACGGGTCTTGAACGCGCTCACCCCGGTGCTTGCGGAGATCGTGGGCGGTTCCGCGGATCTCGCCCCCTCGACCAAGACGCTCATGCGGGACGCCGGGTCCTTCCTCGCCGCCTCCTCGACCGGGCGTAACCTACACTTCGGGGTACGGGAGAACGCGATGGCCGCGATGGTGAACGGCATGGCGCTGCATGGGGGTCTGTACCCCTATGGGGCCACCTTCCTCGTGTTCTCCGACTATGCGCGGCCCGCGCTTCGACTCGCTGCCCTGATGCGGACCCGGTCCCTGTTCATCTTCACGCACGACAGCATCTGGGTGGGCGAGGACGGACCCACGCACCAGCCGATCGAGCACGTCGCCAGCCTGCGGACCATCCCGGGCCTCACGGTCATTCGTCCCGGCGATGCCAATGAAGTGTCGGCCGCCTGGAAGGTGGCGGTCGAGCAGTCCGGCCCGGTCGTTTTCGCCCTCACCCGGCAGAAGCTTCCCATCCTGAAGGAGGTGGCCGGGCGTGCCATGGAGGGGGTCGGACGCGGAGCCTACATCGTCTCGGACTCGGATCGAGAGGTCCCTCGGGTCGTCCTCATCGCGACCGGTTCTGAACTTCCCCTGGCGCTCGAGGCGAAGCAAAAGCTCGCCGAAGCGGGACACGGGGTTCGGGTGGTCTCCATGCCTTCCTGGGAGCTCTTCGAGCGGCAGGATTCGGTTTACCGCAAGTCGATCCTTCCGGACTCTGTGCCGCGGGTCTCGGTGGAGGCCGGGACCACGTTCGGTTGGTCGCGCTACGTCGGGGACACGGGGCTCTCGATCGGGATCGACCGGTTCGGGATCTCAGGGCCGGGCCCGGGAGTTGCCTTAGCCCTTGGCCTCACCGCGGACCGGGTGGTGGAGACGGTGCGCTCGATCTTGCAGGGGTCGCGGGGCGCCGGCTCCTCGTAAGAGGGTCGCGTCCCGATACCTTCCCCCATCAATTTTCCTGATCGATCTTCCAGGTTCCGTACGGAAAAATCGTACTAAGGTATACGCGGGTTCGGAAACGCTTCGGCCCACTCTTGAGGTCGACGCACCATGTCCTTTGGTGAACGTGCGACGGGTGAGGTCCAGTCTCCCTATCCCCCACCACGAGCCGATCGAACGGCATAGGGAGGGCTCTCTACCGCCTACTTATGTTGGACGTTGCCTTACCGAAGTCGATGCAAGCCCCACTTGCAGCTTCAGCCGTTGAAACCTGCCGGCAATCGGTCCGCGCAGTCCCGCTCGTTTCGGCACGACCCCGGTCCTTCTCGAGGATGGTCCAGGAGCCCGAGGGGTTCCGGGAGTAGGGTTCTTCATGTCCATGGATGCCCAGGAACCCACAACCATCCTCGAGTTCGGGTCGATCCGCGCAGCGCTCGATGGCGCGACCCGGGTCGCCCTCGAAGATCGTCTCCGGGACTGGGAACAAGCGTCGGTGGGGCGTCGAGTGTGGGAAAAGGACCCCGGCCTGTGGCCCGCCGCCCCGGAGAACGACGTACGTGAGCGACTGGGGTGGCTGGAACTTCCGGCGCGCATGCCCGCGGAGGTCGCTCCCCTGCGAGATTTCAGCGAATCCGTTCGGGGGCGGGGGATCACGCGTGTCGTTCTTCTCGGGATGGGAGGATCGAGCCTCGCTCCAGGGTTGTTACAGGACGTCTATGGCCCTGCGAAGGGATACCCTGTTCTCTCGGTGCTGGACAGCACGCATCCTCGGGCGGTCGAGACGGAGTGGCGATCGCTGGATCCACCGAATACGCTCTTTCTCGTCTCCAGCAAGTCGGGGACCACGCTCGAACCGCGCTCCTTCTTGCGCTATTTCGAGGCCGCTCTTCGCGGGGCGGGTGTGGATCCCGGCCCCCATCTTGTGGCGGTGTCCGACCCGGGAACCCCCCTCGCCACCTTGGCCCGCGAGCAGGGCTTTCTCCGAGTGTTCGAGGCATTGCCGACGGTTGGTGGCCGGTATTCCGCCCTCACTCATTTCGGACTGTTACCCGCCGCCCTCATCGGAGTGGATATCGCGGAATTGCTGAGGTCGGCGAGCGTAATGGCCGCGGCATGCGGCCCCGACGTCGGCGCGGGGGAGAATCCCGGACTCCGGCTCGGGGCGATTCTCGGTGAGTCCTATCGACTCGGTCGCGACAAGCTGACCTTCTACGGCTCCGGACGCATGCGCCGTTTTCCGGTGTGGTTGGAACAACTGGTGGCCGAAAGCACGGGCAAGCAGGGCCGGGGATTCATCCCGGTGGTCGGGGAACCGCTCTTGCCGATCGCCTCGTACCACTCGGACCGCCTGTTCGTGTACCTCGGGGACGGGTCGGCCCCGGACACCTTGTTGGCCGAGCACCTCGACCATCTCGTGGAAGCCGGGCATCCGGTACTCTGGTTGAATACCTCCGGCGATCCGGGGCTGGGGGCCGAGTTCTTCCGATGGGAAATGGCCGTGGCCGCGAGCGGGATGATCCTGGGGATCAATCCGTTCGACCAGCCGGACGTGGAGCTCGCCAAGGAGCTCGCGCGGCACGCCATGGTGGCGGCCGGGAGCGGGAGTCCGGGAGGGCTGGTCGAAGCGGTTCCCCTTTCGGCGGGAGGAGAACTCAACGAGACCCTTCGGACGTGGCAAGCTCATGCTGAGCGGGGAGACTACCTTTCGCTCCAGGTCTACTTGCCGCCCGATCCCGCCACGGATGCGGAGATAGCCGCCCTGGGAAAGATCCTCGCAGAACGTCTGCAATTGCCGCTCACGTGGGGCTACGGGCCGCGCTTCCTTCACTCCACCGGGCAATTGCACAAGGGGGGTCCGAACTCCGGTCTCTTCCTCCAGCTGGTCGACGATCCGCACGACCCCGTGCCGGTCCCGGGAGAGACCTATGGGTTCGGGGACATCATTCGGGCCCAGTCCCTGGGCGATTTCCGAGCGCTCAAGAGCAAAGGACGAAGGGTGATCCGTATCGCGCTCGGATCCGATGCCTCGGGCCTTCCGCGCCTCCGCGAGGTGCTGCTTGGCTAAGATCTCCCTACTGCTGTTGGACATCGGTGGGGTGCTGCTCTCGAACGCCTGGGACAAGGTGTCCCGTGCCGCAGGTTGCCAACGGTTCGGTCTCGACCAGGACCGTTACGAGCAGCACCACGCCCAGTTGGTGGACCGGTTCGAACGGGGACACCTGACGCTGTCTCAATATCTCGATGGGACGCTCAACGGCATCGGGCCCGGGCTCTCTCGCGCGGAGTTCACCGAGTTCATGTTCTCCGAGTCCCATCCGCTGGAAGCGGCCCTCGCGACGGCCCGGGCGCTGGCCCGTGACCGGGTGATCCCGATGGCGGCGCTGAGCAACGAGTCTCGGGAGCTCAACGAGATGCGCATCCACCGATTCCAGCTGGCGGAGATCTTCCCTCTCTTTTTCAGCTCGTGCTACACGGGCCTACGAAAACCCGAGCCGAAAGCGTTCCAACAGGTGTTGGAGATGACCCGGCGCCCGCCCGAAGAGTGTCTCTTCGTCGATGACCGGGCGGATAACGTGGCGACCGCCACGGGGCTAGGGATCCGCGCCGTCCAGCTCACCGACCCTTCGCGTCTGGGGAGGGTCCTTCAGGAATTCGGGATCGAAGGTGGATAGGAGGCAGTACTATGGAGATCGGGATGGTCGGACTGGGAAAGATGGGCGGCTACATGGTCGAGCGGCTGTTGAAGGGGGGGCACCGGGTCGTGGGCTTTGCCCGCACGGCGGCGACCGTCGACGAATGGGCGACGAAGGGCATGGTCCCTTCCCACTCGCTCGAGGAGTTGTGCCAGAAACTCGGCGCTCCGCGCATCGTGTGGCTCATGGTCCCGGCGGGGGCGGCCGTGGATGGGGTGATCGGGGAGCTCCTGCCCCAGCTGCATCCCGGCGACCTCATCGTGGACGGCGGGAACTCCTACTATCGGGACACCTTGCGCCGTGCGGCCACGGTCGCTCGTTCCGGGATCGACTACGTGGACGTGGGGACCAGCGGCGGGATTTGGGGACTTACGGAGGGCTACAGCATGATGGTCGGGGGCAGCGCCCCCGCGGTGGAGCGGATCCGGCCCGTCCTGGAGACCCTCGCACCGGGGAAGGACAAGGGGTGGGGTCGAGTGGGCGCGGTCGGTTCCGGCCACTTCGTCAAGATGGTCCACAACGGGATCGAGTACGGCCTCATGGAGGCCTATGCGGAGGGTTTCCAGGTCCTCGAGGCGAAGAAGGAGTTTGCGCTCGACCTCGCCCAGGTGGCCCGGATATGGCAATCCGGCAGCGTGGTGCGCTCATGGCTCTTGGATCTCACGGAGGAGATCCTGCGGGAGAACCCCGAGCTCAAGGGCGTGGCCCCCTTTGTCGTCGACTCGGGGGAAGGACGCTGGACGGTGACCGAAGGGCTCGACCTGAACGTCCCCACTCCGGTGATCGCGCTGGCGCTGGAGGCTCGGATCCGGTCGCGGGAGGCCGACCCGTTCTCCGACAAGCTGCTCGCCATGATGCGCAACAAGTTCGGTGGGCACGACGTCCGTAAGGAGTCCTCGCCGTGAGTGGGACCGTGGACACCAACCCCCTCTTCGTGATCTTCGGGGCGACCGGGGATCTCATGGGGCGCAAGCTGCTCCCGGTGCTCCATACCTTCGACACCCACGGGAAGTTGCCGGGCGGTCTCCATGTGCTCGGCGTGGCCCGCAAGCCCTGGGACGACACGGCCTTCCGGGCCTTCGCCGTGGAGCACCTTCAGCGTGAGGCGCCGGGCGAGGCGGCGAACCGGGCGAACTGGTGCCAACAGCACCTGAATTACCACTCATTGGACACCACCTCGGCCGCCGGTTGGTCGGCGCTCCGGGCCCGGATCGAGGCGATCGAAAAGGAGCAGGGATTGAGCGGCAACCGGATACTTTACCTTGCCCTTCCCTCGGTCGCGTTTCCGGAGGTGGTCGAAGGGATCGGGTCCGTGGGTCTCTCCAAGAGCCCCGGGTGGACGCGGGTCGTCATCGAAAAACCCTTCGGTACCGACCTTGCCTCCGCCCAGGCGCTCAATGCCACCCTGCACCGCGTCTTCGATGAGCGGCAGGTGTACCGGATCGACCACTACCTTGGAAAGGAGACGGTCCAGAACCTGTTGGTCTTCCGTTTCGCGAACATGTTCATCGAGTCGCTCTGGAACCAGCGTTTCGTGGAGCACGTGCAGATCACGGTGGCGGAGTCCCTCGGGGTGGAAGCCCGGGCCGCGTACTACGACGGGACGGGTGCGTTGCGCGACATGGTGCAGAACCACCTGACCCAGCTGTTGACCCTGGTCGCCATGGAGGTCCCGCCGAGCTTCAGTGACAATGCGGTCCGGGACGAGAAGGTGAAGGTACTGCGCTGCATCGAGTCGATCCAACCCTCTGATGTCGTCTTCGGCCAGTACGGGGAGGGCGAGATCGACGGTAAGAAGGTGCCGGCCTATCGTTCGGAGCCCGAAGTCTCCGCCGCGTCCAACACCGAGACCTTCGTCGCCGTTTGGCTAAGGGTGGCGAACTGGCGCTGGCACGGCGTCCCCTTCTTCCTGCGGACCGGGAAGCGGATGCCCGAGAAGTCGACCCGCATTGTCGTGACCTTCCGGTCGCCCCCGATCGCCTTCTTCCGGAGCGAACAACCTTCCGAGCGCAATCCCGACCGGGTGACGATCATCTTGCAACCCGAGGAGGGATTCGATCTCGCCTTCGAGATCAAGGTCCCTGGGGACACCCAGCGGACGCAGACGCACAAGATGCACTTCCGTTATGCCGAGGTGTTCGGACCCGTGGCGGACGCGTACGAGACCCTCCTGCTCGACGTGGTCCGCGGCGACCAGACCCTCTTCGTCCGGGCGGACGAGGTGGAGGAATCCTGGCGCCTCTTCGATCCCGTGCTTCGGGCGAAGCACCCCGTCGTTGTTTATCCTGCGGGGACCCGCGGTCCCGAGGAGGCCGCACAACTGGTGGAGAGGGCGGGCCACGAATGGAGCGAGGAGTAGTCCCCGAGGTCGAGGTATTCGCCGACCCTGCCCAGTTGGCCGAGGCGCTCGCCCGGGATGTGGTAGCGGCCTCGCGACAGGCGGTCGAAGAGCGGGGGCGATTTCTCCTGGTCCTGTCCGGAGGCTCCACGCCTCGTCCGCTCTACGAACGTCTCGCAAAGGTCCCACCCCCAGGCATCGACTGGCCACACACCGAGGTCTTCTGGGGCGATGAACGGTGCGTGCCTCCGGAAGATCCGCGCAGCAACTATGGGATGGCGCTCGAGAGCCTGCTCCGGTCGGTCCCGGTGGTCCCCGAGCACGTCCACCGGATCCGCGGGGAGCTTCCTCCGGAAGAGGGCGCTCGCCACTACACGGAGGAGATCCGGGCCGTGACCGGGACGAACCTCCCGGTCTTCGACCTCGTGATCTTGGGTCTCGGGAACGACGGGCACACGGCCTCGCTCTTTCCCCGGTCGCCCGAATTAGAGGAAGAGCAACGCCCCGTCGTTCCGGTGCCCGTGTCCCCCGATGAGCCCCGGGTTGCCCGCATCACGTTCACCTATCCGGTCTTCCGGGCGAGCCATCGGGTCTGGTTCCTGGTCTCGGGGCACGACAAGGCGTCGATCGTCGCGCGGGTCCTTCGGAGCCTCCCGGAGGGATCTTCGGAGCTTCCGGCAAGTAGGGTGCGGGCTCGCGGGTCGACCCGCTGGTACCTGGACTCGTCCGCGGCCTCGATCTGGCAAACATCCCGGAGCGGGGCGCATCCCCGGGAGGTCCGATGAAAGCGTCCGCGGAGGAGGCCCCCCGCCCCATCCTGGTGATCGATGTCGGAGGCACCCACGTGAAGGTGCGTTCGTCCCGCCGGGCGGAGGAGGTCAAGATCCCGTCCGGACCCTCCATGACCGCGAAGGAGATGGTCGAGGCGGTCCGCCGGCACACCCGGGGATGGACGTACCGGGCGATCGCGATCGGGTACCCGGCCCCGGTAGAAGATGGCCGCCCCCTCAAGGATCCCGTGAACCTCGGACCCGGGTGGGTCGGGTTCGACTTCCGACGGGCGTTCCACTGCCCGGTACGCCTGGTCAACGATGCCGCAATGCAGGCTCTCGGGAGCTACGAGGGAGGGAAGATGCTCTTCCTGGGGCTCGGCACGGGGCTCGGGTCGGCCATGATCACCGACGGCAAGCTGGAACCCATGGAGCTCGGCCACCTTCCCTACCGGAAAGGAAAGACGTACGAGGACTACCTGGGAGCGCGGGGCTTCGAGCGTCTGGGGAAGAAGGAATGGCGCAAGGAGGTGGCCCGAGCGGTGAAAGTGCTCTTCGCGGCCCTGGAGCCCGACTATGTCGTCTTGGGCGGAGGGAACGTGAAGCACTTGAAGCGGATGCCGAAAGGATGTCGGCCTGGAAGCAATGCCAACGCCTTCCGCGGAGGGTTCGCCCTCTGGGGTCTCCCAGGGTGGAGCCCCCCTCCGCGGGCGAAGACGTTTTCTGGAAGCACGGCACGTCGCTCTCGAGGATAGCGGATGCACGGAAGGCGCTGGACGCGACAGGAGGGACTCGATCACCTGGACAACCCCGAACGCCGCCGTCACCAGGACCCCGAAGCGTTCTGGCGCAAGGTCGGCCTGTCGCCCGGTACCGCGGTGGCGGAGATCGGCGCCGGAACGGGCTTCTTCGCACTGCCCGCGGCGCAGGCGGTGGGTCCGGCGGGCAAGGTCTACGCCGTGGACATCTCCGATGAGCTGGTCGAACTCTTGAAAGAGCGGCAAGCCGAGCGGGGATTGACGAACCTCTTCCCGGTGCTCTCCACGGCGGAGCGGATCCCGTTGGCGGACGGGCTTGTCGACGTGGTGCTCCTCGCCAACGTCCTCCACGATATCCCTCCGTCCACGGCCGGCGAAGCCGTTCGCCTCCTGAAGAAGGGAGGACGGTTGATCAACGTCGACTGGAAGAAGACGGAGACCCCGGGGGGTCCGCCGGTCTCCGTCCGGTTCACCGAAGCCGAGGCCACCCGGCGGCTCGAGGCGATGGGGCTGCGCCACGAGAAGGCCTGGGAGTTCGGTCCGCATCACTACGTGCTCGAGTTTCGCAAACCGTAGTGGTCTTCCGAGGGCGGCTTCGGGCTCGCCCCGGGGGGGGGTTCGGATGGATCGGCCAAGGGAACGAAGATTCCCCCGCGATGTTACTATTATAGGTCGAGGGGCTGGGCGACTCCGAGAGCGCAGCTCGTCCAAACCATGATCCTTCGACAATTTCAGGTGGGGCCGCTTCAGAACTTCACCTACGTGGTGGCGGCCGGCGAAGGGGAGGAAGCCTTCGTGATCGATCCCTCGTTCGAGATCGACCCCGTGCTGGCCTTCATCGACGCGACCCACCTCAAGGTCCGTTACGTGCTGAATACCCACAGCCATCCGGACCACGTCGCGGGGAACGAGGACGTCAAGGCCCGGACGGGGGCCAAGATCGCCGCGTATCGCAGCGCTCCCCTCTCCCAGGACCTCTCGTTCGACCATGGCAGCGAGCTTTCGGTCGCGGGCACCTCGGTCAAGGTGCTCCACACCCCCGGGCACACTCCCGACAGCGTGCTCTACGTGTTTTCTGGGAACGTGGCGACGGGGGACACGCTCTTCGTCGGCGAGTGCGGACGCACGGACCTTCCCGGGGGGAGTCCCGCGGAGCTCTACGACAGCCTCTTCGGAACCCTGCTCAAGCTCGATGATGCCCTCGTGGTGCTCCCGGGGCACGACTACGGACGGACCCCGACCTCCACGATCGGGTACGAGCGAATGTCGAACTACGTGCTCCAGCGGCGCACGAAGGAAGAGTTCGTGCGTTTCATGCGTTCGTAGCCTCGTAGAGGTCCTCCCAGCTGGGAATGTGGCGGGAGACGATCTCGCCCAGGACCTTTCGAAGCTCTTCGATGCCTTCGCCCGTCTCGCAGGAGATCTTGAGATTCGGAGAGTCCGTTCGCACGAGGTCGATCTTGTTCTCGACAGGGAGGATTTCTCGCTCAGGATACCGCGTCCGCAGGTGCAGGAGGAGCTGATGCTGCGCCTCCAACGTCCAACCGCACGTCTCGCTCGGGTCGATGAGGAACACGATCGGTCCCTCGGTGGACTCGATCGCGGCGATCGCTTCCCGCTCGGCCTGGACGGCCGTCGCTCCGCGGACCGGGCGACCATCGCGTTCCAGGAGACCGGGGGTATCTACCATCTGGGTCGCTCCCGCTCGGGTGAGGGTCGCATGACCGACGATGGCGTTCAGGGTGGTGAACGGATAGGCGGCCACCTTCGGGCTGGCGCTCGATAGGAGGGAAACGAGGGAGGACTTGCCCACGTTGGGAAGCCCGATCACCACGAGCGTCGTGGCGGACGCATCGAGCACCGGGCTCCGTCGCAGGATGCTCTGCCCCCGTTCGAGGACCACGATGTCCTCTTCGATCTCGTGCAAGACGCTCGACGCCCGGCCATAGTACCTCTTCAGGGACTTCCGGAAGTCGTCCTTTTCCTCGATCCGGGGGATCCGTCGCTCCTCCTCGGCCCGGAACCGCAACAATCGTTCCTCGGCCACGCGCAGCCTACGCATGCTCCGCTCCAATTGTCCCTCTCCCAGACGGGCGGTCAGGAGCGCTTGGGTGAACGGGGAAAAGGTGTCCCACTTCCGGAACGGGGCCCGACGGCGGGAAAGGTGGCGCAGGAGCACGCTGCTCGCCCGGGTGATCTTGCGAAGCGTCAGTGACCGGCCCCGGTCGATCCGGGTCCGCCCGGAGGAGGAGATCTTGGTGGCCTGGTGGAAGGCCGTGTCCAGGATCTCCTGCGCTCGAGTCCCCTCTTTACGGCCAGGGATGGGCTTGGCCGGTGGGGAGCGAGGTTTTCGGCGGGGGGGAGCAGGGCTCACGGTGCCCCCAGAGAGCCCGATGCGGATAAGGCCGCGGCCCCTGCCCACTTCTCCATCCCCGGGCCGCGGGCCGCACTCCGCCCCGGCCGTGTAAGGAGGTAGTACTCATCGATGTCCGGCAACGCAAAACCCGATGAACCCGTGGGTCGGCACTATGGAGGTGTTGGTAAAAGATATGAGCCCGGGGGAGTTTGTCTTCCTGCTAAAGAGGAGATGAATCGTTGCCTCAGATAATGCCCCCACCGCAGCAGGTTACCTTCAACCTGTTCCAGGATTTGCTGATTTTCACAGACGAAGCTTCTCGGGGCGGAAAGTTGGCCGTGACCCGGGAAGCCTACATCCGGAACATCAAGACCCGGTTCCACGGGATCCCGTTGAACCGGCTCCGCGACACCCTGCTCCAGATGGAGGAGCGACGCCTGCTCAAGATCGAGTGGACGGGGCCCGAGACCTTCTCCGTACGCCTGACGGAAATGAGCCAAGCCCTGCTGCACCCTCCGCCCGCCGCGCCGGAGCCCGCGAAGAGCCCCCCCGCTCCCGCCACGGCGAGCCCAGCCCCTCCCGCTGCCGTTTCCCCGCCGGCCCCGGTGGCTCCGGCCCCGGCACCCGCGCCCACGCCAACTCCTGCTCCAACCCCGGCTCCCGCTCCGGTGGTCTCGCCTCCCGTGGCGCCTCCCGCACCCGCTCCGGCCGAGACCCCTCCCGCAGAGCCAGCGCCTCCGGCAGTTGCACCCGCCCCTGCTCCGGTCCCCGTGGCGCCCTCCGCAGAACCCGCACCCACTCCGACGGCACCGGATCCCGTTCCCGAAGCGTCTCCGTCCCCGCCGGATGCCCACCCTGAGTCACCGCCGGACGCAGAGGCCGCATCCACCTTTGGGGAGATTGCAGACGAGACCTCTCCTCCGCCCTCGGAGGAGCCTGCCGCCGAGGAAAGCCCCCCTCCCGCGGAAGAAGAGCCCTTGGCCGCCGAGCCCTCCGTGGAGGGAGAAACCTCGGAGTATTCCGACAGTGCAGAGCCCTATCCCGAGGAAACGGCCACCGAGTCGACGGACCAGTACGCCAGCAACGCCGCAGAGTGGCAGGAGTGGATCTCACGCCAGACCCAGGAGCTGACCGACCGGGAAAGCCAGGTCGAGGCCCGAGAGCGAACGGTGGGCGAGCGGGAGGAGGCGTTCCGCAAGTGGGCGGCTCAGGTCATCTCGCAGCACGAGGAGATGGAGAAGAAGCTCTCGCAGTTCCTGAACCGCTCCCGCGAGGATGCCGCCAAGGGTGAGAAGGCCCTGTCGGACGGGATGAAGACCCTCCCGCAACCCTCCCCGGCCGCGGAGTCCGTGCTCAAGTCCGTCAAGGAGCTGCGGGTGAAACTGGATGAGACGAACCGACAGCGGGTCAAGGTCCGTCGGGCCACGGAAGATGCGCGCCAGACCCTCAAACTCAATCTCGACGTTGCTGAGACCCCTGGGAACGGGGGCTCCGCGCATTAAGTGGGATCCGACCCGAGGCGGTTACGCCGGAGTCGCACCGGATGTCGTGCTAACAGCGCGTTTTATCCTTCTTCTCGGCGGAAGAAGATTCGATTTTACGAGAACGCGCTTATATCTCAAGGCGTGTTCCCGCCTCCGTGACAGATGCTGGCCAGAGGCTGCGTTGTCCCTTCTGTGGAAAGGAGGAGACCGAACGGGCGCTCGTGGAGGGCAAGCTCCTGGTGATCTTCCCCTGCATGTTCTCGCCCCTCACGGACCCGGGCATGTCGGATTCGGAAATCCAAGCCCATCTTGACGCGGAGTACGGGAACGACCCCGGTTACTTTCGACGTCAGTGCGACCGGTTGCATCTTGCCGTGGTGAAGGCCCCCGCATGATGGGATCCCCGGCGCAACCCCAGAACCCGCTGGACGCCCCGCGACACGTCCTGGTGCTGGACACCTCCAAGAGCATGCTGGCCCCGATCAGCGGTGCTCCCCGCAAGAAGATCGAGGTGGCACGAGAAGCGGTGGGCAAGATCCTGGAGGAAGTGGCCAATCAGCGGGCGTTCTTTGGGATGGTGGTGTTCAACTCCACGACCCGCGTCCTCTTTCCCCTCTCCCAGAAATTGCCCAGCATGGCCGAGATCGTCCAGAACACCCAGCCCACCGGAAAGTCGGCGATCTGGGATGCCCTGGCGCTGGGGGCCGACCTCTTGCGCATGGGGCCGGGCGGTCCCATCGTGGGCAACCTCGTGCTCGTGACCGACGGCTGGGACAACATGTCCCGTTACTTCCGGGTCGGGCCCGAGCTCCCGCAGTCCCCCGTCCAGCGCGGTTCCCGGGACCTCATCGAGTACATGGTGCGCGGCGATACGGCCCTGCGCCTCCAGGTCATCGGGATCGGGAGCGGGGCGGAGAAAGATAAGGGGGTCGACGCGGCCATGATGCAGACCCTGCTCGCCACGTTCTCCGACCACGCGGGCCAGGTCTCTTCGAACTCCAAGGCCTCCTATCGGGAAGTGATGACGGGCGAGGAGCTCTACACCCGCATGATCAACGCGTTCCTGGACGTTCCCTTCGAGGATTCGGGCCAGTTCTCCGCGCTCTCGAGCGAGGACCTCGCAAAGCACGCCGCGGACGTGGCCCAGGCGCTCCGGAACACGAGCCAGTACGGGCTGGTCGAGCACCTCAGCACGGCCAAGAAGTCCGACGCCGAAGGCGCCCATGCGGACCAAGCGGGGGATTTCGATGTGGCGGTCGCCCAGGACGGGAACATCTCGCCCGAGATGCGGGACCGCTTCGGTCCGCTGGGCGAGGTCGCGTCCGCGTTCATGGCGAAGGACTGGGCCCGCGCCGAGTCGACGCTCCAGCGCAACGCCGCGGTCATTCACCCGTTCACGCGTTCCTACTGGATGGCGCGCATCAGCTACGCCAAGGGGGACGGTGCCGAAGCGGCGCGCTATCTGACCGAGGCCTGGATCGAGGCCGCCACGCTGCCGGCGCAAGAGCGCCCCCGGATGTACCGCCGCCTCGCCCTCTTGCACGCCAAGGTGGGGGGGGACCGGCAGGTCCAGAGCCTGGTCGAGATCTTCGAGCGGGCCCATGCCAAGGTCGGGGACCAGAACCCCTCCTTGCGCGACCACCTGGAGACGATGTTCGAGAAGATCCTGGACCTCAAGCGGACGTACGCCAGCATCCGAAGCGGCGGAGCGATGGCGCACGAGACGCTGGTCGAGGAGATATTCGGTCTGCTCCAGGATGCCCGGATCGAGGACACCCATCGCGATCCGGACGTGCAGGCCTTCCTTTCCTTCGTCGAAGTCGCTCTTTCGGAGATGCGATAGGACGGTGCAGGTCCTTTTCCCGCTCGGAAGCTGTCTTTTGGAACTGTGGGCCCCTCCCCAGGGGCGCGTGGCGGGTGGGCCGGAACGCCATAGTAATAAATCCCTTCGTGCTTGACTAACCGTATGGTTCCACCTCCCAATTCCCCGAAGGGCTCGAAGAAGGTCGTGAAACGCAAGGAAGGAGCCCCGACGGTGCGCGCACCCTCCAAGGATGCGAAGGCGCCCGCCCCCGAGGCCTCCCCGGCGTCCCCCTCCCCCGTCAAGAAGGCCGCTCCCCCGCAGTTGACGACGAAGATCGCGGTGGTCGGGATCCCCTCCTCGGGAAAGACCACGTACTTCCGGTACCTATCTGGGCACTTCGGGCTCAATCTCCCGATCACCTACATCCCCCAGCGGAAGGTCACCAATCTCCCCGTCTTCGGGGATATCACGCGGGAAGTGGTGATGGAGGAGACCACCTACGAGACCGTGGACCCCACGAACCCGTCGGCCGAGATGGAGACCACCGTTCGCCACTATGTGAGCCGGCCGAGCGAGGACCCCACCCGGCTCTTCGTCGAGCTCAGCGCGAACCGGGAGGATCAAGGGATCCTGACCAAGTACCCCCTGCCGACGAAGTACAACCAGTTCGTCGACATGAAGCTCTACTTCAACTATGGCGTCCGGGACAAACCGGGCGAGGTGCGCCCCATGGAACTTCACACCGTGGACGAGGCGGGGGGGATCATCTCCGACTACTTCACCTACGACCGGTTGTGGATCCAGACCCCGACGGAAGAGGTCCCCAAGGAAAAGTGCGTCGTCATCCCCCAGTACGACACCTGGCCCAGTGACCGGCAGGAGCTCTGGAGGCACGGACTGACCCTCATGGGGCGCTTCGTGTGCGACGCCGACGGCATCGTCCTCCTCCTGAGCCCCCAGCTGGGCTCCCTCAAGGAAAGTTCCCAGCAAGTGAACTTGGCCCGAGGGGTCATCCGGTACGTCCGCGAACGCCACATCCCGCTCGTGATCGCGATCTCCAAGGCCGACCTCTTGCGCGACTTCTACACCGAGGTCGAGCAGGTCCTCACCAGCCGGGAGTTCGAGAGCAACTTCGACGTTCACAACTTCCTGGTCGACCGGGACGGGAGCGGTCTGGGCAGCATCCTCGTCGCCGCCCAGGCGAGCGGACTGTTTGACGTGAACCAGGATTCGTTCCTTGTTGCCTCGGCGATCGCGACCGGCGAGTCTCGCCCCCTCCTCTACAGTGACATGCCGAACGCCACCTCCGGGAACGGATACCCGACCGGCGTTCCCGTCATGGTCAACACCACCCTACCTATCGCCCGGATCTGCGAGCGGGTGCTCGAAAAGAAGGCCGCCACCAGCGGTGCTGGGTGATGGGAGAGAATGGGACCTCCACCGAATCGATCCTCAAAGGGGTCGCCTGGTGCCGCCAGGTAGACAACGAGGCGGAGAGTCCCCGGCATCAACCTTCCCCGGCCACGGGCTTCGAAGGGTATGCCGAGTGCCTGGGTCGTCTGCGGATCGTCGGCGACCTCGCGATCAACCTGAGCGACACGAGTGACTATTGGGACCCGGACCCTCGGCGCCGGATGTCCTTCTATCCGAGCCTCTTCCTCTACACCTCGGCCAAGGGGCGCTACCTGTGCCTCGGCCGCATGTTCCTCTCCACGGAGGACCGTCCCCGCCTCGGGATCAAGACCCTGGTGCTCGACCTGCCGCAGCTGCTGCGGCAGCCTCAACCGGTCCAGATGCTGCGGGCGTGGTACGACGAGATGGGAGCCGAGTCGGGGGAGATCCCCCCGGCCGCCCCTCCCTCGTCTGCCCTCATGGCAGAACTGGCCCGCTCGTTGGTCTACGAGCGGGGAGATGCCGAGAACCCCGTGATGGTCGCGCTGACCCGGGAATGGCCCTCCAGCGCCGAGGCCGTCTTTGCGCTCCTGGAGCGAGCTCCCGCCACGTTGCTCGCGCTCTCGGGCATCCTGGTCTTCCCCTACTACATCCCCGCCGGGAACGTGGACTATTCGCTCGTGTCCAAGAGCTTCCCGTTGTCCATGGCCATCTTCCGCATGGACGCGAACATGACGGCCGAGCAGCGAAAGCGGCGGCTCGACGTGTGGGCGAAGAAGGGGGTCACGCTCGTCGACCTCACCAACAGCCCGTTGAAGGACCCGAAGCGGCTGTCCCAACCCATCCAATGGCTTGTCGACACCAAGGAGACCTCTCGGCAGGAACGCCTCAAGTCGCTCATCGACGGTCCCGAGCTCGAGAAGTTCGTCTCGGGGAGCTTCGAGCGGGATGATGGTCCCTTCCACCGCAAGGAGATCGCCCGGATCTATTCGTTGATGGAGTCGTTCGTGACGGAGGACCGCGAGCTCCTCAAGCCCGCCAAGAAGACGGCGGCCGCGCCCCCGCCTCCCCCTCCTCGGGCAGAGACCACGCCTCCCCCCCCGGCCGTCGCCTCCGCTCCCCCGTGGACGGAGCGGGAAGTGGTCCGGGTCGAGAAGGCGGGTATGGTGGTGGGAGGCGTCCCCCGGGCCACCCCGCCTGTCCCCCCCCCTGTGCCGGCCCTTTCCTCCGACCCGCTCCGGGGATCTCGGGAGGAGATCCTTCGTTACCTGGACAGTCGTATCGCGGAAGAGATCGCCCGGGTCCTCTCCAATAGCCGAGGTCCGGAGCTCGAGCATCTCCACCAGGAGGTCGAGACCCTGCGCACCGAGGTGCGGGAGATGGACGAGCGGATCAAGTACTTCGCCGAGCGGACGCTCCCGGTCCTCAAGAAGACCTGGACCCGCATCGAGACCCTGGACAAGGGCAAGGGTACGGGAACGGCCCGGGGACGAGACTCCTCCAAGGAGGTCGCCAAGCTCAAGGAAGAGGTCTGGCAGGAACTCCATCGGATGGAGACCGACCTCGCCGAGCGGAGCCGACACATCCTGGAGCGGATGGAATCGAACCTCCAGAGCCAGGGACGGATCTGGCTCACGCTGGTGCAGGAGATCTCCCGGCTGACCCGCGAGCGCCACGCACAGAAGATCGAAGAGGAGGAGCCGTAGTCCTGACCGGCTCGGGTCCGGGGTCCATCATGCGGGCACGGGCGGCACGCTCCATCCGATTTCCAACCACCCTGCCGGACCGAGCAGCGGAATGAGACGAGCCCATGGAAGAGATCCCCGACCACAATCACTGCCGTGTGTGTGGCAAGTCGGTTCCCGTGGGGAAGAAGACGTGCAGCAAGGAGTGCGCCTCCAAGCGGGCGGCGGCCTTGAAACAGAAGCAGATGTTGACCTACCTCATGTACGGCACCGCGTTCTTCCTGGTCCTGCTGCTCGTCTTTGCCTTTCACCTGTAGGTTAGCATGCGGAGCGTTCGATTCCCCTACGCGGTCGTTGGCGGGACCTTCGACGGGATGCACGCTGGACACCGTCGGATGATCGAAGCGACGTTTCTCCACGCGGAGAACGTGGGGATCGGACTGACGACCGATGCCCTGGTCCGCGGGTCTCCCAAGAAGGGTGGGGGGGTGGCCCCCTTCAACTCCCGGTATCGGCGCCTCGTTGCCCACTTGGAACGCTACTATGGATCGAAGGAGTGGCAGGTGGTCCCGCTCAACGACTCGAACGGGTCGATCCTCGAACCGAAGGTCCAGGCCATGACCGTGAGCGAGGAGACGTTCCCCGTCGCGCTCCGGGCCAATGCGTGGCGGAAGCGGCACCGCCGGCTCCCCTTGTCCCTCATCCTCGTCGGGACGCTCTACGCGGACGATCTCCTTCCCATCGCCTCGCGTCGGATCCGTTCGGGAGTGATCAACGGGGAGGGGGTACGCCGCCGACCGTTGGGGATCGAGCTGCAGGGCCGCGACAGCTCGATCCAGGCCGCGGGGCTGCTCGAGGGACTGGCGGAGCTCCTGCCCATGGTGCGACTCGACCCGCGGGCGAAGTCGAAGGAACTCACCCTCCGGCTCACTCCAAAGGCTTCGGGGTGCACGCTCACCGTGGAGGACGAAATGGGAGGTTTCGCCCAGTCTTCCGTCCGATTTTCCCGGGGGACCTCCGTGAAGGACGTCATGCCTTCGCTGATCCCGCAGCTGCTCCACGAGGCATTCCTCCCCCGGTGGCTCTCCCGAGAGCGCATCCTCCCCCCCTCGGTCCTGCTTTCCCCCGGGCCGCGGAGCGCGTCCCGCAGCTTGGGATGGGATAGAAAAGTATATTCCCCCCTCGGAGTTTTCCCCTTCGAGTGAACAGCGATGGAAACGTATCTCCGAGTGACGTTCTCAAGTGAAGGGTCTGCGCCATCCGAAGTGGTCGAGCGTCTGCGGAGCCTGGGGTTCCACCCGACCCAGGGCAACTACGATTTCACCTACGATTGGAAACGGGAGGTCTCTACCGAGGACGCCATGGAGCTGGCGAACCAGCTCACGGAATCCCTGCGGGGGTACAAGGTGCTCTTCGAAATGGAGACCGTCTAAAGATTCACGGGTGATCCGTGGCGAACGCTGGGCCGTCCCCGCCCACTCCGTTGTCGGAGCTTGACCGCATCCGCACGCTGGTCGGCCGGTATTTCACGATCTACGAGACCCGCACCACTCCGGTTTCCCTGATCTTCCTCGTGAACGTCGACTCGACGACGCTCGAGGCGAAGTTCAACGACCTGGCGCGGGAGATGTGGAGCCTCTACTACATTCCCCAGATCCGGATGGAGCACGGGGAGCACCTCGTCGAAGTGGTCCGCCGCCCGCAGCGCAAGACCTATGGCGCGGTAGTGAACTGGATCATGCTCGCGCTCACGGCGATTTCCACGCTCTTCGCCGGCGCGTTCCTGTGGGTCTCGTACCGGGGAGGGTATTCGCTCACCGCCACGGACCTGCTTTGGGGCGGGGTCTTCTTTGCGGCCCCGCTGATGGCCATCCTCGGTCTCCACGAGCTCGCCCACTACTTCATGGCCCGCAAGCACCGGGTGGAAGCCTCCTTCCCCTTCTTCCTGCCGATGCCACCCCCCATCGTGATCTTCGGGACCTTCGGCGCGTTCATCTCCCTGCGAGAACCGATCCCGAACCGCAAGGCGCTCATGGACATCGGGGTGTCCGGCCCCCTCGCCGGCTTCGCCGCCGCGATCCCGGTGACCTTGGGGGGGCTCTTCCTGTCCCTCAACTCTCCGGTCCTCCCGCTGACGAACTGCGGCCCCACCTTCCTCACGATCCCCTATGGCGACATCGTGCTCGGGCCATCGCTCGTCTGGTGGTTCCTGGGGCTCTTCTTCCCCGTCGGCTCGGGCAACATGAGCCCGCTGGCCATCGCCGGTTGGGTCGGTCTGCTCGTCACGTCGATCAACCTGCTTCCCGCCGGGCAGTTGGATGGGGGGCACGTCTTCCGCGCCCTCTTCGGCCGACGCAGCAGCTGGATCAGCATCGCCGCGGTGATGGCGCTGCTCCTGCTCGGGCTGTTCTACACCGGCTGGATCTTCTTTGCGCTCCTCGTCCTGTTCCTGGGCGTCCGTCACCCACCGCCCCTCAATGATCTCTCCCCGCTCGACACCTCGCGCAAGCTCCTGGGGGTCGGGGCCGCCGTGGTCCTCATCGCGGGCTTCGCCTTCATCCCGATCGCCACCCCCACGGGAGGGCCCCCGGTGTTCCAGGCACCCTCGGTCGGAACCTACAACAACAGCTCGATCGACACCAACCTCTCGGTCCACTTGGTCAACCAGGATTTCGTGAGCCACGCCTTCTTCCTCAACGTCACGATCTACCCGGAGTATCTCAATCCCAATCAGACCGTTCGATATCTTTCGAAGCTCAATTGGACCCTCACGTGGTCCGGTGGTGGCTCCACCGGGAGCTTCACGGGATCCGGAGAGTATGCCGTTCTCCCGTACGCGCTGAACGTTTCGGGGGCGGCCTCGGAACTCATCGTGCTCCATGTGGTGGACCCCTATATGCCGTCCCCGGAGAACGCGCCCCACTTCACCGCGGAGTTCACGGCGACGAACCCCTGCGCGGGGACGCAGCACCTCGAGTACCCTAAGCCGGCCTCCATCTCGCTCACGTACTGACCTGCGATGTCGAGCGACGAGATCACGAACCGACCGTTCGCTTCCGGCAGGAGGAGCTGACCCCGTGCCGCCCCCGGGGACCCCCCGACATCGTGCATCACGTCCTTCGCACCCCCGGGGGAACGAGGACAAGGCGGGTCCCCTCGGGACGGTGCGGCTGTTCGTGGCGGTCGAGACCCCTCGGCTCACGATCCCCGAGCTTTCCCCGCTCGCGGAGGACGCTCCTTCCCACATCACTCTGCGGTTCCTAGGAGATGTCCCCGAACTGCTCGTCCCGCAGTTGGGCCCCGCGTTGGAGCGGAGCCTGCGAGGAGCCCCCTCGGGGTCGATCGTCCTTCGAGGGCTCGGCGCATTCCCCAACACGGAGCGGCCCCGGGTCCTGTGGGCCGGCGTGGTGGATGATGGCGGACGGCTGGAGGACCTTCACCGCCGGGTCAAGGAGGCGGTCGAAGGGTTGGGGCTACCACCGGAGGACCACCCGTTCCATGCTCACGTGACCCTCGCGCGGATCAAGGGATGGGCCCGGGCCGAGCTCGCCCGGCGGGCCATCGAGGCGCATCAGGGAGAGGTCTTCGCCCGATTCACCGTCCAGGCGGTGGTGCTGAAGCAAAGTACCCTCAAGCGGGAGGGGGCCGTGCACCGCACGATCTTGTCGGTCCCCCTGTCTCCCATTCCCTCGTGAGTCGCTCGCGCCGCGTGGACCGGATTCCTCACCGCGGACCGACCTCCCGAGAGGAAGTTTAATTATTGAGATAACGATGGATGGGGCATGAGCCCTGGTAAGCCGGCGGAGCCGCGCCCGCTCCTCGAGCACTTCGTGCTGCTCTCTTCCAATGCTCCTCCGGAGATCCACGACATCTTCTCCCAGAAGAACCTCCGGCAAGCCCTGATGGATGCCTCGACTCGCCGCTTGCCGGCGATCGCGCGCGTGCATCTCGAACTGGATGGCGTTGCCCAGGACGACATCGCCCAAGTCCTCGCCCGGAGCCCCCTGGTCGGAAGGGTGGGCGTGGTCTTCCACCAGCCCACGATGCAGAAGGAGGCCTGGGAGTACACCACCCCGGCCGCCGTCATCGCCTTTGACGTCCGCGGCCCGGGCAAGATCGTCACCTTCCACTACAACCCCCGTTCGATCACCCCCTGGGATCTCGAGGACCGGGGCACGGAGGAGCCGTGTGTGGTGCGGATCAATGTCAAGGAAGGGTTCATCCCCCGCTCGATCCGCCAGGAACAGATGGCGATCAAGGGTACCCCGCTCCCGTTGCCGAAGTTCGAGATATTCTCGATGGCGGACCTCGCCGCCTTTGTCCACCGGACCGGGATCGTCCCGTTCCGGATTTCCCTCCTGGCCTACACCACGAAGGCGCGCTACGCCTACGACATCGACCTGGTGAACAACGTCCTCGTCCGAGATCCCCGGTCCGGGCGTCTGCCGGTGACGAACCGGGCCGTTCGATCCGCCCGGCTCTTCCATGGACTGGACCGGTACATCGCCCGTCGCGAGATCCCTCCCGTCCCGGCGAAGATCCTCGAGATCCTGTTCGAAACGAACGAACTGCATCCCGCTGAGGTCTCCTCCGTGCTCGGGATCAATCAGGAGCTTGCCATCGCCTCGTTGTCCACGCTCGTGGACCGAACGCTCGCCACGTACAACCGGGCCTCGAACACCTATCGCCCGCTTCCTCGCGCCTTCCTCACCTCGACCGAGGCCGACATGGAAAGTCAAGAGGAGCAGGAGATGCGCAAGAGCCCGGAGGGGGAGCCCGGGACCGC